>JBBQLN010000014.1:0-57973 GCA_038327905.1 Burkholderiales bacterium
CATACGTAGTGTCATATACACGGGATACGTGTTGTGTTGGGTTACTTAGCACTGCATTAACCTTAAGGTAGCTCGCGTGCAAACTGCTTGTCTGTTGGTGTGTTGCACGTTAAATTAAACAACAAGGCTAAGTATGTAGAACTGTCTGTGGAGGATTTGCGGACGCGGGTTCGATTCCCGCCAGCTCCACCATTTTAGTGTTTTAAGATGTGTCATAAAGTATCAAAAGCCGAGTAAATTCAACCTTCTAGGCTTTTTTTACGCCTATTGTCGTTGCATAGCGTATCTTGACATACCCCAATTAACTGGGGTAACTTATGGGGTAACAGCACTTAGCAAAAATGGAGTTACCCCAATATGGCACTTTCAGTCACCGCAATTAAGAACGTAAAGCCTACAGATAAGGCTTTCAAGCTATATGACGAGGCGGGCTTGTTTATGCAAGTTACCCCAACTGGGGGTAAGTGGTGGCGTTTCAAATATCGCTATGAGGGTAAAGAAAAACTTTTGTCACTTGGCACGTTCCCCGATGTTTCATTAGCAGACGCTAGACAGAGGCGTGACGATGCTAGAAAACTATTAGCGCAAATTCCATCCGTTGATCCAAGTGAGGTTAAAAAGTCACAAAAGCAAAGTGTTTATTCAAATCAAGCGAATAGTTTTGAGTTGATCGCACTTGAATGGGCAGCGTCATATTTTATAAATAAATCAGAGTCACATAAAGAACGAACGGTAAGGCGTTTAGAGCTTTATATATTCCCGTGGTTAGGTAATAAGCCCATAGCGGATATAACCGCGCCCGAAGTGTTAGAAGTGGTGAAACGCCCACAAAGTCAAAGTAAACTAGAAACAGCTCACAGAGCCTTGCAATCGGTTGGGCAAGTGTTTAGATATGCCGTGCAAACTGGTAAAGCTATTAGAGATGTGACAGCAGATTTAAGAGGGGCTTTACCTTCGCCAGCAGTTAAGCACATGGCATCATTTACCGAGCCTAAAGAAGTAGCCGAGCTTTTAAGAGCGATAGACGCTTTTAAAGGCACGTTTACCGTGGAGTGTGCATTACGCCTTTCGCCATTAGTATTTACGCGCCCTAGCGAGTTAAGACGCGCTAAGTGGGTAGATTTAAACTTAGATGCAGGTGAGTGGAGCTATTTTGTAACCAAAACTAAAACACAGCATATCGTACCGCTATCAAGCCAAGCCATTAAAATTTTAAATGATATGCACGCAGTGAGTGGTTATGGTGAATATGTTTTTCAAGGTGGGCGTGACCCCAAAAAAGCAATGAGTGAAGCTGCGATTAATGCTGCATTACAGCGTATGGGTTACGATACTCAAAAAGATATTACAGCGCATGGCTTTAGGGCAATGGCTAGGACAATACTACATGAGCGGCTAAACATAGATCCCGCTATTATTGAACATCAATTAGCACACAGCGTACCTGACGCATTGGGTGGCGCGTATAACCGTACTAAGTTTTTAGAGCAACGAAAAGTTATGATGCAGCAATGGGCTGATTATTTAGATGAATTAAAAGCAGGTGCAAAAGTGATTTTGTTAAAGAAGATGTGATATTTATGTATAGACATATATCGAAATATAAATTTTTATTCATTTGTTTATTACTAACTGGATGTGCAACTCATTTCTCACCTGATGCAGTAGGTGATCTGTTTGGCTTCTTTTCAGGATTATGGCATGGGCTAATATTTATACTCTCTGTAAGTGTGAATTTGCTTTCTTGGTTTCTTTCACTTTTTGGTATTTCGTTTTTAAGTGACATACAAATTATAGGTAGACCAAATACAGGTTTTGGATATTACTGTGGTTTTATATTAGGTTTATTAGCGCATGGTAGCGCTAATAACTAATCATTAGTTTAGCCACACCTAGCCCCAGCCTAATTAACTGGGGTGAACACTAGGCAACCCTAGCCTAGCAGGTGTGGTTTCTTAATATAGGGGCGTGAGGGGCGTTTTATGAGTAGCAGAAAACCAAATTGGACAAAATGGAAATTAATACCCAATACAGAGGTTTGGAAAGTTGTAGCTTTAACTTTAAACATAGACCCTGATGAAGTAAGACGAGATGGTAGTGATTGGATGGCAGGTGGTGAGTATGTTAATCATGAAGGCAAAGCATTTGATGATATGTTAGATATTATCAAAGCAAATTATAGTGTAATTGATAATAGTCCAAAAACTCTTACTATGAATGGCATAGCATTTTGTGAATTGAATATTTCAAAGTTTGCTAAATGGGCTTTAGAAAACAATATCGATATTCCTGACGAAATGAAAGCATTGGCTACTTTACAAGCTGCAAGTGAAAAAGAAATGTTTGATGTCAATGATTCTAAATATCCTAGAGAGCTTCATATAGCTTACATGGCATGGCAGGCTGTATCTAATATGCAGAACATTAAAACGTCACCCAAAAATAAAATTAAAGAGTGGTTGGATAATAAATATTCTAATAACGAACTACCAAATGAAGCAAAGGTAAGAATTTCTACAGTAGCAAATTGGAATAAAACTGGTGGTGCGCCTAAAAGTGAATAATTTTTATAAAAAACTTACCCACCCTTTGCGGCCTTGCTAGATAAGGTCTGAGGTGAACTTACCCACCTATTGCTCCAGCTAACTAACCCAACTCTTCCAGCTATACACAGTTATTTTGATGCATAAAATTCACAACTAGCAACGCAATGATGCCTTGCTAAATGGAGAATATACTTATGCAACAACTCAAAAAAGAATTAACTCAAAACCTATCACCCGCAATAGCAAATTTTGATTCTATGCCCAATAGCGCATATATCAGATTACCCGTCATGAAAGCCCTGTACGGTGTATCAAGTGCGACTATTTGGCGTGGCGTGAAAATTGGCACGATACCCAAACCAAGCAAGCTAAGTGAACGGTGTACCGCGTGGAATGTTGGCTTAGTGCGAGCTGCCCTTGCAGCAAAGGCGGTGTAATCATGGTAAACAATGAGAACACCCAAAACATAGGGTTAGCCGCTCCAACGACCAACCCCCAAACCAAAACAACTAAACCAAATTTTAACGATAATAGCTCATATAATCAACGCTTAAAACTACTAGATTGGTTGCTTGAAAAAGTGAGCATTACCACTAAGCAAGCGCAAATTAATTTAGATATTTACTACCCACCTGCGCGCATTAAAGAATTAAGGCAAGCAGGCTATCTGATTAACACCGTATGGGATAGCTGGACTAGCGAGCATGGCATTAAGCACCGAATAGGGCGTTATGTACTCACGCAAAAACAACCTATTGATAGCGAGGCTTAACCATGAATAATAACTGGTTAGATCGCTTACAAACGCTAATAGCGCGATTTTCTTACTTGAACCTAGATGCTGATATAGCCTCGCTAAGTTTAATCGAACTATGGGGCTTATATTGCTATCTCTCACGATTAGCGAGCTATTAAGCGATGGGTGCGAGCTACGGAAAACAAAAATTAGCAAAGGCGGGTAAACTCAATGTGGGACGGTTTACCGCCTTGCCTCATTCCGTCATTCATAGCGTGCAATACAGGGGCTTAGGTTATGCTGCCCGCGCTTTGTTGATTGATTTAGCAGCGCAATACAACCAAACCAATAACGGCAAGCTAGTATGTTGCGCTAAGTATTTGCAACCACTAGGCTGGACTTCTAACGACACTATTAGTCGTGCATTACGTGAGTTAAAAGCAAGTGGCTTATTGATACAAACACGGCAAGGCATGATGCCGCCTATGAGTCGCGCTGCGTGGTTTGCTATTGGCTGGTTTGGGCTTGATGTCACCAATGATTTAGATATTGAGCCTAAACAGTATCAACGATGCCAACTCACCCCATTTAAGCTGCTAGATAAAATTAACGCCCTTACACCGATTAACGGTGCTATGAGACAAACCACCGCACCGACTATCGGTGTAGCAAGGCAGTCACTAGCACCGATTAACGGTGCGGTAGAGCCTATAAATGGCAGTTCGCCTACACCGATTAACGGTGAGTTTATAGATTTACCATATACACATCCAATTATTGAACAACACTATTTAAGTGAGGTAACACAATGACAACTAAACCCAAAGCAGCCATAAAGAAAACACCTGGAGAGGCTAGTGATAGCAATCAACTTAAAATTAAGTATGACAAAGTAAAAAGTGAAAACAGACAGTTAGCAGAAATCGGACTTTCGCCTACTTTACTTAATGCAGCGACAGCAAGCGTTTTTACTAAAGGCATTATCGGTGAGATTGACTTAACTGAAGCCGTGGAGGTGATGCAAGAAAACGCAAATAAAATCAATGCGGGTGATTTAAAAGCACTTGAAGCAACTCTTAGCTCTCAAGTGACTAGCTTAGATACAGTTTTTAATGCGCTGGCAAGGCGTGCAAACAATTCTGACACATTGACTAAGCTAGAGACTTATATGCGCCTAGCACTCAAAGCGCAAGCCCAATGCGCTAGAACTATTGAAGTATTAGCCGCCATGAAGAACCCGCCTGTGGTTTTTGCCAAGCAAGCCAATATCACAAACGGCAATCAACAGATTAATAATGGCAGTTTACCGAGTAACTCACACGCGCACGCAGGAAAAACAGTAAACCAACCCAACGAACTATTAGAGGTGAATCATGGCAGCAAGGCAATGGACATTGGAACAACGCAAACAACAAGCAGAAAAGATAAAGCAATGGCAGCCGTGGAAACGCTCGACAGGGGCTAAAACGATACAAGGTAAAGCGGTATCAAGCCAAAATGCTTTTAAACATGGTATGAGTAAGCTAGTAAAGCAGTCGCGTGAGTTATTGAAAGCGCATAAAGCTTTTATGAACAGTATTTAAACAATTACCATTAACCTTTCTAAATTTTTTTGGTTATTGTCATGCTATTGGTAATTAAGTTATGATTTATATTATCAGCCAAGTAAAAAATTCACCTTAAAATACTTAAGCTATATGTTAATTTTATATACATCTAATGAATTACTAAAAGCATGTGCAAGATTCTCTTATCAGTAATTATATTTTTACTAAGTTACAGCATTAGCAATGCAGAAATTTACAAAGATTTCACTCCATATAAGTCTTTAAAGCTAATCAAAGAGAGTTACCCAAATGGAAGGTTTGAAGAAGTAAAAGCGGCTTGGGTTAAAGGGGATGATGGCTTTTATAAGTTAACAGGGACTGGATTGTCTGGAACTTTATATTTAGCCTTTTATGATCAAACAAATTTTTATAAAAAGAGTTATCTAGATGTTTTAGGTACACCTGAAGTGGATGGACTTTCAGATGACGAAAAAGCTAAGCAGCAAAATTTGGTTGAATATTGGAAATTAAAAGATGACCTAGGTAAGGATGAGAAGCTAGCTCTCATTTGGGTAAGATGGGTTCCTGATGAAGCCGTACCTTTCGATAGATTAAAATCAAGGTATGGAAATGCTGAAAAATGTAGCTATAACGAAGAAAATTTCACCCCAACATGCACTTGGGATTCAAAAGCGCTGTCAGTTAATCTCAGCGATGATAAAAAACTTGTATTTTCTATTGATTATAATTTTACCCAAGCTGAGTTAACTTCCACTTCAGGTATAAAAAATCAAGAAACTGATTTGCCGAAATCAGAGCCACGCAAAAGCAAGAAAAAAAGATAAATTTAAGTTTATTGGATTTGACTCACTTCTGTTGTGAGTGGTCGGAAGACAATTTATGGATAAAAAAATAATAGTAATATTAACTATAACAACAATGTTATGTCTTTCAGGCTGCCAAAAATTCGGTATTTATTTTCAATCAGATATTGACGAGAAAAATGATCAAATTTCTTCATTAGAAGAGCAACTACAATCTGCCAAGGAGAGCTCTGAAGAACTTGATAGCCGATTAAATGATTTGCAGAGCGCCTCTGAAGACCTTCAGAATAATGTAGATAGGTTGCAATTTGAAAACTGGCGTGAAGTAATGCCAGACATTGAGACCTCATCGCAGGATGTACAGTCAGCACAAGAAGATGCATCAAGTGCATCAGATGACCTTAATTCAGCTTTAAATGAATAAAAAATAATTATGATTAAAAACCTAACTTATTTAATGATGGGTATATTATTTTTTTCAAATGTACAGGCTGAGCAGAACCGCAGTCAGAAAGCCAAAGTAATGTTCAAATACACTCACCCATGCCCGTCTACTGGCAAAACAAAGGCTCAGCCCTAATTACATCATTGATCACATTGACCCACTAGCATGTGGTGGGGAAGATGATCCAAGTAATATGCAATGGCAGACGAAAGAAGAGGCAAAGCTCAAAGATAAGTGGGAGCGTAAAAACTGCAAATAAAAATAGATACTTTAAATTAATTGGGGTAACTTTGGGGGTAACTTTTAGATTAAATATACTAAGCCCTTGCTAATAAAGGCTTGCAGAGGTTATTCGATTGACGCCAGCACCATAAAAATAAAAAAGCCACTCAGTTGAGTGGCTTTTTTATTGTTTGGTTTTCAACTTATTATTAAATTTTGCTATTAAACTTTTTATTGGTATTTTCGCAAAATATTATTGCTTGGTGGTGTATGCACTTCTTGTTTCACCTGGCTTGCGTGGTAATTTTCTGCGCTCAATTATCAATGTGGCGCTTTTAAATTCATCAAAGCTAATTTCAGCCACTTGGTAGTCTTCTTTCAATGCTACATTATTCTGCATAGCAAATTGTGGCTCGACTTTAATCGTAGGTTTTGAAGGCGCTTCATGCTGAAAGCTTGAGCTTTGATAAGCGGGTTGCGTGTTTTTGAAAAAAATAAGATTTAAAATAGATTTCATCATAGACCTTTTGCCGTCATAAATTAATTGCTGACTGAATAAAGTAAACAGTATATATATTGAGGTAAGCAAAAAATATGCCGCTAAGGTTAACTTTTGTTAATTTATTTCTATAATTTGATTAAGTATCTGAATTTCTTGATTTTTCTGCCTTAAGCCAATTTGGTTGGCAAAAGTTGAACTTCTGATGGGGTGAATTTTATCTAAATATTATGGGATGATACTGACAGCGTTGCTAAATTTTCAACAAGATTGTTGTAATTTAAACGATGCGGTTTTAAGCATCAGTGCTTAACGCGCCTATTTTAATTTAGGCTTTGAATTTGATTTTTTCGCACCTAATTTTGGTGGCTCAGTATATTTAAGCTCCTTCTCCCAATTCATTGTGCTGATATTAGATGTACTTGTTTGATTATTGACTTGTACTTTAGAGGGAATGTTGGCAGGCTTTATTTTATAGGTTTTGGTGGAGGTACCTTGAGCATTTGTTGATATAGAATGAGTGATGGATGAGTTGTCCGCTACCTTTTCCAAAGGCTTTATAATGGCTTGCGTAATCACGTTATTATTATTTGCAATTGCTATATTGCCAGTTTCAATGGCGTTTTCTGCCGAGTAGGCATAGCTTGAGCTTGCAAAAAGTGCGCTAGTCAATAGGCATTGTGTTTGGTAAATTAGCACCGTTAAATTTTTTCTTACAAACTTAATTTTACAACTCCCTAAAAAATCGTGTGTAAACCACAAACTAGTATGTGAAATAAAATTAATAAAACTTAGTTTAATTATACAGATGCTAAGTATCTTCTTAACACTCGAATAGGTGAGGCAATTCCACTCTGTTGTTGTTAAGTGCAATTAAATAATGGGCTAATTAGCTGATATTGTAGGATAATTAAGCGGTTTATGGCAGGTATTGTTTGATTGGAATTTGAAACAACTAGTTAGAATAATCAGCATCACTTAGGTGGAATATGGATTCAATTAAAATTCTTTTGCTTGGTAAAAATGGTCAGGTAGGGTGGGAGTTGCAGCGAAGTTTAGCGCCTTTAGGTGAACTGATTGCTTTAGATGCAAGCAGCACAAATTATTGTGGTGACTTTACAAATTTAGAAGGACTAGCTCAAACTATTCGGGCTATAGCGCCAGATGTGATTGTGAATGCTGCGGCTTACACGGCGGTTGATAAAGCCGAAAGCGAACCCGATTTGGCGCTAACCGTTAATGCGCTGGCACCAGCTGTTTTGGCTAATGAAGCGAAGCGCATAGGTGCGTGGCTTGTACACTACTCTACAGACTATGTGTTTGATGGCAGTGGCGAAACACCAAGGTTAGAAGCTGACGCCACTGCACCGTTGAGCGTTTATGGCGCCACAAAGTTACAAGGCGAAAATGCGATTGTTGCTTCAGGTTGTAAGCATTTAATATTTCGTACTAGCTGGGTGTATGCAGCCCGTGGTGCAAACTTTGCTAAAACCATGCTGAAACTTGCACAAGAGCGAGATGCATTAAAAGTTATAGAGGATCAAATTGGCGCACCAACAGGCGCTGATTTACTAGCAGATGTCACCGCACACGCTATTCGCAAGGCCTTAATAAGCCCAGAAGTCAGTGGTTTATATCACCTAGTGGCTAGTGGTGAATCCTCGTGGCATGGGTATGCAAGTTTTGTGATTGAATATGCGCGTCAAACAGGTGTTGAGATTAAAGTTAGGGCTGACGCAATTCAGGCAGTACCAACGCCAGCTTTCCCAACGCCAGCTAAACGCCCATTAAACTCTCGCTTAAATAACAATAAATTACAAAATACTTTTGACTTATTGTTGCCACATTGGCAGAGTGGCGTTACTCGTTTGTTGGCTGAAATTTTAGATAAACAGTAGTAAAAATTAAAAGATTAAAGTAGAGAGAAAATGACAAAACGCAAAGGTATTATTCTCGCAGGTGGCTCTGGTACTAGGTTGTATCCTGTGACTAAAGTGGTTTCAAAACAACTACTACCAATCTACGACAAGCCGATGATTTATTATCCGCTAAGCACTTTAATGTTGGCAGGTATACGCGACATCTTAATTATATCAACACCGCAAGATACGCCTCGCTTTCGTGAACTACTGGGCGATGGCAGTGATTGGGGCTTGAATTTAGAGTACGCCGTACAACCAAGCCCAGATGGCCTTGCGCAAGCATTTATTATTGGTAAAGACTTTATTGGTAACGACCCAAGCGCCTTAGTGCTTGGTGACAATATTTTTTATGGTCACGATTTACATATGCAACTTGAGCAAGCGATGACGCGTGAACAAGGCGCAACAGTATTTGCTTACCATGTGCAAGATCCTGAACGCTATGGAGTAGTGGATTTTGATAGCAATGGCCGTGCAACTAGCTTAGAAGAAAAGCCATTAGCGCCTAAAAGCAATTATGCGGTGACAGGTTTATATTTCTACGACAACCAAGTCGCAGAGATTGCAGCCAATCTAAAGCCCTCAGCAAGGGGTGAGCTGGAAATTACCGACTTGAATCGTATTTATCTCGAGCGAAATCAGCTGAGTGTTGAAATTATGGGTCGAGGCTACGCATGGTTAGACACAGGCACACATGAAAGTATGATTGATGCGAGCAACTTTATTCAAACAATTGAGCAGCGTCAGGGTCTTAAAGTGGCTTGCCCAGAAGAAATTGCTTATCGCAAAGGTTTTATTAATGCCGAGCAGGTGGAAAAACTAGCACAACCGCTTGCTAAAAATGGCTACGGGCAATACTTGCTGCGTATGTTAAAAGAAGGAGTGCAGCCTTGATAGTGACGCCAACAGCTATTAAAGATGTGCTTGTGATTGAGCCTAAAGTATTTGGTGATGACAGAGGTTTCTTTTTTGAAAGCTTCAATCATACAAAGTTTGAGGCTGCAATCGGCAAGCAAGTTAAGTTCGTACAAGACAATCATTCAAAATCTGCAGAAAATGTGTTGCGTGGCATGCATTATCAAATACAACAGCCGCAAGGTAAGTTGGTACGTGTAGTTCAAGGCGTAGTGTTTGATGTGGCTGTGGATATTCGTAAAAGCTCGCCCACTTTTGGCCAATGGGTAGGCGAGATATTATCGGCAGAAAATAAAAAACAGCTTTGGATACCACAAGGCTTTGCGCATGGGTTTGTCGTGCTTTCTAAAACCGCGGAATTTCTCTATAAAACAACCGATTATTACGCGCCTGAGTTTGAGCGTTGCGTCGCATGGAATGATAAGGCACTTGACATTAAGTGGCCAATTAATGGTGCGGCAATATTGTCAACTAAAGACCAACAGGGTAAAGCATTTGCTGGAGCGGAATATTTTCAATAAGTAACTGCTATCATTTGTGCGTTAAAACCCCTGTAATCTGCAAGTGCTGTATTGGTTAGGCGTGCCTTTTCTGCGATAATGCTATTTTGATTATTAATGAAAGCAGAAAATGGCACAATTTGACAATGTAAGTGTTAAGAAAAAAGCAAACATTTATTTCGATGGTAAATGTGTAAGTCACACAGTAATGTTGCCAAACGGCACGCGCAGCACTATTGGCGTTATTTTCCCTAGCTCACTCACATTCAATACAGCAGCACCAGAATTAATGGAAATCAACGCTGGTTCATGCAAAGTGCGCTTAAAAGGCGAAGGTTCATGGAAAACTTATGGTGAGGGTGAGAAATTTACTGTGCCAGGTAACTCAAGCTTTGATATTGAAGTGACTGAAACCCTAGACTACGTTTGCCACTTCGAGTAAAGACGGCTCTACTCTGCGGCGTTATTTCGCGCTCGTCGTACTAATCGTACTGCCTTCGCGCTCATGCCTTGCATAGACTTCGCTTATAGATTTATTGGGAATTAAATTATGCCAAGTTTTGATATTTCATCTGAAGTAGATATGGTCGCGTTGAAAAATGCGATTGATACTGCAGGTAAGCAAATCACCAATCGTTATGATTTTAAAGGCACTTCAGCTAAGGTTGAATTGAATGAGAAGGACAGCATTATTACCTTGTTTGGTGATAATGATTTTCAACTGGATCAGATTAAGGATATTTTGCTGCCAGGTATGGAGAAAAAAGAACCTGATTCAACAAAACGTCTTGAGCATAAAGATGTCCAAAAAATGGGCGGCAACAAAGTCAAGCAAGAGCTCAAAATCAAAGATGGTATTGATAGTGACTTAGCAAAACGTATTAGCAAGTTGATTAAGGATTCTGGCTTAAAAGTGCAGGCAAGTATTCAAGGTGACACGGTGCGTGTGAATGGCGCAAAGCGTGACTTATTGCAAGATGCCATTGCTTTTGTGAAAAAGTCTGTGACGGACTTTCCATTGCAGTTTGGTAATTTTAGAGATTAGTTTTTAGGTTGAAACCTTAGGTTAAAAAATGGCAAAAACGCTATACGATAAGTTGTTTGATTCTCACGTTGTACATGAAGAAAATGGCACGGCGCTGATTTACATTGACCGTCATCTGGTGCATGAAGTCACCAGCCCGCAAGCATTTGAAGGCTTACGTCTGGCCGGCCGTAAACCATGGCGCATATCATCTATTGTCGCCACTGCTGATCACAATACGCCTACCAATGGCTGGGATAAAGGTTTGGCGGGGATTGCTGACCCTGTGGCACGTTTACAGATTGAAACGTTGACGAGCAATATTAGTGAATTTGGTGCAAAAGCTTACTTTCCGTTTATGAATAAAAACCAAGGTATTGTGCATGTGGTCGGACCTGAACAGGGTGCGACTTTGCCAGGTATGACAGTGGTTTGCGGTGATTCACATACCAGCACGCACGGCGCATTTGGCGCATTGGCGCATGGTATTGGTACTTCGGAAGTTGAACACGTCATGGCGACGCAGTGCTTAGTGCAAAAGAAGTCTAAAACTATGCAAGTGTTAGTGAATGGCGTGTTAGGTAAAGGCGTGACTGCTAAAGATGTGGCATTGGCCATTATCGGTAAAACAGGGACTGCTGGTGGTAACGGCTATGCCATTGAGTTTGCGGGTTCTGCGATTCGTGGCTTGAGTATGGAAGGTCGTATGACCTTGTGTAATATGGCGATTGAAGCGGGCGCGCGCGCTGGCTTGGTTGCCGTGGACGATAAGACCATTGATTATGTAAAAGGTCGTCCATTTTCACCCAAAGCTGATCAATGGGAAGCCGCCGTGGCTTACTGGAAAACATTACATACGGATTCAGGTGCGGAGTTTGATACTGTTGTTGCCTTAAATGCTGAAGAAATTCAGCCGCAAGTCACTTGGGGTACTTCACCTGAAATGGTTGTGAGTATTGATGGGCGAGTGCCGAGCTTAGATTTAGCTAAAAATGAAGTGCAACGTGCCGATTGGGAGCGTGCATACACTTACATGGGTTTAACGCCAAATACGCCTATTAATGAAATCAATATTGATAAGGTTTTTATTGGCTCTTGCACTAACTCACGTATTGAGGATTTACGTGCGGCCGCTGCTGTGGCTAAAGGTAAGCATATCGCGCCTAATGTTAAGTTGGCGCTAGTGGTGCCTGGTTCTGGTTTAGTAAAAGCACAAGCGGAACAAGAAGGCCTAGACAAGATTTTCATTGCAGCAGGCTTTGAGTGGCGCGAACCAGGTTGCTCAATGTGTTTAGCAATGAATGCTGACCGATTGGAAGCAGGTGAGCGTTGTGCTTCAACCTCAAATCGTAATTTTGAAGGTCGTCAAGGTCAGGGCGGTCGTACGCATTTGGTGAGTCCTGAAATGGCTGCTGCTGCTGCGGTTGCAGGGCATTTTGTCGATGTAAGAAAATAAATCTAACTATATTATTAAGGAACTTTCTATGAAAACATTGTTTATTTTAGCGGCTTTTAGTTTTGCATTAACTGCTTGCAACACCATCCAAGGCATGGGTAAAGATATTGAAAAGGGTGGCGAAGCTATCCAGAAGTCTACAAACTAATCTAGGTGTAATTAAAATATGCACGCTTTTACGCAATTAAATGGACTGGTGGCAGCGTTGGACCGTGCGAATGTTGATACGGACGCGATTATTCCTAAGCAGTTCTTGAAGTCAATTAAGCGCTCAGGTTTTGGCCCAAACGCCTTTGATGAATGGCGCTATTTAGACCATGGTGAGCCTGGTATGGATAACTCCAAGCGCAAAATTAACCCTGATTTTGTGTTGAATCTAGCGCGTTATCAAGGCGCTAGTGTTTTGCTAACTCGCGAGAATTTTGGCTGTGGTTCATCCAGAGAGCACGCGCCTTGGGCGCTTGAAGATTTTGGTTTTAAAGTCATTATCGCTTCAAGTTATGCGGATATTTTCTTTAATAACTGTTTCAAAAATGGCATGTTGCCTATTGTGTTATCAGCTGAAATTGTAGATCACTTGTTCAATCAAGTATTTGCAACAGAGGGCTACAAGCTTGATGTGGATTTAAGCGCTCAAACGGTGACTACCCCAAGTGGGGAAATATTTAAGTTTGAAGTGGACGCTTTCCGCAAGCATTGCTTGCTAAATGGCTTAGATGATATTGGTTTAACTATGCAACACCAAGATAAAATCAAGGCTTTTGAAGCAAAGCATCAACAAGCACAGCCTTGGCTTTTTGTTTAATTTGTAAAGAATTTTAGTTTTAATTTAAGAAAGTAAGTTCATGAAAATCGCAGTATTGCCAGGTGATGGCATCGGACCAGAAATTGTTGCACAAGCGGTTAAGGTTTTAAAAGCGCTTAACTTAAATCTCACTATGACAGAGGCGCCAATCGGCGGTGCTGGCTACGAAGCAGCTGGTGACCCGCTGCCAGATGCGACTTTGCAATTAGCTAAAGATTCTGATGCAGTTTTATTGGGTGCGGTAGGTGATTGGAAATACGATAAATTAGAGCGTCATTTACGTCCTGAACGTGGCTTATTGCGCATTCGTAAAGAACTTAATTTGTTTGCAAACCTACGCCCAGCTTTACTTTACCCTGAATTAGCGGGCGCCTCTACACTCAAGCCAGAGG
Organism: Burkholderiales bacterium; assembly: GCA_038327905.1. Lineage (GTDB taxonomy): Bacteria > Pseudomonadota > Gammaproteobacteria > Burkholderiales > Methylophilaceae > Methylotenera. The sequence goes on from JBBQLN010000014.1 coordinate 13,834, forward strand.
TTGTTTCTGGTTTAGATTTAATGATTATTCGTGAGCTTACGGGGGATATTTATTTTGGTCAGCCACGCGGTATCAGTACGCTAGAAAACGGTGAGCGCGAAGGCATTAACACCATGCGTTATAACGAGTCTGAAATTAAACGTATTGGTCGTGTGGCATTTGATATTGCAATGAAGCGCAACAAGAAAGTCTGCTCGGTAGATAAAGCCAACGTGTTGGAAACGACCGAACTATGGCGCCAAGTGATGATTGAGTTGTCGGCAGAATACCCTGAAGTTGAATTAAGCCATATGTATGTTGATAACGCTGCAATGCAATTGATTCGCGCACCTAAACAATTTGATGTGATGGTAACGGGTAATATTTTTGGTGACATTCTTTCTGATGAGGCTTCAATGCTCACGGGCTCAATCGGCATGTTGCCATCGGCTTCATTGGATGCCAATAACAAAGGGATGTATGAGCCTAGCCATGGTTCTGCGCCTGATATTGCAGGTAAAGATATCGCGAATCCATTAGCGACTATTCTGTCAGCCGCCATGATGTTGCGATATACATTTAACGATGAAGCTAACGCAGTAAAGATTGAAAATGCATGTAAAAAAGCGTTGGCGCAAGGCTACAGAACGGCTGATATTGCAACTGAAGGTTGCAAACTAGTGGGCTGTAATGCGATGGGCGATGCTGTTCTTGCCGCATTAAATTAATCAGGTGATGAAAATGCTTAAAGTTGGATTTGTAGGTTGGCGCGGCATGGTGGGTTCTGTGCTCATGCAACGCATGATAGAAGAGAATGACTTCGCGTTAATTGAGCCGCAGTTTTTCACAACGTCTCAGGTTGGCGGAAAAGCGCCAAATGTTGGTAAGGATTCTGCAGCTTTAAAAGATGCGATGAGTCTTGCTGATTTAAAGGCAATGGATGCGATTGTGTCATGCCAAGGTGGTGATTATACCAGTGAGATATTCCCTAAGCTCCGTGCAGAAGGTTGGGCTGGGCATTGGATTGACGCGGCTTCAACACTGCGCATGGAAAAAGATGCCGTGATTATCCTTGATCCTGTGAATATGCATGTGATTCAAGATGCTTATGTGCACGGCAATAAAAACTGGGTGGGCGGCAACTGCACGGTTTCATTGATGTTAATGGCATTAAATGGCTTGTTTAAAGCAAATTTAGTGCAATGGGCAACCTCAATGACTTACCAAGCGGCTTCTGGTGCAGGTGCGCAAAACATGCGTGAGCTACTCAATCAAATGGGTGAGGCGCATTTTGCTGCAAGCGCATTGCTGGCTGATCCTGCTTCGGCGATTCTAGAGATAGACCGAGCAGTTGCAGGTACTTTGCGTGATGATAAGTTCCCAACTGCAAATTTTGGCGTACCACTGGCTGGTAGTTTGATTCCTTGGATTGACAAGGATTTAGGTAATGGTCAAAGTAAAGAAGAGTGGAAAGGCGGCGTTGAAACGAATAAAATTTTAGGCCGCGAAGCTAATCCTATTGTGATTGATGGTCTGTGTGTGCGCATCGGCGCGATGCGTTGCCACAGCCAAGCGCTAACAATCAAACTGACTAAAGATGTGCCTTTAGACGAAATTAACCAAATGTTAGCAGAAGCTAATCAGTGGGCAAAGGTGATTCCAAATGAGCGTGATGCGAGCATGCGCGAGCTTACACCAGCCGCTGTAACTGGCACCTTAAATACGCCAGTAGGTCGTTTGCGTAAATTAAGTATGGGAGATGACTATTTATCTGCCTTTACGGTGGGCGACCAACTACTATGGGGTGCTGCAGAGCCATTGCGCCGTATGTTGCGGATTTTAATAGAGAAATAATTTGAATGACTTAGGTGCTGTTGTGAAAATAATAGCACTCAAACGCAACGTATAGATAGCCTTTGAATATAATGTGCATTATCAGCTTGCATAGCTAACTATTTGATGTTATTTTAATATTTAGGTGTAAAGTTTGATCAAGGGCTAAATGTGCGTAAATCTAAAATAAAGCAAATTTCTCTGGCTGTGTGCATGGCACTATTGCCGTTATCTAGCTACGCTGCGGGATTAGGCAAGCTCAACGTAAATTCAGGGATAGGCGAACCACTTAGAGCTGAAATTGAGCTCTTATCGGTAACGCCCGAAGAGCTTTCAACATTGGCAGCCACAATCGCATCTGAAGATGCTTATGCACAACAAGGTATTCCTCGCCTTGGTATTCATAATAATATCAAGGTGGAAATTGCTAAAAATGCTGATGGGTCACCCGTTCTAAAAATACGTTCTAGTCAGCCTGTGAGTGATCCATATTTAGATATGCTCATTCAGGTAGATTGGGCGACTGGGCGCTTGCAGCGTGAATACACTGTATTGTTAGATCCGCCAGGTTACAAACCTGAAAGCACTTCAGCTATGCCGGTCACACTGCCGTCTACTAACAGTTCAAATAATATTCAACCTACAAATAATGCTGCGACCTCAAATGTTGGAGACGTTGCGCAACCTGTTTTAACAAAGTCAAAAAAACAAAGACGACCAGCACCAGCTTCAGTTCAAAATCAATCAACTAAACCAGTTCAAGAAGTAATTTCAGATCCCGCGGGTTCAGGTACAGAAGAATTAACAACTAAGCGCGGCGACACGCTAAGTGCCGTTGCAAGAGAAATGCAGGTTGAGGGCGTGAGCCTAGACCAAATGTTGGTTGGTTTGTACGAAAACAATAAAGATGCTTTTACTCAAGGCAATATGAATCGACTTAAAGTTGGTCAGATTATTAAAGTGCCTTCTAAAGAGACACTTACAGCAATTGATCAACAACAAGCTAAAAAAGTAATTAAAGTTCATTCTGCTGACTGGAATACTTATCGCAATGCCTTAGCGGGTAATGTGGATGAGGCGCCAGCTAGAAGTGAAACAGAGCAAAAACAATCAACTTCTGGAAAAATTGCAACCGCTGAAGACAAAGCTGCGCCTGCGACTTCAGGCCCTAAAGATGTAGTTAAACTTTCAGCTGGTGATAAAGCCGGGACTAAAAATGCAAAAGATGGCGTTAAATCTGTGGAAGCCAAAATTATTGCATTACAAGAAGAGACCACGGCGCGTGAAAATTCTTTAAAAGAGGCTAACGATAAAACTGCAGTTTTAGAGAAGCAGATTGCAGACATGCAAAAACTGATTGCGCTGAAAAGCCAGTCAATGGAGACATTGCAAAAAAATGCTGAGGCTACAGCTAAAAAGCCAGAAGTTGTTGAAACGCCCAAAGAAGTGGCTAAAGCTGATGTAACTTCCCCTGCAGAGCCTAAATCAGTTGAAGTCAAGACTCCTCCAACTTTAGAAGCTCCAGTAGCAAAGCCTGAGGTTAAAAAACTGCAACCAACTTCATCTGTAGTTGCTTCACCAGCAGTGGAAGAGCCGAGCTTTATTACAGGCTTAATGAACTCTGTAGATTTGGCTGTTCTTGGTGGCGCTGGCGGCGTGGCATTACTCGGCGCTGGCTGGATGTATTTGCGCAACAAGCGTAGAAAAGATTTAGATAGTTTTGAAAGAGGCATTTTAACCTCTGGCGGATTGCGTGCTAATACTGTATTCGGTAATACTACTGGTAACGCAAGCATGTCTGACACATCATTCTTAACTGATTTTGCGCAAAGTACTGATGGCGGCATGATAGACACAAATGATGTGGACCCAATTGCTGAAGCAGAAGTTTACATGGCTTATGGACGAGATGCGCAAGCTGAAGAGATATTGAAGGATGCTATATCAAAAGAGCCTAAGCGCTATGAACTGCACCTTAAGTTGTTGGAAATGTATGCTGCACGTAAGGATATATCTGCGTTTGAAGCAATTTCAGGTGAACTTTATACCACACTGGGAGCTGCAGACCCAACTTGGGCTAAAGTAGCTGCAATTGGGGTGGTAATGGAGCCCAACAACCCACTCTATAATCTGAGTAAAAGTGAATTAACGGATTCATCAGCAACGCAAAAGCTAACGGCAACGGATTTCTCTGATGTGGAAGTCGCAGCAGATACAGATCTAGATTTTTCATTTAATGATGAAGCTGTTAATGCTGGTCAAGTTGACAATGAAGCTGAAAGCTCAGCTGTGATGCAGAGTTTTGCTGAAACGCATAATGCTGACTCAGGTATTGCTTTTAACTTCGAGAATTCGCTAAAAGATGAAGTTGACGCTACTCTAGCTTCTGAAGATACTGTTTCTGAACAAGATTTTTCTAAAGATACATCGTCAAATCTGATGGATTTTGATCTTGGTGAAATAGCAACTAAAGCACCGCTAGCTGCTGACGCATTTGAGCTAAATGCGCCTGATGTCTTAGCCTCAAATGATGCTACTGAAACGCAGTCAAATGATTTTAGTATAGATTTTAATTTACCTTCAGAATCAGATGAGGGCAATCTTACACATGCAGCTTCAGCTGCAGCAAATGTGATAGACGACATTTCATTTGACTTTGACTCACCTATAGAAGAAGCGTCTAAAGTTGTGGAAACTGATAAGTCACTGGATGCTTCTGAAATCAGATTTGACTTCCCTACTATTGATGAGCCAGTTGTTGCTAAGGTGGATTTGGCTAACTCAGACGAATTGGAAGTAAATTCATTTGATTTATCGACGATTGATTTGAATTTAGCTGATGCTGAGTCTGAATTGATCGTAGATAACTCGGTAAGTAAAAAAGCTACTAAACTCGAAAACGTGCTTGCTGATGCTGTTGAATCACAAGATGTTAATATTAAGCTGGATTTAGTCGCAGCTTATATTGATATGGATGATAAGGAAGGTGCGAGAGAGCTCTTGGAAGAGGTTCTAAAAGAAGGTGGAACTCAACAGCAATTACGCGCTAAAGAACTGCTTGATAGTTTGGCATAATCTGATTCAAATAAAAGAACCGAGCAAATTGCTCGGTTTTTTTATTTAAGCAACACACTATAATTTCATTCATGCATCCATTTGTTAAAATCATAGCGTTTATTTTTACTTTGTTACTCATGGGTTATCTGAGTGACACATACGTATGGACAATGTGTATTGTGTTATCTAGCTTTGCAATATGGTTAGACAACGTTAGTTTTTTACGTGTAGTTAAACGCATGAAGTGGTTGTTCCTTTCAATATTTTTTATTTACGCACTTACTACGCCTGGCGAGTACATAGAGTTTATTTCAGTAAGCATTGCGCTTACAAAAGAGGGTTGTCTTTTTGGAATTTTGCAAATTGCTAAGCTATTAATTGCTTTGGCTACTCTTAGTATTTTGTTCTCAACAAGTTCAAAAGAGCAACTAATGAGTGGACTACATTTATTGCTCTCACCGCTTATTTTATTAGGAGTCAACACGAATAGATTTACCGCTAGACTATTGCTTACACTGGACTATGTTGAGGAGTTTGCGGCGAAAGGAAAATTTAAATTTAGTTTTGATCAGTTAGATAACATGCTTTCGACAACAGAGTTGTTTGAGAAAGATAAAGACATTGTTTTAGAGAGTTATCCGTTTAAATGGACTGATCAAATGGCGTTAGTCATATTGCTTGCCAGTACTATTGCTATAATTTATTTCAAGGTATTGTTTTGATAAAGGTTTTATTTTGAGAATAACCCTTGGTTTAGCCTATGATGGTGCTGCATTCTGTGGCTGGCAAAGTCAGCCTAATGGAGGTGGCGTTCAAGATGCTCTTGAATTAGCTATAACAAGTATCGCTCAACATCGGGTAAGGGTGCATGCTGCAGGTCGAACAGATACTGGGGTTCATGCATATTGTCAGGTTGTTCATTTTGATACGACAAGTAGTCGCCCTGTCACCGCTTGGGTGCGAGGTGTCAATGCATATTTGCCTGAGACTGTTCGAGTAGAGTGGGCGCAAGAAGTGGATAGTGATTTTCATGCGCGCTTTTCAGCATTTTCACGTAGTTATCAGTATCTACTCTATAACGCGCCAGTCGCGCCAGCTTTAATGGCAACTAAAGCTGGCTGGTTTCATTTGCCGCTTAATGGAGAAGTAATGCGCGAGGCTGCAAGCTATTTAATTGGAGAGCATGATTTTAGTGGGTTTAGAGCTTCGGAATGTCAGGCTAAAACAGCGACTAGGCATATGGTTAAGTCTGATGTGAAAATGGCTGGTAAGTATTTTATCTTTGAGTTCACTGCCAATGCATTTCTACAACATCAAGTGCGCAATATGATAGGCGCGCTGGTTTATATTGGCAAAGGTGCGCATTCTCCAAGCTATATGAAAGAGCTGTTGCATAAACGTGATAGAACATTATCACCACCAACTTTCTCTCCAAATGGCTTATATTTAAACGGGGTAGGCTATGATCCCAAATGGGGGCTTCCTATCAATCAAGCTGACAGTCAAAGTAACATCCAAGTCCTCATTTAAGCGTTACAATAACCGTTTTGGCATTTTGCCTAATATTTAAAATCTCTTTGAAAGTTACTTTTGAGAGTTAGAGTCAAAATTTGTGGTGTTACTCGTCTAGAAGATGCATTAACCGCTATTGAGCATGGCGCAGACGCAATAGGCTTGGTTTTTTATGAGCAAAGTCCACGAAATGTCAGTATCAAGCAAGCGCAAGAAATTGCTAATCATATCCCCGCATTTGTAAGTGTGGTTGCTTTGTTCGTGGATGCTGAACCTAGCTTTATTAATGAAGTCATAGCCAATGTTAAGATAGATCTTTTACAGTTTCATGGGGATGAAAGTCCTGAAGAATGCGCCAACTATTCCTTGCCTTATATCAAAGCAATTCGCGTTAAGTCGGATACAAATTTGGTACAATATGCAAAAGAATATTCTGCCGCTAAAGCCTTGTTGTTAGATGCTTATACCGAAGGCGTTGCTGGTGGAACAGGCCACTTGTTTGATTGGAATTTAATCCCTAAGCAGTTGTTAAAACCAGTCATACTTGCAGGGGGTTTAAATGCTGATAATGTATCTCAGGCGATTCAACAAGTTATGCCCTATGCCGTGGACGTGAGCGGCGGCGTGGAAGTTTCAAAAGGCGTTAAAGATGCAGTAAAGATTGCTGCATTTATGCGCAATGTTTATAGCAATTAACGTATAGAGTTAGCAATACCAATTCGCTTGGAAAATATTGCATAAAATTGAATGTGGAGAACTAAAAATGCAGCTTTATGATATGCCAGATGCACGTGGGCATTTTGGACAATTTGGAGGTACCTTTGTTGCTGAAACTTTAGTTGAGGCACTAGAAGAATTACGTGAGATGTATGAAAAGTACAGGCACGACCCAATATTTCTAGCTGAATATGCTTATGATTTAAAACACTTTGTTGGTCGCCCAAGCCCAATTTATCATGCAAAACGATTGTCTGATAAAGTTGGCGGTGCGCAAATTTATCTTAAGCGTGAAGATCTTAATCATACGGGTGCTCACAAAATTAACAACACCATTGGTCAAGCGTTATTGGCTAAACGTATGGGTAAACCACGTGTGATTGCAGAAACAGGTGCTGGCCAGCATGGTGTAGCTACGGCAACGATTGCAGCACGTTTAGGGCTTGAGTGCGTTGTTTATATGGGTAGTGAAGACGTTAAACGTCAAGCACCCAACGTATTTAGAATGAAATTGTTAGGCGCAACAGTGGTTCCTGTAGAAAGTGGGTCCAAAACACTTAAAGATGCGCTTAATGAGGCGATGCGTGATTGGGTGACTAACGTGCATAACACTTTTTATATTATCGGTACAGTAGCAGGCCCACATCCATACCCTATGATGGTGCGTGACTTTCAAGCCGTGATTGGCATTGAAGCTAAAGAGCAAATGATGGAAATGGTTGGTCGTCAGCCTGATGCTGTAGTGGCATGTGTGGGTGGTGGTTCAAATGCGATGGGTATTTTCTACCCTTACATTGATGTGCCAAATGTGCGTTTAATAGGCGTAGAAGCTGCTGGATTAGGCATGGAAACTGGTAAGCATGCTGCACCGTTAACGGCGAATAGCCCTGTAGGCGTTCTGCACGGTAACCGTACTTATTTAATGCAGGATGATGATGGCAATATCATTGAAACGCACTCAGTTTCTGCTGGTTTGGATTACCCAGGTGTGGGTCCAGAACATGCATGGTTGAAAGACATTAAACGTGCTGAGTACGTTGCGATTACTGACGATGAAGCCATGGCAGCATTTCATAACCTTTGCCGTACAGAAGGAATTATCCCAGCATTAGAGTCTAGCCATGCGCTGGCTTATGCTGAAAAACTAGCTAAAACCATGAGCAAAGACCAAATTATTTTGGTCAATTTATCAGGTCGTGGTGATAAAGATATTAATACCGTTGCTAAGCTAGCTAACATCACTCTTTAATTTATAAAAAATATAACTCATGTCACGTATTCAAACAGTTTTTACAGCGCTTAAACAACAAGGCAAAACAGCTTTAATTCCCTACATCACTGCGGGTGACCCTCACCCTAAACACACCGTGAGTCTGATGCATACGATGGTTAAACATGGTGCAGATATGATAGAGCTAGGTGTGCCATTTTCTGACCCAATGGCAGATGGTCCCGTAATTCAACGCGCCAGTGAGCGTGCTTTAATGCATAAAGTTGGGTTAACTAGCGTGCTCGATATGGTCAAAACATTTCGTGAAACCAATCAAACAACGCCAATTATACTCATGGGTTATGCAAATCCTATTGAAGCTATTGGCGCCACTGCATTTGCAGACAGGGCAAAAGCGGCTGATGTTGATGGCGTGATTACTGTCGATTATCCCCCCGAAGAGTGCGGTGATTTTGTGCAGCAATTACGTTCTAGGGATATTGACCCTGTATTTTTGTTGTCACCCACGACTGACCAGAAACGCGTGGATTTAATCGTAAATCAAGCCAGTGGCTTTGTTTACTATGTTTCACTCAAAGGCGTGACTGGTGCTGCGAATTTGGATATTGCTGAAGTTTCACAACGAGTGGCTTCAATTCGCACGCAAACTAATTTACCAGTAGGCGTGGGTTTTGGTATTCGTGATGCAGCCACTGCAAAAGCTACTGCTGCAATTGCAGATGCAGTTGTAGTGGGTAGTCGGATGGTGCAAACTATTGAGGCTTCAAATAATGATAATTTACTAAACAATGTAGCTTCACTGATGGATGAACTTAAATCTGCTGTAGATGCAGCAGTAAAATAATTAAACGATTTAAATCTATATTTAAAATCATAGAGTTAAAATCGTACAAAGAATTACCAAGGGGATAGTGCTATGGGTTGGTTAAATCAATTACCACAAAAAATTAAACGTGTTGTAGGCGGGGATAAGAAAACTGTACCAGAAGGCTTATGGAGTAAGTGCCCAGCCTGCCAAACCGTTTTGTACATGAAAGATTTAGCTGAAAACGCTGAAGTGTGTCCTAAATGCTTTTACCATAACCGAATTGGCGCTCGCGCAAGATTGGCCCTGCTACTTGATGCTGAGGGGCAGTTTGAAATTGGTGCAAACGTGGTTGCTGTTGATACACTAAAATTCAAAGACAGTAAGAGTTATGCTGAGCGCATTAAAGAGTCACAAAAATCTGTAGGTGAAAAAGATGCCTTGATTGTGTTGCAAGGTAGCATTAAAACTGTGCCAGTGGTCGTCGCAGCATTTGAATTTAAGTTTATGGGTGGCTCTATGGGCTCAGTTGTTGGTGAGCGCTTTGTCCGAGGCGTACAGACGGCAATTGATAATAAAATGGCGTTTATTTGTATTTCTGCAAGTGGTGGTGCTCGCATGCAAGAGGGCTTGCTCTCATTGATGCAGATGGCTAAAACAAGTGCTGCGTTGACACAGTTGAGCAAGGCTGGATTGCCATTTATTTCTGTGTTAACTGACCCTACTATGGGCGGTGTTTCCGCCAGTTTCGCCATGTTGGGGGATGTTATCGTGGCTGAGCCACAAGCTTTGATTGGCTTTGCTGGCCCTCGTGTGATTGAGCAAACTGTGCGTGAAACTTTACCTCATGGCTTTCAGCGAGCAGAGTTCTTGCTTGAGCATGGTGCGATTGACTTGATTATAGATAGACGTGAAATGCGTAATCGTTTGGCTGTGATTTTAGCCAACTTGATGCGCTTACCAGCTGCGGCATAATTATTTGCGAATAGCATTTCTCATTTTTCAATGCCCGAGGCTGGTTTTGGCTAGTGGCTTATCACATGCATCATTCTAAATCGAAAAAGAGCTTAGCCGAGTGGCTAAGTTATATTGAAAATTTGCACCCCAAATCTATTGCAATGGGTTTAGATAGGGTGAAGCAGATGATTGACCGTCTTAAATTGCATCCTAATTTTACGATTATTACTGTCGCTGGTACCAATGGTAAGGGTTCGACATGTGCAATGTTAGAGCAAATATATACTAATGCAGGCTATCAAGTTGGCTGTTACACCTCGCCGCATTTGCTGCGTTACAACGAGCGTGTGCGCGTCAATAAACAAGAAGTAAGTGACGAAGCGCTTTGTGCCGCATTTGCAGCGGTTGATGCTGCTAGGGTGGATGCTGCCAGTTTAGATGCAGATGGTGAAGTAATCGCGCTTACCTATTTTGAAGTAGGTACCTTAGCCGCCATGTGGCATTTTATAAAATATGGCGTGGATATTGCAATTTTAGAAATTGGCTTAGGAGGCAGATTGGATGCCGTGAATGCCTTTGAACCTAATTGCGCTATTGTGACCAGTATTGATTTGGATCATCAAGAGTTTTTAGGCAACACGCGTGAAAGCATCGGTTTTGAAAAAGCTGGCGTTTATCGTACATGCTTGCCAGCCATATGTGGTGACAATGACCCACCTTTAACTTTAAAAGCGTACGTTCATGAAATTAAAGCCAATTTTAAATGTATATATAAAGATTTTACTTATACTCAAGATGAGGCAGGTGGTTGGCGATACTCTGATGGGAGTGTGCTGTATCAATTACCACTTCCAGCATTAGTAGGTGCCTATCAGCTCAATAATGCAGCTTGCGCAGTTACTGCCGTTGAGTCGCTTCAGCCTCGTTTGCCAGTAACTGTGACCCATATAGCAAGCGCAATGCGTCAAGTGAGTTTAGCTGGACGTTTCCAGACGGTTTCAACTTCACCACATGTTATTTTAGATGTTGCTCACAATCCACATGCAGCGCGTGCCTTGGCTGAAAATCTTAATGCAAGCAGAACTCAAGGACATACAATCGCAGTGTTTGCCATGCTGGCAGATAAAGATATTCAAGGTGTGGTGCTCGCTTTGAAAGATGAAATTGACCTATGGTATGTCACAGGGATTGATAATGTTAGAGGTGCATCAGCTGAGGAGTTGGCAGCAATAGTTGCTGGCGTTGACTCATCTGCTAAAGTTAAAATCTTTCAAAATGCCAATATTGCTTATCAACAAGCCTGTATTGATATCAGTGAAAATGATAAAATATTAGTATTCGGTTCTTTTTATACAGTTGCAAGCGTAATGCAGTCGCTAGCGCAAGCTATAAAAACTAAGCAATAAAATTTAATCCTTTGGAAAACTAATCTTTCAGAACTCATCTTTAAGGAAGCAGCAATGGCAACTGAGTCACCTAATGATCTAGAACTAGCGATAAAGAAACGTGCTCGTCGCCGTTTAGTAGGCGCTATCGCTCTCGTGCTATTTATGGTGATTGTATTGCCGATGGTGTTGCAAGATCGCGCTGCTTTAGCGCCACAAGAAGCAATTAAAATTACTATGCCTGATGATGTTGTGCAGGAAGTACCTGAAGCAGAAACGATTGGAACGCCAGTTGAAGTGCAAACAGAATCTGCATCTGTAAGCCAATCTGCAATGCCTGAACCAACTCAATTAGAGTCGCCAGTAGTTGCTAAACCAGCTCAGTCTGAAAGTATTAAAGAGACAAGTAATGAAAAAAAAGCTGATGCCAAAAAGCCAGTAAAAAAAGTAGAAGTGAATACTGCAGAATCTAAAAAACCTGACGTTAAGCCAAATGAACCAAAAGAACCTGAAGTAAAAACAGCGACTACAAATGATGAAAGCTTCACCATACAAGTCGGCGTATTTTCAGATATGGCTAATGTAAAACAGCTACAAGCAAGATTAAAGCAAGTAGGACTCGATTCTCGCACTGAAAATATAACAACACCAAAAGGTGAAAAAATTCGATTAAGAGCGGGGCACTTTAGTTCTCGCCAAGAGGCGGCTTACGCATTAACTAAGCTACAAGCGGCAGATCTTACTGGAATGGTTATTGGTAATAATTAATGAAGTATAAGTTATGTTTGCAATTAATTGATTTTAAAACCACATGACAAGTTTTGATTATATAGTGCTTACTATTGTTGGCTTATCTATTATATTAAGTGTAATGCGCGGTTTTTTTAGAGAAATACTTGCGATTTTAGGTTGGATAGCAGCATTTATAGTGGCTAAAACTTATGTTAGTCAGCTTGTTCCTATGATGCCATTAGACATACCAAACGAATCTTTGCGTATTTTAGCTGCGTTTTTAGTGTTGTTCTTTGCAACGTTGTTAGTGGCAAGTTTTTTAGCAATCGCACTTTCATCTGTATTTAAAAAAATGGGCATGGGTTGGCTCAATCGATTATTAGGAGCTTTTTTTGGCTTGGCGCGTGGCGCTTTGATTGTGTGCATAGTTGTTTTTTTAGCTGGCCTAACAGAACTACCTAATGATGCGCGCTGGCGAAATGCCATGTTTAGTGCGCCACTAGAGGCGTTGGTCAACAGTATGTTGCCTTGGGTGCCAATAAGCATTGCTAAGCATGTTAAATACGATTAAATTAACGAGTGTTAATTTTTATCTTAAAACTTGAATCGTTGCGTTAGTAGCGGCATTTTGCGAGTTACAGAATTTTAATATTAGAATTAATCACTTAAGGCTTTATTCATGTGTGGAATCATAGGTATTGTAGGTAAAAACCCAGTAAACCAGTTGTTATATGATGGTTTGTTGGTGTTGCAACACCGCGGTCAGGATGCTGCAGGAATTGTTACCACTGATGGTAATACTTTTTTTATGCATAAAAATAACGGCTTGGTGAAAGATGTGTTTCAAACGCGTCACATGCGCAGCCTGATTGGGAATGTTGGTATAGGCCATGTGCGTTATCCAACTGCAGGCTCTTCTAGTGCGGCTGAAGCGCAACCATTCTATGTTAACTCTCCATTTGGTATCGTACTCGGCCACAACGGTAATCTAACTAATTCCGAGCAGTTGAAGTCAGAGATGTTTCGCCAAGATTTACGCCACATTAACACCAATTCAGATTCAGAAGTGTTATTGAATGTGCTGGCACATGAAATAGAAAAAACCTCACGCAATGCAGTATTAAATACAGATATGGCTTTCGATGCGGTATCTGCCCTACATAAACGCTGTAAAGGTGCTTATGCAGTCGTTGCGATGATCGCGAACTTTGGATTGTTGGCATTTCGTGACACTAATGGCATTCGTCCATTGGTGATTGGTAAGCTTGAAACTGTTCAAGGCACAGAATATATTGTGGCCTCAGAAAGCGTTGCGTTGGATGTGTTAGGTTTCGAAGTGGTGCGAGATGTGGAACCTGGCGAAGCGGTTTTTATTGATATGGATGGTAATTTCTTCTCACGTCAATGTTCAGAAGAGGCAAAACTTAATCCATGTATTTTTGAATATGTTTATCTAGCGCGTCCTGATTCAATTATTGATGGCGTTTCAGTTTACCAAACACGTTTAGATATGGGTAAAAGTTTAGCCGAAAAAATTAAGCGAGAGTGGCCTGATAAGAAAATTGATGTAGTGATTCCGATTCCAGATACTAGCCGCCCAAGCGCTTTACAAGTAGGTATCGCACTTGGTTTGGACTATCGTGAAGGATTTATTAAAAACCGTTACATCGGCCGTACATTTATTATGCCAGGCCAAGCATTACGTAAAAAATCTGTGCGCCAAAAATTGAATCCAATTGGTATTGAATTTAAAGGTAAAAACGTCTTATTGGTAGATGACTCTATCGTCCGTGGTACCACGTCACAACAAATCGTACAGATGGCGCGTGATGCTGGTGCAAACAAAGTTTATTTTGCCTCTGCGGCACCTCCAGTCAGGTTTCCAAACGTGTATGGTATTGATATGCCTAGCAGAGATGAATTGCTTGCTACAGGTCGAACTGACGAACAAATCTGCCAAGAAATTGGCGCGGATGCCTTGATTTATCAAGACTTAGATGCGCTGATAGAAGATGTTAAATTAAGTAATCCTCATATTAAAAACTTTGATTGCTCATGTTTTGACGGTAAATATGTCACAGGTGATATCAACGAAGCTTACTTAAATAATATTGAGACCGCGAGGGGCGATGTGAATAAAAAGCAAAAGCCTGCAAACTCAAGTACGCAAATGGATTTAAATTTGATTGATAGTTTCGATAACGAGCTTGCTGAAGAGGCAACAGAAGTAAGTTAGATTTAAATGTAAGTGCATCTTGACCATACTGCTTCACAGGTCTAATATGAAATTGCGCTGATTTGAGTGACTTAACTTAATAAAGGTCTTACTCAGCTTGCGGGCGCATAATAAATACAGCTAAAGCGAGTTTAAAAAAGAACCCGTTTTGGCTAAAGCTTAAACGGGTTTTTTAATGCCCCAAAAACACCGAAAGAAATGAGAGTAAAATGACCAAACATTACCACCCAGAAACTTTAAGCGTGCGCGCGGGAAGCGAGATGACCGAGTACGGCGAAAACTCTGAAGCCTTGTTTTTAAATTCTAGTTTTAGATTTAATAGTGCAGCGCAAGCGGCAGCTCGTTTTGGCGGCACTGAGTCTGGTAATATTTACTCAAGATTTACCAATCCAACCGTCACCATGTTTCAAAATAAATTAGCCGCCTTAGAAGGCGCCGAACAGTGTGTGGCTACCTCAAGTGGCATGTCTGCAATTTTAGCCTGCGTGATGGGATTGTGTAGTGCTGGTGACCATATTGTGGCATCACGTAGTATATTTGGCACCAGCGTACAACTATTCAGCAACATCTTAAAGCGTTGGGGATTAGACGTCACGTTTGTGGCATTAACCGATGTCAATGCTTGGCAGCAAGCTGTTAAACCAAAAACTAAATTGTTTTTTGTAGAAACGCCTTCTAACCCATTAACTGAGGTGGGTGATATTGCGGCTTTGGCTGAGATCGCTCACAAGGCAGGTGCGCATCTGGTGGTGGATAACTGCTTCTGCACGCCAGCAATACAAAAACCATTAGATTTAGGTGCAGATATTATCATCCACTCTGCGACAAAATACATTGATGGTCAAGGTCGAGTCTTAGGTGGCGCGGTACTTGGTGATAAGACGTTGATGGAGCCCGTGTACGGCTTTTTGCGAACAGCGGGCGTGACCTTGAGTGCATTTAATGCTTGGGTGTTTATAAAAGGCTTGGAGACGTTGTATGTGCGCATGGAAGCGCATTCTAAGAATGCCTTAGCGCTTTCTACGTGGTTAGAATCACAACCGCAGGTTTCTCGTGTCTATTATCCTGGCCTATTTTCGCATCCTCAACATGCGTTGGCGAGCCGTCAGCAAAGTAGCGGTGGTGGCATCGTCAGTTTCGAGGTGAAAGCAAAAGCTGGGCAAACCCCGCAACAAGCGGCTTGGGCGCTCATAGATGCGACGCAACTCATTTCAATCACGGCTAATTTGGGTGACGCAAAAAGTACCATTACGCACCCGGCTACGACTACGCATAGCCGTGTAACAGCGGAAGCGCGCGCAGAGGCGGGTATTACTGATGGTTTAGTCCGAATAGCCGTGGGCTTAGAGCACATTGAAGATTTGAAAGCCGATTTACGATTTGCATGATAACGTTTACTTAAGCTAATAGCCCATTTAGGCTAATTTGTAAATATTCGTTAAGTTTTCTTAACTTACCTACTTATGCCAAGCGAATTAAGGTGATACGATGTTTATCAATAAAATTTTAATGCATAAGATGCACGGGGGTATAGGGTGAGTCTGCAACAGGAATTTAATAAAAAAGGTTTTGTAGTTATTAAGAGTTTTTTTTCAAAAGATGAGATCAATGAGCTTTTTGAAGAAATTAAATCAACCTCTCAAACGCATGCTTCAATTGAGTCTTTGAATGTTGGCAACCTTACTTTTAATAGTAAGTTAATGCACAAAAGTCAAAAGATACGAGAAATTATCTCTCAGCCAAAAGTAGTGAATCTTGTTAGTCAGTTTCTTGGACCAGATTTCTGGGTGCGATGGGATCAAGCGGTTGAAAAGGGGCCTGGTGCAACAACGTTTCCATGGCACACTGACAACTCTTACAGCCAGTTAGTTGACCCGCATTGCCAATTTTGGATTGCACTCACGGAAATGACGAAAGAAAATGGCGGCATCTGGATGTTACCAGGTAGTCATAAGCAAAAGAGCAGTCATGAATATGATGGGCGGCATATGATTTATTCAGGCAATACGGATCGCGCAGAATTTGTCTCTGCAGAAATTGGTGATGTAGTGGTTTTTTCTTCATTTACGCTACACTCAACAACGCCAAATATCACTGAAAAAAGTCGATGGGCATATGTGGTTGAATATATGAATATCAAGCATATTGATCCTTACATGGTCAAGCCGCTATTGATTGTCGCTAAAGAAGGAAAACCTCACCTCGAATACGTTGAGTCGTTGCCTGGAGAGGGAAGTCTATACAATAAACTTAAATATCTAAAACCGCGTGCTAAATGGCGTCAATTTAAAAAAGACTTGCTTTCTAAAGGGGTGTAAATTTAGTTCATTGAAATAGCTCAATTTAAGAAAATTCGTATCACTTTAAAAATTTGGGCTGATAGTATTATCTATTATCGGTCAATTTTTATGTGTAATCATAAGAAAAAATGAAGTTAAAAGGCTGGATTATTCAGCTCATCTTATTTCAATGCTCTGGAGGCATCTATTTATAGAGGCTTCAAGAGGCGTAATTTTTTCACGGAAAGAATTACGCCTGATTCTTTAGAAAAAATATCACTTTTTTATGTATGTTATCCAGTGCATTTGTAGCACTCTTGTCGGTAAATAGTTTTCTTAGTGCTTTCACCCACTAAACCTGCTGTTTTGTAATAAATTATTAATTATTTTCACATGGGTATTGTTGTATTGATATGCCAGAAAATGGTTCGTTAAAAGTCTACGTAAAACCGTTAAATCAGGCACTATTCATGCTAAAATTCGGGCGATATAAATACAACTAAAAGTCTGTCAAAACATGGATCAATTCGCAAAAGAAACCCTGCCGATTAGCTTGGAAGATGAAATGCGTCGTTCATACCTTGATTACGCGATGAGCGTTATTGTAGGTCGTGCGTTGCCTGATGTGCGTGATGGTTTGAAGCCTGTACATCGCCGCGTTTTGTTTGCGATGCATGAGCTTTCAAATGATTACAATAAGCCTTACAAAAAATCAGCGCGTATCGTCGGCGATGTTATTGGTAAGTACCATCCGCATGGCGACACCGCTGTGTATGACACTATTGTTCGTATGGCGCAGGACTTCTCGTTGCGTTACATGCTTGTGGATGGGCAAGGTAACTTCGGTTCTGTGGATGGAGATAACGCAGCAGCGATGCGATATACCGAAATCCGTATGTCAAAAATCGCGCATGAATTATTAGCCGATATCGACAAAGAAACCGTTGATTTTGGACCGAACTATGATGGTAGCGAACATGAGCCACTCATCATGCCGGCACGTATTCCCAATTTATTGATTAACGGTAGCTCGGGTATTGCCGTGGGTATGGCAACTAATATCCCTCCGCATAATATCAATGAAGTGTTAGACGCTTGTTTCGCGCTACTTAAAGACCCTGAAATGGGCATTGAAGAGCTGATTGAGTTAGTGCCAGCGCCTGATTTCCCAACCGCGGGTATTATTTACGGCACAGTTGGTGTTAAAGAAGGTTACCGCACAGGCCGTGGTCGTGTAGTGATGCGTGGTCGCACGCACGTTGAAGATTTAGAGCGCGGTGGTCGTCAAGCTTTGATTGTTGATGAACTTCCTTACCAAGTGAATAAAAAGACCTTTGTCGAAAAAATCGCTGAGTTAGTCAACGAGAAGAAAATTGAAGGTATTTCTGATTTGCGTGATGAGTCAGATAAATCTGGTATGCGCGTAGTTATTGAGCTGAAACGCGGTGAGATTGCAGAAGTTGTATTGAATAATCTATACAAACAAACGCAATTGCAAGATACGTTTGGTATGAATATGGTGGCCTTGCTAGACGGTCAGCCACGCTTGTTGAACCTCAAACAAATGCTGGAAGCATTCTTACGCCACAGGCGTGAAGTGATTACACGTCGCACAGTATTTGAGTTGAAAAAAGCACGTGCACGTGGCCATATCTTAGAAGGTTTAGCGGTTGCACTTGCTAACGTGGATGAGATGATTGCTATCATCAAAGCCGCGCCAACGCCACCAGAAGCTAAAGTAGCTTTGATGGCTAAAGCTTGGAAATCGCCAGTTGTTGAAGAAATGCTTAAACGTGCGGCGATGGAAGCTTCACGCCCTGAAGGTTTAAGTGTTGAATTTGGCTTGCTGCCAAATGGTTATCAATTAAGTGATGTTCAAGCGCAAGAAATCTTACAAATGCGTCTGCAACGCTTGACTGGCCTTGAGCAAGATAAAGTTGTCAGTGAGTATAAAGAAGTCATGGATATTATTGCTGACTTGCTTGATATTTTAGCCACACCAGCGCGTGTAACAGCCATCATTAACGATGAGCTAACTGAAATTCGTAAGCAGTTTGGTGATAAACGTCGCAGCGAAATTGTTGCTAACGCACAAGATTTATCATTAGAAGACTTTATTACGCCACAAGATGTGGTGGTGACACTGTCGCATACGGGTTACGTGAAATCCCAACCCTTAGATGAGTATCGTGCGCAGCGCCGTGGCGGACGCGGTAAACAAGCCGCTCAGACTAAAGAAGATGACTTTATTGACAAGATGTTTGTCGCGAATACACATGATTACATTTTATGTTTTAGTAGTCGTGGTCAAGTGTACTGGTTAAAAGTGTACGAAGTGCCACAAGGTAGCCGTACTGGCCGTGGTAAGCCAATCGTGAACCTATTTCCGCTTGAAGAAGGCGAGAAAATTAACGCCATTCTTTCAGTAAAAGAGTTTGATGAAAATCATTTTATTTTCATGGCAACCTCACTTGGTACCGTCAAGAAAACGCCATTATCTGATTTTGCTAACCCACGTAAATCGGGCATTATTGCGATTAACTTAGATGAAGGCGACTTCCTGATTGGTGCGGAAATTACTAATGGCGCTAATGATGTTATTTTGGTTTCTAATGGTGGTAAAGCGGTTTGGTTTAGCGAAGATGACGTACGCTCGATGGGTCGCGCTACTCGCGGGGTTCGTGGTATGAAGCTTGCTGACAATCAGCAGGTGTTGTCATTGCTCATTGCTGATAATGATCAGCAATCTGTGTTGGTGGCTACTGAGAATGGCTACGGTAAGCGTACTGTGCTTGCAGATTTCCGTCATTCTGGCCGAGGTACACAAGGCGTTAAAGCGATTGCAATTAGTGAGCGTAATGGTTTGGTGGTGGCGGCTAAGTTGGTTAACGAAGACGATGAAATTATGCTGATTACCACTGGCGGCGTATTGATTCGTACTCGTGTAAAAGAGATTCGTGAATTAGGCCGTGCAACACAAGGTGTCACGTTGATTAATTTAGGTGAAGGTGAGAAGCTTTCTGGACTTGAGAAAATTGTTGAATCTGATGACCCTGAATCAGAAATCGATGCAAATGCAGATTTAGATGCAGCTGTAGCTGTAGAATTGGATGTATCTGTTGAATCTAATTCAGAAATTGAATCAGATGCTAATGACAACACAGAAGCAGACGATAACGCTTAACTTTATAAAAAAATTCCAAATAAAGAATTATTCAGAATGACTCAGATTTACAATTTTTCTGCAGGCCCTGCAGTTTTGCCTAAGCCAGTATTAGAACGTGCTCAAGCAGAAATGTTGGATTGGCATGGCTCTGGCATGAGTGTGATGGAAATGTCTCACCGTGGTAAAGAGTTTATGAGTATTTTGGCCAAAACAGAGGCTGATTTACGTACGTTATTGAATATTCCAAATAATTACAAAGTATTGTTTTTGCAGGGTGGCGCGATTGCTGAAAATGCGATGATTCCGCTGAATTTACTTTACGGTAAAAGTGCGGATTACGCTGTTACGGGCGGTTGGAGTAAGCGCAGCGTTGAAGACGCCAGTGCGTATGGCAAAATTAATGTAGTAGCTAGTACAGAAGCCGATAAATACACCTACGTTCCAGATTTTTCTACATGGACATTGAACAAAGATGCAGCTTATTTGCATATTTGCACTAATGAAACCATGAGCGGTGTTGAGTTTCTTGATTTACCCAATACCAATGGCGTGCCTATTGTGGCTGATATGTCTTCACATATTCTTTCACGTGAAATTGATGTGAACCAATATGGTGTGATTTACGGGGGCGCACAAAAAAATATCGGCCCAGCAGGTTTGTGTATTGTGATTGTGCGTGAAGATTTGCTTGATAAGGCTTCACTGCTGACGCCAGCAGTATTCAACTGGAAAACGCAGGCTGAAAATCAGTCTATGATTAACACGCCGCCTACTTATAGTATTTATATCGCGGGTTTGGTATTTGAGTGGTTAATTGAGCAGGGCGGAGTGGCAGCTATTGAGAAAGTAAATGTCGCTAAAGCTAAGTTGCTTTATGACTATATCGACTCAACAGATTTTTATGTGAATCATGTTGCGATTAAAAATCGTTCGCGCATGAACATTCCTTTCTACTTAAAAGACGAATCACTCAATGACGCTTTTTTACAAGGTGCGCAAGAAAACGGTTTATTGCAACTTAAAGGTCATCGCGCCGTCGGCGGCATGCGCGCTAGTATCTACAATGCAATGCCTATTGAGGGCTTGCAAGCGCTAGTTGCCTATATGAAAGCTTTTGAAGGCAAACATAATAAATGATGGAACTTGGGCATGAGTGAACAACTTAAACAGCATCGCGACCAAATTGATGCCATCGATGAACAAGTGCTTAAACTCGTCAATGAGCGGGCAAAACTAGCCCGTACGATTGGTAGCCTAAAAGATGATGGCGTGATTTATCGTCCAGAACGTGAAGCCCAAGTTCTACGTCGATTGCAGGCGAATAATCAAGGGCCGTTAGCCAATGAGGCTGTGAGCAATATTTTTCGTGCGGTAATGTCCAACTGTCGCGCACTTGAAAAAGAGCTGTCTATCGCGTTCTTAGGGCCATTAGGTACTTATAGTGAAGAAGCCGCACTCAAGCAATTCGGCTTGGGTAGGAGCGCAATCGTTTGCGGCTCAATCGATGAAGTGTTTCGTACGGTTGAAGCTGGGCAGGCTGATTATGGCGTTGTGCCTGTTGAAAACTCTACAGAAGGCGCAATTGGCTTAACCTTGGATTTGTTATTATCAAGTGGATTAAAAGTATGTGGCGAAGTCACATTGCCTATCCATCATTGTTTATTATCTAAACAAACTGATATTAACCAAATTTCACATGTATTTTCTCATACACAATCGTTAGCGCAATGCCATGAATGGTTAAGCAGAACTTTACCTAAGGCTGAACGTGAGGCTGTGACGAGTAATGCGCGTGCTGCGCAAATGATTCACGACTTAGTTTCTACTGATGGTACCTTTGCAGCGGCGATTGCTAGTAAACGTGCAGCCGAGCTGTTTGAATTGAATATACTCGCAGAAAATATTGAAGATGATGCAAAGAACACGACGCGTTTTCTAGTGTTGGGCTCACATGATGTAGCACCATCTGGTGGAGATAAAACCTCATTGGTAATGACATCTAAAAACATTCCTGGCGCAATGGTTCAGCTATTAGAGCCACTTTCTCGGCATGGTGTGAGTATGACCAAATTCGAATCTCGCCCTTCTAAACAAGGGTTATGGGATTACGTGTTTTTTGTCGATATTGAAGGTCACCAAAATGATGCAAAAGTACAGGCGGCATTAGCAGAATGCCAACAACGTGCATCTTTCCTCAAAGTGCTGGGTTCTTACCCAGTGGCTGTTATTTAAGCATTATTTAGGTTTTTAAGGTTTCTCGTATGAGTACGTCTAGCAATCACCCGTCTAAAAGCATTGTGGCAACATTGGCGCCAGAATATATTAAGGCAATTGCAGCCTATCAAGGTGGTAAACCAATTTCCGAACTAGCGCGTGAAATGGGTTTGCAAGTAGAAGATATCGTGAAGCTCGCTTCTAATGAAAATCCTCTGGGCATTAGTCCTAAAGCAGATTACGCTATTCAAGAAGCTTTGCTTGATATTGCACGTTACCCTGATGGCAACAGTTTTGCTTTGCGTGATGCCGTCAGTAAGAAATTTAGTATTGCGCCAAATCAATTGGTATTTGGTAATGGTTCTAACGATATTTTAGAACTAGCTGCGCGCGCTTTTCTAACCGCGGGTTATGAAGCTATCTATTCACAGCACGCTTTTGCGGTTTATCCACTAGTCACGCAAGCAACGGGTGCAACAGGTGTGGTTGTGCCAGCCAAGCATGGTTATGGGCATGACTTAACCGCCATGCTTGCAGCGATTACGCCAAAAACACGCATCATCTTTGTGGCTAATCCAAATAATCCTACTGGAACTTTGTTGGATAAGGCTGAATTACACGCATTTTTAAAACAAGTGCCAAAAGCTATTTTGGTAGTGCTTGACGAAGCTTATGATGAGTATTTATCTGCAGATAACAAGTCTGAGGCGATTGCATGGCTGAGTGAGTTTGATAACTTAATCATCTCGCGCACCTTTTCAAAAGCCTATGGTCTAGCAGGTCTGCGTGTTGGCTTTGGTTTGTGTCATGCAGATATCGCAGATTTAATGAATAGAGTCCGTCAGCCTTTTAACGTGAATAGCATTGCACAGGCCGCTGCAGTCGCTTCACTGGCGGATGATGATTTTGTTGAACGCTCTTACGCACTTAATCAAGCTGGCATGGCACAATTGACACAAGGCTTTAATAAACTTGGTTTAGAATACATTCCTTCGTTTGCAAATTTTGTAAGTTTTAAGGTGAATGAGGCTGCGGAAGTGAATCAGAAGCTACTGCAAAACGGCGTGATTGTGCGTCCAATCGCCAACTATGAAATGCCAGATTACTTACGCGTAAGTATTGGGCTATTCAGTGAAAATGCACGTTTTCTAGAAGTATTAGAACAAATTTTAAAAAGTAACGAATAAATGAGCGAATATAAAAAGCTAGCTACAGATGATGTACGCATTCGCGAGATTAAAAAACTAATTACACCATTAGAGCTATTGGATCGCCTGAAAGAAAGTGCGGATTCAACTCAAAATATCTTAGCTACACGTAAAGAGATTCACAATATACTTCACCAATCAGACGACCGTTTACTGGTAGTGGTAGGTCCGTGTTCAATACACGATACTAAGGCTGGTTTGGAATATGCGCAGCGTTTGATGAATGTACGTAAAAATTTGTCCAAAGACTTATTGATTGTAATGCGCGTATATTTCGAGAAACCTCGCACGACGATAGGGTGGAAGGGTTTAATTAATGACCCGCATCTTAATGGCAGCTATAAGATTAATGAAGGCTTAGAGATTGCGCGAAAATTCTTAGTAGACGTCAATGAGTTGGGTATGCCAGCGGGTGCCGAGTTTTTAGATATGATTACGCCACAATATGTCGCTGATTTGGTAAGCTGGGGTGCAATTGGCGCACGTACTACTGAATCTCAGGTGCACCGTGAACTGACTTCTGGCTTATCTTGTCCTGTAGGCTTCAAAAACGGCACTGATAGCGGTGTACGTGTAGCGATTGATGCAATTAAAACTGCTTCTAGCCCACATCATTTTTTATCAGTGACCAAAGAAGGACAGTCTGCTATTTTCTCAACAACTGGTAATGATGATTGTCATGTCATTTTACGTGGTGGGAAAACACCCAATTACGATGCTAAAAACGTCAATGAGGCCTGTGAAAGTTTAAGCGCAGCAAGACTAGCGCCAATATTGATGATTGATTGCAGTCACGGCAATAGTAGTAAAAATTACCTTCTCCAGAAAGATGTGGCTAGAGATATTGCCACTCAACTTGCCAGCGGTGATAAACGGATTATTGGTGTCATGTTAGAGTCACACCTTAATGAAGACCGTCAAGATCATGCTCCAGGATGTGACCTTGAGTATGGAAAGTCTATTACCGATGCTTGTTTAGGTTGGGATGACACTGTTCAACTCTTAGAAGAGTTGGCAGTAGCTGTGCGTGCTCGACGTCAAAAAGTCTAAATATTAATCGTGAAAGTTGTTGGCATCATGAATTTACTTAGTCGTTAATCAGTAACTTTGCAGTGTTGTTACACACGAATAGGGCGCATCATACGTTTCACGTTGTAGCGATAAACAATCAGGCAGCAACGATATTAACTAACTAAAAAGGAAATTTATCATGTGGACAACACCAGCAGCTACAGAAATGCGTTTTGGCTTTGAAGTTACAATGTACGTAATGAACAAGTAATTTGCATTTTTGCGAATCAAAAAAAGGCTGCCGTAAGACAGCCTTTTTTTATAAAAGCAGTTATAAAAAGTATGTCAAAAAAATATAAAGTAAGTCTTATATATAAAAATTAAAGTTATAAAAATTAATTAGTTACTTAGAATTGTAGAGATCAATGCATATACATGTTTTAGGCGCAGGCGCTGGGGGTGGTTTTCCACAATGGAACTGCAATTGCTTTAATTGTGATGGATTGCGCAAAGGTAAAATTAAAGCGACTAAACGCACACAATCATCAATTTGTGTCAGCAGTGATGGTGTTAACTGGGTGTTGTTCAATGCTTCCCCAGATGTTTTACAACAAATTCAAGATTTCCCTGCGTTACAGCCAGCACGGGCGATAAGAGATTCAGGGATTCAAGCGATTGTGTTGATTGACGCACAAATCGACCACACCACGGGCTTGTATATGCTACGTGAAGGCACTGTTAAGCGTGAGATATACTGTACTGATATGGTCTATGGTGACTTAACCTCTGGTAATCAAGCACTTAATATACTAGGGCATTACTGTGGCATCAATCATCACCAAGTGCCGATTGATGGCAAAACGAGCTTTACCATTCCAAATGTTCCAAACCTTAAATTTACTTCTGTCTCACTAAAAAGTGCTGCGCCACCTTACTCACCACACCGCAATGACCCTCAAGCCGGGGACACTATTGGCGTGTTGATTGAAGAAATTAGTACAGGTAAAAAATGTTGGTACTCACCAGGCTTGGCTGAAATTGAACCACATTTACCAGAACTAATGCATCAAGCCGATTGCATTATGGTGGATGGCACATTCTGGACAAATACCGAAATGATTGATTTAGGGTTGATGACTAAAACTGCGCGTAGCATTGGTCATAATCCACAATCTGGTGAAGGCGGCATGATCGAAGATCTCGATAAATTTAACGCTTCACGCAAAGTTTTGATTCATATCAATAATACAAATCCAATATTACGTGAAGATTCTGCCGAGCGTGCAATATTGAACGCACATAATATTGAAGTTGCCTATGATGGCATGGACATCATACTTTAGGAGAAACAGATGAACGCAATGACAAACAATCAGCTACCTTGGTCTCGTGAAGAGTTTGAGGAGAAATTACGCGAAAAAGGTAAGGGTTATCACATCTACCATCCTATTCATGTGTTGATGTATGAAGGCAAGTTAACACAAGCACAAATGCAATCATGGGTAGCGAATCGTTATTACTATCAAATTGCTATTCCTATGAAAGATGCCGCAATTCTTTCTAACTGTCCAGACCGTGAGATTCGTCGTGGCTGGATACAACGTATTTTTGACCATGATGGCAGCGGCAACATTGCCGAAGGTGGCGAGGGCGGTATCGAAGCTTGGATCCATTTAGGCGCGGCTGTAGGTTTGAGTCGTGAAGATATTATGTCGCTGAAACTGATTGCACCAGGCACTCGTTTTGCTGTGGATGCATATATCAACTTTGCAAAACAACGTTCATGGCAAGAGTCTGTGTGTTCTAGCTTGACTGAACTATTTGCACCGCATATTCACCAACAGCGTATAGATTCATGGCCAGATATGTATCCATGGATTAACAAAGAAGGCATGCAGTATTTTAAAAACCGCTTAACACAGGCACGTCGTGACGTTGAACAAGGCTTGGCTGTAACTTTAGATTATTTTAGTCAAAGCCGTACGATGCAAGAACGTGCCTTAGAAATTCTGCAATTTAAATTAGATGTTTTGTGGGTAATGGCTGATGCCATTATGTTGCAAAGCGCTGATATTAAAGTAGAAGGCCGTGATTACCTACGCCAACCTGTAATGAACGTAAGCTAATAGATGTAAATATTAAGAATAAAAAATGACCGATACAATACAACATACCGATATTTACGCATTAGCGCCTCATCACCGTTTTCAGTGGGAAGAAGCACAGCAAAACTATGTGATACTTTTTCCAGAAGGAATGGTCAAACTGCATGGCAGCGCTGGTGAAATATTAAAACGCTTAGATGGCAAAGTCAGTGTTGACGATGTGGTAGCTGATTTAACAGCTACTTTTCCTGAAGCTGAAAATATTCAAAATGACATTATCGGTATGTTTGAGTTGGCAGTAAGCAAGGGATGGCTGCGTAAAATTTAGGAGTAGTAAGCAATGACACAAGCCTCTTTGGGTGAATCCGTCGTACAAAAAACCGTACATGCACAACAAAATAACGGCGTAGCTGCATCAGCTACGCATACACAGCCTTTGTGGTTACTAGCAGAGGTCACGTATCGTTGCCCGTTACACTGTGCATTTTGCTATAACCCAACCGATTACGATAAACATACGCAAAACGAGCTTACGACAGAGCAATGGATTCAAGCGCTTCGTGACGCACGTAAATTAGGTGCGATTCAACTGGGTATTTCAGGCGGTGAACCATTACTTCGTGACGATATTGAAGATATTGTGATTGAAGCTAAAAAGCTGGGCTATTACAGCAATCTAATCACTTCAGGCGTGGGGCTTACAGAAAAGCGCATACAGGCGTTTAAAGAGGGCGGCTTGGATCATATTCAGCTTTCCATGCATGACATTACTGAAGAAATTAACAACTTTATTACCAATACCAAGACTTTTGAGTTGAAGAAAAAAGTGGCAGCGATGATTAAAGGTCATGGCTATCCGATGGTATTGAACGTGGTGATACACCGTTACAACATTGGCCATATGAAGGAGATTCTAGAAATGGCTGATGCACTTGGTGCAGAATATATTGAGCTGGCAAATACGCAGTATTATGGTTGGTCTTTGGTCAATCGCAGTCAACTAATGCCTACTAAAGAGCAGGTGGATGAAGCTGAACGCATCACTAATGAGTTTAGAGAAAAGTCGGGTAGTAAAATGAAGATTTTCTTTGTTGTCCCTGATTATTTTTCAGACCGACCTAAAAAGTGCATGAATGGCTGGGGTGAAGTATTTATGATTGTGACAGCGAATGGCGATGTATTGCCATGTCACTCAGCAAGAGTATTACCCAATATGAAATTCCCCAATGTGCGTGATTCTAGCCTTGAATATTCTTGGAAGGACTCACCAGCATTCAATAAATATCGTGGTGACGATTGGATGAAAGAGCCTTGCAGTAGTTGTTCAGAAAAGAAAAATGATTTGGGCGGTTGCCGCTGTCAATCATTCTTACTGACTGGTGATGCGGAAGTGGCAGACCCAGTATGTAGCAAGTCGCCTTATCATCATGTGATCGAGCAGGCGATTGAGGATTCTAAGAACCCTGTATTAGTCGCACAGCCGATTGTGTTTAGGAATGATAAAAACTCTAAAAAAATTATCGATGGCGAGTTTAAAGATCGTGTAGAGAGCTTTCACTCATTACCATAAACTTATTCATCAATATCCACGCATAATGTGGTTAAATTAGACGCGCGACTAATTTAGTTTAGTAGCGCGTTTTTTATTTGAGAACTGTTATTTTGAAGCTTAAATCATCCCCATTTGTTTTATCTGTAGTGCTTGCAAGCCTTGCCGCACTGGCGCCATTTGCGATTGACACTTATTTGCCAGCATTTCCTACGTTAGAATACGCTTTAAAAGGCACATCAATTGAGCTGCAACAAAGCCTAACTTTTTACTTATTGCCATATGCGCTCATGACCTTATGGCATGGTGCAATTTCTGACTCAATAGGTCGTATCACCACTATTAAATGGGGTTTAGGTGTATTTGTACTGGCTTCAATTGGCTGTGCTTTTGCACCGAATGTCGAAACGCTGTGGTTCTTTCGTGCTCTGCAGGGCATGTCTGGAGGCGCAGGTAACGTAGTGGCACGTGCCATGGTGCGCGATTTATTTGAAGGTGCGCAAGCCCAGCGTGTGATGGCAACGGTGCAAATGTTATTCGGTATTGCCCCAGCGATTGCACCTATTATTGGTGGTTTGTTGCTAGGTATACATTGGCAAGCCATTTTCATCTTTTTAGCATTTTATGCTGCGCTTAGCTTATGGGCGGCTATGCACTATTTACCTGAAACGATGCCCGTTGAAAAACGCATGCCGCTTTCTGCTAAACAAGTCATTAAAGACTACAAAGTGATATTTGGCGATAAGGAATTTAATTACGTTGTATTTGCACTTAGTGCAAATTTCGCAGGTTTTTTTATATACGTTTTAGCCAGCCCAGTATTCTTAGTTAAGCAGCTAGGATTTACTCAGCATGAGTTTGGTTACATGTTCGTGCCAACAGTATGCGGCATGGTATTGGGTTCATATCTAGCAAAACGAGCAGCAGGCCGCTATGCAAAGCAAAAAGTTGTTAAACTAGCTTATCTTTGGATGGCGGCAATGGTTATCATGAATGTGTTAATTTGCTTTACATTGCCTACACGCCCAGTCTATAACATTCTGCCTATTGCCCTGTTTAACGTTGGCATGGCATTGGCAATGCCGATACTTTCACTTGCCGCGCTTGACCGACACCCAAAAATCCGAGGTACTGCAGCTTCTGGGCAGGCATTTATACAAATGTTACTTTCCACAGTATCAGCGGGTTTGATTGTGCCATTAGTTTGGTATGCGCCGTCTGGCTTGGCATTAGCCATGGCAGGTTACTTGATATTTGGCTGGCTGATGATTCGTAAGAGCAAATTTTATAGTCATCAATAGGAAGTTGGCTTTAACTTTATAACAAAGAGTTGATTGACTTTTAACTTAGAATACACCCATGACTATGATTCTGTTTTCCAAAGTAAATACACACGGCAATCAAACTCTAACTGGTGGTAGTTTGGCTCCATGTGCTGGCAGAGTTGGTAGAACGCTTTGTCGTGGTTGCGCTCTTTTAGATGCGCCAATTCATGTACGACTATCATTTTTAAAAAATCAGCAGGCGTTTCTTTGAAAAATGATGAAATGCGAATTTCTTTTTTAGCCTTAAGCTTGCCGCCTTGTATGCGAGAGATTGCCGTATTCAGCCCTAACGCATGATGGTCGATAGTTAAGCGATTGTCATAATGCACTTTGTCCAGCAATGGCGCATTGCGTAAAAACGCTTGTTTAATGTCGCTACTATATTGGTACAGAGCTTTATCAGTTTGTACGTTATGTGATTGCGGATAGCGTTGTGTGATGTATTCGCCAAGCGTATTTTGTGACTGCAACTGTCTGATTTTATCCTGCAAGGAGGCAGGGTAGTGCTGTAGATATTTCAATGGAATCATTATTTGCTTGGCCAGCTAATTCTGCCAACATGGGCTACCACTGCTTTAATGTTGCGCCAAACCTTAGGCAAAAACCAAAACATAAATATAATAAATCCACACAATAGGCCAATAAAGATGGCAGGGTGAGCAAATACCAGCCAGCCACCCGTGATTAAAGCGCCTTCTTCTCCAAAGGATGCTGCTATGTTAGTAACTGGTTCCGGTGAAGTGTTTATTAGCGCGCGGCTACCAGCTTTGGTGGCGTGAGTTGCGCCAGTTAGTGAGCCGCCTAATAAGGCCGCTATCGTTGCAATCATTGGGTCACTTGTATTCATAGCACCCATTGCAAGCAGTGCACCTGCAGGAATTCGAATAAATGTCTGTATTCCATCCCAAGCGCTGTCAACGTAAGGGATTTTATCTGCAAGAAACTCAATAGTGCTCAGTACGCCTGCTAAACCAATGATCATTGGATTGCTGAGAATCGCTAGTGTTTCAGGTAAATGTATATAGCCAAATTTAGCTAATATTCCCACAACAAACACGGTGGCATACAAGCGTAAACCACTTGCCCAGCTGAGTCCACTTGCCAATGCTAGAGTTGAAACTGAGTCCATTAGTTGTTTTTGTTTCTCGAATTGAATTGAAGTGGTCTTAATTATAATAAGTTATAGCATCAAGTATTAGATGTTACTTGAGTAAATTATATCAAATTTAGCATGGTGAGAAAGTTGAGTAGAAAATGAGCAATAATCGTGAACACGTAGCATTGAGTGCATATCTAAATCTTTTAGAGCGTAAAGGCTTTACCAAAGTTGAGCTTAGGCAGCGTGAAGTGATTATTCTTAAGCTTATCCCTTGGATTGAAAGTATACATTGTGATGGCAATGCTTTTAGGGGTGCGGTAGACAAGCTATTTCAAAGCATAGATAAATCACTATGGTTTAGTTACTTATCTGTGATTAGAGAGTTTTTTTCATTTTGGATTGATGACATTAAAGCGATTGTTGCCATGAATCAAGATAATGCTTTTGGTGCGAATTTAGTTAAATGGAAGCCTGTGGAAACTGAGTTAAAGGATTTGTGGAATTCATTGGATACTCATACCTTAACTAAGCTAGAAATGCAGCCATTGGCCGAATATGAAAAAGTGTTGCGCGTGAATGGTGTAGAAGATTTCGTTGTTAATGCTTGTAAAAAGCTGGTGAAGCTTTTGTTGATTTTATTGCGAAATGCACCACACAAGCAACCTGTAGCCTATCGACACGCATTGGACGCTAATTTAACTTTATTCTCATCAAATGAAGCTTATAAAGTGACTTTAAAAGTAGGTCGTGAATTTTATTACTTTTGGAAAAGTGATGTTCATGCAACTGACTTGACTCAACCTGAACTAGCTTACGCAGCCTAGTTGTTAGTGCGTCAAAAGCTAGACTGAATAAAAAAAGGAGACGGAAGTCTCCTTTTTTATTTTTAGATTTTTAAACTATTTTTAATTAAATTTCATTCATTAAAAACTTAAATAATTACTCAATTAATAAATCACGTTTACCTGGTACACCATTCATTGCTTCTGCATCTTCTAACGCCGCTTTACGTGAGGTAATCACTGGCCATAACTCAGCTAAACGCGCATTTAAGGCGATAAATTCTTGCTGGTCTGCTGGTACATCATCTTCGGCAAAAATTGCTTCTGCAGGGCACTCTGCAACGCACAGGGTGCAATCAATACACTCATCTGGGTTAATTGCTAAGAAGTTAGGGCCTTCTACAAAACAATCGACAGGGCAAACATCAACGCAATCAGTAAATTTGCATTGAATACAATTTTCGGTGACAACATAAGTCATTTTTGAGTCCTTAACAGCTATTAAGCGTAAAACGCTATTTTATTTGAAATTGAATTAATTTGCATGGCTTAATTATTGCGCTACATCAAAAGATAATTAGACAATCATTCCTGCCCCAACCGTATTATTTGTGCTTTCGTCAATCACAATAAATGCGCCAGTGGCACGGTTAGTACTGTAACTATCAACCATGAGCGGCTGCGCTAGCTTGAAGGTACTGCGCGCAATATCATTCATTTTAAGGTCGGTAGTTGCTTGTTCTTCAAGTGTATTCACATCTACTTTGTATGCAATAGTGCCAACTTTCGCTTTAGATTGACGAGTCGTGTGACGAATCACATAAGTACGAGCAGGGGATAAAGGCGTTTCTGACAACCAGCAAACAAACGCTTCGATTTGTTTAACAGGTTCAATTGTGCTGCCTGTTTTTACAATCATGTCGCCGCGTGAAGTATCAATTTCGTCTTCTAACAATATCGTAATACTTTGCTCGGTTTGAGCACTTTGTAATTGCTCATCACCCACTTGAATGGCTTTTACTTTAGATTGGTAGCCGTTTGGTAACACAGTAACCGCGTCGCCTACGGCAATATTTCCGCTTTCAATTCTACCCATAAAGCCTCTAAAGTCATGTAGATCGGCATCTGCACTGGCATGTGGACGACATACAAATTGCACTGGGAAGCGGAATTCTTCATCGCCTTCAGTGTGTGCAGCTGGTGCTTTTTCCAACATTTCTAGTAACGTTTCACCTGTGTACCAAGACATGTTGTCTAAGCGATCAACCAACATATCGCCTGCTAAGGCTGACATGGGTAGAAATTTGATGTCTCTGGCCTGCGCAAAGCCAATTTCTTGAGCAAAAGTTAAATAATCTGCACAGATTTTGTCGTATGTGGCTTGGTCGTAATTCACTAAGTCCATTTTATTGACAGCAACCACAATGTGCTGAATGCCAACCAAATGCGCTAAATAGCTGTGACGACGCGTTTGCGTCAAAACACCACGGCGAGCATCAATTAAGATAATGGCCAAGTTGGCAGTAGATGCCGCAGTGACCATATTGCGAGTGTATTGCTCATGGCCCGGTGCGTCGGCAATAATATACTTACGTGTACCTGTGCTGAAGTAACGATAGGCAACGTCAATGGTAATGCCTTGCTCACGCTCAGCTTGCAAGCCATCTGTAAGCAGAGATAAATCTACCGCCTCCATACCGCGCTTTTTCGATGTGTTTGAAATTTGCGTTAATGTATCCGCCAAAATAGTTTTGGTATCAAATAATAGGCGGCCGATAAGCGTACTTTTGCCGTCATCGACAGAGCCGCAGGTCATAAAGCGTAACAGTGAGTCGTTGTGTTGTGTTGTTGCGTTACTCATTTAGAAATAGCCTTCTTTCTTACGTTGTTCCATTGAAGCATCTGATGTTTGGTCATCTAAGCGTGTTGCACCACGCTCTGTAATGGTTGATGTTGCAGTTTCGAGTACAATTTTAGAGACAGTATCTGCATCTGAAATGACTGGCGCAGTGCAGCTAATGTCGCCAACAGTTCTGAAGCGAACTTGCATATTAATGATTTCTTCGCCAGCTTTCACAGGGTTGGTCACTTCGCCATTCACTAGTGGAACATTCACTGGCACGATTGAGCCGCCACGCATCACCACATCACGTTGATGTGCGAAATAAATACTTGGTAACTGTAACTTTTCACGTTCGATATATTGCCAAACGTCCATTTCTGTCCAGTTGGAAATAGGGAATGCGCGAATGTTTTCACCTTTGTGTGAGCGTGCGTTGTAGAGATTCCATAACTCAGGACGTTGGTTTTTAGGATCCCATTGACCGAACTCATCACGGAAACTCATGATACGTTCTTTTGCGCGCGCTTTTTCCTCATCACGGCGTGCACCGCCAATACAGCAATCAAAACCAAACTCTTCAATCGCCTCAAGTAGCGTGACTGACTGGTGTTTGTTGCGTGATTCATCTGCTGATTTCAAAACCACTGTACCGCGTTTCATTGAATCTTCAACAGAGCGCACAATTAAGCGTTCGCCCAATTCAGCAGCGCGTTGATCGCGGAAATCAATCACTTCTTGGTAATTGTGGCCTGTATCAATGTGCATTAACGGAAACGGAAAGCGTCCTGGACGAAAAGCTTTTTCAGCTAAGCGTAAAATACACAGGGAGTCTTTACCGCCTGAAAAGAGTAATACGGGGTTAGAGCATTGCCCTGCAACTTCACGCAGAATATAAATGGCTTCTGACTCTAGCCAATCTAAATGCGATAAAGGCTGGTGATTTAATTTTTCTTTATTTAACATATTCAATAGCTTGCTTTATATAATTAATTCAAAACTTTAACTTTCGCGTTGTATTTTCTACGAACTACTTTTTAACGTGAAGTCCACATTCTTTGTTTAGCGGGTCTTCCCACCACCATCTGCCAGCGCGAACGTCTTCACCCGTTGCAATTGCGCGCGTGCATGGAGCGCAACCTATGCTTGGGTAAAACTGATCGTGAAGTTGGTTATAAGGTACTTCATGCAAACGTATGTATGCCCAAACCTCTTGCTCTGACCATTCGCTTAACGGATTAAATTTTTCTAGTTTGTTACCTTCGTCAAATTCGCGAACTGGCAAGCTAGTTCGCGTAGTCGCTTGTGCTGCACGCATACCAGTGACCCATGCATCTTTTCCTTTAAGCGCGCGTTGCAAAGGCTCTACTTTACGCATGTGGCAGCAGCTTTTACGAAGCTCAATAGATTCGTAAAAAGCATTAATGCCATTATTTTTTACGTAAAATTCAACAGTGGTAGCCTGTGGAAAATACACGTTTAGTTTTGTGCTGTAATGCTTTTCAGTTTCTGCTATCAAGTCATAAGTTTCAACTGGTAAGCGACCTGTGTCGAGAGAGAAAATCTCAATCGCCACCTGATTTTTTAATATGATGTCAGTCAAGACCATATCTTCTGCACCAAAACTGTTGGCAAAGGTAATCGCTTTTAATTCAGCGCTCGCATTGCGTAATAGCGCTAATACAGCAGCTGATTTTGCATTTACACTGGTAACAAGTACATTGGTTAATTCTGGCATGGTCGCAGGGTTGCTTGTAGTTGGTTTGAGCATAGAAAGAGTGCTATTCATTATGCAACTCGGTTGTAACGTTTAAACACAGGGCGAGGCTCATCAACCGCACCTTGGTATGGATTAGTAAAGTCATTTAAGCTTGCTAATGCTTCTGTTGCAGAGCGATCTGCACGAACGAGGTAGCTGGTAAAACCGCTGCGTTTCAAGAAGTATAATTGGTCACGCAAAACATCACCGATAGCGCGCAATTCGTTTTTATAGCCATAACGAGAGCGTAATAATGTGCCTAATGAAAATATGCGACCATCAGCAAAGCGCTCTACATGCACGGCGATCATTGGCAAGCTGTTTAAATCACTTACGCTGCTTACTAAATCTTCTAAAATTTCATGTGTATCAACCCACACACCGATTTGATTGCTAGTCATGCGGTCTTGTAGCTCGGCTTTGCGTGCAATAAATACACTTAATGGCACAATCACTTTGCCAGCGCTTGAAATCTCGGCGGTAGCAATTTGTTCGGCTGAGACGGTTTTTTCACCTGTGAGCTTGAATAAAACAACTTTACCAGCTTGTTTACGTTCTTCCACTTGGCTTGCTGGCAGCTTAACGATAGTCCATTCACTTTCCGAAATGGCGGCAACGCCATTGTTTAGCGTGATTAAGTTACTCATGCTGTCACCTCTTGCTTTGT
This sequence comes from Burkholderiales bacterium, assembly GCA_038327905.1. Classification (GTDB taxonomy): domain Bacteria; phylum Pseudomonadota; class Gammaproteobacteria; order Burkholderiales; family Methylophilaceae; genus Methylotenera. The sequence continues at coordinate 49,282 of JBBQLN010000014.1, forward strand.
TGTACTTTTGTCTGCGTAAACATGAGCCTTGAATGGCGCAACACCTAAGCGACGAACCGTATCAATAAAGCGCTCTTCAGGAGTACGTTCTTGAATATAAACGTCAATCAGTTTTTGTACGACTGCTGGCATTTCATCTGCTGAGAATGCTGGACCAATGACTGTGCCTAAACTTGCATCATTACCTTGACTGCCGCCAATGCTGACTTGATACCACTCAGAACCATCTTTATCAACGCCTAAAATACCGATGTGACCAATATGGTGATGGCCACAGGCATTCATGCAGCCTGAGATATTGAGTTCAATATCGCCAATATCATGCAAGTAATCTAGATTATCAAACTGCATCTGAATCGCGGTGGCAATCGGGATGCTCTTTGCGTTAGCCAACGAACAGAAATCACCACCTGGACAGCAGATAATGTCTGTTAACAAACCAATGTTTGGCGTTGCTAAACCATTTGCACGGGCTTTCTCCCATACAGCAAACAAGTCGCTGAGTTTTACGTCAGCTAGAATTAAATTTTGCTCGTGTGAAACACGCAGTTCACCAAAACTGTATTGGTCGGCAAGGTCAGCAACCACATGCATTTGCTCTGTGGTTGCATCGCCAGGTGCCGTGCCATGTGGTTTTAATGAAAGCGTGACAGCACGGTAACCCGCAATTTTGTGTGCATGTACACTACGTTTCACCCATGCGGTAAAGGCTGGATTGCTTGCAATAGCCGCATCAAAGCTTGCATCGTTAGCGGATAACGCTTCATATGGCATGGCTTCAAAATGTTGGCTAACGCGTGCTAATTCAGATTCTGTAATCGTGTTAGGCGCATCTTTCAAGTGCGACCACTCGACTTCAACTTGGCGTTTAAACTCTTCAATACCAAGTGCCTTTACTAAAATTTTGATACGTGCTTTGTAGGAGTTGTCGCGGCGACCATGCAAGTTGTATACGCGAATGATGGCTTCGCAGTAGGTAAGGGCATGCTGCCACTCTAAATGCGCTTCAATCACAGTGCCTAGAATCGGCGTACGGCCTAAACCACCACCAACCCAGACTTTAATTGCAAGTTTGTTGTCGCTGTCTTTGTAAAATTCCATACCGATGTCGTGCATTTGCACCACAGCGCGGTCATCACGAGTGCCAGAAACGGCAATTTTGAATTTGCGTGGTAATAAGGCAAATTCAGGATGAAAAGTGCTCCATTGGCGCATGATTTCCGCCATAGCGCGAGGGTCAACCATTTCATCAGGCGCAACACCAGCAAATTGGTCAGTGGTAATGTTGCGGATACAGTTACCTGAGGTTTGAATGGCATGCATTTCAACCGTGGCTAATTCAGCTAGAATCTCTGGTACATCTTCAAGTTTTGGCCAGTTTAATTGCAAGTTTTGACGTGTGCTGAAATGTCCGTAGCCTTTGTCGTACTTGCCCGCTATGTCGCCCAATTTGCGTAATTGCCTGCTTGAGAGCATGCCGTAAGGCACGGCAATACGCAGCATAGGCGCATGGCGTTGAATGTATAAGCCATTTTGTAAGCGCAATGGACGGAATTCGTCCTCGCTTAGTTCACCTGCTAAATAGCGACGTGTCTGGTCACGATATTGCGTGACACGCTCATCGACGATTTGTTGGTCTATTTCATCATACTTATACATTTTATACTTTTCTTTATCCCAAAATTTTAACTAATCATACTAACTAGGGAACCCGGTATTTTAATGGAAAACGAGTTTTAAGCCCACAAAAATCAAAATTAAAGCCAGTGCAATTCGTACCCAATGCTCAGCTAATTTTGAACTTAAATGGCTACCAATCCATATGCCAGGAATTGAACCAATTAATAATGTGCCAAGCAAACCGTAATCAACAGTGCCGATGCTTGCATGTCCGAGACCTGCAACTAGAGTTAACGGTACTGCATGGGCAATATCTGAACCAATAATGGTATTAAGCGGCCGCTTAGGATAAATAATTAAGAGTGCGGTAACCCCAAGTGCGCCAGCACCAACCGAGGTCAGTGTTACCAAAGCACCTAAAACCAACCCTAAAAAAACTGTTAAATAGGGTGTCCATTGTGGGTTCACTAAATGTTCTTTTTTAGAAAGCTCAGCTAACCGATTTCTAAATAGCACGGAAACTGATGTCACTAACAAAGCAATCCCAAGCCAAAATTTAATCGTATTGACAGCAGCATCAGAGGCTATATCTTGGTCGCGCAAATAAAGCGTGGTGAGAATTGATGCGGGCACACTCCCGTAAGCTAAAAGCCGAACGATTTCCCACTCAATATTACCAAGCTTGCCGTGCGCAAAAATACCTACGCTTTTTGTTACTGCGGCGTAAAGTAAGTCAGTCCCTACAGCTAAAGCTGGTTTAATGTGGAAAAATAGCACCAAAATTGGCGTCATTAATGAACCACCACCAACACCAGTTAATCCAACTAGCACGCCGACAACAAAGCCAGCAACAATATAACCAAATTCCATCTGAAGCATCCGTCAATTAATGCAATACGTTGCACATTTATAAAAATCATGCGCACTATAGCAGGTGTGAAATGGATTTTTTAGAATATGTTATTCTATGTGTATAATTTTTAGTTATATTGAATTGACTGTAAATTGAAATGATAAAACCATGAAGCTACAACAATTACGCTATCTCAACGAGGTAGCACGCCAAGATCTAAATATCACCACTGCGGCAGATGCTTTGTATACCTCACAGCCTGGTGTAAGTAAACAAATTCAGTTATTTGAAGAAGAGATTGGCTTGCAGGTATTTTTACGCAATGGCAAACGGCTTACGGGTATTACCGAGCCAGGCAAACAAATATTATCTTTGGCAGCAAAAGTCATGCAGCAAGTGGATAATATAAAACGTGTGGGTGACGAGTTTAGCAATATTGAAGCTGGTACTTTGACCATTGCCACTACACACACCCAAGCCCGTTATAAGCTTCCTGCGGTGGTTAAAGCGTTTATGACGGCTTACCCAGAGGTTAAGTTGAGTATTCATCAAGGCAACCCTAGCCAAGTGGCTGAGCAAGTAGCGAATGGCGATGCCGACGTTGGGATTGCGACAGAATACATTAGTGATTTTGAAAATCTATTATGCCTACCTTGTTATGATTGGAATCGCTGCGTAGTAGTACCGCATGGGCATCCATTACTTATAGCAGGTGCGTTGACACTAGAAAAACTAGCCGCTTATCCTTTAATTACTTATGACTTTGGTTATACGGGTGGTAGTTTAGTATCAAAAACATTTAGTGAGGCTGGGGTTTCACCAAACGTTGTACTGACCGCAATTGATGCAGATGTGATTAAAACTTATGTGACATTAGGTCTAGGCGTAGGACTGCTAGCCAACATGGCGTATGATTCTGAGCGGGATTCAAATTTAGCGATGGTGGATGTCAGCCATTTATTTCCCAATAGCACAACGTATTTAGGCGTTCGTAAAGACGCCTTCTTACGTGGCTATATGTATGGTTTTATTGAACTCATGGCGCCAAAGTTTAATCGTAAGGCCTTGAACGAAGCGCTTAAAATAAGTGGTACATAATGTACTTTAAAATTGGAGCATCAAGATGCCTAAGTTTTTTTTACTACCATTTTTATTGCTAGTACTGACTAGTTGTTCAGCATTAAAGCCAATTAGCGCTGAGAGTGTTGCTTTGCAAGGCCAAGTGCAAACGGGCATGCATCCAATAGATAGTACAACCGCAATTTATGAATTGGCTGTTCATGAAGGTGTGAGTTATGAAGATGTAGTGGATAGCCTAAAAAGCCTCTCGGAAGGCAAAAACTATGTAAATCCAGCTAATTTTCCAATTGGAGAACACATTAAACAGCGTGGCATAGACCCGCAAGGCATCAAGGATGTGCGTAGCTTCTGTAACTTGAGTTTAGGTACTGATATCTTATTAGATCACCCAGAGTTTCTGGTATTTGCGCCTTGCCGAATTGCAATCTATGAAAAGCCAGATGCAAATAAAAAGCTCAAGTTATTTATTGCCTTAGCGCGTCCAACGTTTGATTTGAAAAGTATCAAAAACCCAACGAAGCGAGCGCAAAAAGCTGCCCAAGAACTAGAAAATACTTTGCTGGAGATTATTTATAAAGCGAGTAAAGGTGATATTTGATAAGTCGAGCTACTTACATGACGATGATTAATCCCCTGAGCTTATTGCACGTAATGCTAGTGCAATTTATCCACAAATTACTGCGCTTAGTGTTTTCTAAAGCTTTATACACATCATAATGGTATTATTTTTTTAAGTTTAATTCTGTTACAATAAATTCATGATTCGTCGTTCATTTCTCACTTTAATCTTTGCTGTGCTGCTTATGTTTGGGCAGCAACAAGCGATGGTGCACGCCTACGTGCATATGGCAGACTTGCAGCAAAAGTCTTCAAATCAGCAATCTATCTCTCAAAAATCCTCTAGTGAAGATAAGTCTACAAATCATTCTGAATTGTGCGGCAAGTGTTTGTCACTTGCTGGTCTTGCCGCTGCCATTGGTTCGCAAGCGCATATCCTCAATATTGCTTCTGGTCAATTTGAGTTATTGACAGAATTACCCCCGTCTGTCATTTCCGCACGCTGCTTTTCTTACCGTTCTCGCGCTCCGCCTATCCTCGCTTAGTACTTAAATCTTAATCCACACCTGTCAAGGCGTGGCTTTATTCATTTTTGCAACGACGAGGTTCACATGTTTAACCAAAAAATATTGGTGCGCGCTATTGCGCTTACCTTCCTGCTGCCTGCTGCGGCAAAAGCAAACGATAGCAATGAATTAGAAGCACTTCGCGCTGAAATCCAGCAAATGAAACAGAGTTATGAGTCGCGTATTCAAACTTTAGAATCACGTTTACAAACCACTGAAACAGTCGCTGGCGAGGCTGATAAAAAGGCTGAAGAAGCTTCCATACAAGCCAGTACTAGACCAACTTCCAGTAATGCGCTTAACCCAGATATTTCTTTAATTTTATCTGGTACTTATGCAAATCGTTCTCAAGATTCTAATTATCACATTACAGGCTTTCAAGCCGGTGGTGAAATCGGGCCTGGTACCAAGGGCTTTAATTTAGGCGAGTCTGAGTTGGGTCTTTATGCCAGTATTGACCCTAATTTTTATGGCGGCCTTAATTTAGCCTTAGCGCCAGACAATAGCATAGGTGTGGAAGAGGCTTTTGTACAAACAACTAGCTTGCCTTATGGCGTCACGCTTAAGGCTGGACGATTCTTTTCTAGCATTGGCTATCTAAATGACCAACATGCCCATACTTGGGATTTTGTAGACAACCCATTGGCTTATCAAGCTTTTCTAGGCAATCAGTTTGGTGATGATGGCATACAGCTAAAATGGTTAGCGCCGACTGACTTGTTCTTAGAGTTTGGCGCTGAATATGGCCGTGGACGCATTGCTGATACTGAAGGTAGAGATAAAAATGGCGGCGGTGCAGGTTCAATATTCGCGCATGTAGGTGGCGATTTAGGCGTTAGCAATAGTTGGCGGGCAGGTTTGTCATATCTAGAAGTTTCACCTAAAGATAGGAAGTCTAACGATATTGATGCCTCGAGTATTGATGTGAGCAATAGTTTTACTGGCAACAGCAAAGTTTGGCTGGCCGATTTTGTATGGAAATGGGCACCTAATGGTAATGCTACCAATACTAGCTTTAAGTTACAGGGTGAATACCTGCATCGCAAGGAAAACGGCGATTTGACTAACGCCGCAGGTATTAACAACTACACTGCATCACAGGACGGCTGGTACTTACAAGGTGTTTATAAGTTCATGCCTTATTGGCGTGCTGGCTTGCGTTATGACCAATTGAACAGCGGCAGTGTTAACTATGTTGATAACGCAGCTAATTTAGTGAATAGTAATTATGATCCTAAACGTATCAGCGCCATGCTGGACTTTAGTCCAAGCGAGTTCTCTCGTATTCGTTTACAGGTATCTAGCGACAAATCTCGCCAAGAAGCCACCGACAATCAGGTGTTCATCCAATACCAAATGAGCTTAGGCGCTCATGGCGCACACAAATATTAAGGAGATTAAAATGAAACAGTTATTCAAAGTATTATCACTATCTGTACTACTTGTTACAGCACAATCCGCTCAGGCTGCACTCAATGTATTTGCCTGTGAGCCAGAGTGGGGCGCGCTTGCGCAAGAGCTTGGTGGCGATAAAGTCAACGTATTTACTGCAACCAACGCCATGCAAGACGTTCACCATATCGAAGCAAAACCCAGCTTAGTTGCGCAACTGCGTAAGGCGGATTTGCTGGTATGTACAGGCTCTGAACTGGAAATTGGTTGGTTGCCAGTTTTGTTGCGTCAAGCAGGTAATACCAATGTATTAGCAGGAAAAGCGGGTAATTTTGAAGCGGCGCATTATGTGCGTATGTTAGAAATTCCAAGCCGTTTAGACCGTGCGGATGGTGACGTGCATCCGGGTGGCAACCCACACATTCAAACCGATCCGCGCAATATCGCTAAAGTAGGTGATGCTTTATCAGAGCGACTTGCAGAAATTGATGCGCCTAATGCTACGTTTTATCAGGCAAGGCATAAAGATTTTGCGCAGCGCTGGCAAGAAGCAACTAAAAGATGGGAGGCTCAAGCAGCGCCATTGAAAGGCATGGCTATCGTCGTGCAACACAAAGGCTTTCCCTATTTAGAAGATTGGCTAGGCTTACGTGAAGTGGCAACGCTAGAACCAAAACCAGGTGTTGAACCAACCAGCAGTCATCTAAGCGAGGTGTTGACGCAATTGCAGCACCAACCTGCAAAAATGGTGATTCGTGCAGCCTACAACAGCGAGCGTCCATCGCAATGGCTATCAGAGCGGGCAAAGATTCCATCGGTAGCGTTGCCATATACCGTAGGTGGTTCTGATCGTGCTAAAGATTTATTTTCTTTATTTAACGATACTGTGCAACGTCTTTTAGATGCTGCTAAATAAAGCATGATGAACACTTTGATGGTCAATTAATTGACATACGGAGCAAATTAATGAATTTTGATACCTTGAACCTTAGTATTTTAGGTCCAGCTTTTTTAGCTGGTTTATTAGTATTAGCTACACATGTGCCGCTCGGTCAGCAGGTGCTAAAGCGAGGCATTGTGTTTATTGACCTTGCCGTGGCGCAAATTGCAGCGCTTGGTGTTATTTCTGCTGATGCTATGGGCTGGGAGCCGCAAGGGTTTAAGGTACAAATTGCAGCGGTGAGTGCAGCTTTGCTAGGGGCGTTACTTCTAACTTGGACCGAAAAAAAGTGGCCCGAGGTTCAGGAGGCACTCATTGGTGTATTTTTTGTATTAGCGGCAAGTGCTGGAATACTGCTGCTGTCTAACAACCCACATGGAGGTGAGCATTTAAAGGATTTACTTGCAGGCCAAATTCTTTGGGTGAGCATGAGTCAGTTAATACCTGTTTCATTACTAACGTTGCTCATTTTAGCAGTCTGGTTTGGTTTAAAAGACAAAATGGGTCGTGCTGGTTTTTATGGCTTATTTGCTTTAGCGGTCACAGCTTCAGTTCAACTGGTCGGCGTATACCTAGTATTTTCTAGCTTGATTATTCCTGCACTTGCTGTACGAAATTGGTCTGAATCTAGAAAGATGCTAGGTGCATATATCATCGGCGCAACTGCTTACGTACTAGGTTTAGCGGTGTCAGCCATATTTGATTTGCCTTCAGGGGCGGTTATTGTATGGAGCCTGGCCGCTGTGGCTTTGCTTGCTAATGTGATTCTTTCTAAATCGACATTAACTGTAACAATAAGGCCTTAAAATTTTTGGTATTAAGGTAAGCTAATAGTTACAAATAACTTCACTTTTTTGCAGTCGTTTACTTTGATGTTGTCTACTATAAGTTTTGTTACAATGAGACTCTCTGTTCATTATAAATAATAGGTTAAAACAAATGTCGGAACCCTTATTGATTGCAAAAAATAGCGAAACATCTAGTTTTCTTTTGCCCAAAATGGCCAATCGTCACGGCTTAATCGCTGGTGCTACGGGTACGGGGAAGACCGTTACGTTGCAAAGCTTGGCGGAACAGTTTTCTAATATTGGCGTGCCTGTTTTTATGGCAGATGTAAAGGGTGACTTAGCTGGCATGAGCCAGACAGGAGGTGGCAACCCTAAAGTGGAAGCTCGGGTGCAACAACTTGCCTTAAATGCATTTAGTTATAAAAAGTGCCCAGTCACATTTTGGGATGTGTTTGGCGTAAAAGGTCATCCAGTGCGCACGACCATGGCTGAGATGGGACCTTTATTGTTGTCGCGCTTGTTAAATTTAAATGAGGTTCAAGGTGGCGTTTTAAATTCGGTATTCAAAATTGCCGATGACAAAGGTTGGCTATTACTGGATTTAAAAGATTTGCGTGCAATGATGCAGCACGCGGCAGAAAATGCTGCAGAATATCAGACTAATTACGGCAATATCTCAGCGGCTAGCGTAGGTGCGATTCAGCGCGCTTTGCTTGAGCTTGAAACGCAAGGTGCAGATCAGTTCTTTGGTGAGCCTGCACTTAATTTAGACGACCTGATGCAGACTGATTCGCAAGGTCGCGGCATCGTCAACATTCTTGCCAGTGATAAGTTATTTAATTCACCACGCATTTATGCGACGTTGTTGTTATGGTTATTATCAGAGTTGTTTGAA
>JBBQLN010000015.1:0-55250 GCA_038327905.1 Burkholderiales bacterium
CATTTGTTTATGAGTCCAGTGGTTGGTAATAGCATTTTGCGTTGAGTATTTAACCAAGCCCCGCTCATAGCCCATTTTATCCATGACCGTATCGCAAACATCTGCACAAGCGCCGCAACCTATACATTCGTATTGCAAGCCCTTGCGAATATCAATACCAGTTGGACAAACCTGAACACATAAGCTGCAATCGATACAAGAACCCAATGCTTTAGTATTAACTTCGGCCTTACGTGAGCGACCACCACGAGGCTCACCTCGCGCTTCGTCGTAAGTTACAATAAGCGTATCGTCATCAAACATCGCACTTTGGAAACGTGCATATGGACACATGTATTTACATACTTGTTCGCGCATAAAGCCAGCATTGCCATAAGTGGCAAAGCCGTAAAAGAATACCCAGAAAGTTTCCCATGGCCCCAAGCTTATGTTAACTAGTGATTGTGCAAGCTCACGGATAGGGGTGAAATAGCCAACAAAAGTGAAGCCTGTAAAAAATGCAAAACTAATCCATACAAAATGCTTAGCTACTTTTCTACTTAGCTTTTTAGATGACATGTCAGCAGCATCTAGTTTCATGCGAGCTGCACGATCACCTTCAATTTTTCGTTCTATCCAAATAAAGATTTCTGTATATACGGTTTGTGGACAGGTATAGCCACACCACAAGCGACCAGCAATCGCAGTAAATAGAAATAGGGATAGTGCAGAAATGATGAGAATTGCAGTGAGATAAATTAAATCTTGCGGGTACAAAACTAATTTAAAAATATAGAAGCGTTTAGCTTCAAGATCAAATAACAAGGCTTGGCGATGGCCCCAATCTAACCAAGGGATACCGTAAAAAAAGAGCTGGGTTAGCCAAATCATCACCCAGCGCCATTTTGTGAAGAAACCTGAAACACTACGAGGGTAGACCTTTTCTTGTGCCGCATATAGCGAAATAACAACTTCGTTTAGAGGTATCGCTTTTTCCACTTTTGCAGCATCAGGTACTTCGTTCATACTTCCATTTTTCCTTAGCTTACTTAACTATCTTTTACTACACATGGTATTAAAGAGAGCGCTTTAATACCATTTCTACCTATCGCTATTTGTTGTTTGAAAAACCCCAAACATAAGCAGTTAATACTTTGATTTGCTCGGGTGTGAATTTATCTTTCCAAACTGGCATCACATTAACTTTTCCCTCATTGATGCGTTTTATAATGGCTGCCTCACCTGAACCATGTAACCAAATGTTGTCAGTAAGGTTTGCTGAACCAATGTCTTGGTTACCTTTACCATCTGCACCATGGCAAGCCGCACAAGTAGCAAATTTATCTTTACCTAAACCAGCGCGCCCTGAGTCATTCATGCTGCCAGATAGGCTAAGTACATAGTTTGCAACATTTTTAACATCTTCTGGCGTGCCTACTGCGGCCGCCATAGGAGGCATCATACCGATACGACCGCCAGTAATTGTTTCTTCAATCTTAGCGGGACTGCCACCATGTAACCAGTCCTTGTCTGTCAGATTTGGAAATCCGCGACTGCCTTTTGCATCCGAACCATGGCATTGTGCGCAGTTATTCATAAATAAACGCTCACCAATGGCTCTAGCTTCAGGATTTTGTGCTAGGTCTTCAGTTTTCATGGCCGCAAACTTAGCATACATCGGTTTTAATGCTTCATTAGCTTTAGCAACTTCTTTTTCATATTGATTTGCTGAAGTCCAACCTAGCTTGCCTGCAAATCCACCTAAGCCTGGATATGCAATAAGGTAGAATAACGAGAATACGATTGTAAAGATAAACATTCCAACCCACCAGCGTGGAAGCGGATTGTTCATTTCATGAAGATCCCCATCCCATACATGCCCACTGCCAGCAACAGGTATTTTTATTTTGCTAGTTTTCCATAATAGCAACGCACAGCCAAAAATACCGCCTAGTGAAATTGCGATGATGAACATCGGCCAAAAACTACTTGTAAAGTCACTCATTTTATTTTCCTTTATTCTTCAGTGTATGAAGTTTTCTTAACTTTAATCTTCTTTGAAGGGCAGATTAGCCGCATCTTTAAAGTCTGAAGTGTTTCTATTTCGCCAAACCCAGATTAGGATGCCAACAAACACCACAAAACTAACCAGCGTAACTGCTATGCGAAGCGTATTAATATCCATTTTGAGTTTTCCTTTTAATTTAGGTTATTTCAAGTGAATGCCAAGTACTTGCAAATAAGCAATAACCGCATCTAACTCAGTTTTGCCTTTTACATCTTCAGTCGCGCTTGCGATTTCAGCATCTGTATAAGGTACGCCGACTGTGCGAAGCGCGCGCATATGTGCTGGCATTACATCAGCATCAACAGGCGTTGCCTCTAGCCAAGGATACGCTGGCATGATAGATTCAGGCACAAGATCACGTGGATTATTTAAGTGGATGCGTTGCCAGTCATCACTGTATTTACCACCAACACGAGCCAAGTCTGGACCTGTACGTTTACTACCCCATTGAAATGGGTGATCGTAAACAGACTCGCCAGCCACAGAGTAGTGACCATAACGCAATGTTTCAGCACGGAACGGACGAATCATTTGTGAATGGCAGTTGTAGCAACCTTCACGAGTGTAAATGTCACGGCCAGCTAATTGCAAGGCAGTATATGGTTTTAGTCCAGTGATAGGTTCTGTGGTTGATTTTTGGAAGAACAATGGAACGATTTCCACTAAACCACCAAACGCAACTGTGAGCAGAATCAGCACAATCATCAGAAAGTTATTGGTCTCAATTTTTTCGTGGCTGAAGCCACTTTTTGTTTCATTATTTGACATAATTTTTTCCTTAAGCGTGAGCAGTAACAGCTGGAATGTTAACAACAGCAGCTTTACCGCTCGTTGCAGTTTTAAGCACATTCCACAACATAATAATCATACCGCTTAGATATAGAAGCCCACCTAATGTACGAATGATGTAGTACGGATGTTTAGCTTTTACGCTTTCTACAAAGGTGTAGGTTAATGTACCGTCAGTGTTGATAGCACGCCACATTAAGCCTTCCATCACACCAGAAATCCAAAGTGATGAGATGTAAAGCACGATACCAATAGTCGCTAACCAGAAATGCAACTCAATTGCTTTAACGCTGTGCATTTGTTTTTGACCGAACAAACGTGGAATCATGTAGTACAAAGCACCCATTGAAACTAGGCCAACCCAGCCCAATGCGCCTGAGTGAACGTGACCAACTGTCCAGTCTGTGTAGTGTGAAAGTGAGTTAACTGTTTTAATCGCCATCATTGGACCTTCAAACGTACTCATGCCGTAGAAAGACAATGAAACAATCATAAAGCGCAAGATAGGATCTGTACGCAATTTGTGCCATGCGCCAGACATTGTCATCATACCGTTGATCATGCCGCCCCAGCTTGGTGCTAACAGAATCAATGAGAACACCATGCCTAATGATTGAGTCCAGTCAGGTAACGCTGTGTAATGTAAATGGTGAGGACCCGCCCACATGTAAGTGAAAATCAAAGCCCAGAAATGCACAATAGACAAGCTATAAGAGTACACAGGACGACCAGCTTGCTTAGGTACGAAGTAGTACATGATGCCTAAGAAACCAGCAGTAAGGAAGAAACCAACCGCATTGTGACCATACCACCACTGCACCATCGCATCTTGTACACCAGCGTAAGCTGAGTAAGATTTCATAAAGCCAGCAGGAATCGCCGCGCTGTTTACAATATGTAGTAAAGCAACGGTTAAGATAAAGGCACCAAAGAACCAGTTGGCCACATAAATATGTTTTACTTTACGTGTACCAATCGTTCCAAAGAACACAATCGCGTAAGACACCCAAACTACTGCTATTAATAAATCGATTGGCCATTCTAGTTCAGCATATTCTTTACCTTGCGTGTAACCTAAAGGTAGTGAAATTGCCGCAGCTACAATCACTAATTGCCAGCCCCAGAATGTAAACGCAGCCAACTTAGGCATAAACAGCTTGGTTTGACAGGTACGTTGAACTACATAATAAGAAGTGGCAAATAAAGTACAGCCACCAAATGCGAAAATTACCGCATTAGTGTGAAGTGGACGTAAACGTCCAAAACTTGTCCAAGGTAAGCCGAGATTGAGTTCTGGCCAAACAAGTTGTGAGGCGATAATGACGCCCACCAGCATGCCCACCACACCCCAAACCACGGCCATGATTGAAAATTGCCGTATGACACCATCTTCATACGTGGTTGATTGAGTTTTAACATCTTGCATTTGGTTCCCCCATAGCATTTATTGATAATTCTTTGTGAATTTCACACGTGACATTTTGTCGCACATTCCAAAAAAGCTAATTGATTTATGTCAATTGGATTGAAATTGAGCTTAGATTATAACAGGACGTATTCTAGCGCTGTTGTAGGTTCTTAGCTAGAATTAGTTACTTGATAACGTAGAAGATATTTGAATTTAAACTCAATTTAAATTGTCACAAATAGATACAATTTTTATCGTTAAGTTTCAGTGATTCTGTAAATATAAAGTTAATTCATCTATTAAAACTGATGAAAACGGAGGATTTTTCTTGATGCTGTATAAGAACTGCTATGGAATTCACTCAATTTATAGGCGTAAGCATCACAACCACTTGTTTAATTAAACGCTGGATATTTAAAAACTTAAGTTTAAATATTCACTTAGCCTAAGCATCTAAGCTTGCCAGAATCTAGTAAACTGCAATGCTATGAAGGCATTGAAAATTTTAGCGCAATTATGTTTGGTTTTACTATTATTGAGCACAGGCGCTTGTACTCAACAAAATCCATCAGCATCAACCCCGCAAGAAATAGTTTTTGCCATTGGACAAATGCCCCTGAACTTAGACCCGCGCTACGCCACAGATGCCGCTTCAGAGCGCGTTAATCGCTTGGTGTATCAAAGCTTGGTAGATTTTGATGCGCAATCAAAACCCGTCGCTAGTTTGGCATCTTGGGGTGAAGTCAGCCCAACCGTATTTCGATTTACTCTCAATAAAAACCGCCCGCTATTTCATAATAAACTGCCACTCACCGCTAGTGATGTTAAAGCCACTTACGACTCTTTAGCTACCTTGAAAGACTCGCCCAATACGGCTGAATTTGCCAATATTAAAAATATCACGGTGATTGATAATGACACGGTTGAGTTCCAGCTCAATCAAGCAGATAAGCACTTTGCAGCCAAGTTGATTATTGGTATTTTGCCAGCCAAACTCATTGCTGAACACTATGAGTTTTCGCATGAGCCTGTAGGTAGCGGCCCTTTAAAGTTTGTGTCTTGGCAAAATAAATTAAGCTTGCAACGTGTAAACGATGGTCAAACCATTAGCTTGATTGAAGTTAAAGACCCCACAGTGCGCGTGCTAAAGCTGCTGCATGGTGAGGTCGATTTATTGCAAGGTGAATTACCGCCAGAGCTCGTGAAATATCTGCAAACTAAGCCAGAAGTGCTGGTTAAAACCAGCATAGGCGCTAATTTTTCTTATCTAGGTTTAAATTTTAAAGATCCTATTCTGCAGCAACTTAAAGTCAGGCAAGCGATTGCCCACGCCCTAGACCGCAAACAAATCATCGCGAAAGCCATGATTACACATAGCCGTGAGGCGGATATGATTTTACCGCCTGAGCATTACACCAATCAGCCCGCAGCAGTTGCACCTCAAAATGACTATAACCCAGCTTTGGCAAAACAATTGTTGCAAGAGGCAGGCGTTCAGTTACCACTTAAACTGGTGTATAAAACCTCCACAGACGCCCAGCGTGTGCGCTTTGCCACGATTTTGCAAGCGCAAATGGCTAAAGCAGGTATAGACCTTGAAATTCGCAGCTTAGATTGGGGTACGTTCTTTGAAGACGTAAAACAAGGTAACTTTCAACTGTACGGCCTTACATGGGTTGGCATTAAAACGCCTGAAATTTATACCAAAGCTTTTGGCTCACAAAGCTTTCCGCCCAATGGTTTTAACCGTGGTCGATACGCAGATGCTGAATTCGATAAGCTGCTGGCTGAAGAAAACTGGCAAGCCGTAACCACTCGTATTCGCCAGCAATACCCATATGTGCCACTGTGGTACGAGGGACAGTTTGCCGCCATGCGCAAAGGCATTACCAATTACAACGCAAAACCTGATGGAAATTGGGATGATTTGGGTACAATTAGCTATGCGCATTGAAATCTCTATCTCACACCAAACCTTAACGCTTTTCGATAACTTCGGCGGCGTAAAAGCTAAGTACAGCATCTCCACCGCTGCCAATGGCGCAGGCTGTGAAAAAAATAGCGGTTGCACGCCATTAGGACAGCATATTATTCGCGCAAAAATTGGTGCGGATGCGGCGCCCAATACCGTGTTCGTAGGGCGTAGACCTACAGGTGAAATCTGCACGCCAGAATTGATGGCAGAATTTCCTGAACGGGACTGGATTTTAACGCGTATTTTGTGGTTAAGCGGTAAAGAAGTCGGTAAAAATCGCTTAGGCAATGTAGATACTATGCAGCGTTATATTTATATTCACGGTACGCCAGACAGTACGGCAATGGGCGAGATTGGTTCGCATGGCTGTGTGCGCATGCGTAACAGCGAGATGATTGCGTTGTTTGATTTGGTAGAGGTTGGTACGCCTGTGGTGATGGCGGAATGAAGCATCAATTCAAATCTGTCATTCTGAAAGAAGTGAAGAATCCAGTTTTTTGTGCGCAAATGGCTGGATCCTTCGCTATGCTCAGGATGACCATTAAGTTCGTGATTGCGGTTTAGGGTGTTTTTAATTAAAAAATTATCAAGCTTTGCCACCGTTATTTTTGGTGTATTGCTGCTGACCTTTCTACTAATTCATTGGGGGTTTGTGGGCACGCCTGTGGTGATTCGCAATGATTAAAGAATTTCAGTCCGTCATCCTGAGTATAGCGAAGGATCCATGCACTCGTTCACTGGTTACTGGATCCTTCGCCACGCTCAGGATGACGAGTAAGTAAGATTTTATGAATATAATTAAGCGCTTTATTAGTTTTTTTACTGTCATTTTCGGCGTATTGCTACTCACTTTTCTACTGATTCATTTGGTACCAGGCGACCCAGTAGAAGTAATGCTGGGTGAATCTGCCAGCACGGCTGACCGAGCACAATTACGTGCTGATTTAGGGTTAGATAAGCCGCTTGTGCAACAGTTTGGTAGCTATTTGGCTAAGTTGTCGCGGGGTGATTTAGGTAAGTCTATCCATACAAAAATGCCGATTATCGACATGGTTAAAACGCGCTATCCAGCCACAGTGAAATTGGCGTTATTGTCTATGTTGATAGGTATTGTCTTAGGTGTGCCGATGGGCATATATGCCGCGCTTAAAGCTAATCATTGGCAAGATATTATGGTAACGCTAGTATCGGTGCGCCTTTCAGCCATGCCTGCTTTTTGGCTGGGGCCTATGCTGATGCTGATATTTGCTGTTTGGCTAGGTTGGTTACCTGTGAGTGGCATGGATTCAAACACGTCGATTATTCTGCCTGCATTGACTTTAGGTTTTGGTTTAAGCGCAATTCTCACGCGCATGACACGCACCAGTTTGCTCGAGGTGCTGAACGACGATTACATTCGCACTGCCCGCGCCAAAGGGCTAAGCGAGCGCGCGGTGATTTTACGCCATGCTTTACGCGCGGCTTTATTGCCGATAATTACCATTGTTGGCTTGCAAATGGGCAGTTTGTTGGCTGGTACGGTGATTACCGAAACCATTTTTTCGTGGGATGGCATAGGGCGTTTATTGGTAGAAAGCATAGAAAAGCGCGATTATCCTGTGACACAAGCCTGTGTGCTGATTGTGGCTTTGAGCTATGTGTTAGTGAATTTAGCGACTGATATTTTGTATCGATTTGCCGACCCTAGAATTAGAGTAAGTGCGTAAAGGCTAGTTAAATTAACCATGAGTGAACTCAAACGCATCACCATTTTTGTATTACATGACGAAGATTCTACAGATTTTGATTGGGTATGCGCATGGCTAGAAAAGTGGAAAACCAGCGTCACTATTGCCGACTACAGCTCAGGTGGTTGGGAGCATATTTGGGATGTAGAAGCCCCACAAGCAGCGGTGAATGAAGTGCCAGAGGATTTTCTTTGCAGTAGTGCTTGGGCTACGCCTGAGTTATTTGAGCAGCCTAGTGTTTGGCAAAAGTTAAAGCGGCTTTTAGGTTTTCTAGGTAAGTGATAAGTCTAAGTGATGAGTTAAGTGACGAAATGATGTTTGATAGATTTGTTAGAATAATTTAAATGAAGAAATTTGCATCCTCAATTTTAATATTTTGGTTAGTCGCAGTGTTGCTTGGGCGCTTGCTAGGGCTGAATCCCAATGCTATTGATTTAAACGCCATTCTTAGTGCGCCTAGTTTTGACTACTTATTGGGTGCGGATGATTTAGGTCGCGGCATATTAGCGCGTCTTTTGCGCGGCGTAGAAGTGTCTTTTATGGTGTCTATTATCGTGACAGTTATTACTATGCTAGTGGGCGTTTCCGTTGGACTGTTGGCAGGGTTTTATGGCGGCAAGATAGACCGTGCGCTGATGCAAATCACCGATGTGTTTTTAGCCTTTCCTGGTATTTTGCTTGCTATTGCTTTTTCTGCTGTTTTGGGACCAGGCTTGGTTAATTTGATGATTGCATTAAGCATCACAGGTTGGGTGAGTTATGCACGTCTTACGCGTGGGCAAGCGTTAGGCTTGCGGCATCGTCAGCATGTATTAGCGGCTGAATCGCTTGGCGCAAGTGTACCGCGTTTGATTTTTAAGCATATCTTGCCGTTGCTTACCTCTATTTTAGTAGTAGAGGCTACCTACAGTTTGGCTAGCGTGATGATTGCTGAAGCCAGCTTGTCATTTTTGGGCTTAGGTATACAAGCGCCGAACGCATCTTGGGGTGCTATGTTGCGCGATGGCGTGCGCTATATGCTAATCGCTCCGCATTATGTGTTGATTGTCGGATTAAGCTTGATGAGTTTGATATTAGCGATTAACCTAGGCGGCGATTATTTGCGGGATAAGCTAGATGTTAGAACAGAGAAGCCTTAAGAACTGAAAAGCCGTAAGAACTGAAAGTAAGTGCTAGAATTCAACAAAAATGATGAAGCAAGAATAATAGGGGAGTTAAAAATGTCAGAAAACCTAGCAGCGCAATCATCAATAAATACGACTGCCGCAGAGGATGCACTAGCAATTTTTGTTGGCAAAAAATATGACTATTACCAGCCTAAATGGGCTTTATCTCCTGGCGCTATTAAAGGCTTTAATGTAGCAGCATTCTTTCTTGGCGTGGTTTGGATGGTGTATCGAAAAATGTATTGGTATGCAGCCATTGTGGTTGCGCTAATTATTGCAGATGTAGTGGTGGAGTCGTATTTTCCACTACCAGAAGCGGTTGGTAAGGGCATTACATATGGCATTTATGCTGTTTTTGGCATTCTAGGTAATTACATGTATAAGACTCACGTGGATAAAAAAGTGAAAGAAATTTCTGCCGCTTTTCCACCAGAACAAGTCAATGCAGAGTTTGCTAAACAAGGTGGCGTAAACCTTGCAGGTGCATGGGCATTTGGCGTGAGTTTACTCGTTTTAGTCGGTATTGCCATTTGGGTAATTATGTCTGAGGGTTAATTTGTAAGGCTTTGGCTAGTAGGTTTTTAGTTATAAAAGTTTAAGCATTTATTTAAAGGGTTTGGCATGTCATTAGGTCCTATTATGTTGGATGTGGTTGGAACAACGCTTACTGCGGAAGATATTCGCCGTTTGCAACATCCATTGGTGGGCGGCGTTATTTTATTTAAACGTAACTATGAAAATAACGCACAATTAGATGCCCTAACAGCCAGTATCCATGCGGTTCGTCAGCCACCTCTTTTAATCGCGGTAGACCATGAAGGTGGTCGCGTACAGCGTTTTAGAGAAGGCTTTACAAAAATTCCACCGATGCGTGAGTTTGGCAAAATTTGGGATACCAATCCTAAAAAAGCCAAAGAGTTGGCCGTAGAAGCAGGTTGGATTTTAGCGGCCGAGCTGCGTGCACACGGCATTGATTTTAGCTTTACGCCCGTGCTAGATATGGACTATGGCGATAGCTTGGTGATTGGTGATAGAGCATTTCACCTTAATCCGCAGGCGATTAATGATTTAGCTTTTTCATTGATGCAAGGCTTAAAAAAAGGCGGCATGGCGGCGGTAGGTAAACATTTTCCAGGTCATGGTTTTGTCACGGCAGATTCCCACGTAAGCATGCCAGTGGACGAGCGCGAGTTTGACCAAATTGCACAAAATGACATGCAACCTTTCAGAATGTTGATTGATGATGGCATTCAGGCGATTATGCCCGCGCACGTGATTTACTCTAAAGTGGATGATAAGCCCGCTGGTTTTTCACCGAAATGGCTACAAAAAGTACTGAGAGAGCGTTTAGGCTTTAATGGCGTAATTTTCAGTGACGATTTAAGCATGGAGGCGGCAAGCGCAGGGGGCGATGTGACTACACGCGCTTTAGCTGCTTTGAACGCAGGCTGTGATATGGTGCTGCTCTGCAATCAACCCGCGATGGCTGATGAGTTGCTAGCTAATTTAAAATGGACGATTTCTGCACAAAGCATTGCAAGGCTTGCACGCATGCATGGGCAAAGGCATCCGCTAAGTTTAGACCAGTTGCATGAAACCGCCGAGTTTGTAAAGGCTGTGCACCAGGTGGCGCAAGTGGGGGTTGTAGAGGGTGAATTGTTTGCTTAGTATTTTTTTTAATAAGCTTAAAAGCAATTTGTAACAACTTATCACTTGAAACTTATTGGCTTTGTCGCTATCTTAATACATGTATAGCTTTTGTTTTTTATTACATTAAAGGAAATCAAACAATGTTTGACAATACACCAGTTTTAGGTCGTTCAGAATCAGCCGATTTAGCGGTTAATAAAGTGTTACGTAACACGTATGCGCTGTTGGGGTTAACGATGATACCAACTGTACTTGGCGCATTTATTGGTATGAGTATAGATTTTAGTTTTGCTGCGTTGCATCCATTTATCTTTGCTATTGGTGCAATGGCAGTAATGTACGGTATGTTTGCTGCTGTTTCTGCTAATCGCAATAGTAGTATTGGTGTTGTTCTACTATTAGGCTTAACATTTTTATTAGGTCTGATGTTGGGTCCAATTTTACAACACGCCTTACATCTAAAAAATGGGGCTCAAATCGTAGGTTTAGCAGCTGGTGGTACAGGTATTATTCTTTTAACTTTGGCGAGCATTGCTACTACTACCAAAAAAGACTTTAGCTTTATGGGTAAATTTTTGTTGGTAGGTATTATTTTGCTGATTGTTGCATCTTTGGCAAATATCTTTTTACAAATCCCTGCAATGGCTTTAGCACTATCAGCTATTGGTGTTATTTTGTTTTCAGGCTTTATTTTGTATGACGTAAGTCGCATTGTAAATGGTGGGGAAACTAACTATGTAATGGCAACTTTAAGTCTTTACATGAGTATTTATAACCTCTTTACAAGTCTATTAAATTTATTAATGGGCCTAATGGGTAGTAATGATTAATTACCCAAGATGTCAGTAAGAGTAAATAAAACCACATAAAAAAACTCGCCTTAAGGCGAGTTTTTTTATTGTATTTATCATTTAATTTTTTTTCTACGAACTAAAAAAAAGTCGGACAACATTGCACCACACTGACTAGATAAAATACCACTCAGAACTTCAGTATGATGGTTCAGTTTTGGCTCCGCCATTAAGTTCACCACACTGCCACAAGCGCCTGTTTTAGGGTCACTTGCGCCATAGACCAACCTAGCAATACGTGCATGCTGAATGGCCCCAGTACACATCGCACAAGGTTCTAATGTGACGTAAAGCGAGCAACCAACTAAGCGGTAATTACCTATATTTTTAGCGGCATCGCGTAAAGCTGTAATTTCAGCATGTGCAGTTGGATCATGCGTATCAATCGGCGAGTTACCACCACGACCAATTACCACGCCATCTTTCACTACAATTGCACCCACTGGCACCTCACCAGCCGCTGCGGCTTCATGAGCAATTTCTATAGCCAGTTGCATGAAAGAGTCGTCAGTATTTTGTGTTTGTGTGGCGTTGGTCATTTTAATGTTAAGCGTGTGATTAATTGTTTAAGCAAGTCTAGCTCAGGTTTACTGCTGGTTTTAGATTTAGCATATTGCATTGATGAATATAAGGCAGATATTTCAAGTATGCCAGCTGCGTGATTAGGCAACGCTTTGGCGGCGCGCTCACCAAAGCTAATTACGCCTTCGTTAGCCAGTTTGTTGATACCTGCCTTTGCTAGTTTTTTTAAAAACTTCAGGTAGATTTTTTTAATTGGGTCTAACGCTATGGGATTAATGCGAAGTAATAAATAGCTTACTAAAAGCATCAAACTAATCATAGCCGTGACTAATATCAAGCCGATGTCACCCCAAGCGATGTCTTTATGGATGAGTTTCTTGAGTAGGGCGAGTTGTTTATCTTGGTCGTAGCCTAGCACCCATTGATTCCAGCCGTTGTTTACTGCGTCCCAATTAAGATATAGCTTTTTTAACACAGGATAGTCTTGGCGCGAGAGTATTGGCAGCAAGTCTGAATCAGGCAGTGCGGCAGCAATACCTAGCTCTATGCGATCAGGCGATACCGCTGCAGTGGGGTCTACTCGAACCCAGCCTTTATCTTGCAACCAAACTTCTGCCCAAGCGTGCGCGTCAGACTGCCGCACGATGAGGTAATTGCCATTGGGGTTGATTTCGCCACCTTGATAGCCCGTCACGATGCGTGCTGGTAAACCTGCGGCTCTCATGAGGTAAACAAAGCTACTGGCATAATGTTCACAAAAGCCACGTTTGGTATTAAATAAAAAATCATCGACAGGTTCTTTGCCTAACAGCGGCGGCGCTAGCGTATAAACAAATGGTTGCTCACGAAACATCGTGAGTGCAGCGTCTACTATTTGCGTGGGTGATTTATGTTCATTGACCCATTGCGACCCTAACTGCCGCGTTTTAGGGTTTTCATCTTCAATCAATTGTAATGCAAGCGTCCGCTCATGCTCGCTGAGTACTGCGCCTAATTTATAATTCAGGTATGAATGTCCTTGGTAGCGAATGCGTGTACGGACAGGCTCTTTGGACAACACTTGCATATCATGCTTGATGCTGGCTTCAGCAGGTAGTGAGTTCGGAGTGGCATGCGGCAAATCAAGCAGTAACAGCCAGTTACGGTTGTGAGGCTCTAACGTAATGGTGTAGTCAGTGGCTACACCTGAAGTTTCTAAGGTTTCGGTAGGCAGCGCAATGTTGTCGCTAGTCATTAGCCAGCGGCGACCCTCTTGATGCCATAGCACAGGGCCGCGCCAGTACAACTGATTGTTGGCAGGAATTGCAGATTGAAACTCGGCACGAAAAGCGATTTTGCTCGATAAGCTCAATTGGCTGATATTGCCTGGCTCCATGCTGTCTGAAAGCCCAGTCATTCCATTGTAACTATCTTTTGGAATGCCCCAAATAGGCCCTGGAATGCGCGGAAACAAGATAAACAACACTAACATAATGGGCGTTGCTTGCATTAGTAGTGTGCTTGCTAGCTTTGCCTGAGTCTTCCAAGCTTGAGGGTTATTAATAGCATTGTTACTTTGATGGCTAACGCTAATTAAGCACGCTGTAAGCCCTACCAATGCTAGCAGTATGGCGATAAATACCCAAATAGCTTGGGTGAAAAGTAGCATATTGACCGTGAGGAAGTAACTTAAAATCACCATCACAATAAAGTCACGCTTTGTCTTGGTTTCAAGTAACTTCATTGAAATCATGACTGCGAGTAAGCCAACGCTTGCATCGCGGCCAAACAGTGAGCCGTAAGAGGCTAAAATAGCCACGCCACCAGCAATAGTCAGCGGTAATCTTAGCCATAATTTAGGGTAAGCCCAATTTCGCTTCGCGATTAAATAGCGCCAAACTGCAAATACCACAAAACACGCGATAATCCAGTTTTGTAGATTAGTCGCATATAGCACGAAGGTAATGCTTAGTGAGAGCAGTAACCAAATAATGGCTTGCATATTGTTTTGATTTGGCGTGCTCGCTTGATTTGCCATTACATCAACGCCAGCGCGGTTAAACATTGGTGGTAGTGAAGGTCGCCAGTATTGGGTTGAATACTGAGTTGCGGTAATCTTAGTCCGTATTTAAGGTTTTGCGTATTAGCATCTACTACCCAGCGCGTGAGTTGGCTAATTCTTAATTCAAAGTTGTCACCATTAGTGGTATTAAAGTCTAGCCATAAAGTTGAGCTGGCTTCTCCTTGAAACTGCTTAATTAGTAGGCCTTGCTCGCGTGATGACGCTTTCCAATCGACGCGCTTTGGAGAATCACCAAGCTGATAATTGCGGTGTCCTACGAAGTCGTCGTCGCCTTGCGTGGTCGATAGCTGGCCTTTAGCGCCGTCAGCATCTGCGCTAGGCAGTATTTGGCTAACTAAGCTAGGGTTTGGGTATACCAAGCATTGGTTAGCAGTGTCCGCGTAAGCCCAAACATGGAATAGCGATAGTGGAAAATCGGTACTAAAAGTAATACGCGGCGCTGTTAACCACCCGCGTTTTTGGCTGGGTAAAGAGAGTTTAAAAGTATTTTCGCCAAGCGTCGGAATATCTTGAATGTCGGACTCTTGCCCAGCAAAATTCGCAAAAATGCTATAGCGAGCACGATTATTATCTTCTGAAACTACAAGTTCAAAAATCGCAACTTCACCTGCAAATACTGGATTTGCGTGTCTTGCAGCGATTTTTATATTAGCCAAGTTGCGCCATGTGTGCAGCATGCTAATTAAACCTAGACCAGACAATAGAAATGTCATGGCAAACCCTAGGCTGATGGAGTAGTTAATAGAACCGACGAGTAATCCTATCAGCAGTATTGCAAACAGCCAGCCAAAGCGGGTCGGCAATATGTAAATATGCCTGCGGCTTAAGGTGGTGGTTGAGTCGACAGCAATCGCTGTTCGAAACCAAGTTTTAGGCGAACGCAATATAAAGCCATCTGGAAGGTTAAAGCGTTTTGCCATAAGAAACTAAGGGCTATTAAACAGCCACGGATTTAAGTAATTGAGCGATATTGTCTGCGTTGCCAGTTAATGTGTTATTGCTCACTAATCTGTGACCCGCCACGCTAGGCAATATGCTCTGAATATCTTCCGGGATGACATGGTCGCGACCCTCTAACATTGCCCAAGCTTGCGCGCATTGCTTTAAGCTTAAACCTGCGCGTGGAGATAAGCCTGCATTAAATTGTGCAGATTGGCGCGTGTATTTCAATATAGCTTGTAAGTAATCTAATAATGCATCTGATACATGAACCTCTTGGCAAGCGGTTTGTAGTGTTTGCAATTGTTTAGCATCTATCACAGGGTTGAGTTTCGCCAATTGCACTCGACCACCATTGCTTTGTAATAACTTGCGCTCAGACGCGGCATCAGGGTAGTTAATAGTAATGCGCATTAAAAAGCGGTCTAGTTGCGATTCTGGTAGTGCGAATGTACCGATTTGTGAACTAGGATTTTGCGTGGCAATGACAAAAAATGGTTTAGGTAGGGTGTAAGTGGTGCTGTCAATAGTGACTTGTGCCTCTTCCATCACTTCAAGCAGTGCACTTTGTGTTTTTGGCGTTGCGCGATTTATTTCATCGGCTAGAAGTACATTGGTAAATACGGGGCCAGGGTGAAATTTGAAGTTTGCGGTATTTCTATCGTAAACAGAAACACCCAGTACGTCAGCTGGAAGTAAATCGCTAGTGAATTGTACGCGTTGAAATTGAAGTCCCAGCACCTGCGCTAAAGCATGCGCCAATGTGGTTTTTCCCATGCCAGGCAAGTCTTCTATTAGTAAATGGCCTCTTGCTAATATACAAGCTAGAGCGAGCTTGATTTGCTGTTCTTTACCTAAAATGACTTCGCTGGTTTTGGCAATAATGGCATCTGTAATTTTTTTCATGTAGGTAATTCAAAAATGAACTTAAAACATGATGATACAGATAAAGCCTACTTAAAGCTTAAGCAGACGGTTGTTTTTGACTCCAGCGAATTAACACATAAAGCAAACCCATCGCAAATGCACCTCCCACCCACATGCCAACTTCAGCAAAAGTTGGTGTGGCGTCTTGTACAGGCATGACAATGAGCTTGCGCAGAAATAACACCAGTACTACTTCAATAAAAGTTTCGACTACCAATTTACTGCCATTCAAATAGCGAATTTCTGCAGAGATAAGCGCTGAAACTGACCACAGCAACATGAGTGTACCTAATGCGTGTAAAAAACCATGCACCAGGTTATGTGCATAAGCCGCTTCTTGAACATCTTTAAAGAATAGCCAAGTAAACATGATGACTGAAGTGGCGAGTGCTAAGCCGATAATAATGTGGGCAAAACCATTTAGCCAGAGCATAGCTCTAATGGCTATTTTATTAAGCGGAGCAAACTCTTCTGGTAGTTGGTCTTGTGACATAGCGAAAACCTAAAACAAGTAAAGTTTGATTATAAGCCGTTGTGCTATTGAAAACATCAAAATGGTTTATATCAAACTTTTAATACTGCCACTTTACCTTACATCAGTAATTCATCTAATGTGAGTTGTTTTAGTCTTTCAATCAACCATTGTTGTGCTTTGCCACCTTTGTTATGCCAAGCAAGGTAGCTGGTGACTTTTGGTTTAGGTTCGGCGACTGTTTTAATGACTAATTCGCCAGTAGCGACATGCTTTTCAGCCATTCTTTTTGGTAAATAGCCTACACCTAAGCCCGCAATCTGCGCTTCTAGTTTGGCTAGCATATCAGGCACCGCTAAAACTTCTTGCCCTGTAATGACGCCAGTAGTTTTAGGCTCTAAGCTACGTGAGCTATCTGAAGCGGTAATAGCGCGATGTTGTTTGAGGTCGCTATTTTGCAATGGCTCTTTAACCGCAGCTAATGGATGGTGAGTAGCCACCACATAATGAAACTCTAAAGTGCCGATGGGTTTGGTGGTATAGCTATCTGCATGCGGCCCTTCGCCAGGTGCGCCAAGTGAAATAGCGGCACGCCCAGAAACTAGCGCATCCCAACTTCCACCATACACTTCTCGTATCACTTTTAAACGCGTACCAAAATTTTGTGCGTAAAACTCATCTATCACTTTGTACAAAGCACTTAAAGTAAATAGTTCGCTAATTGCAATCGTGAGCTCGGTTTCTACGCCACTCGCAATAAGCTTTACATGAGACTCAAGTTCGCTAGCAGCGTTAAGTAAAAAGCGCCCTTCGCGTAAAAGCTCAGCGCCAGCTTCTGTTAGCTCAGCGCGATGTCCGCTGCGATTAAACAAAGCGACGCCTAGATCTTGCTCTAACTTACGAACAGTGTAGGTGATTGCTGATGGAACTCGGAATAGAGATGCAGCAGCTGCAGCAAAGCTTCCCTTGTTTGCAATAGCATCTAGCACTTCTAAAGATTCTAAAGATAATTTAATAGTCATATTGATTATTATAGTTGTTGAATCTAATAGTTGAATAGCTAAATTTAAATCAAAATATTTGAACTAAACATGCAAAAATGAGCGCTTTAAAGTAAATGTCAACACAATTATAGTATTTATGAACCAATAGTATGCACCAAAATGGTTTGTTTATGGGTTTTGTATGGATTTTTAATGGTGTTTATTTTCGTTAATTTTCATAAAAATTGAGTGTTATACAAAAATAGAGTCTTATAGAGAAAGAAATTTTGTTGTGAAACCCAGTCTAAATAACATGAAATTAAGAAAATCCTCAGATAGAGGTTATGTACAGCAAGGATTACTGGAAAGTTACCATTCATTTTCATTCACAGGTTATTACGATCCCGCCCATATGCACTATTCGGTATTAAGGGTAATCAATGAGGATGAATTTGCGCCAGCGCATGGTTTTGATATGCATCCACATAAGAACATGGAAATTATTACCTACATGTTGCAAGGTGAATTGCGACATGAAGATAGTCTTGGCAATAGTTCGGTAATTAAAGTGGGTGATGTACAGTGTATGAGTGCTGGGACAGGTGTGGAGCATAGTGAAATAAATGCTTCGAGTATAAATGTGGTGCGTTTACTTCAAATCTGGGTATTTCCAGAGCGTAAATTATTAAAACCTAGTTATAGCGAGAAGCACTTTACTGATTTGGATAAGCAAGATCATTGGTGCTTGATAGTTTCGAGTGATGGGCGTGCAGGGTCACTTAAAATTAACCAAGATATATCACTTTATTCCACACTGTTGAGTGAAGGCGGGTTGTTGGATTATGCTTTATCTGAACATAGAAGTGTCTATATTCAGCTGGTGAGTGGCGAAATTGAAGTGTGTGGTCAGAGTTTAGTGGCGGGTGACGCAATGATGGCGGACGGCGCAAAAGCATTAATGATTAAAGCGATTTCACTATCAGAAATACTATTATTTGATCTGCCGATACATCATCCTATAGATATTATGCAGCAGTAGTGAACGCTGCTGTGTAAGAACTTGTCTGACTCAGGTAACATAGTAAAATCAACTGAGTGAGGTAGGTGTGAATATCAATATCATAAAAATTGCAGCTTTATTCGCTGTTATGATCTTTTCTAATTCTGCGATGGCGGAGCAAGAGGCTTATCGCATCGACA
The DNA here is from genome assembly GCA_038327905.1 of Burkholderiales bacterium. Taxonomy (GTDB): domain Bacteria; phylum Pseudomonadota; class Gammaproteobacteria; order Burkholderiales; family Methylophilaceae; genus Methylotenera. The sequence goes on from JBBQLN010000015.1 coordinate 18,719, forward strand.
ATACCCATAGCTTTGCCAATTGGACGATTCGTCATGTAGCCTCTAAAACGTCAGGCACTTTTAGTGATGTCACGGGTAAGTTGTTGATAGATTCAAAAAATTTAGCCAATTCTTCAATAACAGCAAAAATAAATGTACTAAGTGTAAGTTCTAGTCACCAAAAACGCGATGAACATATTAAAAAAGACGAGTATTTAGATGCTACAAAGTTTAATGTGATGACTTTTGTCAGCACCAAGGTCACAGCTTTGGCTAATAATACCTCCGAAGGTGTGCTCACTGGAAACTTCACAATGCACGGTGTAACTAAAGAAATATCTTTTCCATTTAAGGTGCTGGGCTTTGGCTCAGATCCTTGGGGTGGTTTTAGAGTGGGTTTAGAAGCACATACAATGCTTAAAGCATCTGACTATGGTTTTGGCTGGGCACTCAAAGCGGGTGCGCCTATAGGCGACGACATTGAAGTCACCCTGCTGATTGAAGGCGTTAAACTACCTACAGAAATCGTGATTAAGTAATATTCTTTGCGGGATTTATACTGCACATTAACAGCAATAATATGAGGAAATATATGGCATTAGATTTGTTCAGCCCAGCTAGTTTAGGTTCGATTGCGCTTAAAAATAGAATGGTGATGGCGCCGCTGACACGTAATAGAGCAGGCGAGGGCGGAGTTCCGCAGCCTTTGAACGTAACATACTATGAGCAGCGCGCGACAGCGGGTTTAATTATTACCGAGGCAACGCCTATCTCACCAATGGCACATGGCTATCCAGCTTTACCAGGCATTTATACGGATGCGCAAGTTTCAGGCTGGAAAAAAATTACAGATGCAGTGCATACCAAAGGCGGAAAAATCGTCTTGCAGTTGTGGCATGTAGGCCGCATTTCGCATCCGAGTTTATTGCCAAATGGCGAACTGCCAGTTGCACCATCTGCAATAAAACCGGCTGGTCAAGCTTTTACATATCAAGGCTTGGTAGATTACGTTGAACCACGCGCTTTAGATGTAAGCGAGTTACCTGCAATTATTGCTGATTATGTGCATGCTACCAAATGTGCGCTTGCCGCAGGCTTTGATGGTGTAGAAATCCACGCAGCGAATGGCTATTTGCTGGATCAGTTTTTACGTGATGGCACTAATCAACGCACAGATAACTATGGCGGTAGCTTTGAGAATCGTGCTAGTTTGTTGATGGAAGTTACCAAAGCGATTGTTGCCGTTGCTGGATCAGACAAAGTTGGTATTCGTATCTCACCAGTGAACCCATTCAATGATATGCATGATAGTAATCCGCAGGCATTGTTTAATTATGTGGCAGATGCACTGAATCAATTTAATCTTGCTTACCTGCATGCGCTAGAGGGCGGTATTCATGGCGGTGGAATTGCAGATTCATTTGATTTTGTTGCATTACGTAAGCTGTTTAAAGGTGCTTATATGGCTAATTTAGGCTATGACAAAGCCCGAGGCAATGCGGCAATTGCAAGCGGTCATGCGGATGTGATTGCTTATGGTGTGCCGTTTATTGCTAATCCAGATTTGGTTGAACGCTATAAAACGGATGCAGTACTTAATGAGGCAGATTCAAAAACCTTTTATGGTGGTACTGGAAGAGGTTACACTGACTATCCTTTTTTAAACGCCTAATTACTAGTGGGAACCATCCGTCATGCATAAACCAGCGATTACTCAAGTAACCATTAATGAAACCATTTCTAAACGCTGGAGTGGACGTGCCTACGATGCTGCAAAATCAGTGAGTACCAAGCAGATTACAGCCTTACTGGAAGCTGCTCGCTGGGCGCCATCATGTTTTGGCGATCAGCCATGGGGCTTTGTGGTGTGGGATAAAAATGTAGATGTACAAGCCTGGCAACAAGCCTTTGACTGCTTAGCGCCTAGCAATCAAGCTTGGGTGAAAGATGCGCCCGTGCTCATGTTGGTGTGTGCGGATACGCTGTTTAATCATAATCAGCAAGCTAACCGTTGGGCGCAATATGATACAGGCGCAGCTGCTGAGAACTTATGCTTGCAGGCTGAGAGTATGAGTTTGATGGCACATCAAATGGGTGGCTTTAATGCTGATTTAGCGCGCGAAAAATTCAGTATACCTACGCAATTTACGCTTATGGCGATGATTTGTGTTGGTTATGCTGCAGATATTACAACACTAACTGGTGAAACATTAGCACGTGAAACTGCACCTCGTTCAAGACGCCCGTTGAATGAATTGTTTTTTGCTAATGGCTGGGGTCAGCCGATAAATAAATAGGCGAATCAACTTTAATTACTTAGCTTCGCTTAACTTAGCTAAAACCGATGGGCTTAACTAAACACGCTAGGTCTGATAAACTCTCGTTAGTTACATGTTATTTACAAGTTATTTCAATCATCAAATTAATCAATTAAATTTAGGATCAAGTTATGGCGGTTGTCGTACTCAATAAAGAAAATTTTAAAGAAACAATCGAAAGCAATGATTTTATTATTGTTGATTTTTGGGCGCCGTGGTGCGACCCGTGTTTGGCGTTCACACCTACATTTGAAGCGGCTGCTGCAAAAAATCCTGATATTGTCTTTGGGTTGGTGAATACTGAAACTGATCCTGAAATTGGTGAGTATTTCGAAGTGAATCAAATTCCAGGTGTTTTAGTGATTCGTGAACAAGCTGGTATTCATGCACAGGTTGGTGAAATTGGTGCTCCAGCACTTGATGCCATTATTCAATGGGCGCGTGATTTTGATATGACTGAAGTGCGTGCTTATTATGAGGCTGAGGCTAAAAAAGCCAACTAGCAAGAAAGTAAAGCTATGTGTTAAAAATAAAAAAGCGGCAATAAGCCGCTTTTTTATTAGCTATGTCGCTTTTTAGAGCGAGCCTGTTGTGATTAACCTAAATAAATAATAGGCGCCAATTAACATCATTACATACATTGGCACATCGCCACTTTTCTTAGTTTCAGATTTACTTGCTGAACTCATCCAACGATTGAGCAACCACAAAACGAAAATAATCACTGGAATCATCAACATGCTAGTTGTTGATTCAAACAGTTTTCCAAGTATCTTTTTAAGTATGCCATCATCGTTGAAAAACTCCATAGCAATGCCCACAATACCAAGCAGCATTAAGCCCATACGTCCTATTGCCGCTAAAACACTTAACTTGCTTTCAGGTTCAATATCCTTATTTTTGAGATATTTATTAGGGTCTATTTTTTCATTTGGTTTCTGCTTGGCCATATCGTATCCCTTATTATTTAAGTGTTAATTTAGCTAAATATCTAATTAGAAGCTAGATACTTCGCTGGATCTACCGACTTACCTTGGCGGCGAATCTCAAAATGTAACTTTACCGTATTGCTATCGGTGTTACCCATTTCAGCAATTTTTTGACCACGGCTTATTTGTTGACCTTCTTTTACTAGAATTAAACTATTGTGAGCGTATACCGATAGATAGTTGGCATTATGTTTGACAATGACTAACTTGCCGTAGCCACGTAAATCCGAGCCGCTATAAATTACTTTGCCAGCGGCGGCAGCCGTGATTGCTTGACCTGAACTACCAGCGATATCAAGCCCTTTGTTACTCGCTTCATTAAAGTTTGCAATGACTTTGCCTTTGGTTGGCCATGCCCAATCTATATCTTCATTTATATCGGTGCTTGGTTTTACCGCTGGATTTGGTTTGATTTCCGAGTTGGGCTTGACGTCAGGTTTATTATCAACTGTGGAAACTACTACTGGCTTGGTTATTGGGGTGGAAATTATCGGTTTTTCAGCAGTTTTTTCAATCACTTTAGCAATAGGCAGTGGCTTTTTAAGTGCCTCTTCGCTATACGGTTCACGGATGGCTTTAGGTTCGTCAATCGCTACAATAATCGGAGTTTTAACTGCTGGGCTTGTGGTAGCTGTGCCGCTAGCGCTGTTGTCTGGATTGATAGGGATAATTTCCACGCCATCGCTATTTGTCGTTGGTGCTGATTTAATTTCTGTCGCTGCTGTTTTATCTTTTAAAGTACTAAACTTTAGCGTTTGCCCAACATTGATATTGTAGGGCGCGTTAATATTGTTCGCCATCGCAATGTCTTTGTAATAATAGCCATGCTCAAGACCGATGCTATAGAGCGTGTCACCTTTTTTAACGTTGTAAGTCTCAGGTCGCCAGTCGCCATCTTTATAGGTAGGCCTGATCGGCTTTTTGCTACTAATAGTGTTTGCTGAACTTGGTTTACTTGTCGGTAAGCGGTCAATGACAGGCGCGGGAGGATTACTGCTACAACTTGTTAAAAAGACAAAGGCGAGTAGGTATAAGGTGTGGCGAGTTATAATACGCATAGTTATAAAGTGCCGCCTAATAAGGGTACAAACTTCACTGCTTCAAGCTTAGTATGGCGGTAATCTTTTTGAGTGTGGCGTTCCACGAGGTATAAAATCTGTTCATCAGTCCCGACTGGAATTACTAAACGCCCTCCAACAGCAAGTTGATCTAATAATTCTTGCGGGATATGGCTGGCGGCAGCAGTCACAATAATGCCATCAAACGGCGCATACTCGGCAATGCCTATGTTGCCATCGGCATGACCTAGCTTTACGTTAGTACATTTCAACTCACGAAGATGGTCACGCGCTTTCATTACCAAAGGGCGAATACGCTCAACTGAATACACTTCTTTTGCTAGTTTAGAGAGCACCGCAGTTTGATAGCCGCAACCAGTGCCAATTTCCAATACTTTATCTAATGGTTTGCCATTGCGCAAAATCTCAGACATACGCGCCACAATATAAGGCTGTGAGATTGTTTGACCAAAACCTATAGGCAGTGAAACATCTTCATAAGCACGAATTGATAGTGCTTCATCCACAAAAATATGTCTGGGAGTACTGCCAATAGCCGAAAGTACAATTTCGTCTTTAATGCCTTGCTCACGCAAGCGAGACAGCATGCGGTCACGCGTGCGTAACGATGTCATGCCTATACCAGATTGGGTTGATGGTCTTACGAGTGCCACTATTGATTATTTCCTGCGCTGATACTTTCCTCACCTTTGACATCCAGACTTAACCAACTTTTTACTTCAGCAAGCTGAGCGTGATTAGTCAAGTCTACATGAATCGGTGAAAGTGAAACTTTGTTACTTGCTACCGCGTGAAAATCAGTGCCTTCACCGCCGTCATTAGGTTGACCAGCAGCACCTACCCAATACACTGTTTCGTCGCGAGGTGTCTGGACTTTTATCACTGGTTCAGCTTTATGACGTTTACCTAAGCGTGTGACCACGCGGCCTTGCAACTCATTGTATGGAATATCTGGTACGTTTACATTTAATAAAGTGGCTGATGTAAAGCCGACTTTTTGGTAATGTTGTACCAATTCAACCGCAATTTTAGCTGCAGTTTCAAAATGCGTGCAGTTATGTTGCGACATAGAAATTGCAATGGATGGTATGCCAAGCAAGTAGCCTTCCATTGCAGCGGCAACCGTGCCTGAATAAATCGTATCATCACCCATATTTGCGCCATTGTTAATACCGCTAATCACCATATCTGGCATGTCGTCCATCAAGCCTGTTAAGGCAATATGTACGCAATCTGTGGGTGTACCATTGATGTAAAAAAAGCCATTTGCCGCTTTTTTAACACTGAGAGGCCTGTCTAATGTGAGTGAGTTACTCGCGCCACTTCTATTGCGTTCAGGGGCAACGACGGTGATGTCGGCAATTTTAGCGATGTATTCAGCCAAAATATTCAGACCTGGCGCAAAATAGCCGTCATCGTTAGAAATTAGTATTTTCATACGCTGAGATGTTGGTATTTTCATACGTGACTTGTAGCTAAAAGAGTTTTCATAGGCAAATTATAGTGTATGACGAGCTGTTTATAACGCGTTAACGCTAAAAATGATTGAAAAGACCTGATAAGCAAAGGGTAGTTGTAGACTTCTCTTTGCTATTAGTTTTAGTAAAAGTTTTGCTAGCGTTAATTACAAGCTACTTCTTTAATATCTGCCTCAGGGAAATCAGGTTTTAGCTTCTTAAGTGCAAGCACTTCTGAATCAGTCAGTTTACTGAACTGCAAACTTGCGTGCCCCTTGCCTTGGTTGCGAACGCCTTTCAGTATTTCTTTTACACCTTTTGCTTTAAGCTCATTAAGCAAATTGGTTGCAAGTTGTTCATCTTCAAAAACACCGAATGAAATAGCATTTTTCCACTTGGTATCCTGCACCACGTAGAGCTCTTCAACCCCAAGTTTTTTTAATTCAATGGCCTTAGCTTGCGCAGCTTCAGCGGATTTTAGTGGTGGCTTGTATACCCAAAAGCGTTTGGCTTCTGTTGAAGATTGTTCTTTAACAATGGCTTGTAAAGATAAGTTTGACACTGCAGCTTGCGCACCACTTAAGTTAACCGTTGAAAACACACCCCATTCATAACAAGTTAAGTTTGTGGTTGCCACTGTAGGCTTATCGTTAGCTGCCACAGTTGCAATTGCAGCAGTAGGTGGCGTGATTATTGTTGTGCTGATGGGGGCGACTGGAACAGCACCTGCACCTTTACTTGGTAATGCATCAATTTGTTGTTGAGTCAGAATGCTAATTTTTTCTGGCTGTATTGCCGTCATCGCGGCTTTTGGGGCGCTAGGTAACAGAGCTTCTTTGTTGAAATAAGCCAACAGGCCTACATTAATCAATACGAATAACCAAACTAACTTTTTCATTACTTTTCACTTTGTGTAAGGTGTTCAGGTTTAAATTTTTCTATCAGATACAAACCGCGTAAAACCAAATTATCCACGATTAAGGCTTGGTTTGTCACGTCACCCAAAAGATTATCTTTGATTAATTGTGCATTGCCACCGCTTATTAATATATAAGGTATTGCTTTGCTTAGCATAGCCAGCCTAGCGTGCATTTGCAAGACTGCGCCACATGCTGCATGGACTGCGCCAGCATGCATAGCTTCAACAGTATTCTTGGCAAAAATATCTTGATATTGATTTTTGTCTGCCTGCGTTGATTTATCTGAAGATATACTAGGTAATTGAGCCGTTGCGATGCCCAAGCTTTGCTGCATTAATTGGATGCCAGGTAGAATCATGCCACCAAGAAACTCGCCTTTTTTATTTAAGGCATCTATAGTCACAGCCGTTCCTGCATTCACTACTACACATAGTGTTTGTTTAATGTGCCAAGCGGCAATGAGCGCTGCCCAGCGATCAGTACCAAGTTTTTCAGGCTGACTATAACTGTTACTAACACCACAATCGCTAGATTTTGCGGTAATCCAATGCACAGGAGCCTGTTTTGGTAAAATGCTTATAAGTTGATTTTTGATGTGTGATCCAGCTACATTTGAAATGACGATGCGATTTGCCTCGGGCAGTTTAGCTTGCGTAATTGCGTTATTTAAGCACGCGCCATTCTCTAGCAAAGTGCCATCTGTATTAAATAATCCCCATTTAACACGCGTATTACCCGCATCTATCGCTAATATTTTGCTCATTTTATGAAGCTCGTAAACTAATTTCACCAGATGAAAAACGTTGTTCACCTGTTGCCGTACTCACCAATAAATGACCATCTTCGCCGACATTGATGACCGTTCCAATAGTTTCACTGCCGTTAGAATGCAGCATTTTTACTTCTTGTAGATGATAGGCATGGTGCGCTGTCCATTCATCACTCACACTGGCAAAGCCGCGCTGTTCAAAGGTGCTGAGAATGTCGGTTAGATGTTTCAGTAATTCGCTAAGTAGCGCATTGGGGTTTATGGGTGTTTGCGTTACGCTCGCTAAATCTGTAGCGGGCTGGTCTATGTGTTGTTTGAGGCTGTTAGGCAAATTTAAGTTAATGCCTACGCCTATCACTGCAACGCTTGGGCCTTCCATATCACCTTGTAATTCAATCAAAATACCTGCTAATTTTTCTCGACCAATGAGCACGTCATTTGGCCATTTGAGCTGCGCTTGCGTCACGCCAAAGTGGTGCAGGGCGCGAATCAAGGCAATACCTACGGCTAAACTCAAACCAGACAAACCTGCTGCACCACATTGAAAACGCCATAATAGTGAAAAAGTTAAACTGGCGCCTAAGCCCGCCTGCCAAGTGCGACCGCGTCTGCCGCGACCATTGGTTTGTAAGTTGGCGGCAACGCAGTTGGCGTGCGCTTGCCCCGCGCTTAGCTTTTTCATCAAATAGGTATTGGTTGACTCTAAATGGTCGTGAATCTCTAGTTTCAGAAGCGCACTTTGTGAACCCATTGCAGTCAATATGGCTTGTTCGACTGCTTGCTTATCTAGCAGCGTGACTGGCTGTGGTAATTTGTAACCGCGCCCACGCACTGAAAAAATCTCAATACCGAGTTTTTCTGCATCTTGAAGCGCATTCCACACCGTGGCACGTGAAACTTTTAGCTGCTGCGCAATTGTTTCACCCGAGTGAAATTTGCCATCGGTAAGCAGTCGTAAAATAGGAAAGGTAAGTTCGTTCATCACGCATAAATTTTAACATAGTGTTGATATATCAGAAGCCGTCATTCTGAGTGAAGCGAAGAATCCACAGGCATTAAGTAAATACTAGATTCTTCACTACGTTCAGAATGACAACAACAGTGTAAAATAAGCACCATTATTTCGACTTCAAACTATAAGTTAACAACATGTCATCTGAAAAAGTACCCATTCCTTTAGGCTCTAATTTTATTCGAGCGATTGTAGATAAAGACCTTGAGCAAGGCGTTTACGCATCACGTAAATGGGCAGGCAGCCCTGGCGATGCGGCGCATCAAGCCACAGGTCAGCCAGACCCAGCTAAAATGCGCACACGCTTTCCGCCTGAACCTAATGGTTATTTGCACATTGGCCATGCCAAAAGTATTTTTCTAAACTTTGGTTTAGCGCGTGATTACAACGGCGTATGCCACATGCGCTTTGATGACACCAACCCAGAAAAAGAAAGCCAAGAATACGTTGATAGCATTACTGATTCTGTTAAATGGCTAGGCTTTGGTTGGGAAAAAACATGGCCAGATGGTAGTAAAGAGAATAGTTTGTATTTCGCTAGTAACTATTTTGACTTTATGTACCGCGCGGCCGAAGCGCTGATTGAAAACGGCCATGCTTATGTAGATAGCCAAAGCGCGGAAGAAATGCGCATTAACCGTGGCACGCTCACGGAAGCGGGTAAAAATTCACCTTGGCGCGACCGCACAGTGGCAGAGAATCTTTCGCTATTCCGTGAAATGCGCGATGGCAAACATGCGGATGGCAGTTTGATTTTACGTTCTAAAATTGACATGGCATCGCCGAACATTAACCTGCGTGACCCAGCCATTTACCGCGTGCGCCGTGCGCATCATCACAACACTGGCGACAAATGGTGCATTTACCCGATGTATACCTTTGCGCACCCCATTGAAGATGCATTAGAACAAGTCACGCACTCTATTTGTACTTTAGAATTTGAAGACCAACGCCCATTCTACGATTGGCTATTAGAGCGCCTTGCAGAAGCTGGCTTGTTAGCGCATCCGCTACCAAAACAATATGAATTTGCACGCTTAAACCTCACTTATGTGGTGCTATCAAAACGCAAACTCATACAATTAGTTGAAGAAAAACATATCAACGGTTGGGATGACCCACGCCTACCAACGCTTGCAGGCGCGCGCCGCCGTGGCTATGTGGCAGAGGGCTTTAAACTATTTACTGACCGCATCGGCGTTAGTAAAGCCGACTCATGGATAGATTATTCAACCTTTGAAGACTGCATGCGTGAAGTGCTCAACCTCAATGCAGAGCGCCGCATTGCTGTGTTAGACCCAATCAAATTGGTCATCGACAATTATCCACTGGACTCTAATGGTCAGTCACAAGTGGAAGACTGCTTTGCGCCAAATCATCCATTAAAACCCGAGCTAGGCAAACGCGTAGTGCCGCTCACGCGTGAACTATGGATAGAGCGTGAAGACTTTATGGAAGTACCAAGCAAAGGCTATTTCCGCCTCACGCCAGAAGGCATGGTGCGCTTGCGTTACGGCTATGTGGTGAAATGCACAGGTTGCGAAAAAGATGCGCAAGGCAACGTTACCGTCGTGCATTGCGAATACTTGCCAGATACTAAATCAGGCACACCGGGTTCAGACTCTGTCAAAGTAAAAGGCAATATCCACTGGGTTTCCGCACAACACGCTTACGAATGTGAAGTTCGCCTATACGACAGATTGTTTAAAGAAGCACATCCGGGCGAAGGTGATAGAGACTTCTTAAACGACATCAACCCAAACTCAGTGACCGTGATTACCGCACAACTAGAACCAAGCTTAAAAGACGCTAAACCAGAAGATAGCTTTCAATTTGAGCGTCACGGTTACTTTGTAGCCGATAAAAAAGGCAGTGTAGCGGGTAAGCCTGTGTTTAATAGAACAGTGACTTTGAAAGATGCTTGGCAGAAATAGCGCTTAGTATCACCGCGTCATTCCCGCGAAAGCGGGAATCTATGTTGAATTTGAATCAAAACCTAAAATGGATTCCCGCTTTCGCTATAATGACGAAAATAAAAAAATGTAACAGGTAGTTGAAAGGCATTGAAAAGCAGGCAATGACAACGACGCAGGCCAAAAAAATCATCATTATTGCAGGGCCAAATGGCGCAGGTAAAACTACATTTGCCCGTGAATATCTGCCGAATGAAGCTAACTGCCCAATTTTTATTAACGCAGATTTAATTGCCGCAGGCTTGGCGCCATTTGCACCAGAAACTGCTGCTATCAAAGCCGCAAGATTAATGCTGAAAGAAATCGAATCTAATGTGCAAGCGGGTAATAGCTTTGCTTTTGAAACAACACTTTCTGGCAAAGCTTACGCTAAGCACATTGCTGAATGGAAAAAACTTGGTTATCACATCACTTTATTTTTTCTGAGTTTGCCTAATGAAAACTTTGCTGTTAACCGTGTGGCAGCAAGAGTTGCTGCTGGTGGACATAACATTCCAGAGGCAACTATATGCCGAAGATTCAAAGCGGGCATTAACAACTTTCATCACATTTACAAAGCACTAGCGGACGCTTGGTCTTTGTATGACAATTCACATCCACAACCCATTTTACTAGAAACTGAGGTGAAATAATGGCTAAAGAAATAGTCCCTGCAAGCAAAGAGCTGCAAGACGCTGATGCTGCGTTGCGCCGAGCCGCCTTAAGTGCAAAAAAACAAGCCGAACAACAAGGCACGCCTTATGTTGTTTATGACGCAGTAAATGATAAAGCTGTAAAAAATACCAATGTACAAGCTAACAAATAAAATCTACAGCAATTATGTAGTAAGTGAAAAAGATAACATTGCAGGGTGGCAATTTATTGCATCCGTGGGTAACAAGTTACCCACCCTACTTGGCTATTATTTCTTCATTAGCATAATAGAATATTAAGAAAGCTAAATTTATGGTTGAAAATATAAAGCCTTTAGTTAAAGCTAGTTTTTTACATGATGGTACTTTTTTATTGGGAAATAGAGAGGTTGTTTCTGATTATTATGTAGCAAAAAATATAGAAAACGAGCCAATAAATTTTAAATATAAAATATTTGTAAGATTGAATGCTAAAAAAATAACTTTTAAAAAAGTGGCTTTTGATCACTGTATATTCGACGGATGCTATTTAAATCACTGTGTGTTTGACTCTTGTATTTTTAATGGATGTAAATTTATTGGATGTAACTTGAATCAGACCTCTTTTGTAGGGTGTAAATTTGACTATGCAGTATTTGAGCGCACAATTATTGATGATGATGTTCTAGAAAGTGAAGCTCCACTTGAAGAAAATCTGCGAATGAAATTCGCAAGAAGTTTAAGAACTAATTATCAGCAGTAAGGTGATGCTAAAGCAGTAAATAAAGCTGTATCTATAGAGCTTAATGCTACATCAATCTATTTATATAAGTCATGGTCATCAAATGAAAGTTACTACAGAACTAAATATCCAAATTTTAAAAAGATCAAACAGTTTTTTCTATGGATTGAGTTTTGGATTCTTGATTTTATTTGGGGAAACGGAGAGAGCATCCTTAAATTGTTAAGGACACTAGTTTTAGCAATATTGATAATAGGTTTTATAGATGCATTTAATAATTCAGATACATTTAGTATTAAGAATTTTTATCAGGGGTTATCACAGTCATTTGGAATATTTTTTGGATTAACTGTTAATACTACTTACTCACAGTTAAGTTTAGCTTTAATCGCAGCTTTAAAATTAACACTTTTTGCTTTATTTACAGCACTGTTGGTAAAAAGGTTTGGAAGGCGATGAGCTCACATTTTTATGCATTCGGCTCAATATGTAGGGGTGATGTAGACTCCAACTCTGACATAGACGTATTAGCTTGTGTATCAGAGGAGAATTCGAATTTAAGCAAAGAGAAATTTTCTATTTATACGTATGAGAAAATAAAAAAATTATGGAGTGAAGGCAATCCCTTTGCATGGCACTTATATCTAGAGTCTAAATTAATTTATAGTTCGACAGGCTCAGACTTTATACGAGATATGGGAATTCCAGCGCCATATTTATTAGGAAAAAAGGATTGCATTAAATTTAGAGATTTATTTGTAGAGTCAAAAAATGCTTTATTCGGATCAGCGAATAATAAGGTATTTAACCTCTCATGCATGTTTTTGGCGACTAGAAACTTCGCTACTTGTTATTCAGTTGATAGTGGAAAACCTATGTTTTCTAGAAGCTCACCATTTCTTATCGATGAGAAGCTAAATCTAAATAAAGATACCTATGATGTTTTAACTCGCGCCAGACTGCTATCTACTCGTGGATATGGGTTGCTAATTAATGATGAGGAAATAGATGCAGTATTAAAAGATTCACATATAATTTTAGAGTGGATGGAATATTTAATAAAGGTTAAAAGTTATGAGTGAGTTTAACAATCGTATTAAAGCGCAACGGGATGTATTGGAAATTGTAAATGATGTTATGTGGAATGAAGAGTTGTTAGGTCTTTCAAGTGGTGCAATTGATAGGTGGGTAGTCAATAATCAACTAGATGTTAATCAACATTTTGTGAAGTTGATTAAAGAAGTTGCTGCCAAGTTATTCTTTTTAGCTAATAAAAGCCAAGAACAAATAACCCAAGAATATTTACTTTTGTCTGATGATGTCTTATCACTAACAAACGACGTTAAGCATTTAATTAGCCAGGTAGGGTTCGTTCTCGAACCCACTTAAATAAGCTATCTACCGCGCGGGGTTAAAACCCCACCCTACCAACAAAAAAATGCAAAATATGGATTTATCTAAAGCATACCGCCTCCTAAACCACGGCCCAACAGTCCTCGTTTCTGCTCGCCACAACGGCAAACAAAACATTATGGTAGCGGCGTGGAATATGCCGTTGGATTTTGACCCTCCAAAAATCACCGTAGTCATTGATAAAAGTGCTTATACCCGTGAGTTAATTGAGGCTGCTGGTACGTTTGCTATTAACGTGCCGTGTGTGGCGCAAGTAGATATTGTGCGTAAAGTGGGTAACACTTCTGGTCGCGATTTGACTGATACCGATAAATTCGCGCAATATGGCTTAGAGACTTTTTCTGCAACTGAAATTGATGCACCTTTACTGAAAGGTTGCGTGGCGTGGTTGGAGTGTAAGCTTATCCCTGAACCGCATAATCAAAATACCTATGATTTATTCATTGCGGAAGTGGTTGCGGCGCATGCAGATGAACGTGTGTTTAGTGACGGTCATTGGCATTTTGAAGGTCACAATGACCTGCGCACCATACACCATATTGCAGGTGGGGCATTTTTTGCCACGGGCGCTGCAATTCAAGCTCCGCTTTAGTTCATACTGGCGGTGTTCAACGTCATTTCTAAGCTGAGATTTATTTAAGCTTTGCCCATCTTTACTTGGCTTTACTTCTGCTTAACGCAAATTAATATGCTCCTGCCTATAATGGTTTACATCAGGTCAACATGATTTGTTGAGTTGACCATAATCCATTAAGAAGCCGCTGTTAAGAACAAGTAATCATATGATAAATCCAATTCTGAAATAAAACTGACATGACAATCATGTAACTTTATTTCTAGTACCTCTCCCCTTGAGTTAGCCTTAATAAGCGACTCCCTTGCGCACCTAGAAGCTTAGGTGCGCATTTTTTTTTCCTAATTTGGTACGCTAAACTAACATTTTTTATAGTTGGGTATTACAATGATTTTTTATAGTAACTTGTATGCAAGACACACATTGTGAAATCTATCCTATCGAAATCCACACCATGAAAAAACCTCGTTTATCACGTCGAAAAAAACATCAGGTCAGTAAAATTGGCTTACCTCCAGGTGCGTTGGTTTACGTGGGCGATGCTGATGTAACTAAATTTGATAAACCAAAAGTCAGTAAGATGATGTATGACAGTAATGGTTTGCTTGAGTGTGAGCTGAGTATTGAAGATTTAGTGCACTTTAAGCTCGATGACACAAAGCAGATTTGGCTTAACGTGCATGGTGTGCATGATGTTGCGTTGATTAAGCAGATTGGTGAATTATTTCACTTACACCCTTTGGTGCTTGAAGATATTCTTAATACCGAACAACGCCCTAAAGTTGATGAGTTTGACGACTATATTTTTTTAGAAACACGGTTGTTTTATTATCATGCAGAAACGATGTCGACTAACTCAGAGCAAATTAGCTTGGTGCTTGGGCATAATTTTCTGCTTACATTTCAAGAGCGCTCAACGGGTGCATTTGAGCCAATACGTGAGCGTTTGCGTGCAACGCGTGCGCCGATTCGTGAGTTGGGTGTGGACTACCTTGCCTACGCCTTGCTTGATAGTGTTGTAGATAGGTACTTTAGCGTGTTGGAAGCGGTTGGCGAGGCAAGTGAAAATTTAGAAGAGGCGCTATTAAAGAACCCAACTAATTCAGAGCTGCATAGTATTCACCAACTCAAACATTCCAGCATTGAGTTACGTCGCGCTGTGTGGCCATTGCGCGAGGTGATTAATAGCTTAATTCGTAACGAAAAAGGTTTTTTTAAGCCAGCTACTATGCCGTATTTGCGTGATGTGTATGACCACACCGTTAATTTTATTGAGTCGCTTGAATCGATTCGCGATAGCTTGAGTGGCATGATGGATATTTACATGGCAAGCGTTAGCCAGCGGGTTAACTTAGAGGTGCGCGCGCTCACCGTGGTAGCGATGCTATTTATGCCAGCCACATTAATTGCTGGTATTTTTGGCATGAACTTTAGACACATGCCGTGGACAGACCATTACAACGGCTTTTGGTACGCCGTTGCTATTATGGCGGGCATCGCGCTGGTGATGATTTTAATCTTCTGGCGCAGGCAGTGGTTGAGTAGTAAGGCCTAGTTTTTTATGGCCTTAGGCTTTTATTAAATTAGGTTTTAATTAACGCAACATATTTAGCGCGAATTTTTGCGGCTTTTGGTGCCGCAACCGCCATGCAGTAGGGGTTTCCAGGGTTCTTATCAAAATAATACTGATGATAATCTTCAGCTGGATAAAAGGTCTCAGCACCGTTGATTTGCGTCACAATGGGTTCACTGTAAATCTGCGCTTCATTAAATTCAGCAATCATTTTTGTCACCGCATCATGTTGCGCCTGATTTTGGCAAAATACTGCAGAGCGATATTGTGTGCCAACATCGTTACCTTGGCGATTTGGCGTGGTTGGGTCGTGGCTTACTAAAAACACCTCTAGCAGAGTTTCAAAACTCACCACATTGGCGTCAAAGGTGATTTTGATACCTTCGGCATGACCTGTATCGCCATTACAAATATCTTTGTAAGTTGGGCTGAGGGTATGTCCACCAATGTAGCCGGACTCTACCTTATTCACACCCTTTAATTGGCTGAACACTGGCTCAGTGCACCAAAAACAGCCGCCTGCAAAAATTGCAATTTGTTCATTACTCATTATTAAATCCTTTTGTTGGATACAGCAGATTAAACATTTAGAAGTTAGTCGGCTGCGATGCTGTGACATTACATTAAGACTAAATGTTTTATGAAAGAAATAAGATTTTTTATTAGATAATAGTAACTGTATAAGTTCGAAATAATTAAAGAGATTACATGAAATATTTAAAGCTCGTGTTGTTATGTTGGGTAATGTTTCAATCTGAAGTATTTGCCGCTGCTGATGCTACACCACAGACTCAGTTGCCAACGCCTTCTTCACGTGCGCAAACTTTATACAGCGCCGCACGTGATGATTTGTTACAAATTAGAGTGCTACTTAAAAACGGCCGAACGCAGTCTTCAGTAGGGTCTGGGTTTTTAATTGGCACAAGTAATTTAGTGGTCACTAATTATCACGTTGTTTCCCAAATTGTAATGAATCCTGAAAGTTATGAGGGCCAATTTGTTGATACGCATGGCGTGAGTGGAAATGTTCAGTTACTGGCGGTAGATGTGCTGCATGACTTAGCCATTGTAAAAGTGAGCCGACAAGGCACGGGTTATTTTCAAATACCAGACGATTTACCTAAATTAACGCAGGGGCAATATTTATATTCACTTGGAAATCCGCTTGATTTGGGTTTTGCAATTTCTGAGGGTTCTTATAACGGTTTGATTAAGCGCGGCTTTTATGGGCAACTTATGTTCACAGGCGCGATTAACGCGGGGATGAGCGGCGGACCAAATATCACAGAGGACGGTCGAGTAGCAGGTGTAAACGTATCAAAACGCTTGGATGGTGAGTTGGTGAGTTTTTTGGTGCCAGTTGAGTACGTGCGAAATCTGCTTAAAGTGGCTAAAAATTCACCCGATGTAGATTTTAAAAAGACAGTTGGGCAGCAATTGCTTACGCATCAAAATGCTTTAATTGCCAATGTGCTGAATGAACCGTTCTCGCTCAAGTCTTTAGGTAAATACCAAGTGCCGGTTCGAGAGTCAGACCAAATGCGTTGCTGGGGACGTTCAAACGATAATAAAGATAGTAGCTATGACTTTAATGCCGTTGATTGTTCAATGGAGTCTGCTATTTATGTGTCAGACCAACTGCAAGTGGGTCAAATAGCGATTCGGCATGAGTATTTAAAAGCGCGAGAACTGGATAGCTTAAGGTTCTCAGTATTGATTAGTCAGTCTTTTAAAAATGAGAGTTTTGGAAATAATAAAGATAAAAATAGAACGGCACCAATGTGTAAAGAGCAGTTTGTGTCGAATGCGAGCTTGCCATTTCGGGCAGTAATATGTGTTCGCGCCTATCATGAATTTGAAGGCTTATATGACTTCTCTTTGTTTACTGCAACAACAGATGACCGTTTAACTAATCTTCAAAGTCGCTTAGATGCTAACGGCGTTAGTTACGATAATGGCTTGCGAATTAGCCGTACATTTTTAAACGAAATCGCGCTTGGTAATCAATCAAGAGTAACAAGCAAGGCGGTAAAACCATGATGAAAGATCAAATGCAAGTAATCGCGCCTTATTTTGTAGAATTGTTAGGGCGTCATGATGAAGTGAAAACGCGCTATCGTTTTGAACAGTTGCCCATTAGCATTGGGAGTGGCTATGCCAATGATTTGATTTTAGATGACACAAGCGTCGCTAACTATCATGCCAGCATCGACATTAATGAAGCTGGAAATTTGAGGATGCGCGAGTTAGGTAGTCAGCAAGGGCTGGTGTATCAAGGTAAGCGTGTTTCAGCACTGACTGTTGATGCAAATCACGTGGTTAAATTGGGAGGTACGCATCTGCGTATCCGCAGTGCTGGATACATTGCGGATAATCCAACGATTAACAATACAGGCTTAGCGTTTGACGGCATTGTACCTGCGATAATCGGCTTGCTGATGCTAGCAATTTCTAGCTTATTAAGTATATGGTTGGCTAGTACAGATAAATTCTCAATGGCCAGTTATTTGTTCGCGCTTGCGGCAGTGTTTGCCTTAGTGATGCTGTGGAGCGGTTGTTGGGCATTTGCCAATCGTGTCATCAGTGGCAATACTAGGTTCGGTCGACACTTGTTTATTGTATCTTGTGCATTGGTCATGATTGATGTGTGGAAAGTGATTAGCGGGTTAATTGCTTACACATTTTCACTGGAGTTTATGACGGCCTATGCCAATCATGCCACAGTGCTGATTGTTGCAACGATGGTATTTTTTCATCTTACAACGATTAGTTATCAGCATCCTAAACGCTTTATCGGAATAGCCGCGATGCTGGCTATCGTTGGTTCAGGGCTGGTTTTACTGAGCAATTATCAGCGCAGTGGTAGCTTGGCTGACGAGCTTTATATGTCGTATTTATTTCCACCAGAGTTACGTCAAAGTCAGAATCAACCAGCAGATGAGTTTGTACAAAATGCGGAACAACTAAAGGATAAATTAGATAAAGCACGTTTAGAAAAAACAGATAGTAATGCTTCTATTTTTGGTCAAGATTTTCAATAGTTTTTTCAATAGTTAAAAATTACACATTGTTTGAGTTGAAAGTTTTTTAGTGAGTTTAAACGCACTCTATGTTGATTTTAATTCTTACTTTGCTTCAGTAGAGCAGCAGCTCGTGCCTGAGCTGCGTGGCAAGCCAGTGGGCGTGCTGGCTGTTATGGCAGAAACTACTTGCTGTATCGCAGCGAGTTATGAAGCGAAAGCCTTTGGCATTAAAACTGGCACACAAGTGAGAGATGCGCGAAAGTTATGTGCTGATATGATTTTTGTTGAGGCGCGGCCTGCAGTTTATGTGGCGTTTCACCACAAACTAATAGAAATCGTGGAAAGCTGCACACATGTAGAAAAAGTGCTGTCGATAGACGAAATGGTTTGTATGCTGACGGGTAGCCAGCAACTACCTGAAAATGCACTCAAGCTGGCGGCTAAAATTAAGCGTGCGATTGCTAAACAGTTTGATTATATCCGCTGTTCAATTGGCATCGCCCCTAATACATTTCTAGCAAAAACTGCCTCCAATATGCAAAAGCCAGATGGTTGTGTGATGATTCAATCGCATGAGTTGCCACAGCGCTTATATAGCTTAAAGTTGCGCGCTTTAAATGGCATAGGCAAGCAAATGGAAGCGCGACTGAATCGCTTTAAAATTACTACAGTAGAACAATTGTATGCTGCCAATCGCCAGCAACTACAATCGGCTTGGGGCAGTATTGAAGGTGAACGCATGTATGATAAGTTGCGCGGTTTAGAGCCTCATTACCTTAAAAATGCGCGTAGTAGTTTAGGGCATTCTCACGTGATGCCACCAGAGCAGCGCAATTTGGCGGGTGTTAAATCCGTGTTGCATCGATTGCTACAAAAAGCTTGTATGCGCATGCGAAGCTATGATTTACTTGCTTCAAGAATCAGCGTAAAGGTGAAATTTCGCAATCAACCTAGCTGGGGTTTGGAAAGCGCGATTTCACCAACCGATAACACCTTGCGCTTGATAGAAGCACTAGAAACGTTTTTGCAACATTACCCACAAACAAATGTTGAGCCTTATGCCGTAGGTGTGTCGTTTTCTGGCTTAGTGACGGCCGATGAAGTGGCGCGTGATTTGTTTCAAATTGAGCCATTAGAAAATGAGAAAAAGCTTAATAAAGCCATTGATAATTTGAATCTAAAGTTTGGTAAAAATACGATTTATTTTGGTGGCGCGCACGATGCATTAAAAGATGCACCTATGCGCATTGCTTTTAACCATATTCCAGATTTAGTCGTGGAAGGTGATGACTAAGCAAACAAGGGCGTATCCGCTTGTGGTACGCCGCATGAAAACCCTCATAACTTAAACATTATGGACTATCGTCGCGCATGGCTTAAAGGCAAAGTGACTATTCTGTTTATTACGCATCAGATACCGAAGGGATTGATGGTGGATGAGGCGGTGTTGTTGGGGAAAGAGGCTGCAATTGAAAATACAGCAAGCAATCATAATGAAGAGAAAGTAGAACCATGACACAAACAACAACAAACATGTTGGGCTTGCCAAGTGCAGCCCAACCTACGCGGGCTTAGCAAGCGTAGGGCGGATGAGCGAAGCGTTATCCGCCGAATGAAAGCCTTCCAATCTGCCGCAACGCTTATTTAGACCACATACTGTTCATTTGCCAGCCTCTTTCGAAATATTAAAAACTCTAACGCTGTTAAAAATAAATAAATAATAGAAAAGGCTACAAAAAATAAAACATGATTATAATTTTGATATAACTTGTCTTTAAAAATAATAACAACAAAAACAATAACACAAATTGAAGGTATGCCTATAAAAGACAAGAGTGAATAAAAATAATTATTTCTAATTCTTTCTATTATATTTAAAAAAATTGGCAAGGAACATAAAACAATTCCTTGTATATAAACCGCTGAATAAAGTATGTATAAAAAAAGATCCAGAACGTCTGAAATACTCCAATGCCCATCCTGTATATTTAAAGTAGTTAGCTGATAAACAAGCGTATATGAAAAGTACAGAACAATACATATTAAAAGATTGATGAACCAATACTTAAAAATTATTTTTTTCATTGATTTGCAATTCATTCATAATATATTTTCCCAGACAGGTTTAAATTTTTATTTTATTCTTATAGCAAGCGTAGGGCGGATGAGCGTAGCGTTATCCGCCGAATGAAAGTCTTACAATATGCCACAACGTTTATTTAGACCACATACGGCGGATAGCGCTATGCTCATCCGCCCCCTAAAATTCCATGCCTGATTTTCGACGTAGCCGCGTTGCGGGTGGTATTACCCGACCATATGCACTGCGTTTGGACTTTAACTGTGGGTGATGATTAAGCTAACTTTAAGCTGCTTTATAACTCACTTTGCCTAGTTGAATATCAATTAAATTATCAGTAATTTGCATGATTTCTTCTTTTGAGTGGCTAATGTAAATCATGGGGATGTTAATTTCATTGGATACTAACTTTAAAAACGGTAGTATTTGTTTTTTAAGTCTATCATCTAAAGAGGCTAGCGGCTCATCTAGCATTAACAATCTGGGAGAGCTAAGTAGGGCGCGACCTAAGGCTACACGTTGTTTCTCCCCGCCAGAAAGTTGATGGGGTTTCTGTTTTAATAAGTGTCTAATTTCTAATAAGTCGACTATTTCTTTCAATTGAAACTGCTGGTTTTCCACAGGGGTAAAATTTAAGGCGTAGCTTAAGTTACCTTCGACAGTCAGATGCGGAAATAAGCGCCCATCTTGAAATACTAAGCCAATTTTACGCTCGTGTATCGGCTTGTTGATGCGTAGCTCGCTATCATATAAACAGTCACCATCAATCATAATGCGACCGCTATCAGGTTTCGTAATACCGGCAATAATGCTTAATAATGTGCTTTTACCTGCGCCAGAAGGGCCGTATATAGCCGTTACACGCTGGTTTAGTTGTAGCGAGGCATCTAACTCAAAGTGCTTACGTTTAAGACGCGCTTGAATCTTAATCATGATGACGGCCAATATTCTGATTGGCTTTGCGTTCTAGTCTATCGCTGATCATCAATGCACCAAGCGCTAGCGCCATGCTCAATATCACCAAACGCAGCGCAGGTAAATCGCCATCAGGAATCTGTGTGTAACTGTAAATAGCCAATGGCAGCGTGCGTGTTTCATGTTCAATATTGCCGACAAAGGTAATGGTTGCGCCAAACTCGCCTAAGCTGCGACTAAACCCTAAAATTAAGCCCGTAATAATGCCTGGCATTGCCAGCGGCAAGGTAATGGTAAAAAATACTTTTAGGGGATTTGCACCTAAAGATTGTGCCGCAATCTCTAGGCCTTTGTCCACTTGCGAAATGGCTAAGCGTGTTGAGCGCACCATTAATGGAAAAGCCATCACGGCCGAAGCGACTACTGCGCCCATCCAAGTAAATGCTAAGCTAAAGCCAAACATACTGTGCAAGTATTTACCAATTAAGCCTTGGTTGCCTAATAATAGTAGAAGCATAAAACCAGGCACAACAGGTGGTAATACTAAGGGTAAATGCACTAGGCTATCGAGTAGAGATTTTCCAAAAAATGACTTTCTTGCAAGCACCCAAGCGACCATAATGGCAGGTACAAGACTCAATACCACGCAAAATGACGCTACTTTTAAAGATAGCACGAGCGTACTTAGCTCAGTGGGCGTGAATCGCAATATTTCTAGCATGGTGTTAATAAACGCATATAAAAGTAATTAAGGTTGTTTGGTCGTAAAGCCATATTGTCTGAAAATTACTTTTGCTTTTTCGGATTTTAAATAATCATAAAAGCTTGTAGCTGCTGCGTTTGCAGTCTTTACCAATGCTAAAGGATACACAATTGACTCATGACTAGTTTCAGGAAAGGTCGATAACACTTCAACTTTATTGGAGACTTTAGCGTCAGTGGCGTAAACGATACCTGCATCACACTCACCGCGTTCAACAAATATTAGCGCAGCCCGCACATCTTGCGTGCCAACAATACGCATTTTAATGGCATCCCACCAGTTAAGACTCATGAGTGATTGTTTGGCGTAGATACCTGCAGGCACGGAGTCTATTTGGCCTGTACATAACTTCCCACTAAATGCGCTTGCAATATCAAAATCTTTGACCATATCTACCTTAAAAGCTCTATTTTTTGGGGCAATCAATACTAATTGATTGCCCAATAAGTTCACTCGGCTATCGACTTTAAGCAAGGCTTTATCTTGCAGATAATTCATCCACTTAGTATCTGCTGAGATAAAAATATCCGCAGGTGCGCCTTTTTCAATTTGCTTAGCTAATGTTGAAGATGAAGCAAATGAAGTTTGAATTTGCACCGCTTGTTCTTTTTCATATTGCGTGGCGATGTCACTGATGGCGTTGGTTAGGCTGGCTGCGGCAAATATGGTAACTTTATCTTGAGCATTTGACACTATGCTAATCAACATTAATACCGCGCTGAATATTAGCTTGATAACACTATTTTTAATCATTATTTTTACCTGTTAATTGATGAATGATAACTTTGGACTTGAGGTGTACTTAGAAATCTAACTGAGCGCGCATAGTCAGTGCATCCTCTTTGTCATTAAGTTTGCCATTCACGTTGATGTTCGTATCAAACTTGGTATGTACGTAATTCATCATGATGCGTGTGTATGGGTTGAGTATCCATTTGGCACCAAGTATCCATTCGTCAGCTTCATTTGTGCCCAGCACGATTCCGCTTGATGCCTTAAATACGCTTGCAGTACACGTTCCTGCTGGACTAATTGTGCCATTTCCAAAGGTTTGAACCGTATTAGGTGCAGAGCATGCCCCTGAAGCAACAATAGGGAAGTCACTTGCGTCAAACTTGCTATATCTCAAACCTAGCTCTAAAGCACCCCATCCGGTTTTATTAAGTTCAAAGTTACTTGTAGGTAATATTCGACCAAACTGACCATCTTTATAGCTATCAGCGTAGTTTTCACCTGTGGCTAACCACATGACTTCTGCATACCAAGCCTTTACATCTTTATCATAAGCTCTGGTGGCTGTTGGCCCCGTATTGGTTGTGCCTTGATAATTAGAAACATCATATTCCCCTTGAAACTTCACTGGGCCTTGTGCTAAAGACGCTTCAACGCCATAGCGTGTTCTATCCACGCTATCTCCAGTAAAAGCTGCTGGTGCAAAAAAGTTAATACCGCGCGCTTCTGTTTGGCTTGTAGATGCGCTTGCTGTGGCTTGAATTCCATGGTTATACCAACCACCAATATGCGTCACACCCTTTTCCCATCCTGCCCACTGCGCTGGGTTGATGGTTGCTCGTAGGGTTACATCCTTACCATCTTTACTTTGGTTTGTACCAAGTACCTCATCATTACCTTGACCTGTGCCGTTTGTCACAGCGAAAGCATAAGTGCTGCCTTTAAATGGCGAGCCATAAACCATGGCACCTCGCTCATAAATATCATCGCTAAAGGTGTTGTAGGCCAGCGAACGTTCAAGAAAATCTGAATAAGTATCGGTTGTGGAGTTTTCTAAGCTTTTGAATGTTTTAAACTGCCCAACACGAAACTTAGCTTGCGGCCACCAATTGGCTTCTATGTAGCCATTTACAAGGCGCGTACTGGCGGCTGAGTGGTCAATTTCTAAACGAAGTAAGTAGTTTTGATAAAAGCCTAACTGTGTATTAAACCTCGCACGGCGAATGCTCCAAGTATCAGGGTTGCCTTCATCACCACTGAATGCGCGATAGTCTGCCTGAACTCGTCCATTAAACTGTAAGTACCAATTGCCAGTGCCATCTTCAAACTTAATCCCTTCTTTGAAGTTTGCATAGACTGGGTTGCCTTTGCTAGTGCCTTTTTCTTCAGATTTGACAATTTTTGATTGGTTTACTTGGTTGCTGATGCCAACAAGCTCTTTGGATAAGACTTCTATTTGCTTATCTTGCTCGGCGCGTTGATCAATCAAGCGCTGTACTTTTAGCTCTAAATCTTTAATACGCGATGCGGCATCATCTTGCGCAAGCAGTGAGGTTGGAAATGCGGTTGTAATTGCTATAAAAAGTAGTGATGTTGAAAAGTGATGATTTTTTCGCATAGTTACCCCTTATTTTATTGCTTTGTTAGGTTGTCTTTTATGTAAATTTATTTTATTAATCACTTATTGTTTTAGACGCAAGTATTTGTTATTCACATTTAATCATAACTATCGTTATATTCAAACAGGAATAGCGATTGCTAACGCAAAACCTCAATTTGAAAAAATAATTTCAGCTTATGTTTATTCTAACTCTTTCAAATTACTGAGGATGTGGTTCAGTTCAACTTCGACTGCGCTATACGCCTTAATAACAATATTTCTATAGTTTCTGAGAATAAAACGACCAAACTCTGTGAGTTGAGCGCCACCACCGTGATGTCCACCAGGTGAGCTGCTTACAAGAGGTTGGTTAAAAGATTTATTCATGACATCTACCAGTTCCCAAGCTCTGCGATATGACATGTGCATCTGTTTGGCGGCGGATGAGATTGAGCCGCAAGCGTCAATAGCTTCCAATAACTCAGCTTTACCCGGTCCCATGACGACTGAGCTATCATTTGTGATTCTAATTTTGAGCTGTTTATTTAGCATGTCATCAGTGTAATATATTTCAATTGTCGCGCATTTATTACTATGCAATAACTAATTTTTCATTGATTTAATTTAGTTAAAGGTTCTCTGTAAAAGTATAGGATCTATTTTTTATTTTAGGCTATAAACTTAAGCAGGGTATTAATAAACAAAGCACATTACAACAAAGTTAACTCACATACGGCGCAATGCCTCTCAATTATTGCGCTCTAGCGGACTGGTTTGATGGTGGGCGACGGGTTGATTAGTTTACTTCAAACTCCCATGCACACCGTATATAGGTTATCACCTGAGATGTCTGATGCTGTATTGGTTCCTATTGTGGCTGAGGTTGCCGCTGTCAATGTGCGATTATCTTCTGTGACAAGTACACTGCCACTACTAGGATTTCCATCATCTAAGTGAATGTCTAGCGACAAGGCCACTTCACCTGAAATTCCACGAGAACAAATTAAGTATGAGCCTTTTAATGCATTATTCTGTCCATCCAATATTGGAGATTTGCTTGCATTGCTTTGCATGCTATGAACTTCAATGGCTTTACCTAAAGCATTTTTGGGAAAGTAATCGGGTGATGACATATCAGTCTCACCACCCATTAATCCAGCAAGCCGCAAATGTTGCCAAATGATTGAGCTTTCATCTGCTGGATTAAATTCAAACCAGTTTCCGGTAATTTGACTATCACCATTACCGTTTTGAATTGTAGTGCTCATGTACGAGAAGCGACTGCTAGCGTTCCTATCATCACCAGGAAGTGCTTTGAATTTATCTTGGTAGCTATAAATCATCTGCGGAATATTGGTGAAGTCGCTCTCTAGCTGCTTCTCTTTGGCAATATTAATGAGTTGCTGACCTTTTAGGATGCCGCCTAATAATAAGGACACAATAATTAAGACGACAGAGATCTCTATTAGGGTGAATCCTGAGCTACCTTTGAATTGATAATGCTTAATCATGAGCTTGCAACTAAATATGGTTAAGAACATTGTTGCAAGATTCACGCCAAATATTAAGCGGTATTAAATGTCATTAACTTAATGATTTATATGGCATATATTTATTTTTTAACTTTAGCTAATTACTGATTTACGTTGATAAATAACGCATTGCGTTGAACTATCGTCGGCATTAAGCTGCTACGTGGGCTGAATTGGACAGTGTTATTTAGTTGGATTAAAGGTTCTCTGAAAAAAAACTGCATCTATTTTTGATTTTAGGCGGTAGAGTTGAGCAGGGCGATTAGCAGCTTCTTTGTAGTTTGGTGTCGCTTCTAATAAATCTGTTGATAGCATACGTGTGCGAAACGAACTTTTTTCCAGTGGCCTTGCTAGTACAGCCTCGTAGGCATTTTGCAATTCTTTAAGTGTGAATAATTCTGGCATTAAAAATGCGGGTAATGATGTATATTCCACTTTGCTGCGCAGCCTATCAATAGCTGTTGCGAGTATATCAGCATGGTCGAATGCCAACGTAGTTAGCACACCGCTCTCTATCACATCAAACCATTGCGCATCGTTGGTGTTGGCACCATTCTTTGGCATTTGCACGTCATCAATAGCGAGTATGGAAAAATAGACGTGCGTTGCAGACCAGCCGCGCGGATCTCTATTCGCGCTTCCCCAACTGGCTAACTGCTCTAAATAGGCGGCTTTAACGCCAGTTTTTTCTAGTAGTTTTCGTTTTGCAGTGGCTTCTAAATTTTCATCTTTAGCTACATCGACAAAGCCACCTACAAGTGCCCACTGGTTTGGGTAAGGCTCGCTTTCATTATAGTTACGCTTGATGAGCAACACTTTAAGTTTGTTTTCAAGCAGACTAAACACCACGACATCAACCGAGGTAAGTGGTTTTTCAAAAGCTAATGATGCTGAAATTTTTGTCATATCAAGAATATTTTTAATTTAGTGTTGACATTGTAAATCACTTAGTTGTATAGTGCAACTAACTTAGTTGTTTAGAGCAACTAAGTGAATGTAAGTTAGTTCTGTATGATGCGAAGTGCCAAGTTAGGAGTAGTAAAATGATCACCATAATTAATAAAAACAAAGTTAATCAAAATGGCGCACAAAAAGTAGTGCCTACTATGTTCCCTGATGGCACTAGCCAAATATGGAAGTTAGATTTAGATGGATATAAAAGCGGCTCGGTAAAAATTGTTTGGGATTTTGAGAAAGAAGCTGAGCTAATTTGGGTCAATCAATTAATCGCGCTTCTAGTTTCCGCTGATATTGCCATTGATGAGTTATATATTCCTTATTTGCCCTACGCGCGACAAGACAAAGGTGTTTCAAACACTACAACTTTCGCTAAGAGTGTATTTCTAAAAAGCTTATTGACTGATAGCGTTGGCAAGTTAACTACGTTGGATGTGCATAGCGAACATGCGGCAATCAAGTCTTATTCAGCCAAGCCTTATATCAACAAAGCGATTTTAGAATTTAAACCAGATGTTTTAGTGTTTCCAGATGCTGGCGCTTATGAGCGTTACCATAGCCAAATTGAGCCTAGAGATGTTGCAGTATTAGTGTTGGATAAAGTACGTGACCAAGCCACTGGTGCCATTACATCGTTGACATTGGATGAGCAAAAAACATCATCAGTATTAATTGCCAATCAAAAGCAGCAACAGTACCGAATGTTAATTATTGATGACATCTGTGATGGAGGGGCTACTTTCAACAACGCTGCTTTGTTTTTACATGAAAAATATCACTGTGAAATTGCCTTGTATGTGACTCACGGAATTTTCAGTAAAGGTTACGAAGGCATGATAAATGCAGGTATCAAACAGTTTTATAGCACACAAAGTTTGATAAAAAATACAGCTGGATATGAATTACAAGAAATGGATAAGGAGAACAAAAATGACATTTAAAACAAAACCAATCACGACTACAGATAGCTACAAATTAGCCCATGCACGTATGTACCCAGAAGGTACAGAGTATATCTACTCAAATTTTACGCCACGCAGCAATGCGCACTTAAATATTCCAGCGCAATACAAAACCAATAAAATCGTGTTTTTCGGTATTCAAGGTGTGATTAAGCAAATGCATGAAGAGTGGAAGGAGGGCTTCTTTGACATGCCAATTGAAGAGGTGCTTGCTGACTTTAAAACCAGAACTGCGCCATTTATTGGGGATTATCCTGTCGATATCAGTTCTATCGCGGCATTACATAAATTAGGTTACTTGCCAATTAAAATTAAGGCGTTAAAAGAAGGTTCGCGCGTGAATATCGGTGTGCCAGTATTCACCATTATCAACACTAAACCTGAGTTTTACTGGTTAACTAATTACTTAGAATCATACTTATCTGCAGAATCTTGGAAGCCAACTACCACAGCAACTATTGCGGATATTTATAGAAAAATTATCACTCGTTATACCAATAAAACAGGCGGCAATAAAGACTTTATTGACTTTCAAGGCCATGACTTTTCGATGCGCGGTATGTCAGGCTCGGTAGATTCTGCCAAAGCTGGCGCAGGGCACTTAACTTCGTTTAAAGGTACTGATACATTAAGTGCTGTAGACTATTTAGAGTATTTCTACGAGGCTAAAAATACTTTCGTTGCGGCATCAGTACCAGCCTCTGAACATAGCGTGATGTGTATCAACGGTGAAACGGATGAGAAAGAAACCATACGCAGGTTGATTCAAGATTTATACCCAACTGGCATTGTCTCTGTGGTGTCTGACTCTTGGGACTTCTGGAAAGTAATTTCAGTCTATGCGCGTGAGTTAAAAGATACGATTTTAGACAGGCAGCCAGATTCGATGGGCTTTGCTAAGGTGGTATTTCGCCCAGATAGTGGCGATCCAGTTGAAATTATCTGTGGTAGCGAACACTTACAATCTGAAAACCCAACGCCAGCAGAGTTGGGTGCGATAGACGTGTTATGGAATATTTTCGGCGGCACCATTAATGAACAAGGCTACAAAACCCTGAATCAGCGCGTTGGTTTGATTTATGGTGATTCTATTACACCTCAGCGTGCAGATGACATTTTGCGCAGATTAGAAGCTAAAGGCTTTGCCTCAGATAATGTGGTGTTTGGCATTGGTTCATACACTTACCAATTCATAACACGTGATACTTTGGGCTTTGCTATGAAGGCAACCTATGGGGTGGTGGGTGGTAAGCCTGTAGAAATTGTCAAAAATCCAATCACGGACAGCGGTACTAAGAAATCTGCTAAAGGCTTATTGCGTGTGGAATATCAAGAGGGTAACTTTGTCTTGTATGACCGTCAATCTTCCGAACAGGAAGCTTTAGGTGAGTTGCGCGTGATTTATGAAAATGGTGATTTTTATAATCCAATTAGCCTTGTCGAAATTAGAGCGGCTTTAACTCAGTCTTAAAAGTAACTCAGCTGGCGAGTGGTAGCTGAATCCCACCGCCAGTTTGAGTTTAGTCTGGCATATTTAGAAACTTGCACCACGATTATTGCAGACTTTTAAAGCTAGGTTCTCTGCGGTCATCAAATCAATAGCACTTACTTTCTGTAATGTATCAGCCTTAAATTATGGTTGTACAGCTGCAATTGTGCAATCTATACATTTTCCTTTTGACTCTTCGTAGCCTTTAATGGCTTCTAAACCTTTCACATTGGTCATAATCGTTTCATCTAATATTGCCTCACCAAATTTTGCACCTGTAATATCGGCGCCAGTTAAATCAGCTTTACTAAAGTCAGCGCGGAATAGGTCAGTATTACGAAGGTTTGCGCCCCTAAAGTCGGCAAATCTGAAGTTGGAACGATTGATATCTGCACCCTCAAAATTAGTGTGAGAAAACTTACCGCCAATGGCATCAAAACGCATTGCCCCCATCGGTTGATTGCCAATGTCTAAACCGAAGCGTCCTTTAATCACGATAGCATTACTCATGTTCACATTGCCTAGCGTACCTATCATGCGTGCATTGGTTAGGTTTGCACCTTGAAAATTAGTTTTATCGAAGATTGCTTGAAAGATGGTTGCGTCTGTTAAATCTGCGCCGCTTAAGTTGGCATCTTCAAGTCTAGCAAGGTTTAAATAGCTTTTTTGCATATTCGCACCGCTTAAATTAGCACCACGTAAATAGGCGCCAAAAAAGCTAGTGTTCACCATTTTACAATGACTTAAATCCATTTTATCGAACTCTAAATAACCTGCATCTTTGTTGCTTAAATCACAAGTTTTACTATTAATTTGTTTAACTGCATCGGCTTGGCTTATTTTCTCACGCTCAGGTTCGACATCTTTATTGCTAGTTTTGGCATAAAAAGCACTCGCTTTATCGATGACTGATTTTGGATCGGCTAAGAAGGCCGCTTTGGCACTCTCGCTACTGAAGCAATAGGTTTTGCCGTTATACATTTCTTTTATTTCACAATTTGTCGTGAATGAAATGCCTTGTGACAAACCATTGGTACATTGGTTATTAAACTCTGCAGCGAAGCTGTGGCTGCAGAGTGATATGCCAATCACTATTAATAATTGCTTGAATATACTCATGATAAATCTCCAATTTTCTGCTTTATTATTAAGCAGTTATTTGCATTATTCACACTAGATTGCTAATACTTTGTAACTAATGTCACACAACGATAAATAACTGCTGATATGACTGCCATTTGGCCAATTAGTTTCTCTCATGAAAATCATGAGTTACAAATCCGTAACAACTGATTGTAGTCCAAACTGAAAATAAATGCGTTAACTCAGCATCTGCAGAATAAATCGCAGAGATTGAGTGTAAAAGTGCAAATTTTAAAATTCAATCTATCGCGCTAATTAGGCGTAACTAAGGTCTAGTAACTTAACTTTAATCATAAAAGTGAGCTAGGCAAAAAGGAGAAATAAAATGAGTTTTGTAAAAAATATGCGAGTGAAAATGTTAGTGCCAGCTTTACTGACTGCAGTGTTTGCAGCGCCAGCAATGGCAAGTGATCAATATAGCGATACAGCCCGCGTGCTTTCATCAACACCTCAAATGGAGCGTGTGAATGTGCCGCGCCAAGAATGCCGTACAGAATATCAACAACAAAGCTATAGCAATGGTGGTAATAATTCTATGGCTGGTGCCATCATCGGTGGTATTGCAGGTGGTTTGCTGGGTAATACTGTGGGTCGTGGTAATGGTCGTGTTGCGGCCGCTGCGGTGGGTGCTGGTGTAGGTGCCATTGCAGGTAACAGTATCGCGAATAATCAACGTGGTTATGGCGGTACTCGCAGCGTGCCAGTACAAAGTTGCTACCAAGTAGATAATTGGCAAAGTGTTACTACAGGCTATTTAGTGACTTATGAATATAACGGTAGGACTTATACAACTGTGACCAATGATCAACCAGGCCGTTATATTGACGTAAATGTTGCGATAGAGCCACGTAGCCGTGTAGTCTCACAAGTTAATTATGTAGAGCCAGTGGTTTATGGTAATGCTGGTTGGGATGATGACGATCATGGTCGTCGCGGACACGGTAAGCATCGAGGTTGGGATAATCGTCGTGATGATGACCGTCATGATGATCGAGATGAGCATCGTTACTACTAAAAAAACTTTAAACATTTAGCTCATCAAGCTAAGAAGCATTAAAACCAGTAGCCCCAAAAAGGCTGCTGGTTTTTTTATTTTCAAAATTAGCTAGCTAATGTTTCCATGTCGGCTAGCATCCAAGTAAAATCTAGTCATATTTTTTAACCCACTGGCATCACGTGAAATTAACAGTAGATTGCGTTTTAAACCATGAACTCGCTGGACTAGAAAGCGGAAGCGCGTTATCGCGTTTGCTGGCTAAAGGTAAAGTGTTGCAAGTAGAGATTGCGCTGGAAGCGATGCTTTGTCAGCAATTTGGTTTAACTGAAGACGGCGACTTTCCTATTGCTGCAATTAGCGCTGCAGCAGACGGCTTGGCTGTTGATAATGCCTATTGGCTGCGCGCTGAACCTGTACACTTTGAAATGCAGCGTGACTGTTTTAGTTTAAGCGAACCCGCACCTTTGCTTGTAGCGCCAGAACACTCAATGCTTATGATTGCCAGTTTAAATCAACATTTTGTACAAGATGGCTTGGTTTTTTATATTGGACAATCAGGGGCGTGGTATTTACGTGCGGATAAAGTTATGCAAATGACCACTTCCTTGCCCAGTGTTGCAATGGATAAAAACGTGCATCACTTTATGCCACAAGGAGTAGATTCTGCCAAATGGAAATCTATACTCAATGAAGTACAAATGCTGCTGCATGAGCATCCAGCCAATGCGATGCGTGAAATAAATCGAGAGCTCGCTGTCAATAGTATTTGGCTATCAGGTGGTGGTGTTATGCCTTCATTTAAAAGCTTGCCTTACGATGTTGATTTGTCACTTACTGATGATGTGCTAAATCAAGGTTTAGCTCAGTGGGCCAAGATACCCAATCAAAACGCACCAAAGAATTTAGATGAAGTTTTGCAAAAAAAATCTCAGCATGTGCGCCTGCAATTGCCGCTCAATAGCCAAGTAGATTCCGTTTGGTTTGAACCTTTATTTTCGGGATTAAAAAACAAACAAATTGAGCAAATCACTTTAAATTTAGGTTTTTATGAAAAGACCTTAGTTGCAGTGATTAAGCCGCTTGATGCTTATAAATTTTGGCGCAAAGCTCAAGCTATAAGTCATTACCTAGAATGATTGCTCTAACATGACCAAAATTGTACAACGCAATATTCCCACTCAAGCGCAGCAAACCTTGCAAGCATCTGGGCAAACCGCACTTATGGCGCGCTTATTGGCTGCGCGCGGCGTGACTGAAGCGAATCAACTCAGCGTTAATTTAGCGAATTTAATTCCACCTAATACCCTAACTAATAATCCAGCAATGGCAAAGTTACTGGCTGATGCGATACTAACCAATAAAAAATTACTGGTGATTGGTGACTATGATGCCGATGGCGCAACGGCTACAGCTGTTGCGGTTAAAGGTTTGCGTGCCTTCGGGGCAAACGTTGGTTTTTTAGTACCGAATCGTTTTGAATACGGTTATGGCTTAACGCCAGAAATTGTAGCTTTAGCCGCCGCACAAAGTCCTGACGTCATTATTACCGTAGATAACGGCATTGCCAGTGTCGATGGTGTCGCTGCAGCAAATGCACTTGGCATACAAGTGTTGATTACCGACCATCATTTACCAGGACAAGTCACGCCAGACGCCGCTTGTATTATTAACCCTAATCAATATGGTTGTAGTTTCACAAGTAAAAATCTGGCAGGCGTAGGCGTGATGTTTTATTGCTTACTTGGTTTACGTGCAGAAATGCGTGAGCGTGGTCTTTTTACAGAAAAGGCAGAGCCAAATTTAACCGAACTACTCGACTTAGTCGCATTAGGTACGGTGGCAGATTTAGTTAAGCTTGATGACAATAATCGTATTCTAGTTGAACAAGGTTTGCGTAGAATCCGTGCTGGGGCTTGTTCAAAAGGGATATTGGCATTATTAAGAGTGGCAGGGCGTCAGCCACAAAGTACCAATGCACAAGATTTAGGCTTTTATGTAGGACCTCGCTTAAATGCGGCTGGCAGGCTGGATGATATGACCTTGGGCATACAATGCTTACTTGCTGAATCTGAGCTTGAAGCGACCACCATTGCCCAGCGTTTGCAAGATTTAAACGTGCAACGTCGCAGCATAGAAGCTGGCATGCAAGATGGCGCTAATTTATCACTGGACGATATTGATGTCGCAAATCAATTTGCCATCAGCATTTACCAAGAAGATTGGCATCAAGGTGTTATTGGTATCTTGGCCTCACGCATTAAAGAGCGCTATCACCGTCCGGTGATTGCTTTTGCTAGTGCTGGCGATGGTCTGCTTAAAGGTTCTGGCCGCTCCATTGCGAGCTTACATTTACGTGATGCGCTTGATCTGCTCAGTAAACATCAGCCAGATTTAATTTTAAAGTTTGGCGGGCATGCTATGGCTGCTGGTCTCACTATTAAGCAGGCTGATTTTGAATTGTTTAATCAAAGCTTTGAAGCGGTAGTAAAAAGTTTAGTTACCGAAGCTGATTTAGAGTCGGTTCTTGAGGTAGATGGCAGTTTGAGTAAAAGTGAGATGACATTCGCCACTGCACAAGCATTGGAAAATCAAGTGTGGGGGCAGGGTTTCGCACCACCGTTGTTTTATGATGAGTTTGAAGTGCTAAATCAGCGTTTGTTGGGTGAGAAACACCTTAAACTTAGCTTGAAAAAAAGTGCAAGTGTCATCGATGCGATTTACTTTAATCAGGCCGAGTTCTTACCAAGGTTGATTCAAGCAGCCTATCAGTTACAAACCAATAGCTATAACGGGTCGCAAAAAGTGCAATTAAACTTAAGATTTATTGTTAACAGAACTTAACTATTTAGGATGATCCATCATTAAAACTATGCTGCCCAACTCTCATTTGCTAGTCCAAAGTATGCTTCTAAACTCTATACCTGTGCGTAAAAATGATGCACATAAAGGCGTGTTCGGCAGTGTTGCGATAATTGGTGGCGATGCAAGTATGATAGGCGCTATTTTACTCTCGGCAAGGGCGGCTTTGCTAAGTGGTGCGGGACGCGTTTATGCGGCATGCTTATCAGATGATGCTCCATGTGTTGACGTTTTGTATCCTGAAGTAATGTTTCGCTCACCTGCTGATTTAAGCAAGTTAGCGCAATTAGATTCTGTTGTAATTGGTCCTGGGCTTGGTCAATCGCAAGTTGCAATAGAATTGTTAGAGTTTTGGCTAAGTCAAAATGTGCTTGTGCTGATAGATGCAGATGCGCTAAATTTAATTGCAAAGCATCCACATTTAGCTGCAATTTGCAAAAACCGTCGCAGTGATACGGTGATTACGCCGCATGCTGGGGAGGCGGCGAGACTGCTAGTAGTTGATAATGAGACGATTCTGCAAAACCGTGTTGAAAGTGCACTTAAGTTAGCAAGTGCATTGCACGCAACTTGTGTATTAAAAGGCGCAAGTAGTATTATCGCGCATTATGAAGGCAGTTACTTTGAGAATCCCACTGGCAATGTTGGCCTCGCAAGTGGGGGTACAGGCGATGTGCTTAGCGGTATTGTCGGTAGCTTACTTGCTCAGGGTATGAGCGCATTTGAAGCAGCTAAACTTGGTGTTTATGTACATGGTGCGGCGGCTGATAACTTAGTGGCTAAAGGCATAGGTCCTGCAGGTCTAACTGCTTCTGAAGTTTCGGTTGAAGTGCGTAATGTCATTAATCAGTTAAGTCAACTCAATCAAAGCCTAGCTAGTCCTACCTAAACTTAGCTAAATTAGAATTAGCTGAACTAAAAATAGTTGAACTAAAATCGGCTAAACAATGACTATCCACAATTAAAAATGTAAAATTGCACCCGCAAATATAAAATACAAATCAACTAAGGCTAGCATGGGTAAAAAATTAGTCGTTGCCAATTGGAAAATGCATGGCAACCTGGCAGCCAATAAAACGCTTTTACAGGCTTATATTGAGCGCCTCACCTCCCTTAAAAATACCGATATAGTGGTGTGTGTACCTTACCCTTATCTTGCGCAAGCGCAATCCCTTTTGCAAAATACCTCCATTGCTTGGGGCGCGCAAAACCTCAGTAAAGATGCTGTTGGTGCTTATACAGGTGAGGTAAGCGCAGCAATGCTTAAAGACTTCGGCGCAAGTTATGTAATTATTGGCCACTCGGAGCGTGCAACGGCTTATTGCGAGTCCGATGAGAATGTGGCCACTAAATTTGTGCAAGCACAAGCGCATGGATTAACGCCAATCTTATGCGTTGGTGAAACCTTGATTGAGCGCGAAGCTGGTGTGATGCAAATGGTTGTGGGTAAGCAATTAGATACCATTATTAACACCTATGGTGCGGCAGTATTTGCGAAATCAGTTGTTTCTTATGAGCCAATATGGGCTATTGGCACAGGTTTAGCCGCATCTTCTGACCAAGCGCAAAGTATGCATGAGTTTATTCGCAGTAAAGTTGCAATGCTAAATAAAACCGGTGCAGCGAGCATGAAAATCCTCTACGGGGGCAGCGTAAACCCGCAAAATGCGGTACAATTATTCGTTATGCAGGATATAGACGGTGGTCTTATCGGCAAGTGCTCATTAAATGCACAAGAATTTGAACAGATTTGCCGCGTCGCAGCCTGAAAAGGCATATTAAATTATTGCGGCATGGGTTCTGTATTGGTTGTAAAAATTAAATAGCATTAGGTGGAAAATGGAAAAATTAGTATTAGTAATTCATGTGATTGCAGCACTTGGCGTAATTGCCTTAGTTCTTTTGCAGCACGGCAAAGGTGCAGATATGGGCGCTTCATTTGGTAGCGGCGCATCTGGCAGCTTATTTGGTGTATCTGGCTCAGCTAACTTTATGAGTCGCGCAACTGCAGTTTTTGTGTTGATATTCTTCACTACAAGCTTAACGCTAGCCTATATGTCTAGCCATAAAG
>JBBQLN010000016.1:0-54246 GCA_038327905.1 Burkholderiales bacterium
TATCAATCAAGGTAATAATAGGAATATGGAATTTCTCAGCTAAACGGAATAAACGTAGCGCCTTACGATAACCTTCTGGGCGTGGCATACCGAAGTTACGATATTGGCGTTCTTTTACATCACGACCTTTTTGGTGGCCAATCACCATCACTGGTTGACCTTCAAACCTTGCCAATCCACCTACAATCGCAGGGTCGTCCGCATAAGCTCTGTCGCCGTGCAGCTCTTCGAAGTTTGTAAATATGGCTTTGATATAGTCTAAAGTGTAAGGGCGCTGCGGATGTCGCGCCAACTGCGAAATTTGCCAAGCAGTTAAATTGCCATAAATGTCTTCAGATAATTTTTTATTTTTCTTTTCTAATGCAATTAGTTCTTTAGAAATATCCAAAGCATCATTGTCATCATGCGCTGATTGTAAACCTTCAATTCTAGCTTCTAGTTCTGCAATAGGTTGCTCAAAATCTAAATAACTTATTTTCATGCGATTAGCTTTTTCTCAAAAATCATTAGTTTAATTATATAGGATTTTTACGTTTTCACGACTTAACCATGCAGTTAAACCTGCAATCAGCTCATCATGCAAATCCACTCGCCAGTCGTTGCCTAACATTAACTCCACTTTACTGGTTTTATTGTGGTACTCAACTTTAACCGCGCAACCACGCACTTCGTCAGAACCATTTTTGCAATAAGGCTTCAGCAATGTCTTTAGTTTGTTAGCATCTGCTTGGCCGTTACAGGTTATTTTCAAAAAGCTGGCTTTGCTATTTCTCAGTGTTGGTAGATCAAAAATCTTTCTGGCGTTGACTCTTACGCCTCCAGAAAACTCATCATTGCTGACGCGGCCTTCTATGATGATGAGTTGATCATCCTTTAATAAAGCTTGTTGCTGATTGAGCAACTCACTACCTACTACCACTTCTAATCGCGTAGTACCATCATCTAAGCCAACGATAGCCATTTTGCCGCGCCCAGTCATGCGTATACGTACCCCTGACACAATACCTGCCAATAATTGAGGATGCTCTTTGGGTGCTAAATTTGCTAGCGTGGTCGAAATAAACTGAGTTAAATCTTTTTGGTATGCCCAATAAGGATGCCCACTGAAATAAAATCCTAAGGCTGCTTTTTCTTCTTGCAGACGTTGTTGCTCAGTCCAATCTGGCACGGTAGGCAAAATATTGGCTGCTTTATCTGCAACTTCACCAAACAAACTATTTTGGTTGCTATTAGCGCTGTTTTGTTCTGCAGCAGCCATTGCCATAGCAACGCCTGCTAATAACGAATTACGACTAGGCGATAGCTTATCAAACGCACCTGCACGAATTAATGACTCCACCACACGACGATTGACTTTACGTAAGTCTAGGCGATTACAAAAATCGAACAAGTCTTTAAATGGTCCGTCTTTACGACGTGCTTGCAAAATCACTTCAATCGCAGCTTGGCCTGTACCTTTAACTGCACCTAAACCATATAACACTTGGTTTTTGCTAATGGGCGTAAATTTAAACTCACTTTGATTGACGTCTGGCGACAATATTTCCACCTGATTGGGCGCACAATCTTCATAAAAAATACGCACACTGTCCGTATTATTCATATCAGCAGACATAGTTGAGGCTAAAAATGCAGCTGGATAATGTGCTTTCAAATATGCCGTTTGATAAGCGACCAGTGCATAGGCGGCAGCATGAGATTTATTAAAACCATAACCTGCAAACTTTTCGAGCAAGTCAAACAACTCCGTTGCCTGACGTTCCGTCATGTTATTTTTAGTCGCGCCTTCAGTAAAAGTTTTGCGCTGCGCATCCATTTCTTCTTGCTTTTTCTTACCCATCGCACGGCGAAGCAAATCGGCGCCACCAAGACTATAGCCCGCGACCACTTGCGCAATCTGCATCACTTGCTCTTGGTAAACGGCAATACCATAAGTCTCTTTTAAGATAGGCTCTGTGAGTGGGTGCGGGTACTCCACACGCTGCTTACCGTGTTTGCGTCGACAGAAATCTGGAATCAAATCCATAGGACCTGGTCGATACAACGCCACCAGCGCAATAATATCCTCAAAGCAATCGGGCATCGCCTGTTTAAGCATGTCTTTCATGCCCTTGGACTCAAGCTGAAACACCGCAGTAGTATTGGCGGTTTTCAGTAGCTGAAATGTCGCCTTATCATCAAGCGGCAAAGTTTCGAATGATAATGACGCTAAACCTTCAGTCGTACGCTGTTTATTGGCGTTGACCAAAGCTAACTCTAATATCGTTAGCGTACGTAAACCTAAAAAGTCAAACTTAACTAGCCCTACTGCCTCAACATCATCTTTATCATACTGACTGACTAAACTTGCGCCATCTGCCTGACAATAGACAGGAGAGAAATCGGAAATTTTACCTGGTGATATCAGCACGCCACCAGCGTGCATACCTACGTTACGCACTAATCCTTCAAGCCGCAACGCCAGTTCCAGAAGCTCTTTTAGCTCTTCTTCAGTTTCACGTCTCTCGGCTAATTGCGGCTCTTTAACCAACGCATCTGAGAGCGTAATACCAAGCTCCATCGGTATTAGCTTGCTGATACCATCCACAAAATGGAAAGGTAAATCCAGTACGCGACCCACATCACGAATCACGGCCTTCGCAGCCATAGTACCGAAAGTTGCTATTTGAGAAACCGCCTCTAATCCGTACTTTTGTTTCACGTAATCGATCACTCGATCTCGACCCTCTTGGCAGAAGTCAATATCGAAGTCGGGCATAGAAACGCGGTCTGGGTTGAGAAAACGTTCAAACAGCAAGTTATATTCCAGCGGATCTAAATCAGTAACACCTAAACTATAAGCCACAACTGAACCTGCTCCAGAGCCTCGCCCAGGGCCAACAGGCACGCCATTACCTTTAGCCCACTGAATAAAGTCAGCCACAATCAAAAAATAACCAGCAAAACCCATTTGATTGATGACTTGAGTTTCAAAATCTAATCGCGCATCGTAATCTGGCTTTTTCGCTGCACGCACATCTTCATTTGGGTAAAGTACTTCTAGACGTTTAAGCAAGCCTCTTCGTGCTTCGGCAATCAAAAAATCATTAAGACTTTCATTATTAGGCGTTGGAAAATTAGGCAAATAATTCTTACCCAAAGTCAGCATCAAATTGCAGCGCTTGGCAATTTCAACGCTATTGGTCAACGCTTCTGGCATATCTTCAAACAAAGCCGCCATATCTGCTTGCGGCTTAAAATACTGCTCTGTACTAAAGTTTTTCGGGCGGCGCGTGTCTGCTAGCACGTAGCCTTCAGAAATGCAGGTGCGTGCTTCATGCGCCCTAAAATCATCGGGCGTAATAAATTGTATGGGGTGTGTTGCCACAACTGGCAAATTCAAGCTACTGGCGATTGAGCGTACTTGCTGAATGTAATGTGTTTGCTGATGCTGCAAAGCACCATCAGATGTACTAGCCGTTCGTTGCACTTCTAAGTAAAAGCGCTCTGGAAAGAGGCTTTCCCAATCCTTAGCCAATTTGGTCGCCAATTCTAGGTTTTCTTGCACACAGGCTTGACCAACGTCACCGGCAATGGCGCCAGAAAGCATAATCAGCCCCTCTGTACCACATTCAACAAACCATTCGCGCTTAAACTCTGCACGGCCGCGGTATTGATTAGTCACATACGCACGGCTGATTAACTGGCATAATAGCAAATAACCTGTATGCGACTGACATAACAAAAGCAGACGCGTTGGCTGGTCACGATTAACTGTATTTTCTAACCAAATATCGCAACCCAAAATAGGCTTAATGCCTTTGCCTCGAGCGGCTTTATAAAACTTAATTGCCCCAAATAAATTGCTTAAGTCAGTTAAAGCCAACGCAGGCATTGTATCGCTCAACGCCTGCTTTACATAGTCGTCAATACGCACGATGCCATCGACAATAGAGTACTCACTATGGCAACGCAAATGGACGAATATGGGTTTGTTTATATCTGTTTGACTAGTTTGTGACATAAGGTAAATTTTACCTTATTAGGGGAGTTTTAGAGAGTAAAACTTGGTAGATCTGATAACAAAAAAGTGTTGCTATCTACATTATTACCCTTGACAACAATGTAGATAGTTTTTACTTTTTAAGTAACACGTTCA
Organism: Burkholderiales bacterium; assembly: GCA_038327905.1. Classification (GTDB taxonomy): domain Bacteria; phylum Pseudomonadota; class Gammaproteobacteria; order Burkholderiales; family Methylophilaceae; genus Methylotenera. The sequence goes on from JBBQLN010000016.1 coordinate 4,139, forward strand.
CTTGCTCAATGAGTTCTTCATCTTGCACTGGCTTACCTAAGAACGCGTTTACGCCAAGCTCTTTAGCCACATTACGATGTTTTTCAGCAGTACGTGAGCTAATGACAATCAACGGGGTATTAGCAGTTTTTTCATTGTCACGGACATGGCGTGAGAACTCAAAGCCGTCCATACGAGGCATCTCGATATCCGTCAAAATAATATCGGGCGTGATGAGTTGTAGCTTCTGAATCGCATCCATACCATCATTGGCCGTAATCACTTCAAAACCTTCACGCTCAAGCACACGAGAAAGCACTTTGCGCATCGTGAGTGAATCATCCACCACCAGTACAATTTTCCTCACCTGCTCAACCACTGGCGCAAACGTAGTGACTTTAATCGCACCAATTGAAAGCGCCTCGCGGTTAGCCAATTGCACTGGGTTAATCACCAATACAATCACGCCATCACCCAATACTGTAGCGCCAATCATGCCTGGAACACGCGCAAGCTGCGTGCCTATCTGCTTCATCACAACCTCTTGGTTGCCAATAATTTCGTCAACATGCAAGGCTGTACGATACGTTCCACTGCGCAATAGCACAACCGGGGTGTAAACATGTTGTTGTGCTACATGCTCAACATCACCAATTAATTTAGATAGATAATGCAAAGGATAATCGCGACCAGACCAGCTCACGCTATGTGCTTCATAGGCGCTTAGCAAATCTGCTTGTTTGAGTTTTTGCACTTGTTCCACCATCACAGATGGAATCGCGAACATCTTATTACCTACGCGCGCCATAATGACTTGTGCTACTGAGAGCGTCACAGGCAAGTAAACATTAAACATTGCACCCATGCCAGACACATTACTCACATCAATGCGGCCACTCAAAGCAGCAATGTCGCTTCGTACCGCATCTAGGCCAACACCCCGACCAGCAATTTGAGAAACACTATCCGCAGTTGAAAAGCCTGGCTCAAAAATAATTGTCATTAAAGCTTGGTCGGATACCTCTTGAGATTTAGTTAACAGGCCTTTTTCAATAGCCTTTTGTTTTACCTTAATTAAGTTAATTCCAGCACCGTCATCGGTCACTACTAGTGTAATTTCATCGTTTTCTAAGCTGACTTTTAACTTGATTTGACCTACTTCTGGTTTACCAAGCTTTTTACGCTCTTCTGTAGTCTCAAGCCCGTGAGCCACGGCATTACGCAATAAATGCTCTAATGGCGCACCCATTTTATCCAGCACACCACGGTCTAGTTCAACACTTTCGCCTTCAATGGTCATTTCCACGCGTTTATTCAACTCTCGTGCAGTTTGTCGAACAATGCGTTGCAAACGTTCTGAAATAGTTGCAAAAGGCAACATACGCACGCCCATCAAACCTTGCTGCAACTCGCGATTCATGCGGTTTTGCTGCTGCAAAGCGGCGTCCGTTTGATCTAAGTTGAGCAATAAACCATGCTGAATTGTTGCTACGTCGTTCACGCTCTCGGCCATCATACGGGTAAGCTCTTGGAGGCGCGTAAATCGGTCAAACTCTAGTGGATCAAACGTTTCATTAGCCTCTTGCAACAAACTCATCCGCGACTGCATCTGCGTTTCAGCTTCAATTTCCAGCTCACGCAAATAAGCACGCATTCTGCCGATACTGTCAGTCAAGTCGGTTGAAGACTGTTTGAAGTTTTGCATTTCTCGATCCATTCGAGAACGCATAATTGAAACTTCACCCGCTTCATTAATTAATCTATCGAGTACATCAGCACGCATACGAAGGAATTGTGACTTACGCTCGATAGAACGCGTTGGTGCTATTACTGTAGCAGCTGCATCTTCATCTTGTGCAGTCACTTTCACGCTACCAGTAATATCCTCCAGCATGTAACCTATACGGTCAAACTCTACAAACATTTCATCAAAATCATCTGTATTCGCTTTATGGCGCAATGCATGAATCACGCGGTCTTCCATTTTATGCACGCTGTCACCAATATTACTTTGGCCAGCCATGCGTGCACTACCTTTGAGTGTGTGCAAGGCGCGTTGAAGTGAGTCTGGATATTCAGTTTCATGTGGATTAGCTCTCCATCCACGTAAATCTCGACCAACCTGAGGTACTAACTCACGCGCTTCTTCAACAAATAAGCCTAACAACTCTTGGTCGACTGCCAACTCTCGAATCTTATTAACTGGAATGTCTGCTAATACTGCATCGTTAACTAACGATGGAATCACCTCAGCTTGTTGCTGAAGACCTTGTAGTGCCGTAACAATTTCTTCTTCACTATCAACTTGATCTTTTGCTTCAGCAACGTTCTCTTTTGCCTCAGGTACTTCTTTAGGCGAAATTACTTTAGCTTTATGTTTTTTAGCAGGCTTTTCCTCTACATCCACTTGGTGTTCAAGTACGGCGGCTTCTGCCTCTTGCGTGGCAATTGCTTGCATAGCAATGGTTGACTCACTTAAAGCAAGAATTAACGCACGCGAAGATTTTGGATTTTTATGTTCTTTTGCTTTTTCTAGGCCATCAGACAGCGCTTTAACCACATTGCCATACAACGCAATATGTTGCTCAGTCCAAAGCCCAACATGTTCATCTAACCAATGCTCTAAAGCACGCGCTAAATCACCCGTTGGATTAAAGCCTGCGGTAAGCGCATTGCTACCTAGCGTATGCGCAGCTCGGCAACTTGCATCAGTGGGTAATTCCGTTGTGTTTGCTACTAGGGCTTTTTGCGCTTCAATCAAGGCTTCTAAATGTTGCTGCGCTTCTGCTAAAAATATATTAAAGAATGTTTTACTTAACGTGCGCGTGCCACCAATAAGCACTTCTTCTTTTTGTGGTTTTGGTTTGTTAATGGCTAACTCATGTTCAAACTCAGATTCAAGCTCCGCCGCACGCTGCTGGTAAGGTGTCGGATCAAGTGTGACGACTTGATTTTTATGAAGCTCAGCGACCCAAGCTGCAAACTCTGCGCTGACATGTTCAATAAATGAGAGTTGCTTAGCTGTAGGAAATGCTTTGCGCTCAATTACAAAGTTGAGCAACTTCTCAACAGCCCAAGCGACATCACTCATGCCCATTAAACCCACGGTTCGGCCACTGCCTTTAAGTGTGTGATAGGCACGTCGCACGTCCACTAATGCCTCGCTGTCGGTCGGGTTCACACGCAAAGTTTGCAAATGCTGCGCTAGGCTGGCTAAAACCTCCTCAGCCTCCGTCAAGAATATATCTTGAAGCTCTGCATCAACGGCTTTATCTGTGACTTTATCATGTTTAGTTTCAGCTATATCACTCACTAATGGCTGCACTAATTGTTCTACTACTTCTGTTTCAGCAATAACATTAAAAGCACATGCGCCTTGCTCGAATCTCATCAACGCTAAAGATAGTGCAGATTCAGACTCCGCTCTAACATTCGGTAGCTCTTCGGCGTAGAGGCCTAACATACTCAAGCTTTCCGCAAGAAGCTCGAAATTTTTGTTGTGGTCACTCACCTCAGCATGTGTCCTAAAGTGCTCTACATAAACAGTTGCCAATTGCGCGATTGATTTTGGCACTGCCATTTCCAACATATCAAATGCGGCAATGACTTGTTGCAAAGGTTTCGTGGTTTCGTCTAAAACAGCAATGTTTGTAGAATTTCTAAAGAATGTATCTAATGCTTTTTCAGCCTGTTGTAACTCACTGATAATTTGTTTAGCCACAGCTTCGGTAACATTCGCGTCTAAATGTTCAGTAGCAAAAGCATCCACTGCTGGCGCGAGCGCTCTACCTTTAATAATTGATTGCAATCGAGATGTTTGCGTGGTGATTTTTTGATCTGCCTCAGCATCCAACTGTTGATAATATTCGCCAATGTATTCGAGCAGGTTAAGCGAAGCGGCCACTTCAATAAATGCACTTTCGTTTATTTTGCTCTTGTCCGCTTGTAATGCTTTTACCGTTGCCTGAATCGCATTAATCAACTTAAGCACTTTTTGGTTATGTAGACTTAGCAAAATCATAGAAAGATGATTCACCTTGTCGGCAAACGCCTCTAGATCAACAAAATAACTACTTGTGCTAATAATCGTCCACAACTCTTTAAGTGCAGGTAAATCTGCATTGAGTTGCGCTAATGCTGCACGCTCCACTGAAGTTGCAGTCCCTGAACCAGGAGAATCAGTCGCTGGTAGTAAACCATCTAGCTCAAACAAATCTTTTACCCGAGCAATATCATCGGTATTGCTATCACTTATTGCCACATAATAAAGCACGTTGCGTAATAACTGTGAAGGCGCTTTAAAATCACCGAGTGACATATTGCGTAGTTGCTGGTCTAATCTTCGACACAATTTTTTTGCGCCAGCCTGCTCTGCCACGGAATCTTGAGCTAGCGCATCAGTAAATGCAGTGGCGCTCCACCAAAGCGTTTTTAATGCATTTTTTTGTTGAACTTGCTGTACATTCAACATCGCCAAGCGCATTTGATTTAAAGAGTCAGCATCTTTGGTGCGGAGCCAATCTAGTAATGCTTTTTGAAAAATCGAACGTTGTTCAGCCACAAAAATAGGGATTGCAGACTCTTCAATCGGGTTGCTTGGTAAATCTTTTGGGGCGCTATAACTGGTATCTGGGTAAAACAAATCACTAACATCCAATGACTCACCCTGAAGCTCAATAAGCGGCTTTAAACTTTCATAAAGCCTTGTTGGCGTATCTTGCATGCCATTTAACAAATCTTGTAAATATTTGGATAAGGCATCTACCGCCTGCGTTAAGGCAGTCATCACTGGCTGGCTGACTGGAATCTCCAGTTTTTCTAGTTTATTGGTGAGTTTTTCAATTTCTGAACAATATCGCTTACAGCCTTCAAGGCCTACCATATCTAGTGCACCGCTCACTTGGTATAAATGCGCTGTAGTAAAGCGCAGCGATGCCACTTCGCTGGGTTTATTCATGACAACAACAAAGTTGTCATGCACTTTTTTAAGCTGCTGATCTATCTCGTCTTTTACCCAAGACAATGGGCCAATATCAAATACTTCAGCCATTATTCGTCTCGATTTTATTTTGCGATATTCTCATGGAGTTTTGTTCCATTGCCAGTATTTCAAAGCAAATAAGTTCACAACTAACAAATACGTACTTTTAAAAAAGCCGCAACGCTTAAAGTTTAAAACCAGCTACAGAAGAGCGCAGCTCTTCTGCAAGTGAAGTTAGCTGACCTACAGAGTCTGCAGTTAACTGAGTACCTTCTGTCGTTTGTGTTGTAATTTCTTGAATCAGCTGCATATTGTTGGCAACCGTAGTTGCTGACTCAGTTTGCGCATTCGTTGCTGCAGAAATTGACTGAATTAATCGTGCTAAGTTATTAGTAACCGTTTCAATTTCTGTTAGCGCCTGACCAGCAGCGTCAGCAACTCTCGCACCCTCAACCACACCCTCGGTACTCTTTTCCATCGCCATGACTGCGCCGTGCGTATCCGTTTGAATGGTTTTTACAATCGCACTAATTTGTTTAGTTGCTTCAGATGAACGTTCCGCCAAGCGTTGAACCTCTTCAGCAACTACCGTGAAGCCTCGTCCTGCTTCACCAGCAGAAGCTGCTTGAATCGCCGCATTCAACGCCAAAATGTTGGTTTGTTCGGTAATGTCTGAAATCAACTCTACGATTTCACTAATTTCTTGTGAGCTTTCACCCAAGCGTTTAATACGTTTCGAAGTTTCCTGAATCTGTGTACGAATTTCGTTCATCCCAGAAATGGTGTTTTGTACAGCCTGCGAACCTTGAGTAGCGGCTTCTAGTGAGCGTTGCGCCACCTGAGAAGCTTGCGCAGCATTACTAGAAACTTGCAGAATAGAGCGCGTCATATCAGTGACTGCATCTGTAGTTTGTAAAATCTGGTCTGATTGCGTTTCAGCAGCAGAGAGTAGTTGTGATGATGTTCCTTGCGCGACTGAAGTAGCAGAAGTCACCTGATCAGTCGCACGGTTAATTTCAATCACCAAATCTCTCAAGCTATCAATTGTGTAGTTAATAGAGTCCGCAATAGCGCCAGTAATACTATCTCGCACTTGCGCTTTAACGGTTAAGTCACCATCCGCTAAGTCACCCATCTCGTCCAGCAACTGCAACACCGCATCTTGGTTGTCTTGGCCTTCTTTAGCCAGTTGATCAGTCAGCACTGAGGACTGCTCAACTTGTTTTTTACCAAAAAAGTACATCAAAAGTACTAAAATCAAAGCTAGCAATAACAAGCCAAATAACACCAGTTTAATAAAGTTAGCTTGAGATTGCACCAAAATATTATTCTCTTCCTGCACTTGAGAAATAAAGGTGTTACCCGCTTGCTGAGCCATTTCAAACGCCGCAGTTAAATCAGACAATGGCGCGGAAGCTGCTACCGTACCCATCGGCAAAGCGGGTATAAATCGTGAATGCGCAACTTGGAAAAAATTTTCACCAGCTTTAATCGTCGCATCTAAGGAAACTTTCAACTTTTCATTTTTTAAATTTGTTTGCCAAAATGCTGCACGCTCTTTAAATAAACTCTCAAACTTTGCCGCATTTGCAATGGCTTTATCACGCTTTTCATTATTGAAATTAGTAGAGGCCACATATGCTTGGTTATAGAATGCGAAGGCATCCACAGGGTAAAGCGGAGGTGGTAGCGAGTCGGCCACCAAGTCTTGGTATGCTTTTAAGTCATTGTAAACTGGGCCATTGACTCGAACTTGGTTAACTACCCAAAAGCTCAATGCCGCAAACAATATAAAAGCAACAATTTGAAGATATAACTGTCGATAACTACCCGTCAGGCTTGCCGCATCAGCAGTGCTGGAGCCAGCATTTTTATTTTTCAAGTTACTGAAGAAATCACCTATCCGTGAAGGCAAGTTTTTTATCACCACAAGATTTAATGCCATTTTTAACCCCAGTTCACAGAATTACTCTGCTTTATAAAAATAATATTTTTGCTTATATTCTAATTACTTAATAGTTACTACTTTATTTTTAGCAAATGCTTAAAATTGTTATGTAATAGTCGGCTGGATAAAAGCCTTATTTTGTACCAATGCGTCTACATCCAACTCCAGCCATTCATTTCCGTCACTATCTTCATAGGAGTTTTTACTGAAAAATGCTTCTTTACTTTTGGCCTTTGGCTTGTTTTTCATTGCTTCAACGCTTCGTAAGCCCACTAAACTATCGATAACTACTGCCGCCTGAGTGGTGATATCTGAGTTGATTAATACTATTCGATTATTAGTAGACTTTGTCATCGCTGGAAAGCCCATAAACTGAGCCAAATCAGTAATGTTATACAAATTACCTCTAACGTTAGCAACACCTAAAAACCATGGCAAAGTCAATGGAACATTTTGTATGGGGGGAACAGGTAAAACTTCACTCACCTGATTTAAGCTGATAAGTACTCTTTTTGCTCCAATCATGACGCCCAAACGAGAAGTCGTTACAGCACCACCTTTTGCTGTAGCCTCTTTAAGTCGCAAAAGGATCGCTTCTTGGAATTCACGTAAATTAGAGGTTTTAGCCATGGTTATTTAGGTCGATTTAATTAATCGCTGCTCTTAACCTAAAGTTTTAATTAACGCTAGCAAATCAGCACTGACCACTGGCTTAGTTACACAGGCTTTAGCGCCCATTTTCAAAGCCCATGCCAAGTCTGTAGCTTGTGATTTACCAGTACAAAGAATGACTGGAATATGCGCAGTAGTAGGGTCTTTAGCGAGCGTGCGGGTTACTTGAAAACCTGTTAGGCCAGGCATTACCACATCACATAAAATAAGGTCAGGGTGTTTGGCAGCCACTGATGTCAAACAGCCCTCACCACTCTCAGCACCTATCACTGTATAGCCAGCAGTCTCTAGCAACTCTGATAAAAAGAAGCGGTCTGTCGCTGAATCATCTACCACTAAAATTGTTTGAATTGCCATTTTATTCTGCCTTATGTGAGTTTGCTTTACTTATTGCGGCATACGTTTGCACTGCGTCTAATAAAGTTTCTTGTGTGAAAGGTTTAGTGAGGTACTGATCAGAACCCACCATGCGACCACGCGCGCGGTCGAATAAACCATCTTTACTTGATAGCATGATGACAGGGGTGGTTTTATACCGTGAGTTTCTTTTGATGAGCGAACATGTTTGATAACCATCAAGTCTAGGCATCATGATGTCAACAAATATAATATCTGGATGTTCATTCGAAATTTTAGCCAAAGCATCAAAACCGTCTTCGGCTAGTATCACTGCACAGCCTGAAGTTTTAAGAAATATCTCAGCACTACGACGTATCGTATTACTGTCATCAATAACCATGACTTTAACTGAAGACAGCTGCTCTACAGTTAACTTTTTCTGCAACTCTTTACCCTGCTCTTCTTGACTTGGCTTTTTTAGGCTCACCAGCAAGCTCCCTGATTTATCCGCACTTTAAAACTAATTTTGTTTAATTATGCTAGTTATTGCTTATTGTATCTATAGAATCATTTAATAAGCAATAGGTTTAACAAACATATGCAATATATTAACTTATATAGACTTTATGATATTTCAATAAAAATGCACTTAAGAAATAAAATAATTACAATTACCCAAACGGGTAGCATATAATAATTTCTTAACAATTTTTAACAATTGATATTCAAGCACTCGGAATACAAAATAAAGCTTGATTTAATTGGCCAATCTAAAGGGGTGGGCATGATAGTAAAACAAGAATCTTTGACAGCTAAAATGACATTAAAAGACTTGCCCGCAGCCTCACCGCTGCCTACGGCAAACTTAGTGTTAGTGTTTGGTTCTGTAAAACGCTTTAGTGAATCAAAATTAGAGAGCGTATTAAAGACTCGCTACCCTGCAGCACAAATCATTGGTTGCTCAACATCAGGCGAGATTACTGCTGAAGGTGTTTTTGACGATAGCCTGCAAGTTACCGCTGTTTTGTGGGAAAAAACCATTCAACGTGTAACACATACCAAAATGACTAGCATGCAAAACTCTTATGAGACCGCAGTTGGTTTAGCACGACAATTAAAATCTGACGAATTAAAAGCTGTATTGGTTTATTCAGACGGACTAAACGTGAATGGCTCAGAACTTTTAGAGGGTTTTAAAAGCGAGTTAGGCGACATTCCAGTGATGGGCGGCATGGCTGGCGATGGCTTTAACTTTAGCCAAACTGTGCAAATTTTCAACGAAACCATTTCAAATGGCTTAGTCATTGCTGTTGGCCTATACGGCAAAAATTTAGTTGCTGCAACGGGAGTAGGTCGAGGTTGGAAACCATATGGTCCGCCACGCAAAGTCACTAAATCAGAGAAGAACGTAGTATTAGAGCTAGATGGCAAACCAGCACTGCCTCTCTACAATATGTACATAGGCGCTCAAACTGCAAAAGGATTGCCAGGTAGTGGTTTAAAGTTTCCATTTGCCATCATTGAAGAAGGCAAAAAAGATATTGAGAAAATCCGCACACTTTTAGCAATCGATAGCGCTAAGAATAGCCTCACTTTTGCTGGAAACGTAGATGAAGGTGAAACGGTGCGCTTCTGCCAAGCGACGCATGACAGACTAGTTGAAGGTGCTGGCGATGCAGCACATTTAGTCACAAATAAAGCTAGCACCAGTCAAACAGGCTTGGCCATTTGCGTAAGTTGCGTAGGCCGTAAGGGCGTGATGGCGGAATTAGTGGTAGACGAAGTAAAACTAGTCAAACAAATCCTAGGCTCTCAAACTGCGATTACAGGCTTCTATTCTTACGGAGAGTTTGCACCACGCCCAGATACTAGTGATAGCGTGTTGCATAATCAAACAATGACCATCGGCTATTTGAGTGAAGATTTATTGGCCTAAAATGCCAACAAAAGACCTTGATAAAACAAGGGTTTATAGCATTAAAAAACTGCAAACGCTCAGTGCAAACTGGGCGTTTTTGTTTTATGATAATGGGTCTAGCATTTCTATTCAAAACCCATAAAAAGAGGAAAATCATCATGACAAATACAGTCACTTTAAAAGGCGGTCCCGTTGCAATCGGCGGACACTTTCCACAAAAAGGCCAAACAGCCCCAGATTTTCAACTTGCTGATGCAAAACGCAATTTAGTTGGACTTGATGCATTCACTGGTAAACGTAAAGTGCTCAACATATTCCCAAGTATTGATACTCCAACTTGCGCAACTTCAGTACGTACTTTCAACCAAAAAGCGAGCAGCATGAATAACACCGTTGTATTGTGCATTTCTGCTGACTTGCCATTCGCGCAAAGCCGTTTCTGCGGCGCTGAAGGCATTGAAAACGTAATTAACTTGTCTACATTCCGTGACACTGCAAAATTTGCAAAAGATTATGGCGTGCAAATTTTAGACAGTAGCCTAGCAGGTTTAACAACACGCGCAGTAGTGGTGTTAGATGAAAGCAATAATGTTTTGCATAGTGAATTAGTGGCAGAAATTGCTGATGAGCCTAACTATAATGCTGCGTTAGCTAGCCTGTAATAAAGAGCGATTAAACGCTAAAAGTATTTAGTCAACTGCTCTGCAAGCCTTATTTTATATGGCTTGCAGAGCAGAATTGTTTTAAATCACTACAAATATTCCGTATACTTAGCGTTGCTACCACGCACTTTTTCTACTGGGTATTTTTTTGCATTAATATCTATTTTTTTATTTGCGGCATCAATTAAATCAATGCCGCACACTTCTGCAATTCTCAGCAAATAAACAAAAGTATCTGATAACTCATGCCCTACTTGTTCTTTAGTTTCGGCGTTCAAGTTTAGGCTTTCTTGCTCGGTCATCCATTGAAAATGCTCAACAACCTCACCTGCTTCTACAATCATCGCCATCGATAGATTTTTTGGTGAGTGAAACTGTGCCCAGTCGCGCTCTTCAACAAAAGCATTCACTCGTGCTCTGAGCTCTTTTAGGGAGTCACTCATTAGGCTTATCCTTTCGATTACTACCAGCCACCATTTTAATTTCAAACAATCGACACTCTAATGAGCCATTAAATAGTGGCGTACGCTTGCTCGGTGTTAATCGCATCAACTTTGGCATCGTTAAATCATTGGTTAAGAAATAAGTATTCCAGCCTGCAAATTTACGTTTTAATACTTCTCCCATTTTAGGATAAAGCAGCGCCAAATCATCGCCTTCTCCAATGCGCACACCGTATGGTGGGTTTGCCACTAATACACCGTTATCGGCTGGCGGCACAACGGCAATCATATCGACATGTGACAACTGCACAGCTTCTAACAAACCTGCATCTTCCAGATTTTTCTTACTGATACGCACGGCGCGTAAATCGATATCTGAGCCATAAATCTTTTGAAAAGTTACCTTTTTCACTTTGCTCAAGGCTTGGTTTTTAATCTTACTCCACACTTCTGGTACGAAAGTATTCAGCTTTTCAAAACCGAAACTTCTTTTATAACCTGGTGCCATGTCTAGCGCAATCATCGCAGCCTCTAATAAAAACGTGCCGCTACCGCACATTGGGTCTAACAAAGGCTGTCCAACTTGCCAGCCAGATAACTTTAAAATACCAGCCGCCAAGTTCTCACGCAAAGGCGCTTCAATACTTGCGCCACGATTACCACGTTGATACAAAGCCGCGCCAGAAGTATCCAAATAGAACTGATACTCATCAGCCGCCAAGTAAGCATGAATACGCACTGCTGGCGTTTTAGTATCAATATAAGGGCGACTACCCACAGCCATTCTAAATTTATCACAGACTGCATCTTTGATTTTTAAGGTTGCGAACTCTAGACTTTTCAAAGGACATTTGACACCTGTCACTTTAACCATAAAGTCATTTTTTACGTCAAACCATTGTGGCCAATTAAGCTTGTATGCGCCTTCAAACAAGTCTTCTTCATTTAAATACTTACCACGCGCTACTTGCCACAAAATACGTGTGGCAATGCGCGAATGTAAGTTTGCCGCATAACACACCGCCCAGTCACCATCAAAACTCACGCCACCATCGGTTAGCTTGATTGATTTGGCTTTCACTTCTTGTAACTCATCTGCAAGTAATTGCTCTAAACCACGTGGGCAAGTTGCGAAATAACGATTGGGTATCATATAAATATTCTTAAATTAAAGTGTTTAATACTGTTAGTTTTCAGCCTATGGTGGCTATGGTAATACTTAAGTGTTGCTCGTGTCGCCTCGTAAAAGCAGCCTTTTTTGATACACTTGATTATCATTACAAAGTTTCTCAACAAAATCAGCAAACTCGATTTCATGCAGCGCTTCAAGTGTTTTGGCGCGTTCTTGCAGGTGCGCTACACTTAAGTTGCTTGGTGCTTTATTAAAGCCAAATACCACGATATTACCTGGCTTACCGGTACGCATCATCAGCACTCTATGCTGAAAACTTTGCTCAATACGCTGCAAATAAACATCGAAATTCTTATCGCTACCCCACAAGTTAATGACAAATATGCCGTCACTTTTCAAAGTCACCGAGCATTGATCAAAGAAATCTTGGCTACAGAAATCCCGTGGAATACCATTGCTATCAAATGCATCAATCAGCAATACATCTGTAGCATTGATATGCTCGGCCAGATACTGCAAGCCATCACCTTCAATCACGTCTAAATGGTCATCATTTTCAGGTACGGCAAATTGATTACGTGCCATTTGAATCACTTTTGGATTAATCTCGACGATAGTGCTGACAATTTCAGGGCAATTTTTATACGTATATTTGGCTACTGAACCACCGCCAAAGCCTATGGTGAGCATATCTTTAACATTATTCTTAAACAGCAAAAAGCACATAATGCCACGTGTGTAGGTAAGCTCCAGCGCAAACGGATCGCGAATGCGCATGGCGCTTTGTACGGTAGCTGAACCCAAATGCAATGAGCGCACACCGTCGGTTTCGCTGACGTAAACTGATTCATCTGCCGCGCTCGCATGGGTGAAGTTGCGCATTAAATGTTTAGCAACACGAAACATTAGGCAGCTTTCGGCTCAACGGCAGCATCTAGCGTAGCTGATTCAGCAACATTAGAATCAGGCGCAATTAAATCAAGAACTTCTGACGCTACATTATCTAAACCCTCAGCATTCAAATCGGCATCATCAAAATCGATTGGCGCAGAAGCCTCTTCAAGCACATGTAAAAATTTAGTACGCAAATCCAACATGAGTGTATCCACGTCTTGCACTTGCAGACTCACGCGTGTACCGGGTTTAAGCTCAGGTAAGCCATACACTTTAGTCATATAAGGCATATGATCTAAACGCACTAGGTTCTCGCGCCAAACGGTTGCGTGTAAGTCTTGCTTGTTTTCTTCTAAAAAGCCCTCTTGAATCAAATACTGCAAACACCAGTAACGCTCCATACGTGTTTGAAACTCGCTATAAGCCTTGTAAGTTAGCTCAAAGTTGCGCAAGTGCGTGGTGAGTGCATCGCTATTCTGTGGGTAAGCAGGTGGGTTGTTTTGCACCACGCTAATGATTTGCCTTTGATTAATTAAATCCACAGCACGACGCAATGGTGATGTACTCCAAGCATATTGCGCTACGCCTAAGCCTTGATGCGGTTCGGCCTTGGTGGTCATATACACTCGTCCGCCCATTTGCGCACGGTATAAGCCTGGCACTTCATGCGATGCCAATAACGCACCCCACTGATTGTTGGCCTCTATCATTAATTCAGCGACCAGCCTATCCATAGGTGAGCCTCGATGGCGGCCAATAATGCTTACTTGATTGTCTGTGACATAAAAATTATAGTCAACTTGAGGTGGTTTTGTCGGGTCGTATTTACCACGAGATTTTTCTAAAGAAACCGCCAAGTTAAACAAATACAGTAACTTAGACCAATACGGATGACCGCTATCGGCTTCTAATGTGTTTTCGTTAAAAAATGGCTCTAATGTATCGTGGCGCAGATTGTCTGCCACTTTAATCAACTCGACTTTGCTATCGCGCTGAGTAATCTCTAGCGCTTCATTCACGTGCAAATATAAAGATAAAACAGGTTTAATCTGCCCAGCATCCAAGCTAAACGGGCGAATAGCCTCTTCTGGTAACATGGTAATTTTGTTGCCGGGCATATACACGGTAGATAAACGATGCATGACCTCTTTATCTAGTGTGCTATCAACAGCAATGCCTAAAGCAGGCGCGGCAATATGAATACCCACGCGAATGATGCCATCGGCTAATGATTTAATTGAAAACGCATCGTCAATTTCTGTGGTTGTGCTGTCATCGATACTAAAAGCTTCAGCATCAGCTAGCGGCAAGTCAAAAGCTAAACCAGCAGAAATCTCTGAAATTTGCTCAGTTGTAAAATCTGTGCCCTTTGCAAAGTATTCACGTAAAAAAGCCCCTAAGTGATAATGATGAACTGATGGAATTGCTCCACAGAGATGCATTAACTTGAGATGGCTTAGGTGCAACGCACTCGCCGCAGCATCTAATGTTTTGTATTCAAAAGCATTTTTATCTGGCTCATAAAGCAACATATCGCGCTTCTGCATCAGCTCTTCTGGCATTTTGTGTGATTTTAAATCTTCTACAAAAGCTGCCATTTTTTCGGCTAATAAGCGTTTTTTCTCAAGCCCAGCCAGCGCTGCTTTTAGTATGTCTGCAGGCGCTGCTTTATAGCGCCCTTTACCTTTACGATTAAAATACACCGGTGCACTATGCAGCTTAATAGCAATCGCAGCAGCCTCAATTGAAGTCGGTTTACGGCCATAATAATCTGCGGAAAATTCTTCAAAACCAAACTCTGTTTCGCCACAGCACTCCCATAGAAAGTCTAATTCTAGCGTTTCAGCTTCAGCGTTAGCTGTTTCCATAAAGCCCGCCAAAGGCGTTTCAAAACGCATTAATACATTGCTAGCTTTCACCTTGGTGCGCTTGCCACTGACAGATTCCACCTGCAAAGCGCCTTGCGTTTCGGTCATGATGGAGGCAATTTTAAAACTGCCATCTTCTTCAAAAAATACGTTCATAAATGCTTTTATGCGTTGTTATAACTAAATTATTTCCATTTTACCTTGTATTAGCTAATTCGCTTTATTGCATTTAAAATATAGGTATGGATAAACGCATACCCGTCACATTACTCACTGGCTTTTTAGGCAGCGGCAAAACTACACTATTGAACAAACTCCTGCATCATCCTGATATGCGCGACACCGCTATAATCATTAATGAGCTAGGCGACGCAGGCTTAGACCAAATTTTTGCCAATAGCAACTTAGCGCAAAATATTGAAAACGAGCATATTGCCGACAATACTGTATTACTTAGTTCGGGCTGCTTATGCTGCACACTCAAAAATGAGTTGGCTGACACCATGCGTGACTTATTTTTCAAACGCGCCCTGCAAGCTATTCCGCAATTTAATCGGCTGATTATTGAAACCACAGGCATGGCTGACCCAGGTCCGATACTAGCCAACTTAATGAACGAACCTGTGATTGAGTCTGTGTACCGCTTAGATGCTGTCGTCGTGACCATAGACTGCGTTTATGGCTTACAACAAATTGAAGAGAATACTGAAGCCTTAAAACAAGCCGCTGTGGCGGATGTATTGGTGCTAACTAAAACGGACTTAGCTAGCGCAGAACAAATAAGTACGCTTAAAGAAAAACTCATCACCATCAACCCTGGAGCAACACAGCATAAAGTAGTGCATGGCGAGCTAGACCCCACTTTTGTTGTCGATGTAGGTTTATTTGATTTAACAACCAACCAAGCTGAACCGCAACGCTGGTTGCGCGCGCCAGTTAAACTAGCGCAACCTAAAGGCACATTGCCGCAAAAAGGCCATCATGATGACATTACCAGTTTCACCGTCATTATGCCCAGTCCGCTCAACTGGTCGCAACTCAAACCGCATTTACTATCTTTTTGCCAAAAGTATGGTAAAAAATTATTACGCCTAAAAGGCATTATCCACGCGGCTGACCAACCCGCGCCACTAGCCATTCACGCCGTACATTTCACCCCCTACCCACCCACTTTGCTTGAAGGCTGGACAGAAGACGAACCAGTATCGCGAATTGTGATTATTGGTAAAGACTTAAATGAACTTGAGATTAGAAAAGCACTAATGCAGTTTTAAGCATAGCAATATTGCTAGCAGCAATTTCTTCATTACATCGTTAGGCACATTGAAAACAAGGCCTATTTTCAATGTGAATGTTCGTTAGCGAACAGAAACCCAAGCAACTTCAATCCATACTTAGCTTCCAGCAACCCATAGGAGTTAAGATCATGAAGACAGATACTCAGTTACAAAACGACGTAATGGCAGGACTTAAATGGAATTCGTCTATTGACGCTACCAAAATTGGCGTTGAAGTCGATAACGGCGTTGTAATCTTGTCTGTTCATGTGGAAAATTATGCCCAAAAATGGGGTGCTGAGCGTGCCGCACAAAAGGTATGCGGCGTTAAAGAATTAGCGGTTGAAATTGAAGTGGTATTTCCAGGATTAAACAATAGAAGTGATGCAGATATTGCACGTACCGCGGAAAATGTATTGGAATGGACGACAAACTGGCCAAAAGACCATGTCAAAGTGATAGTAGAAAATGGTTGGGTATCATTATTAGGTGAGCTTGATTTTGAATATCAACGGCAATTAACAACAGCATCTGTGCGACATTTAATGGGCGTCACTGGCGTATCTAATCAAATCACGGTTAAACCCTCTTTATCTTCACTTAGCATTAAATCTGATATCCAAGCTGCATTAAAACGACGAGCGCTTATAGATGCTGAAGAAATCATGGTCACCGTTAATGGCGGCAATGTTAACCTTTCTGCTGATGTACAAAGTTTATCAGAACGAGATATGGTAAGCGACTCCGTTTGGAATATACCAGGCGTTACCCATGTCACTGACAAAATTTCGGTTGCCTATTAATCTTAATTATTTAAACAAAATCACTAGGAGAGCTTTATGCATAAAGTTAACGGATACGCTGCACATTCTGCCAAAGAGTCATTAGCACCTTTTACTTTTGAACGACGTGAAGTCGGCGCAACAGACGTACAAATTGAAATATTATTCTGTGGTGTTTGCCATTCTGACCTGCACACCGCGCGTAATGAATGGCAAAACACAGTATACCCAGTGGTACCAGGACATGAAATTGTTGGTCGCGTCACCGCCGTAGGCGCTGATGTTAAGTCATTTAAAGTGGGTGATTTAGCTGGCGTTGGTTGCTTAAGTGATTCATGCCGCGTTTGCCCAGATTGCGCGGACGGCTTAGAGCAATATTGCGATCAAGGAATTTTCACCTATAACAGCCCAGATAAACATACAGGTAAAATGACTTATGGTGGTTACTCAAACCAAATCATTACTGACGAGCATTTTGTATTGAGAATACCAATCAAGCTAGATTTAGCTGCTGTAGCGCCCTTATTATGCGCAGGCATCACAACTTACTCGCCATTAAGGCATTGGAAAGTTGGCGCTGGCAGCAAGGTTGGCATTGTAGGATTAGGTGGTCTAGGCCATATGGCTGTGAAGTTGGCCCATGCAATGGGCGCGCATGTGGTGTTATTCACGACTTCAGCCAACAAAATTGAAGATGCTAAAAGATTAGGTGCTAACGAAGTCGTCATCTCTAAAAATCCAGATGAGATGAAAAAGCATCTTAAGAGTTTTGACTTTATTCTGAACACCGTTGCCGCCTCGCACAATCTTGATGTTTTTACCGAGTTGTTGAAACGAGACGGCACCATGTGTTTGAATGGCGTACCCGAGTTCCCACATCCATCCCCTAGCATATTCAATTTGATTTTTAAACGCAGACAAATAGCAGGTTCACTCATTGGCGGCATTAAAGAAACCCAAGAAATGCTAGATTTCTGTGCCGAGCATAACATCACCTCTGACATAGAAATTATTGCCATAAAAGACATCAACCAAGCCTACAAACGAATGCTTAAAGGTGACGTTAAATATCGATTTGTTATTGATATGGCTTCACTTAAAGCCTAAATAATAGTCACCCAGAAAAGCGGGTGGATTTTTAAGTGACAAATAATTAAATTGAAATTTTAGGAAGAGAAAACCACCATGAACGTCAATGAAGCTATCGCTGTGCGCCGATCAGTGCGTGATTACGCTCTAGATAAAGTGAGTGAGGCTGATATTCGGCTATTACTTAATGCTGCAGTTATGGCGCCCACTGCCATACATGAAGAACCTTGGGTGTTCATCGTGTTGCAAGATAAACCATTGCTAAATCGTTTATCTGACGATGCGAAAGAGCTGCTCAATAGTGGCGCTGACCCGATTCATCCTAGCGGAACAAGCCATTTGAGCGATCACCTCGTTTTACCCGAATTCAATACTTTTTACAACGCTACGACACTTATCGTCATCTGTGGAAAACAGACGGGTGCATTTGTTGCAGCTGACTGCTGGTTAGCGGCGCAAAACCTTATGCTCACGGCCTATGCACAAGGTTTAGGCACTTGCGTGATAGGTTTAGCGGTCACTGCACTTAATACACCACAATGGAAAGAAGAACTTGGAATGCCAAATAACATGACAGCATTTGTGCCGATTATCGTCGGAACACCAGCAACTGAGACGCCACCAGTTTCAAGAAAACCACCAGAAATATTGATTTGGAAATAATTATTTAAATCATTAGCTTGAGTTTGCTGTGAGTGCGTTTGTAATGCGGTTTAACGCCTCTGCAATCACACTGCGCGGTGATGCAATGTTAAGCCGCATAAAGCCACTACCACCTTTGCCAAAGGACTTACCTAGATTAAGCCCAACTTTGGCTTCTTTCACAAAAAAAGCTTCTAGTTCTGAATCCGTCATTTTCAAATCATGACAATCTAACCACAACAAATACGTTCCCTGCGGCTGAGTCAGTCGTATAGAGGGTATATTTTTTTTGAGATAATCGCTTACAAAATCACGGTTATCACGTAGGTAAATCAATAGTGAATCTAACCAAGCTTCTCCACCACGATAAGCTGCTTCAAACGCAGCAATGCTTAATGGGTTGGTATTACTTAAGTGCAGGCTATCGAACACCTTATTTAAAGCAACTCGCTGTGCAGGATTTGGCACAATCAATGCGGATAACCCAAGACCAGGAATATTAAATGTTTTGCTGGGCGCAACCGCAGTAATAATCTTGTCGCTACTATTCGCTAGCGTTGCCAAGGTGATGTGTTGCTCGTTGGGATAAATTAAATCAGCATGAATCTCATCAGATAATATAGTCATCTCATAGCGGCGCGTGATGGCTAATAGCTGCTCTAACTCAACCTTACTCCACACTCGCCCTACTGGGTTGTGTGGTGAGCAAAATAACAACATTTTTGCACCCTCGGCCGCGCAACGCTCTAGGTGCTCAAAGTCTATACGGTAAACGCCATCCACTAATATCAATGGATTCTCAATCAAACGGCGCTGGTTGGTCGTGACTGCAGAAAAGAACGGCGCATAGACTGGCGGTTGCACGATAACGCCATCGCCTTGCTCTGCAAACGCCATCACACTGGCAAATAATGAAGTCACAACCCCTGGTGCCATCACAATCCAGTCGCGTTCAACCGTCCATCCATGTCGTTTTTGTAGCCAATAAATAAGCGCATCGACCATACTTTCCGGGTAAAAAGTATAGCCATAAACTGGATGTGCGGCGCGCTGTATAAGCGCTTTAGTGACGGCTTCAGGCGCTGCAAAATCCATATCAGCAACCCATAGAGGCAAAACATCTGATGTGCCAAAGTAGCCAGCACGCCCATCGTATTTTACCGATGCGGTGTTATCTCTGACTATAATTTTATCAAAATCAAAGGTCAATTAATGCGTTCCCAAAGCGTGACTTCTGAAACTGAATGCTGAAATTTTCGTTTAGTTTCGCGAATCACAAAAGGCACATCCACAGGCTCGGTAACTAAACGGAAATGCCCACTGAGTTGCTCTTTCAAACCATCAAGCGTAGTGAAATTTTCGGCATTCTGCTTAAAGCCTCCTATCCAATCTTCGCGCTTGGTATGCTCTTCCAGCCAAGTGTAGGGTGAGGCGATAAGCAAAATACCACCAACATTCAATCGTTCATGCACATGAGCAAGGAATTTTTTGGGGCTGTATAAGCGATCAATCAAGTTAGCCGCCAATATTAAGTCATAGTTAGTCAATATCGGCTTGAGATTGCAGGCATCACCTTGCGAAAACTCGACTTTGCATTTCAATTTATCTAGCCCTAAGCTTGCCAAAGTGCGGGTCTTGTAGCTGACCAACTGACCTTCATCGACCAATGTATAACGTAACTCACCTTTTTCCGCCATTTGTACACCAGATTCAATCAGGCGCACTGAGAAGTCAACCCCCGCAACATGCTCAAAATGGCGTGCAAGCTCGAATGTTGCCCGCCCTGACGCACAACCTAAATCTAAAGCTCTGAGCGCAGGCTTATCTTTCATTGCACTAATGGCAATATCAGCTAGGCTTTTGGTGAAATTCGGCACGCCAAAATAACTGTCGCCATAGTGAAACTCTGCATATTCCGATATCAACTTATCTGTTTCATAATGTGACGCTGGCATGCTGGCTAGCTCATCCGCAACGACATAGCGAAACCCGGCATGTTGGAAAAAGTGGCGTCGAAAAGCATAACGCGCGCTGTATAAAGTCTCATTACCGCAAGAAATCCATGAGCCCCCTTTAAGGAGATTGTGTCTACCATCAAAGGTTGGGGTCGTAAAGTCGTCGTATAAAGGATGCACCTTGAAGCCACTGAATGGATAGATAGGCGTTTCAGTCCATTGCCACACATTTCCAGTCACATCAAAAAGCTCACCATGACGAAATTCTGTAACTGGGCAAGGCGACGCAGCATGATCTAAATGAATGTTTGAGGCGGTAGCATTTTCTCTTGGCACTTCAGCAACACCTGCAAAGTCATATAGGCGATACCATTCATCTTCACTTGGTAAACGCACCGTCAGTGCTGTTTCCTGCGTCTTCCAATTACAGAATGCTTTAGCTTCATGATAATTCACTTCTGCTGGCCAATCCCACGGCATTGGCACTTCTTCAGTCATCAAGCGTAGCCACCATACTTCGTCTTTGCTAACCCAGAAGCTAGGGTGAGTCGCTTGCGTATAACGCCTCCACTTTAATCCTTCTTCAGCCCAATAAGCATCTTGCGCATAACCGCCTGCCTTAACAAACTCAGAGAATTCAGCATTACTCACTAAATATCGACTCGCTTGAAAATCTGCAACATCCGCCTCATGCAAGCCATATTCATTATCCCAGCCATATTCAGCAGCATTCTCTTTTTTATCTAGCGTAATCTTGCCTGCAGGAATTGTAACTAAGTCGTTATGCGGAGCATCGCCCGATTTAGTGCAAACTTGCCAAGCCTCGTGTGGCTGCACTAATTCGAGCGCTTGCTGGCGAATTAGTACAGATGATGTTTCAAGGTGAATACGCTCATGCTCAATACCCATGATAATCACCCACCACGGATGATTCCAATCAATCGGCAAAGTAAGCGGCGCAGTTTGGATGAGATTCACTACAACATCTCGCACTTGGTGCCGATAGTGCTTGACCTCAGTGGCACTTGGCCACTCATAGTTAGCATCGTTCAAGTCATCCCAACTCATCTCATCTACACCCACTGCGAACATTGACTCAAGCTTAGGGTTCACGCGCTCTTTCAACAAACCCGCTAAAAGTAATTTGTTAAGAAAAAAAGTTGCAGTATGGCCAAAATAGAACACCAGTGGATGGCGCAACGCAATGGATTTTTGCTGATATGACTGTTCATTGACCAAGGTTTCGAACAGTTGCTCGTAACGATTGGACGTTGATAGAAAATACTCTAGAAATTCTTTGCGTGTCGCTTCGGCATTGCTGCCATTCAAAATAGGTGTTCTTGGGAATAGGGCTTGGGTCATAGTGATAATTAAGTTGGTAGTTATGAGAAGTTTAGCGCACTTTGAGATCGAGTTGCCTCAATCATAATTGGCTATAGTTTTTATGTAAACTTAGGGCTCAGTCACCTTTAAAAGTTCAAGTGACGTAAAAATACAAAAAGTTGAATGTTCAAAAATTGTAATACTAAAGGCGTTGCAACAACTATTTAGCTTCGAAAGTCAAAGACGCAGAGTTAATACAATAACGTAAACCTGTTGGTGGTGGACCGTCGTTAAACACGTGGCCAAGATGTGCATCGCACACATTACAAATAACCTCGGTACGTATCATTCCATGAGTATTATCTTTCAGCTCACGTACATTTTCAGGGATAAGCGCTTTAAAGTAACTTGGCCAGCCACAACCTGCATCAAACTTGGTGTCAGATTCAAAAAGTGGCGTATTGCAACATACACATGTGTAAATGCCAGCTTCGTTATGGTCTGAGTATTCCCCTGTAAAAGGTCTCTCTGTAGCCGCATGGCGTGTTACTTCAAACTGAATTGGCGTAAGTTGGTTTTGCCACTCAGCTTCCGTTTTAATCACTTTTTTCATAGCTATCCCAATTCAAATAACACTAAAGACCACTTAAACTTTTAACATGCGTCATCACACAACGCCCCAAAGCATGCAATGAATATCCACCTTCAAGCGCAGATACGATGCGATTATTGGCGTGGCGCTTTGCAACTGATTTTAACGCCTCTGTCACCCATAAATAATCTTTTTCATGCAGGCGCAAATCACCCATATCGTCTTCCCAGTGCGCATCAAAACCTGCTGATATCAAGACCAGTTGCGGCTGAAAACGTTCAAGTGCTGGCAACCAATGCTCTGAGATTGCTTCGCGAAACTCTTCGCCTGTGCTGCCTGCGGCAAGCGGCACGTTAATCATATGGTCGTTACCACTATCAGCACCGCAAAAAGGATAATATGGATGCTGAAAAGTAGAGCACATCATGACGCGAGGGTCATCGTGAAAAATGTCTTCTGTGCCATCTCCATGATGCACATCAAAATCTGCAATGGCGATGCGCTCTAAGCCATGATGCTCAAGGGCATAAGCCGCCGCAACCGCAATATTATTAAAAATACAAAACCCTGAAGCACCGCCACGTTTAGCATGATGGCCAGGCGGGCGAATGTTACAAAACACATTATTCGCTTGCCCTGTCATAACCAAGTCAACACCCTTAACAACTGCGCCAGTAGCGAACAAAGCCGCATCCAAGGTATAAGGATTCATCAATGTATCACCATCAAGATCTATCAATCCTGAGTCAGGAGATTTGTTAAAAACCCAATCAATATATTCCTGAGTATGTACCAAGGCTAACGTTTCTTTGCTGACTTTTGGTGCTTCATAATGCGTTAGATAGTCCAGTAAACCTGAAGCGATGAGTTGATCTTGAATAGCATAAATACGTGCTGGGCATTCAGGGTGGTCTGGCCCCATATCGTGATTAAGAAACTCTGGATGCGTGATGTAAGCAGTAAGCATAATAAGTCGATTATAAATCTATATGTACATTCTTAATGCTGCTATCTTCAGGATTCACCGAAGCAGTAAAACCCAATCGCTTCATTAATTTCAGCATGCTAGCATTATTTTTAAGCACTTCGCCTTCAATGCGTTTTAGGCCTTTGCTACGGGCTATGTCCATCAATGCCGTCATCAGTTTATGACCTAAACCCGTTCCGCGCATGCTATCAGCTACCACCAACGCAAACTCACAACTTTCACCATCTGGATTAATCGCGTAGCGCGTGACACCAAGCTCAATTTCTTTATCGCTCTCTGTTCTTACCGCAATCAGCGCCATCTCACGGCTGAAGTCGATTTGCGTAAAGCGTACTAGTAAGCTCTCGCTTAGTTGCTCAACGCTTTTCATAAAGCGGAAGTAGCGTGCTTCTTCGGATAGATTTTTTACAAAATCTTGCACTAGCCAGACGTCCTCAGGCCTAATCGGGCGAATCACTACATCAGTGCCATCCGCTAGCTGCCAATGACTGACTAAATGCGTTGGGTATGGGTAAATGGCCATATGTGAATAGCGATCAGCGCTTGGTGGACGCACTTCCACTATAATTCTAGCATCGGCAGCTAATACACCATTTTCATCTAATATCAGTGGATTAATATCCATATCCATTAACATGGGTAACTCACACACCATTTCAGAAACACGCAACATCACGCTTTCCAATGCTTCCATGTTCACTGGCGGCATATTGCGGAAAGTGCCCAACATTTTGGCCACATGCGTATGATTAATGAGCTCTTTCACCAAAAACTTGTTCAACGGCGGCAACGCAACGGAGCGATCAGCAATGATTTCCACAGTTGTTCCGCCTGCACCGAAAGTAATAATTGGTCCAAATACGGGGTCATTAGTCACGCCCACCATTAACTCACGGCCGTTTGGTTTGACTATCATCGGCTGTATGGATATGCCGTTAATGTTTGCTTGAGGTCGCTTGCTCATCACGTTTTCAATAATAGCGTGGTAGGCTGATCTCACCTCTTGTGCATTAACTAAGTTCAGCATCACGCCGCCAACATCTGACTTATGCGTAATATCTGGTGAATTAATTTTCATCGCGACTGGAAAACCTAGCTGCTGGGCAATCAACAAGGCTTCGTTGGGTGAACGTGCCACCATAGTTGGTGCCACAGGAATATGGAACGCAGACAGCAAGGCTTTCGATTCCATTTCGCCTAGAATCTTGCGCTTTTCTTGTAGCGCACCTTCAATAATCATACGCGCACTTTCTACATCGGGTTCTAAATGGTGCGATATTGGACCAGGCATTTGCAATAGCATCTTCTGGTTTTTATGGTACGCGGACAGAAAAGAAAATACATCTACCGCTGATTCTGGATTGCGAAAACTTGGTTTTCTCGCGCGATTAAAGGCTGCGCGAGATTCATTGACTTGCGCCTCCCCCATCCAAGAAGTAAGCAACGGTTTTTTGTATTGATTCGTTAACTCAATCACAGCATTAGCTACTTCTAAAGGCTTAGTCATGGCTTGCGGAGTCAATATGGCTAACACGCCGTCAACATTTGGATCTTCCAAACAAGCTTTCACCGCATGATGATAGCGATCAACTTGCGCATCGCCAATAATATCAATGGGGTTGCCGTGCGACCATGTTGGCGGTAGCACCTTATTGAGCGTTTCAATTGTGCTATCTGACAGAGTAGCAATCTCCAACCCTAAATCAATGGCATAGTCGGTTGCCATAACACCTGGGCCGCCACCATTGGTCACTATCGCCAAGCGATTACCTGTTGGATCAAACCCGCATGAAAGCGCTTTAGCCGCGGAGAATAGCTGAGTAACGGTCTGAACACGTACCACGCCCGCGCGGCGCACTGCTGCGTCAAAAGCATCATCAGAACCGACAA
Organism: Burkholderiales bacterium; assembly: GCA_038327905.1. Classification (GTDB taxonomy): domain Bacteria; phylum Pseudomonadota; class Gammaproteobacteria; order Burkholderiales; family Methylophilaceae; genus Methylotenera. Next base: position 29,513 of record JBBQLN010000016.1, read on the forward strand.
TAGAGGCCGTATGTGAAATAGCCGCTTTAGAAGCTGCAGCATGGCGCCCTACTTTAACCAATATAACAGGCTTGAGTCGCGCAGCTGCTCGAATCGAGCTCATAAAACTGCGTGCATTATGAATGCCTTCGATATACAGCAAAATACTACGGGTTTTTGTATCAGAAATCAGGAAATCAAGGATTTCACCAAAATCCACATCGACTGAAGCACCCATGGAAACCACACTAGAGAAGCCTACATCATTGGCATTTGCCCAATCTAAAATGGCTGTGCACAACGCGCCAGATTGAGAGATAAAGGCGATATTGCCAGAAATTGCATTGCCTTTATTGAAAGTAGCATTCAATCCAATATCTGGGCGCATTACGCCAAGACAGTTTGGACCAATTAAACGTATTCCATAACGTTTTGCAATCTCCAGCACTTCAAGTTCAAGCGCCTTACCTACTGCACCAGACTCTCCAAAACCTGCGGTAATAATGACGGCAGCCTTTACGTTATGCAAACCGCATTGCTCAATAATGTCAGGTACAGTTTGAGCAGGTGTAGCGATTACCGCCAAATCTACTGATTCTTCAATATGCGAAATTGTTGTGTAGGCTTTGCAACCCTGAACTTCCTCATGATTTGGATTGATTGGATAAAGCTTGCCTTGAAAGCCACTTTGCAACATGTTTTGAAATACGATTTTCCCAACTGAATCTTCACGGTCGCTTGCACCGAATACAGCAACCGATTTGGGTGAAAATAAAGGCTTAAGGTGATGCTGACTCATGGTGTTAAACAATCAAGATTGAATGAGCTACTATGTTAGCGTATTGCGCGCAATTTAATATGACCTAGCGCAATAAACACAAAAAATTATGATTACACCAATTTAAGTAGTGAGTTTAATAGGCCGTATTTTTATAATTTGACCCAAAAAATTCCATCATCATAAATTCTTCAAGTTCAGCGCTGTCTTCTGGGCGTGCAGATTTGATAATTTCACGATGCAAACGCTCAGACTCCCAGTTGAAATCGCCATCATAATGTAGACGTATCAGCGTAATCATTTTTCGAATCATGACTAATCTAACATCCTGCCCTGTGCTTGCTTCAACTTCAAATGACTCACGTTTTGCGCTGCTATAATCATTTGTCCAACCCTTAAATGCAAAAGCAGCATGTCGCCCGCTTAAACTAGTAATTTCAAAAATACCATTGGTGCCAACTTTTAAATTAGCTTTAATTCTGTCATCTCTGACTTTTTCTGCACCAGGGCCAACTTCACGCGCTACTGCCTCGGCATTCTGTTTTGCGGCATCAGCTTCCATAGCATTGCGCTTGGCTTGTTGTTGTTTAACGTAAGAAGCCATATCGTTAGGAGCATCATCAGGCTGGGTTACTTTAGGTAGCGGTGGTTCTGGCGTAGGCTGTTTTGAAGCAATGATCTCAGGCACAGAAAAATCGGTAGGCTTAGTGCTTTTACTAGGTTTTCGCGTAATGACTTTTGGTGGCGATTTAGTGACTTTAGGTTCTGGCTTCACAGGGGTGGATTCTGGGATTACTGGAGTTTCAATTTTAGGCGGAGTTGGTGGTGCTAAGCTCACTTCCAAAGCCTTTGGTTGTGGTGAAGCAGAGTTATTAAAATCAATTTTCGGCAAGAAAACCATTAAAAGCAGCCCATGCACCAACAGCGAAAAAATAATCGCTATCAGCGTATTACGACTAATATTAATGCGGATAAACCTATCGCCGCGCGGCTTAAGCAAAAACTCATCAAATTGATCGACTGATGTTTCTAGCGTAGTCAGATTGTTTTCCATGAATGGTGACGAGTTACTCACTGTTAAGTGATGTCAGCCCAGGTTTTTTCTAAACGCTTAATTGACACTGGAAATGGCGTTTTTAGTTCTTGCGCAAATAAAGAAACGCGAAGCTCTTCAATCAACCATCGGTATTCCTGCAAATCTTGCGAAACATCTAAATGCGCTTGATTTAATGAATTAATTTTATTTTGCCATTTTTCCCACAACACACCAACGCTACCTGCATTTTTACCATCACGATCTGGATTCGGAGGATGCTTTTCAATACGCAGCCTTAAAGCCTTCAAATAGCGTGGCACATGCTGCAAATGCTCCCACGGTGTTTGGCTAAAACAACCCTTATAAACTAGCTGCCCAACTTGCTGCTCTAAATCACGCTTCAATCGATTGCCTGTTGTAGCCATTTGACTTTGCTTCACTGTGAGCAGCTGATATTCAGTGGCAATCGCCTGCGCCTGTCTGGCAATGGCCTCACTCACCGCTGGCAAGCGCGTTCTGGCGCGTTGTTTTAACTTCATAAATTCAGCATTGGTACGAGGCAAATCATCCTCACCAATAAAGGCGCGATCGGCAATGGCCGTAATCATATCTTCACGTAAATCTTCTGGCGACATTATGTTTCTGAGTGATAAGGCATATTGGTTAAAATTGGGCAGACTTTTTTCCAGCTGCTTCATTTGTTCTTTTAACTCAAAACGAATTAATCGGCAAATACCTTTACGTAGATTGTCAGCCGCCTCGCGCTCGGTATCAAAAAGCTTCACAGAAACACTGTCTATATCATCTTCAAGTGCAGGATAACCCACCACTTTTAAACCATCGCGCTCAAAACTCAAGGTTTGCGGTAAATCACCGAAATCCCATTGTTTTAGACCCGTTTTCTCAATATCTGGTGATGTGTTTCTAAAGGTGAGTTGTGCTGCTGAACCAAGTTGTTTTTTAAGGGCATTCCAATCGCGCCCCATAGCAAGCTCACGTCCTGCATCGTCAATCACACTAAAGTTCATTAATAAGTGCGCTGGTGTTTCTTCTGTCCAATCTTCTATTGAAATTTTTAGTGTAGTCACGCGCTGAATATGTGCTGCCAGTACTTGCTTGATTACGCCTTCACCAACCTTGTTTTGATCTAAAAATACCGTCACAAATTCTGGTATAGGCACACAAACCCGGCGGAATGTTTTAGGCAAGGCTTTAATCAAATAAGTTAGCTTTTCACGCAGCATACCTGGCACCAACCATTCAGTTTGCGTTGGATTTAGCTGATTCAACAAAGCCAACGGTATGGTCGCTGTTACACCATCCAGTACGTGACCTGGCTCAAAGCGATACTTCAAATGCGTTTCAACGTCATCCAACACAATCATCTCAGGAAACTGCACGGCAGTAATAGCGTCCGCACCATGACGCATCAAATCGTCACGCGTCAGATACAGTAACTTAGGATTTTCTTTTTCAGCGGTTTCACGCCACTTTTCAAAGGTAGCTACTTGAAAAATATCCGCAGGGATTTTTGCATCATAGAAAGCAAACAACTGATGCTCATCAACCAACACATCTTGACGGCGTGCTTTATGCTCCAGCTCTTCAACTTCGGCGATTAAGCGCTCATTTGCACTGAAAAAAGCAGCTCTGGTATCAAACTCGCCACTTGCCAAGGCTTCGCGAATAAATATCTCACGCGCTTCTTTTGGGTTAATTGGCCCGTAATGGACACGACGTTTTGGAATTATTGTGAGGCCATACAGAGAAACACGCTCCCACGCATTGACCATCCCCATTTTTCGATCCCAACGCGGGTCAGAATATTGGCTTTCGGTTAAACCTCTTGCTAGCGGCTCAATCCAATCAGGCTCAATCTTTGCCACACAGCGTGCATACAGCTTAGAGGTATCTACCAACTCGGCAGCAATCACCCATTTTGGTCGCGTTTTCTTTAAGCAGGAACCTGGTGCCACGTAAAACCGAATAGCGCGCGCGCCTGAATAAGCATCATTGTCACCATCTTTAAAACCAATATTGCCGAGCAAACCCGCTAACAATGCTTTATGAATCTGCTCAAAATTGGCCTCTTTATCATTAAGCTTAAACTCCATCTCATCCGTAATTTGCTTAATTTGACTATGTAACTCACGCCATTCTTTTAGGCGTAAAAACGATAAAAAATTGTTATGGCACTGGTTTAGCAAATCTTTGTTCGATTTTTTTGTTTTCAGCGCGTTATCAAAAAAGTCCCAGAGCTTGAGGTAGCTCATAAAATCAGAGCCTTCGCCAGCAAATTTTGCATGTGCATTATCTGCCGCTTCGCGTTTATCCATTGGGCGTTCACGTGGGTCTTGTATGCTCAACACACTAGCGATAATCAATATCTCATTCAAACAAGCTTCACGCTTAGCAGCTAAAATCATGCGGCCAACACGCGGATCTAAAGGTAAACGCGCAAGCTGCAAGCCTATCTCTGTAATTTGACGCTTACTATCCACCGCGCCCAATTCTTGCAACAACAAGTAACCATCACTCACCAACCTTGATGATGGCGCCTCGATGAATGGAAACTCCGTCACGTCACCTAGTTTTAATGCCGCCATGCGTAAAATCACGCTCGCTAACGAGCTGCGTAAAATTTCTGGCTCGGTAAATTCTGGGCGTCCGTTAAAATCTTGCTCAGAATACAAACGTACACATATGCCGCTTGAAACCCGTCCGCAACGACCTGCACGTTGCTTTGCTGCGGCTTGGCTAATTTTCTCAATCTGCAATTGCTCAACTTTGGCGCGCGTACTATAACGATTCATCCGCGCCAATCCAGCATCAATCACATATTTAATGCCTGGCACAGTCAGTGACGTTTCCGCCACGTTAGTTGCCAACACAATGCGACGTGAGCTATGGCTTTTAAATATTTTTTGCTGATCTTCAATGCTCAATCGCGCAAATAAAGGTAACACTTCAATGTGCTTTAATTTCGCCGAACGTCCTTGATATTTACGCAAATGGTCTGCAACATCGCGAATTTCACGCTCACCAGGTAGAAACACTAAAATATCGCCATCGCCTTGACGCAGCAAGTCATCCGCCGCATCCAAAATAGCCTCTTCTATAGCTTCCTCTTCGTCATCCTCCTCTAGCCAGCGCGCTTCTGTTTTAGCTTTGCGTGGAATACCCAAAAGATTACCAGACGAAAAGTCCGTATCGTCTTCTAAATCAAACTGAGCATTTTCTGCTTCAGCAGTTTCTTTAGCACGAAAACCCGCTTTACCCAATGGGCGATAGCGAATTTCAACAGGGTAAGTGCGGCCAGACACTTCTATGATAGGCGCGCCAACAAAATGATTGGAGAAACGCTCAGCATCAATCGTTGCAGAAGTCACGATGATTTTTAAGTCAGGGCGCTTTGGTAGCAACTGTTTAAGATAACCCAGCAAAAAGTCGATGTTTAAGCTTCGTTCATGCGCCTCATCGATTATGATGGTGTCATAAGCATTCAGAAATTTATCGCCCTGCGTTTCTGCCAACAAAATACCATCGGTCATCAGCTTGATATAGCTAGATTCAGACAACTTATCGTTAAAGCGCACCTTATAGCCAACCACTTCGCCCAACGGGCTTTGCAGTTCCTGCGCGATACGCGACGCGACCGAGCGTGCAGCTATGCGACGTGGTTGCGTATGACCAATTAAACCAGCAACGCCACGACCAAGTTCAAGGCAGATTTTAGGAATTTGTGTCGTTTTACCAGAACCTGTTTCACCACAGATAATCACCACTTGGTTATTGGTAATTGCCGTCGCGATTTCCTCTTTTTTTCCGCTCACAGGTAGTTCAGGCGGGTATTCTGGTTTAGGTAAATTGGCTAATCTAGCTGCAAATTTCTGCTGAGATGCACGTACTTTTTGCGCAACTTCGCCCAACAGGCGCTGGGCTTTTGCCACAGACTTTTCATCTTTTAGTTTTTGCAAATCTGCAGCATCACGCAGCTTACGGCGCAGCGCATGGCGATCAGCCAACATGCAGCTTTGCAAAGCTGTAGTTAAATTTGCTGAGTTTGTGGTAACAGAGTTTGAGTTTGTAGGTGTATTTACATTCATAGGTTGGCATTTTAACATGCCCGCGATATGGCTTTACTCAAGAATTTTTGAGATTAATGTGGGCGTGTAATCCGAGTGGCCGATACACGGTAGGATTCACCAATTCACGTTGAACCGAAAACCAATGATTAAGTGACACATAGCGCAACGCAAGTAAGTGTAGCTTATCGTGCTTAGCTTGCTTAGTAATTGATGTATCTAACATTAAAAATGTGATTTAAGGTATACCTAAATAGTTAATCTACCTTATGATTTATTTACTTAAAAGGTTCCAGTCACTTTTCATTAATGGCTTGTTTGGTTGACGTTTATGAAAATCCCTGTAAATCTTTTTCAAGCTCTTTAACAACGGCTCCAATTCTCATTTTGAAAAGTATATTAATTCTTTCATCGCTGTAAAATGCCAAGTCAGATGAGACCAAAAACCGAGTAAGAATTAAACGCTTTTCTCCAACAGTCATTTGATCAAAGTTTGGGATGTATTTATGGCTAGATTTATTCCTACGTTTAGTCTCATAAAATGCTTTTACTAAACTTTTGACATTTATTTTTCCTGAAAGCGAAAATCTTCGCATCAAGCTTTGTACAGTGCTATCTATACCCCTTAATGGAGTTGAAGTGTTTACTTGAGAAAAGTAAAAAATCCAACCTAGTCTACGCTTTTCGAAAATACAACCAGTTATCCGTAAATTTAATCGCCACTCACAAATCCTTTCGGCTCTCAGCTTTTGATCTGGAGTTTCAGCATGGGTTAGTTGATATCGATATGTAGTAAAAATTTTAGCTATTGCAGCCTCGAACTTTTTAATGGTAGTGCCGCGGACGCCAATTTTGGACTGTAATACTGCCGCCGTTTTAGTGTTTGGCTCTACTGTGTATCCTAAATAATCAAAACTTACATTTAAACCACCTTTGATAGATTTCGAGTCACTCTGATCTAAAGGATGAGGTTTAAGCTCCAGCTTTTGTAATTCTACAAAAGCTAGTTTAGCAATATCCTCAAGCACGTTGTTATTACACAATATCAAAATGTCATCTACATATCTTTGGTAGTAAATACTTGGTATCGCACGCATTTTTTTATCAAAATCACTGATATAAATTTCTGCCAGAATGTTTGATATTGCTAGCCCCTGTGGAACTCCATCTAAATTTGGTTTCTTTGAGCTTTTTCCAGCCGCTACTGTAGGTGTTTGTATTGCAGTAGTAAGTAAATTTAATATTTCTGGTTTACGTATTTTTCTTTTGAGTGTTTTAATTAACAAACCTTGTGGAATTGAAGTGTAGAAAGATGACAAGTCAATTTTAATAAAGCAATTATGTGCATTGGAATTCAAAACCTCTTTTAATGATGTAATTTTTACCTGTGGAATTTCAGTATTTATGTCTGGATATAATTTTCTTAGGAAATCACATAAAGCTCTTAATGTAATGCGATCTCTGACAGTAGGAATCGAAATTACGCGAGGAAGACTATTTGCCCCTTTCGATATCAACTTTTGTTTATATGAAGTAAATTTATAGCGTCCATCAATAACCCTGTCACATATACCTACTATTTCTGCAGTAAGATTTTTTTGGAAGTGGATGGGTCTTATTCTGTCTAATCCAATAGCAGATGATCCAGAGATATGCTCACTAAAAACATTTATTAGCACCTGTTTTTTAAACAAACACTTGAATATCTTACTGGCACTCATTTATTGAGAAAGAGAACGAGTGCACCTGCTAGAGGTAAAGCATACAAGGCTACAAGTAAAACAAGTCGAACAAGTATATACACGTAAGTATCCACAATCTCACTTCTGGATGCAGGCCTAGTTAATGAAGATGCAACAGATCTAGGAACGATTGAGCGCCAGTACTTATCATCCGACGCGAGGTGATTTTCACAGTCACTTAACAAGTCATCATATTGTTTTAACATCTCAGTAGTTGGTGTTTGGAGAGTTTGCTGCGCTTGAATGGAGTTATAAAGATGCTGCAACTCAAGGTAGTTTTTACGCATTTCAATTGCTCTGCCACGATAGTCAACATTAGCCACTAAAAGTGAAATCACAAGCAGCGCAACGGACATAATTGCTGAACTTACATCAGTATTGGTCCCCAATATTTGAGGAAATCTAATGGTGATTATTGAGAGTGCTGTGGCAATTAAGGCATACCAAACCAATAAATACTGTGAATGGGTATTATTACAACCAAGCCTTTCTGAAGCTCGAATGCGGGCTTTGTAGGTATACCAAATCTTATCTGCTAATTTATCCATATTATTAATTCCTTAATAGACAGAAAGCTAGAAATTACGAGAAATTATTTACACTTCAACTTAAATTGAAGTCTACAAAAATAGCCAAACCTCACTATTACTTATTAGATCTGCCCCTAAATGACTTAGGAGGATACCAACCAGCTTCCTGTCGCGATTATCGTAGCATGATTGTACTAATAATTTGAACTAATATTTATGTTGTTTTAAGTGGCAACCCATCAAATGTAGCTTACAACTCAGTTAAGACTTGCTTCCCATACCCACCAATTTTTTTAACTCGCGTAAGATACAATTGGCAAGGCGTCAATAAGGAGACTGCTTTGCGCCACAAGGGTCTATGTGCTTCGCTTATTGTTACCCGACAAAACTTAGTCTAAAAATCTCTCAAATTCCGTCATTCTGAGTGAAGCGAAGAATCTATTAGTTAGAAAGCCTATTCAAAGTCGGGATTCTTCGTTTCACTCAGAATGACGGTGGCGTGTAATGCTGACCTTATGGGTCATAGAGCAAGCGAGAACGCCGCACTGTAATTAAAAGCAATCATTAGGAAGCAGCAAAAACCTTATCCCATAAAGCTTTTACCGCAGATGCATGCTCACTCACTGATGACAGTTCCACCCTCAGATGTGCAGCGCCTTGTAGTTTTAACATATGTTGAGTGTGTCGATAATCACGATAGGCCAATACGACTTTATCTGCCAACTCTTGGTCTATGATATTGAGTGAAGCTAATAGCCTTAACAAGCCAATGTTGCCTATATTGCCTGTAAGTTGCGGGTATTGTTTTGCGTGTGCCAGCACCAAGTACTGCACTAGAAATTCCACATCGATAATGCCACCGATACTGTGTTTAATATCAAACATATCGACCTCAATATGCTGTGCTGAGCGCATTTTTTCGCGCATAGATTGCACTTCTGTTTTAAGTTGACTCAGATCTCGTTGTTGCGTCATCACTTCAATACGAATATCCTCAAACGCTTCGCCAATCTTCTTATCACCTGCCACAAAGCGCGCGCGGGTGATGGCTTGATGCTCCCACACCCACGCTTTTTGCATTTGGTATTCTTTGAACGCAGTCACACTACTCACTAGCAAGCCGCTATTGCCATCTGGGCGTAATTGCATATCGGTTTCATAAAGCAACCCTGCTGAAGTTAAGCTGTTAAACCAGTTATTAATGCGCTGTGCAAATCGTGCGTAGACCTCGCCTGCTTCGGGTGAGTCATCGTCATATAAGAAAATAATATCCAAATCAGAAGCGTAACCCAGCTCTTTTCCGCCTAGTTTGCCGTAACCAATCACGGCGAATTTCGGCACGTCTATGTGCTTGCCGCGTACATTTGGCCAAATCACTTCTAAGCTAACGCTCATCACCAAGTCGGCCAGCTCACTTAAATAATCAGATAGCTTCTCTGGGCTTAATTCACCGTTAATATCTTGCGCAGCGAAGCGGAAAATATTGGCGTGCTTAAAATGACGGAATACGTCCATTTGGCGCTCAACATCACTTTCCACTTCTGCCAAACGTGCGAGTAAATCCGCACGTAAGCTAGCAAAATCAGGGGCGGCATACAATGTGCGCGTATCTAAAAGCTCATCTAACAATATGGGGTGCTGCACCAAATAATTGGTCAGCCACGGGCTACTGCTACATAATTTAACCAATAACTGCATGGTTTGTGGATGCTCGGCCAATAAAGCCAAGTAACTTGCGCGACGACAGATACTTTCTAACAAGTCAATAAGCCGCAACAGGGTTATATCAGCATTTAGCATCTCTGCCGACTGCGAAATAACCAAGGGCATTAATGCATCAAATCGTTGGCGACTGAGTTCTGGCAACTGACAATAACGACTGCTTTGATGTAAGGTATTGAGTCTGCGTAATGTTTCTGAAGCATCAATGAAGCCTAGCGTTTGCAAAGCTGGCACAGACTCTTGCTCAGCTATAGCGCTACTCCAAATAGATTTTTCTATTTCCAGTTCGCCTGTTGTCGCATTAGCATCGCTAAACGTCTCATCAAAGTGCTGTTGCACCAGCTGACGATATGCATTTAACTTGGCTAAAAACTCCTCCCAGTACGCACACCACATTGCTTTGGCAATACGTACTTTAGCTTCATCTGATTTAGGCAGGTCTTGCGTTTGGGCGTCATCTACATACATTAATCTGTGCTCTAAATTGCGCAAAAACACATAAGCCTCACTTAGCTCAGCTACGGTTTTTTCGGGTAACAAACCCTTGTCTTTCAATAATGCTAAGACAGAAAGCGTAGGTTTAACTTGCAAACTTGTATCTTGCCCACCGCGAATTAGCTGAAAGACCTGTGCAATAAACTCAATCTCGCGGATGCCCCCACGGCCAAGCTTGATGTTGTCATGCATGCCTTTGCTGTTCACATCGCGCTGAATTTGAATTTTCAAATCGCGCATGCTGGCAAATGCGCCAAAATCTAAGTATTTACGAAATACGAATGGTTTAAGTAACTTGGAAACTTGATTGCCATCTGTGACTTCTCGGCCTTTTATCCAAGCGTAGCGCTCCCATTCACGGCCATTGTTTTGGTAATATTCTTCGAGCGCGTCTAAATTAGAAACTAACGCACCCTCACTGCCAAAGGGTCGCAAACGCATATCTACTCTAAATACAAAGCCATCTTCGGTAATCTCATCAATCGCTGCGATGAGTTTTTTCGCTAAACGTGTAAAAAAGTCTTGGTTGCTGATCGGTTTTTCGCCAGTTGTTTCGCCTTCAGACGCATAAGCAAAGATTAAATCAATATCAGAAGAAACGTTGAGTTCGCCGCCGCCAAGTTTGCCCATACCAATCACGATAAAACTTTGCCTGTAGCCTTGCACGTCTAAAGGCTGGCCAAAAGCATCCACTAGCCAAGTATTCAAGTAGTCAATAGAGGCATTAATGACACATTCTGCTAATGAAGAGGTCGTTCGCATCACTTCCATTAAATCAGCCAAGCCATTCAAATCACGCACGATAATTCTCGCCATCACATGCTGACGCAAACGCCTTAAAGCCTGTTTTAATGATGCTTCATCAACAATATTTTGTAGCGACAAAAAATTTTGCATGTCACTCAACTGGTATGTTTGATGCAGGTTACCCAGCAAATCATTCAGTAAACCCACGTCTTTTGTGAACAATCTAGCCACAAATGGGCTACAAGACACCGCATGCTGTACATAGGCTTCAGCGCTAGGTTTCATGCGGCTTTCTGATAGAATCATATCAAGTGTTATCATAGGTTTTTTTAGGGTAGTATGACGTTTTGCTGTCGTTATAAATAATTACATCGTACAAGAATATTTAAGTTAAAAATTTGAGCTAAAGCAAATTATCAATAGATAAAAATGATTTAAAGGGAGTTTAAAGCATGTCAATAGAGTCAGTTCTACACGAAAACCGCGTTTTTGAACCAAGTGCAGATTTTGTAAAAAATGCAAACGTCTCAGGGTTGTCAGCCTACAACGCTTTATGCAAAGAGGCAACTGACGATTACCAAGGCTTTTGGGCAAGACTGGCGCGCGAATTGCTGGTGTGGAACAAACCTTTCACCAAAACCTTAAATGAAGACAATGCACCCTTCTATAAATGGTTTGAAGATGGCGAACTCAATGTTTCTGCCAACTGCTTAGATAAACACTTAAATACGATTCCAAACAAAGTTGCGATTATCTTTGAAGCCGATGATGGCACGGTGATTAACGTCACATTTAAAGAGTTATATCACCGCGTTTGTCAGTTTGCTAACGGCTTAAAGAAACTGAATTTAACCGTGGGCGACCGCGTAATTATTTATTTACCAATGGGTATTGATGCTGTAGTTGCGATGCAAGCTTGTGCGCGCTTAGGTTTAACGCACTCCGTAGTATTTGGTGGTTTTTCAGCTAAAAGCTTAAACGAGCGCATTATTGATGCGGGTGCTGTTGCCGTGATTACCTCTGATGGTCAATTTCGTGGCGGTAAAGCACTGCCGTTAAAATCTGCGGTCGATGAAGGCACCGCAATGGGCGGCTGTGAGTCGATTAAAAATGTCATTGTTTTGAAAAAAACAGGGCAAGAGATTGCATGGAATGCCAATAACATTTGGTGGAGCGACCTCATTGCTGACGTTGCAGACACCTGTGAGCCTGTGATGCTGAATGCAGAGCATCCGTTATTCTTACTTTATACCTCAGGCAGCACAGGTAAGCCAAAAGGGGTTCAGCACTCTTCTGCAGGTTATTTATTACACGCCATGAATAGCATGCGCTGGACATTCGATATTAAAGACAATGATGTATTTTGGTGTACAGCTGACGTGGGCTGGATTACTGGCCACACTTATGTGGCATACGGCCCACTTGCCATGGGTGTGACTCAAGTTGTGTTTGAAGGCATCCCAACTTATCCAGATGCTGGTCGTTTCTGGCAAATGATACAGAAACATAAGGTATCGATTTTTTACACTGCGCCAACGGCCATTCGCTCTCTGATTAAAGCCGCTGAAACTACAGCAAGCACGCATCCTAAGAGCTTTGATTTAAGTAGCTTGCGACTGCTTGGTTCTGTTGGCGAGCCTATCAACCCAGAGGCTTGGATGTGGTATTACAAGAACGTAGGTGGAAGTCATTGTCCAATCGTAGATACTTTCTGGCAAACAGAAACTGGTGGTCACGTCATTACGCCACTACCAGGGGCTACAGCGTTAGTGCCAGGCTCATGCACATTGCCATTTCCAGGCATTGATATTGATGTGGTGGATGAAACAGGTAAAGACGTTCCTTGGGGTACAGGCGGTTTATTAGTCATTAAAAAACCTTGGCCTTCAATGATACGCAACATTTATAACGACCCAGAGCGCTATAAATCTAGCTACTATCCAGTTGACTTAGGCGGCACAACTTACCTAGCAGGCGATGGCGCAGTGCGCGATGCCAAAACAGGTAATTTCACCATCATGGGTCGTATCGATGACGTATTAAACGTTTCAGGTCACCGCTTGGGTACCATGGAAATTGAATCAGCCTTGGTTTCAAACCCATTAGTCGCAGAAGCAGCAGTAGTAGGCAAACCGCATGACATTAAAGGTGAATCTGTGGTTGCTTACGTGGTGCTAAAAGGCGCACGGCCAGAAGGTGATGAGCTTAAAAAAATCGTCGCACAATTACGCGATTGGGTGGGAAAAGAAATTGGCCCAATTGCTAAACCTGACGAAATTCGTTTTGGTGATAATTTACCAAAAACACGCTCAGGCAAAATCATGCGACGTTTATTACGCAGCTTGGCTAGAGGTGAAGAAATCACTTCAGATATTTCTACACTGGATAACCCAGCGATTTTGGATCAACTAAAAGAAGTGGTTAAATAACTCAATTAAAATAAGGCACTAAAACCATGGAAGGCTTACTAGTATTGATTGCACTGATACTGGCAGCCTTCTTTTTAATGCGCGGAAAGTAAATATGGTCTTTATATCTAATATTTCTAAGTTATTTTTATCGCTACCAGCTTTACTATTTTTTAGCACTCTCGCACAGGCTGATGAGCCACTCTCGCTAACCACTACAGACAGACATGGGGATTGCATACACTCAGCTGTTTCAACTAAAAAATCACAACTTGAGCATACCTTTGATAAAGCATATTGCGTTAAATGGAATGCTGAAAAAGACGCTGTGCTTGCGCAATGTATCGCTATCAAATCAGAGTTGGAGGCAGAGCCTTTTTATCATGATTGCGGTAATGACCAGAACTATATTGGCATCAACGGTAAAACATATCTACTAAAACAAGTTGGGAAATCGCCAACTCAACAGCCTTTTCTCATTGGTAGCTTTAAATCCGATGGAATTAAAGTTCAGGTGGAAAAAATACGCCTACTTGAAAGAGAGCCTGATGTCGATAATGCTGAATTTTACGAAACACTAAAATATTAAGTTTGGCTAATTGTAACAAAAGACAAAATAACTACAAAAATCAAAGGCATTTTAGACGAGGCATTTAAACAAGTTGGGTTAAAATAGTGGTCAGGAACCGTAACCATGACCACACAAAGCATCACCAGAAAATTCTCATATAAATGCCTACTCGCATTGGCTTTATCAAGCGCATTGACACCGTTCACACAAGCAGCTAATGACCTACCAAAACTCTTAAAAAGTGACAGCCAATGGTTGCTACCGCGCAAAGATTACGCCAATACTGGCTATAGCGGCTTGCATCAAATTCAAGCAAAAAATATCAATGCGCTTAAGCTCGCTTGGACATTCTCAACGGGTGTAAACCGTAGACATGAAGGCTCACCAATTGTGTTGGGCAGCACGATGTATGTACATACCGCATTCCCAAATAATATCTACGCGCTGGACCTCAATAATAATCAAAAAATACTGTGGTCATACTTCCCAAAACAAGACCCGCAAACGCAAGCTCTGCTGTGTTGCGATACAGTGAATCGTGGCTTAGGTTATGGCGATGGCAAGATTTTTTTGCAGCAGAATGATGGCATATTAATCGCGCTAGATGCCAAAACCGGCAAATTGATTTGGCAAACCAAAGTCAACGATATTAAAACTGGTGCGAGCAACACCAACGCACCACACGTGATGAAAGACAAAGTCATTACGGGCTGCAGCGGCGGTGAATATGGTGTGCGCTGCTTTATTGCCGCTTACAACATCAAAGATGGCTCATTAGCTTGGAAAGCCTACAGCACGGGGCCCGACAGCGAGGCTCTCATCGGTGCAGGCTTTAACGAAGCTAATCCGCATTACTCAGCTTTATCAGTATATGAGAATGTAAATGGCGGCAACAAAGAAGGTGGCTCATTCAAGGCATTAACTAAAGACCAACTCAAATTCCCAGAAAATGATTTAGGCGTTAGAACTTGGCTAAAACCACAGGCTAATCAAGATGGTTGGCAACACGGCGGCGGCCCTGTGTGGGGTTATTTTTCTTATGACCCCAAGCTGAATCTTTTGTATTACGGCACAGGTAACCCATCTGTTTGGAATGCCGATGTACGTCCTGGTGACAACAAATGGGCGATGACTATTTTTGCGCGTGATCTCGATACTGGCATGGCGAAATGGGGCTACCAAATGACGCCGCATGACGAGTGGGATTACGACGGCATCAATGAAGTGATTCTTTGGGATGCAAACAACAAAAAACTCGCCACGCATTTTGACCGCAACGGCTTTGGCTATACGTTTGACCGCACCAATGGCAGCTTGTTAGTTGCAGAAAAAATGCACCCGTTTGTTAACTGGGCAAGCAGTGTGGATTTGAAAACAGGTATTCCACAAAAAGGCCCAAAATATTCTGCGCATCAAGATACTACGACTAAAAACATCTGCCCTGCCGCGCTTGGCGTGAAAGATCAGCAACCAGCTGCATACTCTCCTAGAACTAAGTTATTTTATGTACCATTAAATCACTTATGCATGGATTACGATGTGGTGGAAGCCAAATACACCGCAGGCCAACCATGGGTAGGCGCAGGACTTACCATGCACCCAGGGCCCGATGGCGTCACGGGTGGATTTATGGCTTGGAATGGTTTAACGGGAAAAGCTGCATGGTACAACAAAGAGCCCTACTCTATTTGGAGTGGTGTATTGGCAACCAGCTCAAATTTAGTATTTTATGGCACGCTTGATAGATGGTTTAAAGCGATTGACGCAAAATCTGGCAAAAACTTATGGCAGTTTCAAGTAGGTTCTGGCGTCATTGGCAACCCATTTACTTATGCAAATAAAGGTAAGCAATACGTGGGGGTAATGTCTGGCATTGGTGGCTGGGCAGGCATTGCGATTAACTTAGGGCTCACTGAAGATGCAGACGGTGCAGGCGCTGCAGGGGCTTATCGAGAGTTAACCAAACATAATGCCGCACCAGGCGGTGGCGCGGTGAACGTATTTAGTCTGTAATGAATTTGCTCTATCTTGAATAAGATTACTTTAAGAAGCGACTAAATCCTCTGCTATTGGTCGAAGTATTAAACGCAAACAGTGCCGCCCAAAGTTTTCTACTTCATTGAAAAATAACGCACAGGCAAAGTGCACACCATTTAAACCTATCACCTCAAAACCGTAGCCAATGTGTGAAAGAAAGCGCAAATTAGGGTTAACTCGATCTCCCTGCATTAGCGTTGTTTCACCCAGCTGCGGCATAATAGTTGAAATATGTTGCCAAATAAGCTTACTTGGCGCGCAATCCAACAACGCTGCCGCTGCCTGATTGCACTCGCGTATTGTTCCGTTGAAATAAAGCATCAGCTCTGCTGTTTGTTGCTCACTTTGGCATAGAAAACCACTATTAATTTGAGCGTTGGCAATATCCACATTTGCGTTTCTTGAAAAATCCAAATATTCAATTTGTGCAGTATTCATTGACTCACCTCAGATTCTGCTGACAGCCAATCTTCAAGCTCATGACCAGGCTCAAAACCTCTGGCTTCTGCTTTGTAATAAGCCAGTTCCGCCACTCGGCAACATTTATCTTCAATACTTAATTCTTTAGTACCAATTTCTTTAGCACTAGATTTTTGTTTAGATTCACCCTCGTTTTTAGACTCAGGTTCAATACCAAACACAGGAATATGATTTTTTGTAAGCAATTGAGTTACGGTAGAAAGTTCCATAATTCCTCCTATTGAGTGAGCAAAAGGGTCGACGGTACTGATCTAAGGGAGAGATTCAGCAACCTATAATTGCTTGGAGTGCACCGCCGATGTGTGTAATTTACAGTAGTGACTTAGCTTAGTAAATGAGTGCTAGCACGTAAGGGCTAACCCTTATATACAGGCATATACGCTAAGATTGATAGACATTGATTCATCTTTTATCGTAGACTGAAATGATGGTGTACAGCATATTTATATTGAGAGTACTTGTTGGCAGATTTAGTCAAAAATTGCTGTTTGTGAAAGACTGACTTTGAAAGATATAAGCTTTCAAACTTTGTTTAATTCAGCCGCCGATGCAATGCTGCTGATAGACAACGTTGGCTGCGTAGTGCAAGCCAACCCTGTTGCTCTAGATCTGTTGGATTACACATTAGCGCAGATAAATGGCCTGCAAATTGAAGCGCTGATGCCAAAAAGTTATCGCTATCAGCATCACCAACATCAAGAAGCTTACGCCAAGAATCCTGAAAAACGCCCAATGGGAAAAGGCCGCGAGCTGGTGGCTTTACGACGAGATGGCAAGAAAATTGCGGTAGACATTAGCCTAAGCCCAATCAACGCTGGTGATAAGCATTTTGTTTTAGCAACACTCCATATTGCAGATAAGCGACGGCAAGTTGAGGCGGCGCTAAAAATCAGTGAAAAACGACTACGTTTAGCCAAAGAAGCGGCTGGGCTGGGTGTATTTGATTTTGATTACCTTCAAAATATCATTCATTGGGACGAACGTATGCGCGATATTTGGGGCGAAGAGTCAGAAAAATCCGTTTCTTATAAAAAGTTCGTCGCCGCAATACACCCAGATGACCGCGCCGCAAGGCAAGCCGTGATTGACCGTGCCATTAACCCGGCAAGTAATGGCGAATACAGCACAGAATACCGTGTAATAAACCCTATAGATGGCGTAGAACGTTGGATAGCGACCGTTGGTCGTATTCATTTTACTGAAGGACAGGCAACCCGTTTACTTGGCGTAGCCAGAGACATTACCGACCAAAAAATGTTAGAAAAAACTTTGCAAGAACAACGCGCAGAAATGGAGGCGCTGTTTAAACAGCAAGTCGCCTCTCAAACCGTTTCAGCCATTGCGCATGAGCTTAATCAGCCATTGGCGGCGATATCAGCTTATAGTGAAGTGGCTTTGCATGCACTGAACGACGCCACCTTTAACCCTGACAATCTCAAACGCGCACTTGAAGGCGCGGTTGCTCAAGCTCAGCGAGCTGGTAAAAGCTTGCATGAATTACTGGCTTTTTTGCAAAAAGGCGAGTTAGTGACCGAGCGGTTTGAACTGAATCATGTGGTGCAAGAAGCATTAACCATTGCTAAAGGCGATGGTTATGGCGGTTTTAACCCATTGCTAGAACTAGAACCTGCAATGCCAGAAGTAATTGGCAATGAAATTCAGGTGCGAAAAATATTAGTCAATTTACTAAGAAATGCCGTAGAAGCCATGCGTGGCGCTGGCGTAGCATCGTCAGCCATTTCAATTACCGTGCGTACTAACAAAGAAATTAATATGGCACATGTCACCATACAGGACAGAGGCCCAGGCCTAGATACTGAAACTGCCAAACATATTTTTGAGCCATTTTTTACGACTAAACCCACTGGCATCGGCATGGGGCTTGCGATTAGCCGCGCCCTCACTGAAGCCAATGGCGGACAACTTTGGTTAGAACAAAACAACCAGCCTGGCGCAACCTTTCACTTTACTTTACCTTTTGCAACTTAAGAAATTTACGATGAACACTGATGATTAACACTGACGCAACCATTTTTATCATTGATGACGAACCTGCAGTACGTGATTCACTCATGCTGATGCTGGCGCAAGAAGGCTTTACCGTGAGCACTTTTGAGAATGCTGAGCGCTTTCTTGAAAATATTCAGACTGAGCAATTTGGTTGTGCCATTGTAGATATTCGCATGACTGGCATGGATGGCATGCAGCTTCAAGAAGCTTTGAATCAACGTAAATTACATCTGCCGATTATTTTTCTCACCGGGCATGGCGATATTCCTATGAGTGTTCGTGCCATTAAAGCAGGTGCGATAGATTTTTTAACCAAGCCTGTCACGCGTGAAAAGTTAATGGCGTCGATACGATACGCATTAGTCGAATCTGATAAAATACTGTACGAGCAAGCCAGCCATAAAAATGCGCAATCTCATTTAGCAGAACTTACTGAACGTGAGCGCGATGTGATGGCGCTTGCCATACAAGGCCACTCGAATAAAGAAATTGCAAGACAGCTTGGCATTAGTCACCGCACGGTTGAAATCCATAAGTCTAAAATCATGCATAAAACTGGCGCAATTAACTTGCTAGATTTGGCGCGGATTGCGCAGGCAGGTATCTAAAGCAGCATTTCTAAAGCAAAATTTTAGGTAATTTGAATTTAAGGTAAAATACCGCTTTTGCATTAATTGAAGTTCACCATGTCATCTGTACCTGCAACCCCATTACAGCTCGAAATTAAACGCCGCCGCACTTTTGCCATCATTTCTCACCCAGATGCGGGTAAAACGACGCTCACCGAGAAACTACTATGGTTCGGTGGCGCAATTCAAGTAGCAGGTGAAGTACGTGGGCGCAAAGCTTCACGCCATGCGACATCTGACTGGATGGAACTTGAGAAACAACGTGGCATTTCAGTCACTTCATCAGTGATGCAGTTTCCTTACCGCGAACACATGGTGAACTTGCTGGATACTCCAGGCCATGATGACTTCTCAGAAGATACCTATAGAACACTCACTGCGGTAGATTCTGCGGTGATGGTGATTGATGCGGTTAACGGCGTAGAAGCGCAAACTATCAAACTGCTCAATGTTTGCCGCATGCGCGACACGCCGATTATTACGTTCATTAACAAGCTAGACCGCGAAAGTCGCGAGCCGATTGAGTTGCTAGACGAAATTGAAACCACATTAGGCATGGAATGTGCGCCTATGACTTGGCCAATTGGCATGGGTAAAGGCTTTAGAGGCGTTTATAACTTATACACCGATACCATTTCGTTCTTTGATCCGCGTGCTGAAAAAGGCACTTCTGAAGTCATTCAAGGTCTTGATAACCCGCGTTTAGACGAGGTGCTAGGTCATGTAGCTGGTGAATTGCGTATTGATGTTGAGTTAGTACGCGGCGCATCGCATACTTTTGATGCAGCGCGTTATTTAAGCGGCAAGCAAACGCCTGTATATTTTGGTTCTGCAATTAACAACTTTGGCGTGCAATCCTTGCTAGACGCGGTGGTTGATCTCTCCCCTGCGCCACTTGCACGCAACACTGCGACTCGCCCAGTACCGCCAGACGAGAATAAGTTTTCAGGTTTTGTATTCAAAATTCAAGCCAATATGGACCCAAAACACCGTGACCGCATTGCCTTTTTACGCGTTTGTTCTGGCCGTTTTGAGCGTGGTATGAAAATCAAGCAAGTCAGCACTAATAAACAAATCGCTGTGAACAACGCCATTACCTTTATGGCGCAAGACCGCACCACGATGGACGAAGCGTATTCTGGCGATATTATCGGCATACCAAACCACGGCACCATTAAAGTGGGCGATACTTTTAGTGAGGGCGAAAACTTAAAATATACGGGTATTCCATCATTTGCACCTGAGTTTTTCCGCCGTGCGCGCATTAAAAATCCCATGAAAATGAAGCAACTGCAAATTGGCCTAAAACAATTGGCTGAAGAAGGCGCTGCGCAGCTATTCCGCCCACTGTTGAGTAACGACTTAATTTTAGGCGCAGTGGGTATGCTGCAATTTGAAGTGGTTTCGCACCGCTTAGAACATGAATACAGCGTGGATATGGTGTTTGAACCATACGACTGCTACACCGCACGCTGGCTACGCGGCAAAGATGCGGACTTAAAAGCTATTGCCGATAAGTACGGCTTTAACGTGGCGCTGGATGGTGCAGATGAATATGTTTATCTCGCGCCAAACCGCGTGAACCTGCAAATGGCGCAAGAGCGTTACCCTGATATAGAGTTTTTAGAGACGCGTGAACTCAACTAATACTAAATTGTATTCAAGCCGATACGTTGTTACGCTTCCTAGCCGTGTTCATTGCACTGCCTTCGTCACCGCGCCTAGCCTCAACTTGACTACAGTTTAGTATGAGAATTAGCGGGTTCAAATGACTGGCCTATGCCCTTGTGAAAGCGGCAAACCTTATGTTACTTGTTGCGAGGCCTTGCACAAGGGCTTTAACGCAACAACCGCAGAGACTTTAATGCGCTCACGCTACACGGCATTTGTCTTGGGGTTAGAAGACTATCTCATTAAAACATGGCACCCCATTACACGCCCTACCCAGCTTAACTTGGCAGAAGACCCACCCACCAAATGGCTAGGCTTACAAATAAAATATGCAGAAAATACCAGTGAAACAACCGCAACTGTGGAATTTGTAGCACGCTATAAAATAGCGGGCAAAGCTGAGAGATTGCATGAAATCAGCCAGTTCGAGCTTGTGGACGGCCGTTGGTACTATTTAAGCGGTGAGTTTAAAAGTTAAGTACCTGCATAAGATAAGCGCGCAAGCTGCAAACTGACGTACCTTTATTCAACTCAAGCCAGTAAAATTGGTGGCAGCTAGGTAACTAATCTCAGCGCAGAAGCAGAGTTTCCAGCCAAAGAAAATTGGCAAAAAATTCGCTATTTTTTTACAGTATTTTGACGTAACCAACTAGCAAAGCTTGCTTCGTCCATTTCGCCAGAAGCTACAGACAGCATGGTTAAAGTAGCATCCACCTGCGTTGCATTTAATTTGTATCCATTTATGCCTAAAAATAAACCAACCGAGAGAAATGCGGCGCGCTTGTTTCCATCAATAAATGCGTGGTTTTTGGCCAAACCAACACCATAAGCCGCGGCTAACTCAGCAATATCGGGATGCCCATACAGTGCTAAATTAACAGCACGATTTAATGCAGAATCTAGTAAGCCTTCATCTCTTATGCCTGATGCACCACCGTGTAAGGCCAAACTTTCATCATGCAAAATAATTAGCAGTCGCTTATCTATCCAATTAAACTTGCTCATGGTTATTTAGCTAAAGTGTTGAAGGTGTCTCTATATTCACGCATAAATTCACGTCCAATATCTAACTGCTCTTCAAAACTGGGGTCATGTGGCGTAATCGTCACGCCACCCGGCGCATCAGTTAAAAAAACCGTATCGCCCTTTTCAAGCTTTAAGCGCGCCAACACCTCTTTAGGCAAAATTAAGCCAACAGAATTACCAATTTGTGTAAGTTTTAAGCTTTGCATTACAGGCTCCTGAAACATTGTAAGTTATAACAATTGTTATAATACACTAAATTAAAACTGCGTAAAACTTGTGCCACAGGCGCTCCAATTTTTTAAACGCAATAGCACTTAGAAAAGCTGTTTGTAGGAGCGATATTTATATCGCGAATAAATTCGCCATCTGCAGCACGTCTAGCTCTAAAGCACGTCTAGCGGACTACTCACCCCACGCCCGCCTTTATTCAGCACATGGGTATAAATCATTGTGGTAGCGACATCCGAGTGACCAAGTAATTCTTGAACCGTGCGAATATCATAACCGCCTTCAAGCAAGTGTGTAGCAAAACTATGGCGAAAGGTATGCGGCGTTGCAAGCTTGGTTAAACCAGCCAAATTCACCGCTTTTTTAACGCCACGTTGCACAGTCTTTTCATCCGCATGATGTCTGCGAATGACTTTTGCACGCGGATCAACTGACAGCTTAATGGATGGAAAAATATACTGCCAAGCCCAGTCTTTAGCGGCATTTGGGTATTTTCTATCTAAGGCCATCGGCATAAAAACTGCGCCATATCCATTACTTAAATCTTCCATATGCAAAGCCTGCACTTTAAGCAAATGGCTTTTAAGTGGCTCTATAAGAGAAACGGGCAACATGGTCACCCTATCTTTAAAGCCTTTGCCCTCGCGCACCAAAATTTCTCGGCGCGCAAAATCTACGTCTTTTACGCGCAAACGCAATGCCTCCATAATGCGCAAGCCACTGCCATACAACAAACTAGCAATTAACCACATAGTGCCATCCAAGCGACTTAACACCGCCTGCACCTCGGCCTGTGTAAGCACCACGGGCAAACGCTTGGGCGCTTTTGCTTGCGTAACGTTATCCAACCAAGGCAAATCAATGCCCAACACCTCTTTATACAGATACAAAATAGCACTTTTAGCTTGGTTTTGAGTGCTGGCAGAAACGTTACGCGCCACCGCAAGGTGGGTTAAAAAAGCCTCTACCTCAGCCACCCCCATATCTTTTGGATGGCGCTTGCCATGATGCAAAATATAGCGTTTAATCCAATCTACATAAGCTTTTTCAGTGCGTATGCTGTAATGTTTAACGCGTAATTTTGCAACCACCTGCTCAAGTAGCTTAGGTTGTTGAATAATAGGTTCAGTTTGCGCAGGTGTGTTTAGCATTGTAAAATGACCTAGAATAGGTGTAATAAAATTTATTTAAATATTGATTTAATTAAGATTATGCACTTTAATTACAAATTATCAAACAGCCCCAATAAAAGATTTAGTTCTTTTTTGGGGTCTACTTTACGTTAGGAATCGCCATGGCCACGTGTTCGTTCGCTTCATTTGCAGACGCCTCCGAATTTGCTAAGCGGATGGCTCGGGAGCACAAAGCTGTCGTGCGCTTGGTACGCCGTGCGAACGAATATATTGTTGAGGGCACATTTCCCGCTGATGATTCTCTTCACGTTGAATCCGAACCTGAACGGTTCCATCTCGGTGCAACAACGACTACTGTTGATTCAGTCATACCGCCAAGTTCTGCCTCGGTCAAATCCGTGGCTGATGTACGATTGTGTGTTGAATGTGGTGTCGTCATTCCTCACGCAAGAGTTGTGGCTGTTCCTACCGTGGCTCGGTGTGTAAAGTGCCAGTCTGAGTTTGAGCATACGCATGACACTCGTCCGCATATAAACGAAGGACTCGCTGGAACACGCGATGAAAACAAAAAAATGCGTGGTCAGCTTTGGCGGGATATGCGTAATCGAGGACGGGGGCGGTGACAGTGATTCCTAACCTGTCAGTCAAGCGGGACTGCGCAAAAGCGCGCAGCCCCTTACTTTTACGTTAGGCAACAACAATGCTGGAGGGAACCATGACCATCAAAGGTAGTGCGTTAATCCTAATTGAGTTTCAACGGGAATGGCTGGGTGACGATGGGAAGATCCGTCACCTTATGCAAGATCAAGAGCAATTCGAATTTGCGATTGAAGGGGCAAAACGTGCTTTGGTGGCCGCACGTCAGCACGGGATGCCAGTAGTGCATTGTGGGCTTCGGTTTCAAAAAGGCTACCCAGAATTGGGACGGGGGCTTCATGGGTTGCGGGCGGTGATTCCACGCGTGGGGACGTTTCCAGCCAATGGCACAGGGAGCCAATTTGTCGAACCTTTTGTTCCCATAGGTGATGAATTTGTGGTTCAGGGCCGGGTTGGCGGGAGTGGTTTCGCTGGATCGAATCTTGACGCCTATCTGCGCAATCAGCGCATTGATACCATCTACCTAGCTGGCTTCGCCCTACATGTGTGCGTCGAATCGACCCTGCGTCACGGCCACGACCTAGGCTACAACGCGGCCGTCCTGGAAGACGCCTGTGCAGCTTTTACCCCAGATCAACGGAAGCATGTCTTGGAAGATGTCATTCACCATTACGGCGAGCACATTACTGTTGACAAGTTCATCGGTCTTTTAAACGGGGAAGAACCATCTGCCTAACCCGGCATTCGAGAGGGACAGCCCAGAAGCGGGCTGCCCCTCAATTTGAACGTTAGGCATATTCAATATGAGTCAAGAGATTGCAAATCAAATT
>JBBQLN010000017.1:0-52148 GCA_038327905.1 Burkholderiales bacterium
CATTCTTGCCAGTGATAAGTTATTTAATTCACCACGCATTTATGCGACGTTGTTGTTATGGTTATTATCAGAGTTGTTTGAAAAAATGCCAGAAGCGGGCGATTTAGATAAACCAAAATTGGTATTTTTCTTTGATGAAGCGCATTTGCTATTCAACGATGCGCCAGAGGCATTGCTGCAAAAGATTGAGCAAGTCGTGCGTTTGATTCGCTCTAAAGCGGTAGGTGTTTATTTTGTTAGCCAAAATCCACTTGATATTCCAGACATGGTACTTGGTCAATTAGGTAACCGAGTGCAGCATGCTTTGCGTGCCTTTACGCCACGTGACCAGAAAGCGGTTAAGGCCGCTGCAGATACATTTAGGAGCAACCCTAAAGTAGATGTTGCTACGGCGATTACTGAGCTTGGTGTTGGCGAGGCATTGGTTTCATTTTTAGACGAGAAGGGTATTCCCACGCCTGTGGAGCGCACCTTTATTTGTCCGCCAGGTAGCCGTATTGGTCCTATTTCAGATGGCGAGCGGATGGATGTTGTTAACAGCTCAAATGTTGCTGGATTTTATGAAAAGTCGATAGATCGAGAATCGGCCTATGAAGTGCTAAAGACTAGGACAGTGCAAGCGGCGACAGAAGCTAAAGCTGATGAAGGCTTTGATTGGGGCGGCATGTTTGGCGGTAGCAAAAAATCTACTAGCCGCGCAGATGGTGTATTTGAGGCTGCGGCTAAGAGCGCAGCTCGAGCAATTGGATCGCAGCTTGGCCGTCAAATTATTCGTGGCGTACTTGGCAGTATTCTTGGCGGCCGTAAATAATTGAACCATTCAACGCTTAGTGATATTGAAATCGCGCAAGCGGCAACGCTCAAGCCAATTTCAGAAGTGCTTTCAGTATTTAAACTGACAAGCGATGATTTGATTCCTTATGGACATCACATTGCTAAGCTTAGCCCCGCGTGCATTCAAAAGCTACAAACTAAGCCCGATGGTAAGTTAATATTGGTGACGGCTATCAGCCCAACCCCAGCTGGAGAAGGTAAAACTACCACGACAATCGGGCTGGCAGACGCACTTAATCAAGTGCTAGCCAATAAAAATCAACACGCCATGGTATGTATGCGAGAACCTTCGCTAGGCCCCGTCTTTGGCTTAAAAGGCGGCGCAACAGGTGGTGGTTATTCACAAGTAATACCGATGGAAGACATTAATTTGCATTTCACGGGAGACTTTCATGCGATCAGTAGTGCAAACAACTTGTTAGCCGCTTTGATTGATAATCATATTTATCATGGCAACGCACTTGATATTGACCCTGATAGCTTGACATGGCGCCGTTGCATGGATATGAACGATAGGGCTTTGCGCGATATTACGCTTAACGGACGCAGCAAAGACGGACACACGTTTGATAAGCAAACGGGCTTTGATATTACCGTTGCCAGTGAAGTGATGGCGATATTTTGCTTGGCGACTTCACTTAAAGATTTGCAATTGCGTTTAGGTAATATTCAAATAGGCTTAACTAGGGCTAAGAAGCCAGTATTTGCCAATGATTTGCAAGCCGAAGGCGCAATGACGGTCTTGTTGAAAAATGCCTTTCAACCAAATGTAGTGCAAACCTTAGAGCATACTGCGGCACTGGTGCATGGTGGACCGTTCGCCAATATTGCGCATGGCTGCAACTCGGTTGTAGCGACAAAAGCAGCCTTGAAACTCGCTGATTTTGTGGTGACTGAAGCAGGGTTTGGTGCAGATTTAGGCGCTGAAAAATTCATTGATATTAAGTGCAGAAAAACTGGTTTGCAGCCTTCTGCCGTGGTGTTAGTGGCAACTGTGCGAGCGCTTAAGTATCATGGTGGCGTTGAGGTAGCTGATTTAAACATTGAGAATCTGAGCGCTTTAGAAGCGGGCTTGGTAAACTTACTGAAACATGTGCAAAATTTGAAAGAGTATTTTGGCGTGCATGTGGTTGTGGCTATAAATCATTTTTTAAGTGATAGCCATGCTGAAATAACCATGTTGCAAACAGAGCTTGATAATTTGGGTGTTAAAGCGATTGTATGTAAGCATTGGGCAAATGGCGGCGCAGGTGCAATAGACCTAGCCAATGAAGTGATTAATATCACAAAAGAAACTACTGAAAAAGTTAAATTATTGTATCCAGATAAGCTACCTTTGCTGCAAAAAATTGAAGCAATCGCCCTAAAAATATATGGGGCAAGCCATGTGGAATTGTCACTACAAGCAAAAAATAAGCTGGCCGAATTGGAGCAAAGTTATAGCCATTTTCCAGTGTGTATTGCTAAAACACAGTATTCATTTTCATCAGACCCTAAGCTAAGAGGGGCGCCAACAGGACACGTGTTAAGCGTACGTGAGTTAAGACTATCTCGTGGTGCAGAGTTTATAGTGGTTATTTGTGGCAACATCATGACCATGCCGGGCTTGCCTAAACAGCCCACCAGTGAGCGTATTGGTGTGAATGAGTCAGGGTCAATAGTCGGCTTGAATTAGTTAGAAGAATTGTTAGAATAAAAATTGTTAGTCATTACTCAAGCTGGTTTCGCAGAGCAAACCATTAATAAGTCACGTTTTATTGCCATGGCTTTGGCTTGTGCTGATGAACGAGAAGTGGGGCAGGCCTTACGCGCATTTGCTTCTAAACATCCAAGCGCACATCATTTAGCCTATGGCTTTAGGCTTAAAACTGAGCAGGGTATTGTTCCACGTTTTTCAGATGCAGGCGAGCCATCGGGTACTGCTGGCATGCCGGTATTAAAGCTCATTGAGGGCCGAGATTTAATCAATGTATGCGTTGCCGTAATACGTTATTATGGCGGCATTAATTTAGGTGCTGGCGGGCTCGCGCGTGCCTACGGAGGCACGGCTAAATTAACGCTAGATGCCGCCAAAACCAGCACTTTCGTTGAAATGAAATCTTACCCCTTAACCATTACTTACAAACAGATGGACTTGATGACCAATGCCTTAGCTAAGTGCAGTGGCAGCATCATTACTAAGGTATTCAATGATCAGATTGATTTAGTGCTTAGCTTGCCTGTAGATGAGGCGCCTAATTTTTTAAATCGTTTTAAATCGCATGGCGCATAAAATTTAGCTTATGCTGAATGGGCACGAACGTATGTGTGGTATTGTTCATTTGAATCGACTGAGGAAATGTAAGCTGCATGACTAAAACTTCACCAATATTACCAGCATCAATATATGAAAAAGCAGCTTGGATAATTGCCGCATTTGCATTAATTTTTATTCTTAAATTTAGCTTACTGCCCGCATTGCTTTCTGGGCTACTAGTGTATGAATTAGTACATATCATCACGCCCTTTATTGCACGTAAATTTCCAACTAAAAAACAGAGTAATCGCTCTAAACTTTGGGCAGTCGGAATTTTAGCATTTATTATTGTAAGTCTACTTGCACTTGCTGGCGTAGGCTTAGTGGCATTCTTGAGATCAGATGCTGGTAGCCTAACGCTGTTGTTGGCTAAGATGGCGCAGATTATTGAAGACTCGCGCAAGATACTTCCAATTTGGATCGTTGAGCATTTACCCACGGATGCCATTGCATTTAAAGCTCAAGCCGCCACTTGGTTGCGCACGCATGCTAGTGATTTGCAAGGAGTCGGAAAAGAAGCTGGGCGTATTACAGCACATGTTTTAATCGGCATGATAATTGGTGGTATTTTGGCCGTGCGCGAGGCTGTAGCCATTGACAACTTTAAACCATTCGCTCGTGCCCTAGCCGCGCGAGGTGAGTTATTTAGCGATGCGTTTAAACGCGTAGTATTTGCACAATTACGCATAGCCGCCATTAATACGACATTTACAGGGATTTATTTGGCGATAGTGTTACCACTGATGGGCATCAATCTGCCTTTGGTGAAAACCATGATTGCCATTACCTTTGTGATTGGCTTGATTCCGGTGATTGGCAACTTAATCTCTAATACCATGATTGTTGTTGTGAGTTTGAGTCACTCCTTAGGCATAGCGATTGGGTCGTTAGCTTACTTAATTATTATCCATAAGTTTGAATACTTTTTGAATGCACGCATCGTCGGCAGTCAAATTCGCGCAAATGCTTGGGAGCTGTTGATTGCTATGTTGTGTATGGAGGCCGCATTTGGCTTAGCTGGTGTAGTCGCAGCACCTATTTACTATGCCTATATTAAGTCTGAATTACGTGCTAGAAACTTGGTTTAAGACAAGCTTAGCTTGCCATTTAAGCAAGCTAAGATTTTGTGGTAATGTTTCTTATATTAACGTTTTTGTCTTTCGTTAATAATTTTAGTAGCAAGCTCTTTACCGCCCAGGCCAAAAGCGATTGCCAGCGCTAGAAATACTGCACCAAACATAATCACAAAAAGTGCGGTAATGAGTTGAGTGCCAATATCTAATTGCTCTAAGGCCACAAAAATTGCAAATATTTGTACTAAATATTCTGCAGAAGTACTAATCGCCAGCGCACCATCAAACTTAATGCTATGTAACCAAGCAAAAACCAAGCGATTAACAAAGCGACTCAATAGCGTACCAAAAATCAACACAACAATCGCCACAATTATTTTTGGCAAATAGTTAGCCAGTTGATGAAGCATTAAAGCGACCTCTGTCATGCCCAATGCATTAGCGCCAGTAATGACAAACAATAAAATTACCAGCCAATAGACAATTTGGCTCACAATCCCACTTAATGAAACATCAAAATCATCGTTCTTTAAAAAGGCTTCTAAGCCTGTTTTTCCAGCATATTGATCAAATTTCACCAATTTCAAAATCCGTTTTACTGCTAAACGCGCCACTTTTGCAACCAACCAGCCGCAAAATAAAATAACAATCACGGCTAAAAGCTTAGGAAAAAA
The DNA here is from genome assembly GCA_038327905.1 of Burkholderiales bacterium. Lineage (GTDB taxonomy): Bacteria > Pseudomonadota > Gammaproteobacteria > Burkholderiales > Methylophilaceae > Methylotenera. Next base: position 4,878 of record JBBQLN010000017.1, read on the forward strand.
CATGGCGACTTGTTGCCAAAATTGATTGAGAGAAAAAAGAAAAGTATCAATTTGATATTGCATAGTGTGCTCCTCGATTGATTTTTTTTAGTTGAATCTGTAATGCAGAAACGTGATTTGTCTTAATGACGACTAATTTAGTAAATCTTAAATTTATGAGTTAGTCAGATGAATAATAATGGTGTGAATTTATTATCGCTTAATTGAGTGAGTGGTGCAATCGCTGGATTAATTTTTTAGTCTAGTGATATTGTTCGGATAATTCAGTCATCAATTCTTTAGCGCTGATGACTGAATAAAAATGATTAATGATGATAGAGACTAAATCAAAGCCACTGCAATAGCTGAGGCAGTGTTTAAATTGGCTAATTCTTTAGCTTGTAAAATCTATTTTCCAGCGTTTTTCCGCTAGACATATTATCAAGTTTGTTGCCAATAGAATCGCCCAATGACGCTAGCCTTGTATCAGGCGATGGGTGGGTTTTAAATAACAGGGCAACACTATTATCATTAGGGTTAGTCTGTCCTAATATTTGCAGAATATCGGTTAAGCCAAATGGCTCATAACCCGAGCGCGTTGCATAGCTTAGCCCCAATCTATCAGCTTCAAACTCTGCGTCTTTATCTAAACTTCTTGCACTAATTTCAGCGCCGTTACCTATGGCTTTACTAATCATTTTGTTATCTTTACCTAGTTTCTTGTTTAGGAAACTGGCACCGAAATTAAGTAACTGTTGTTTTTGCAAAACTTTGAGCTGATGTTTTGCTACTATGTGGCCAATTTCATGACCTAATACCCCCGCTAGTTGTGCTTCATTACTCATTTTACGATACAAACCTTTAGTAATCATCACGTAACCACCAGGTGCTGAAAAAGCATTTAAATCGTCACTTTCAATGACGCCAAAGTGCCAAGGCAGATCAGGTCTTTCTGACTGTGATGCCACCCAACGACCTACAGAATTGACATATTTTTGCAATGCTTCATCTTTCACCAAAGGCGCAGCGCCTAGTAAGTTACCTGCAATTTCGCGGCCAAGTGCAATTTCTTCTTCTTTGCTCGGACTCTTCCAATTAATAGTGGCTTGTGGTTTTTCTGCAGGTGTTGCCTCTGCAGCGTCTACTGGCTTAGCTGAATCGGCATTTGTGCTACTTGTAGCGTTATTGGGTTGAGTTGCTGCATTGTGACTATCAGGGCTAGCGGTCTGCTGCGACTCATTTGATGAGCCAGATTGCTGTTCAATTTGTTTTTTAGCGGCATCTTTTAATGCATCACCTAAATTAAAAGCGCCGCTGGTCATGCTGACGCTAGCTAATACGCTTGCAAGTAAGGTTGATATAAGTATGTTTTTTCTGAATTTTGTTGAGCTTAGTAAAATCATTTTGAGCCACCATTCACAGCTTTTAAATTAGGAAAAGAGACTACTTTCAAGTTGCCAGCATTAGCAAACTCACGACCTTGTTCGGCACTTTGTGTATAGGTTTCTAAAGCTTTCACTTCAGTCTCACTAAATTTTGCAGCCTTAAGTTCTTCTGCACTTAAGCCACGTATACCAGTGGTTGAAACTACTTGCCCTGTGCCAGCGCGCCCACTGGCGGCGGTTAAAACGCCACCGACCTGATTGTTAGAGCTAGAACTTCCACGTTTGACTGAAAGTAAACGCACCCAACCTGCGCTTTTCTTGGATTTTACTTGTAACCAAGCCCCTTTTTTACTGATAATTTCAAGGCTGTCACCTCGGTTTAATGTGCCTGTGACTTTAGCATCTGCAAATGGCTCAAAGCGGACACTGTCATTTTTAAGCGCGCTACCAGTTTCTGCAGCCATACTAATACTCGTTATTAGCAAAGCTGGAAAGCTTGCTACGATTAGTAATTGAGTTAATTTTCTCATCTGTGTTGCTCTCTCTTTTTTATAGCCAATTTTCTAAATAGCTGGTTTTCTAAATAACTGGTTTTCTAAATAACTTGGTTTCTAAAACCACTAGGTTTCCAAAATAACTAGGTTTCTAAAATATCCAATTTGATAATCGCCTGCGCAAACAAGCCACGCCATTGGCTATCCATGGCTTTTTCTGCATTCAGCACGCCTGTATGCTGGGTATAACGTACGGTAGTGTCATTTGGCATACCCGTATTTTGCAGTATGGTTTTTAATTGTAAGCCTAACTGCGTGGCGTCAGCAGCTACTTTTTCAGCTTCTACAGCGTTGTCATGCGGATAAGCCCAACTCACCGTAATCATGTCGGTAAACAGCCCCCAGATGCCACTTTGCGTGCCTTTTAACACTTCCACTGTGGCGGGTAAGGTGCAACGCTGTGCGATGTTATTTTGTAATATTTTAAGCAGGTTATCGCTAAAGGGTACTTCGCTGTCAATCACAATAGGCATCAACAATATCGCCGCACCTTTTTTACCTGACTCAATATCATTAGCGAGTAACCTTTGCATAGCACGGTCGTTAGCCAGCGCATATATTTTCGCCACACTGAAGTACATAATCGCCCAAGTAATTGGCCCCGTAATGTCTAAATAAGTATTGGTCACATTAAGTGCAATGTAAGAAAGACCGAGCAACGTAATCTGACTACTGCTGAAAATCTTGGTTACTTTGTCGCGGTCTACGTTCCGATAAAACGCCAAAGCGGTAAGCCATATCAGTAGCAAGCTCATCAACACATATGGCGTTTTTCCAAGCCATACACGTAAGTAATCAGCGTGTTTTACATTATCGATTGCTGTGGCTAATATTTCTACCCCTGGAAACTCTTTGGCCATTGCCGTGGCCTTGATGTCAAACAATGAAGGCGCGGTAGAGCCAATAATGACAATTTTATTGGTAAATTCATTCGGTGCGCGTTTTTTAACCTTGCTTGCCATATCTGCATAGACATCGCTGAAGCTCGCGTAAGGATAAGTAAATGCCTTGCCACGCCAGTTGATGAGCATGTTTTGGGGTGGTGGGAATGAGTTCATTTGTGCAAAGTTGCCCACTGCCAGCGGTAATGATGGTAGTAGCCAGCCATTTTCATTATGCCAAAGCCTGTATTCACGAGCGATGCCATCTGCATCTGCGTAAATATTATGTGTGCCGAGACGTTTGGAATTAAGTGCAGCTTCAAAATGCGGAAGCACAATGGCGATAGGTTGTTTAACCATTGTTAGTGGTTCGCCATCAGCGCTTTTTAATTGGCGCTTGATGCCAGAAATCATATCTGGTGTAATTTTGCTTAAATTATCACTCGTTGGCGATAGTCGTAACATTGGGAAAAACGTATTGTTAGTGTCCGCAATCACATCATTAAAGTAGGCATCACTGTCTGGGTTGTAAACATCCGCGTCGCTGAATAAAATATCGAACACAATCGCTTTTGGGTTTTGGCTTTCAATATTCTCGACGAACTCGCCAAATACTTGGCGCGGCCACGGCCAACGGCCATATTCCTTTGCCATAGCATTGAGAGAGGCTTCGTTAATGTCAACAATCACAATGTCAGGGTCAACTTTAGCTTTTACGATGCGATTTTTCACCATTAAATCAAACGCGCGGTTACGCATATTTTCACCAATGTGAAATAGGCTGGCATCCAGAAGGATTAGCACAGAAAGTAGTGCGCATAAGTACAAATAAAAATTGTTTTGTAACTTACGGGTAATGCTAACTAGCCACTGTGTGAGAATTAATTTAAGTTTAATCATTATCTTTTAATTGAATATCTGCTTGAAAATGTTGGCCAGCATAACTGACATGGTTTTTGTGCGCATAGGTTTTGCTATACTGAAAACTTAAACCAAAAGCCAATAAAACGCACGCATTAAATCATTTAGTCAAACATCGTTTGTCAATGTTTGTTGTTAGTACTAAGGAATTGTACATTGAAAAATAAAACCATTGCCATTTTAGAAAACCGCGCTGGCGAACAACTTGCCGACTTGGTAAGAAAATATGGCGGCACGCCTCTTTCAGCGCCAGCTTTGGCAGAGATTCCTGATATTGACCCTGTATTAATTACCAGTTTAATTAACGATTGGCAAAAAAATTCGCCTGAAGTCTTTATCTTTCAAACAGGGGTTGGTGTTAAAGCTTTATTTGCTACCACTGATACATTAGGGATTACTGAGCAGTTAAAACAGATTCTTGAGTCATCCATTGTGATTGTGAGAGGGATTAAGCCATCGTCAGCGTTGCGCTCATACAAAGTGCGGATAGATGCTACGGCGGGTGATCCTTTTACCACAACAGAAGTGCTTGCTGAGTTAGATAAATATCCAATTCAAGGCAAGCGAGTCGCGGTGCAACGTTATGGCGATATCAACTTGGAACTCCAGCAGGCTTTAGAAGCAAGAGGTGCTTTAGTCACCGAGATCGCCACCTATCGCTGGAGCTTGCCTGCAGACACTCAACCAATGATTGAGCTAATGGATGCGCTAGATGCCAGTAAAGTAGATATGGTGTGTTTTACTAGCGCATCTCAGGTTTATAACTTCTTTGCAGTGGCCGAGTCGCTCGGTCGCCATAAAGCGCTGCAAGCAGCACTGAATAAAAGCATGGTGGCGTCTATCGGTCCAGTATGTACCGTTGCATTGAATAAATTTGGCATTAAAATCGATGTTGAGCCACAGCCCCCAAAGTTAGGCCCTTTTATTGCGGCTATTAACAGCAAGTTTGCTTAATTTATTTCAAAGTTTTCTTTTCTTGGAAATTTATAGAAGCACCCATATTCTAAAAGCGGAGCAATCCGCATCAGGTATAATCACGCCTTATGATACAAATATTAATTTTAGTGGTGGCGGTTGTCATCTTATTACTGATGATTTGGCAACTTCTACGTGTCAGTCAGCTAGATAAAAATGCGTTGATTTTACAGCAGTTAGAAGAAAAGCATCGCGCGATGTTGCTAGACTTTAATGATGGCTTAAATAAATTGGGTGATCGCTTAAGTACGTCTTCAAATGAAACCAGCGAACGTTTGCGCTCTAGCGTGGCTGCTGAGTTACAGGCGACTCGTGACGCTATGCAGGCACTTCAATTAGCACAAAATAATAGCTTGTCGTTAACACGTGAAACCGTGTTAGAAAAATTGCATATTACCTTAAGTGAGCAGGGGAAATTACAGCAAGTGCTGATCAACGACACGATGCTAAAGGCGACAACAACGCTCACGCAAAGCATCGAAAGTTTGACTAAAGCTGTCGATGGCCGCCTAGAGCAAATTGGTGGGAAAGTTTCTGAGCGCTTGGATGAAGGCTTTAAAAAGACTAACCAGACGTTTGTTGATGTGATGGCACGATTGGCTACGATAGACGAAGCACAAAAGAAAATCGACGGTTTAACAACTAATGTGGTGAGCTTGCAAGAGTTATTGGGTGATAAGCGTAGCCGAGGTGCATTTGGTGAAGTACAGTTGGAAGCATTGGTGCGGAATGTGTTGCCGGTGAATTCATTTGCCATGCAACATACATTTGAAAATGGGTCACGTGCAGATTGCGCTTTGTTTTTACCTGAACCGACAGGAACAGTCGCGGTAGATAGCAAATTTCCGCTTGAAAACTACCACCGAATGTTTGACAGCAAGTTGAGTGATGCTGAGCAGTTATTGGCTGAAAAGCAGTTCAAACTGGATGTAAAAAAACATGTAGATGACATTGCCAATAAATATATCATCTCAAATGTGACGTCTGATGGTGCGGTGATGTTTATTCCCGCCGAAGCAGTGTTTGCTGAGCTGCATGCCTATCACAATGATGTGATTGAATACGCCATGAATAAACGCGTTTGGGTGGTTTCACCCACCACGCTAATGGCTGTGCTAAACACAGCGCGTGCGGTGTTGAAAGACGTTGAAACACGTAAGCAAGTGCATGTGATTAAAGAAGAGTTAGGCAAGCTTAGTAAAGACTTTGGTCGCTTTGACCAGCGTATGAAAAAGTTGGCCGATAACATTCGCCAAGCGCATGAAAATGCACAAGAAGTGCACATCAGTAGCCAAAAAATATCGAGTCGATTTGCACAAATAGAACGGGTAGAGCTGGCGAATAAGCCATTGGATGTGCTGGATATTATTGATGATAAAGAAGATGAAGTTTAATTTATAATTATATGAAAATTAAAATATTGTATTTCGCAAGACTGAAAGAAACGCTCAAATTTTCTACTGAAGATTTAGAGTTACCAGACGATGATTTTGCGCGTGCGCTGACCATACTAAAACTAAAAGCATACCTTGCAAAACGCAACGGTACTTGGCAACAAATGCTAATGGGTAAGTTAAAAGTGAGAGGTGCAATTAACCATGAGTTGGTCGATGATAATGCACCCATTGCCGATGGTGATGAAGTGGCTTTTTTTCCACCTGTCACAGGTGGATAGACTGTATATTTAATGATGACTGTACGCATACAAACACAAGACTTTGATATTGGATTTGAAGTTAACCAGCTGCGCAATGCGCGTAAAGATATTGGTGCGGTTGTGAGCTTTATCGGTCAAGTACGCGATTTAAATGAAGGCGATACAGTCTCGCAGTTGACCTTAGAGCATTATCCAGGGATGACGGAAAAGGCGCTTGAGGCGATAGTGAGCCAAGCACATAGCCGTTGGGATATCTTCGATGCGCTTGCAATTCACCGTGTGGGCACATTACAACCAACAGACCAAATTGTATTAGTAGCGGTGAGTAGCGCACATCGGGGCGAAGCTTTTAAAGCTTGTGAGTTCATTATGGACTACTTAAAAACTGAAGCGCCATTTTGGAAAAAAGAAGTGACCAATCAAGGTGAGCGATGGATAGATGCCAAGCTGGCAGATGATGATGCTCGTGAGCGCTGGGTTGAAAATTAGCGTCAAAAATTCATATAATCTTAATACGAAATTAACACTTAAATAATTAGCAAGGCGCCATGTCTATCACTACTAACTCTCAATCAACAAGTTCGAATTTATTATCACCTCAGCAGTTAACGCTTAATATCTCTGCAGAGCAATTTGGTTTTGCTGATACATCAGAACTCATTGCAGCAGATAGCAAAAGCGCCCAGCATCAGGCGTGGGTGGCACAATCAGAAGCAAAAAAGGCCGCTGAATTTGGTTTAAATTTGCAACAAGCAGGTTTTAATCTACTAGCGCTTGGTGAGCCTGGCACAGGGCGTACAACGCTGATGTTGAGTGCCATGCATGAAGCTGCGTCCAAGCAGGCTGCGCCTTCTGATTTAATCGCACTCCATCAGTTTGATAGCAATAGTAAGCCGCTTTTTTTAAAGTTACCTACTGGCGTTGGGTCGCAGTTGAAGCATGGGCTAGATCAATTTGTGCGCCAATTAGCTAAGGAGTTGGCTAACCTGCTAGAAGCTAAAATTAAAGATAGCGCTTCGACATTAATTCAAGATTTTCTGAATGTTCAGATAACTGCTATTAAAACAAATATTGCAGAAATCCAAGCTAACAAGCAACTTACACGATACTTTGAGTTATTACAAAAAGACATTTTAGATACTTTGGAGGCTTGGCAACCTAGTGCCAGTGCTGATGATAACAATTTAGATGCCCTGATGAGTGAGGGTTTCTTTGGGCGTTACCGCGTCAATGTGCTTGTAGAGCATGCTGACAATCAACATGCACCTGTCATTTACGATAACGACCCAAGTTTACAGTCATTATTTGGCGGTATTGAGAGTGCCGGCGATTCAAGCACTACGCCAGACTTTATGCGATTAAGAGCGGGTAACCTATTGCGTGCAGATGGCGGTACATTGCTGTTGCATCTGCGTGATATTTTGGCTGATGAGCAGAGTGGCACTCAATTACTTGAAAAATTACATCGTTTTTTACGCAATGGCACCTTGCAAATTGAAGATTTGAACAGCAGTAGCAGTCAAGGCGCTAGCTTTTTTAGCGCACAAGATGCGATTCCAGTGTCAGTTAAGCTTGTCTTAGTGGCAACGCGTGAAGATTACTATGAGCTAATTGATGATCAGTATGATTTTTTCAATTACTTTCCTATCAAAATAGAGTTCGCTGAGAAAGTAAAAGCAAATACAGAAAACTACTCAGCCTACGCCGCATTCATTGCGCAAAAGTGCCAGCAATTTAACTGTAGCCATTTTACGGTAGATGCAGTGATAGCCTTGTTGCAAGCCATGCACAGGTTAGAAGAAGATCAAACACGCATCAGTACTAAGTTTGCTGTGTTGGAAAAACTCATGCTTGAGAGCGCCGCCGCAGCAGAGTTGCGAAGCGCAAAACTAGTCGCGAAAGAAGATGTAAAAGCTGCGATTAACCGTAAATATGCCCGCCATAGCTACATTGAGGCGCATGCGCGTGATTCAATCGTTGATAATGAACTGATGATTAACGTTTATGGCGAGACGGTAGGACAGATCAACGGGCTGACCCACATTGACCTTGCGGATGCAAGTTTTGGATCGCCAGTACGAATCTCAGCAAACTGCTATGCAGGTCGATTGGATGTATTGACTATAGACCGTGAAGTTTCTATGAGCGGCCCAACGCATGATAAGGGCGTGATGATACTGCAAAGCTGGCTGCATACTAATTTTGCAAAATTTAACCCATTAAATCTTACCGCTTCATTGGTATTTGAGCAGGAATACAACGGCGTAGATGGCGACTCAGCCTCATGCGCGGAGTTGTTTGCATTGTTATCAGCATTAACGCAACTACCAATTAAGCAAGGCATTGCTGTGACGGGGGCGCTCAATCAGCACGGTGAGGTTTTACCAGTGGGCGGCTTAAATGACAAAATAGAAGGTTATTTTAGGGTATGTAAAGATATAGGTTTAAATGGCAATCAAGGCGTATTAATGCCTCAACGCAATATGCGCCACTTAATGCTAAGTGACGAAATTATCGATGCAGTGGCCAATGGCCAATTTCACATAGCTACGATGAATAATGTCGCTGAAGGTATGTTGCACATCACTGGCCATACTCTGCAAGAGATCAATCAACTTGCGGAGGCCAAATTAATAGCATTCAAACAAATATTAGAAGCTAACTCACCTAAAATATTGACCAAGTAATTTGCGTTAGTTAAACATGTCAAAATCAGAAGAAAATGATGATGCTAAATGCAGGCTAGATAAATGGTTATGTGCTGCACGCTTCTTTAAAACGCGTAGCTTATCAACTGCAGCTATTGAAACTGGTAAAGTTCACGTTGATGGTGACAGAGTTAAACCTGCAAAAGAAGTACATATTGGGCAAGTTGTGCACATTCGTAACAGAGATTTTGAGATTGAAGTCAGTGTGCTTGGGCTATCAAACATTCGCAGAGGTGCCCCAGAAGCTGCTCTTTTGTATACTGAAACTCAGGCAAGTATTGCCAAGCGTGAAAATGCGAAGGTAACAGGTGAAGCTGAGCACGCTTTACGTGATAGAGGCGCAGGGCGCCCAACTAAGCGACAGTTGAGAGACATTAAGAAGTTTACTGGCGGTGCATACTAAGAACGTTTTCCTTAAGTAGTTGCGCAGTATTAGCTTTTCTTGATAGTATTGCGTTCATCTTATGAACGCAATACTAAATAGACTGCAAATAAAATGTTAACTGATGAATATCGGTATAAAATTTTAAAGCTAGTTGAGGCTAATCCTGAGATTAGCCAGCGAGCACTTGCAAAAAATTTAGGGGTTAGCCTTGGTAAAGCCAATTTTTGCCTAAAAGCGTTAATTGAGGTTGGTCTATTAAAAGCTAATAATTTCCGTAACAGCCAAAATAAATTAGCATATGTGTATTTACTAACACCCGCTGGTTTGGAAGAAAAATCAAACATTACTGTGAGATTTTTGAAAGCAAAAATGCAAGAGTATGAACTTCTGCAGAAAGAAATTAGTTTGTTACTTCATGAAACAAATTCTGAAATTGCGTCTGAAATTACTAACGTCGTAACATCAATAGATACCATTGAATAGGGAGTTTTGGCATTGAAAAAAGTCGCATTAATTACAGGCGTTACTGGGCAAGATGGTGCATATTTAGCTGAATTTTTATTAGCCAAAGGCTATGTGGTTCACGGGGTTAAGCGACGCGCATCCTTATTTAACACTGATCGAATAGATCATTTGTATCAAGATCCGCATGTGGATAACAAAAATTTCGTATTGCACTATGGCGATCTCACTGATTCTACGAATTTGATTCGCATTATTCAGCAAACTCAACCAGATGAAATCTATAACTTAGCTGCAATGAGCCATGTAGCAGTTAGCTTTGAAACACCTGAATACACAGCAAATGCTGATGGCATTGGTACATTACGTATTTTGGAAGCTATACGTATTTTAGGGTTAGAGAAAAAAACTAAGTTTTACCAAGCCTCTACGTCAGAACTTTATGGCTTAGTGCAAGAAACACCGCAAAAAGAGACAACGCCGTTTTATCCACGTAGCCCATATGCTGTAGCTAAGCTTTATGCATATTGGATTACCGTAAACTATCGTGAGGCTTATGGTATTTATGCTTGCAATGGTATTTTGTTTAATCACGAAAGCCCAGTTCGCGGCGAAACATTCGTAACACGTAAAATTACACGCGCTCTTGCACGTATCAAGCTTAATCTACAGGATTGTTTATATCTAGGTAATTTGGATGCACTACGTGACTGGGGGCATGCTAAAGATTACGTTGAAATGCAATGGTTGATGTTGCAACAAGAAGTTGCTGAAGATTTTGTAATCGCAACAGGAGTGCAATACAGTGTGCGTGATTTTGTAAATGCTGCCGCTAAAGAGCTGGATATGAATATTATCTGGCAAGGTCAGGGCATTGAAGAAAAAGGCTATTTAGATGGTAAATGCATTGTGCAGGTAGATCAAAGGTATTTCCGTCCTACAGAAGTTGAAACCTTACTAGGCGATCCAAGTAAAGCTAAACAAAAATTAGGATGGACGCCAAAAATCACGTTTAACGAACTCGTTGCAGAAATGGTACGTGAAGATTATAAATCGGCTCAGCGTGATGAATTAGTTAAAAAGCATGGATATCAGGCTATGGACTATCACGAATGACCCAGTCTGGAAATACATACGCAGCAGAGATGGCAGGGTGGCGAATACTTGTTATTCGGTGTTGCAAAGTTATGCTTGATGCAGATCTAGCGGAGATTTATGGTGTTACAACCAAAGCGTTGAACCAAGCGGTTAAACGCAATATTGGACGTTTTCCACCTGACTTTATGTTTCAACTCAATGCTGACGAAAAATACGAGGTGGTCACAAATTGTGACCACCTCGCCAAGCTCAAATTTTCTGCTACCCTACCTTACGCCTTTACTGAGCATGGGGCATTAATGCTTGGCAATGTACTTAAGTCATCTCGAGCAGTTGAAGTGAGTCTGATTGTCGTGCGTGCTTTTGTTCAGCTTCGTGAAATGCTATCCACCCACAAAGAGCTTGCATTAAAGCTTGAGGAATTGGAGCGTAGAACCAGCAGCCATGACCAAGCAATTGCTGGGATTATTGGTGCAATTAGAAGCTTAATGAAATCTCCCGCAGAATCATCAAACCAAATTGGTTTTACTGCAAACATTAGCAAATCAAACAATGAATAAATCAGCAAAAATCTACATTGCAGGTCACCGTGGCTTGGTAGGCTCTGCACTTATGCGACAACTAGCCGCTCAAGGCTATAGCAATATTATCACGCGTACTCACGCAGAACTTGATTTAACAAACCAATCATTAGTCGCTGATTTTTTTCAGAATGAAAAGCCTGACTATGTGATTTTAGCTGCCGCTAAAGTGGGTGGTATTCATGCCAATAACACTTATCCAGCCGAGTTTATTCAAGATAATCTAGCCATTCAAACTAATGTCATTCACCAGTCTTATGTAGCTGGGGTTAAACGACTACTTTTTTTAGGTTCAAGCTGCATTTATCCACGTGATTGTCCGCAGCCAATTAAAGAAGAATATTTGCTTACAGGCCCGCTAGAACCCACAAATCGACCATATGCCTTAGCTAAGATTTCAGGCATCGAAATGTGCTGGAGTTATAACCGCCAATATAGCACACAGTATTTAGCTGCTATGCCCACAAACCTTTATGGCGCAGGTGATAATTATCATCCTGAAAATAGTCATGTCATTCCTGCACTAATCCGCAAATTCCATGAAGCAAAGGTAAAAGGTGATGCAACCGTAACGGTATGGGGTACGGGTACACCCATGCGTGAATTCTTATATAGCGACGATATGGCAGAAGCATGTGTTTTTGTCATGAATCTAGCGGATGAATTTTATCTGCCATTATTAGCTGCTGATCGAAACGATGGTTTACCTCCACTGCTAAATCTAGGAAGTGGCACGGACTTAACAATTGCTGAATTAGCCAATTTGGTTAAAGATGTTACTGGTTTTGATGGGCAAATTATTTTCGATGCAACTAAGCCAGATGGCACGATGAGAAAGCTCATGGATTCTAGTCGCCTAAATAAATTAGGATGGATGCTAAGTACAAAGTTAAAAGATGGACTCAGTAAAGCCTATGAAGACTTTAAGAATTACGAAAGTTTAAAATGAAAATCGCAATTGCTGGTGCTGGCTATGTTGAGCTTTCTAATGCTATTTTGCTTGCTCAGCATAACGGAGATATTACATTACATATAATTGCTTTTAAAAAGAAAAACTCATTTTTCAATCTTCAAATATTGGGTAGTAGTTTATGAAAGCAGTTATTCTTGCAGGAGGTCTCGGTACCAGAATTAGCGAAGAAACTTCTACACGACCAAAACCTATGGTTGAGATTGGCGGAAAGCCAATACTATGGCACATCATGAAAATCTATTCAGCTCATGGCATTAATGATTTTGTGGTCTGTTGTGGCTATAAGGGGTATATGATTAAGGAGTATTTTGCCAACTACTTCTTGCACATGTCTGATGTAACTTTTGATATGAAAAATAATAAAATGGAAGTACATCAACGCAACGCTGAACCCTGGAGGGTTACATTGGTGGATACTGGTGAGCATACGATGACTGGTGGTCGATTAAAGCGGGTTGCAGAGTACGTAAAAGATGAAGATGCATTCTGTTTTACTTATGGCGATGGTGTAGCAAATATTGATATAAGTACATTAGTTAATTTTCATAATAGTCATGGAAAAGTCGCTACAGTAACAGCTGTGCAGCCAGCTGGACGCTATGGAGCATTGAGAATGGTAGGCAAAGAAGTTCGTGGGTTTGTTGAGAAGCCTCAAGGTGATGGGGGCTGGATTAATGGTGGTTTTTTTGTTTTATCTTCTAAATGCCTAAATTTGTTAACCGATGACACCTGTATTTGGGAGGCTGAGCCACTCACAACACTTGCTGCTAATGGAGAGTTGATGGCCTTTGAACACGGTGGTTTCTGGCAGCCAATGGACACCTTGCGTGACAAAGTGCATTTGGAAGATTTGTGGCAATCTGGGCAGGCACCATGGAAGACATGGTAGTAAATCCAGCTTTCTGGCGCGGAAAGCGTGTTTTCTTAACTGGACACACTGGATTTAAGGGTGGATGGATGTCGCTGTGGTTGCAATCTATGGGGGCTGAAGTTCATGGATATGCGTTAACTCCACCTACCGAAATCAACCTTTTTACCATAGCAGATATAAGCAAAAATATGGCAAGCAGTGTGATAGCGGATATCCGCGATATTGCACTCTTGCGTCAAGCCATGCAAGCGGCCCAACCGGAAATTGTATTTCACCTTGCGGCTCAACCTTTAGTTAGATATTCATATGCAGAGCCAGTAGAAACTTATGCTACTAACATTATGGGTACAGTGAATCTTTTTGAAGCTTTGCGTAAAACAGCTTCAGTTCGTGCGGTGATTAATGTCACTACAGATAAATGCTACGAGAATAAAGAATCACTTCGACCATACACTGAAGATGACGCAATGGGTGGCTATGACCCATACTCAAGCAGTAAAGGCTGCTCAGAGCTTGTAACAGCTGCATATAGACGATCATTTTTAACAGAAGCAGGAATTGCAGTAGCTTCTGCAAGGGCAGGCAATGTGATTGGAGGGGGCGATTGGTCAGAAGATAGATTGATACCAGATTTTTTACGGGCAATAGATAAAAATGAAACCCTAGTTATACGTTCACCAAATGCCATACGACCATGGCAACATGTGTTAGAACCACTTGCTGGCTATTTATTGCTTGCAGAGAAATTAGTGACGAATGGTGAACAATTTGCACAGGGTTGGAATTTTGGTCCCGCAGATGAAGATGCTCAAACTGTAGCTTGGATTATAGAAAAGTTAATATCAGCAGCGCCAAATGCTAACTGGCAAATTGATGAAAACCCGCAGTTGCATGAAGCTAACTACTTAAAATTAGATAGCAGTAAAGCGCGTAGTCAATTGGGTTGGCAGCCACGCTGGAATTTAGAATATGCATTATTAAAAATTACAGATTGGCATAAGCACTGGCTTAATAAAGGTAATATGCAACAATACAGCTTGGCGCAAATCGCTGAATATCAGCGCGCCATTAAGGTTTGAGTAATGGCGCGATTCTATTTTTTTGATACCCCTTTGGTTGGTTTAAAAGTTATACAACGCAAGCCGATTGAAGATACTCGTGGCTTTTTAAGCCGTTTTTATTGCGCTGAAGAATTTTCAAATTACGGATTCAATAAACCTGTTTGCCAGATTAACCATACGCTTACCAGAAAAAAAGGGGCAGTGAGAGGCTTACATTATCAGCAACCACCTTATGCAGAAGTTAAATTGGTAAGCTGCCTTAAAGGTGAAGTTTTTGATGTTGCGGTAGATTTGCGTAAAAACTCACCCACATTTTTGCACTGGTATGGTGAAGTGCTAAGTGAAAAAAATCAGCGTAGCTTATTGATACCAGAAGGTTTCGCCCACGGCTTTCAAACACTAACAGAAGATTGTGAATTGATTTACTTACACACAGCTCCTTTCAACAAGGAAGCAGAGGCGGCTTTGAATGTAAACGACAATAGTATTAACATTTCTTGGCTACTCGAAATTACAGAACTTTCCGAAAGAGATCGTTCGCATCCTATGATTAAAAAAATTGATTTTGAAGGAATTGCAGTATGAAATGCCGTCACTGTAAAGCGGAGTTAACACTACCGTTAATAGATTTAGGGAGCGCGCCACCATCTAATGCCTATTTAACAGAAACATCATTAAAAGCGCCTGAGAAATGGTTTCCATTAAAAGTCCTAGTTTGTAATCAGTGCTGGCTTGTTCAAACAGAAGATTATGCTGGTGCAGAAGAGCTGTTTGATTCAGATTATGCTTACTTCAGCTCATTTTCTAGTTCTTGGTTGCAACATGCAGAGCAATACGTAACTGATATGGTGAGCCGCTTTAGCTTAAATGCACAGTCGCATGTTATTGAGGTGGCTGCAAATGATGGTTATTTGCTTCAATATGTTAAAGCAAAAAATATCCCATGTTTAGGGATAGAGCCAACGGCTAGCACAGCGGTGGCCGCAAGAGAAAAGGGCATCGAAGTTATTGAGGAGTTTTTTGGTGTTGATCTTGCAAAAAAATTAGTAGCTGCGGGCAAACAAGCAGATTTAACAGCCGCAAACAATGTGCTTGCTCATGTTCCAGATATTAATGATTTTGTTGCAGGTTTTGCTTACCTATTAAAACCAAATGGCGTCGCAACGTTTGAGTTCCCTCACCTCATGCAGATGGTTAAATATACGCAATTTGACACCATCTACCACGAACACTTTTCTTATTTATCACTAACCGCCGTCAATCGAATATTTGGGCAAAATGGCTTGCAGGTGTTTGATGTTCAAGAAATTACTACACATGGAGGTAGCTTGCGTGTATTTGCGCAACGTAAAGACCTAGGCCTGCATGTGGTAAGCGTTGCGGTAAATGAGCTTTTGGCACGAGAGCACTCTATAGGGATGATAACTGAAGCTTACTATGCTGATTTTCAACAACGTGCTAATCAAATTAAATATGATTTAATTGAATTTTTAATCAATGTGAAGCGTGAAGGTAAAAAAGTGATTGCTTATGGTGCAGCGGCTAAAGGCAATACTTTGCTTAACTATGCAGGTATTCGTCCAGACTTATTGGCATGTGTAGTTGACCGCAACCCAGCTAAGCAAAGTAAATATCTACCTGGCTGTAGAGTTCCTATTATCGACGAGTCTGTTTTTAGACTGCAAAAACCTAATTATGTGTTGATTATGCCTTGGAATCTTCGTCAAGAAGTGACAGAACAACTCAAATATATACGTGAATGGGGTGGCAAGTTTGTTACGGCTGTTCCATCAATAGAGATAAGTTAGATTTATATGAAGGTTGCATTAACTGGAGCTAGTGGGTTCGTTGGACGTTATGTGTTAACTGCATTGATGCAGCATGATGTTGAGATTGTTGCTATAACGCGCGATGCTACTAAGCTAAGTAACTTAAATAAATCTGTTCGAGTTTTAGAGTTAGATATTTATTCAGATTCTGAGTTTTATAAGCTTATGGGCTTTCCAGATGTGCTTATACATCTAGCTTGGGAGGGGCTACCAAACTATAAATCTTTGCATCACTTTGAAACTGAGATGCCAAGACAATACAATTTTATTAAGCACATGGTTGAGTCAGGCTTACCGTCATTATTTATAAGTGGAACCTGCTTTGAATATGGCAAGCAGTCAGGTGCTTTATCTGCAAATTCTAAGACTGAGCCAACCAACCCATATGGTTATGCCAAGAATGCTTTGCGAAAACAGCTTGAGTTTTTAAAAGAAATTAAACCCTTCAATTTGATTTGGGGACGCCTTTTTTATATGTACGGCGAAGGTCAAGCAAGCGGCTCTCTATATTCCCAATTAAAACAAGCTGTTTTGCGTGGTGATAAGGTATTTAACATGTCTGGTGGTGAGCAGCTAAGGGATTACTTACCTGTTGAAGCATTAGCAAACCAAATAGTTAAACTAGCTTTATCCCAGCAAGATGCGGGATGTATGAATATATGTTCTGGCAAACCCATATCAGTTCGTAATTTGGTTGAACAATGGATACGAGAACACGGCTGGAAGATTGAACTTAATTTGGGGTATTACCCATATCCAGATTATGAGCCTATGGATTTCTGGGGTGTATCAACCCCAGAACCTAATATCTAAATTTTGATAATTATTCTTTTATGTCTATAGCATTAGTTTATTTAGCGCGCGGAGAAGGTGGGGGGTTAAGTTCATTCAAGAACTTTGTTGAGGCATATTTTTTATTCCCACCAGGGTGTTCGCATGAACTTATTATCATTTCTAAAGGTTGGGGAAATATTGATGGGGCAGATGAGTTAAAAAAAATATCTAAGAAGATTGGCGCTAAATTAATCGAACTACCAGACGATGGCTACGATTGGGGTGCATACATGCGTGTGGCGCCTCTTTTAGATCACGAATGGCTCTGTTTTCTTAATACTCATAGCCGCCCGCTTGTACAAGGTTGGCTTCAGCTATTAATGCAGGCAGCAAAATCGGCTGATTTAAATTTAGGCGCCGTTGGTGTCACAGCGTCTTTAGAGTCTTTGACTCGACTCTTACCGCTGAAATCAGAAAATGCAAAATATAATACAGTATTGATTTATCCCTTACGCCTAATTTTAAACTGGGTTCGCTTAGTTACTCGTTTTCGAGATTTTCCTATTTTCCCTAACCCTCATCTTCGCTCTAACGCCTTAATGGTAAGGCGAGAGTTATTTATAAGTTTTTCAAAGGATAGAAAAATCCCATGTTCTAAGTATGAAGCTCTTAAACTTGAAAGTGGCAGACTGGGATTCTCAATGTTTTTGAGGAGAAGTGGTAAAAAACTGCTGATTGTCGGTGCAGATGGTAAGGTGTATAAATCAGAAGAGTGGATTAACAGTGGAACCTTTCGCGTGCCTCATCAAGGCAATCTCTTGGTCGAGGATAATCAGACGAAAGGATACATTACGGCTGATAAGTCATTGAAAATGTACTTAGAAAAATCTGCATGGGGTAGGGTTTTAACTCAAATATGATGCGTAAGTATATAAAAATATGTGTTGATTGCTGCATTATTGCAATCAGTCGCTTGTTTGATACGCCTATAAAGTATTGGTGTGCAGTAGTAAGGTCTAACATTGATTTTGGGCCAAATGTAAAAATAGGGAAACATACTTATGGAATCACTCAAAAGACAATAGTGATTGCTTCTTCACATTGCCCCGCATCAGTAGTTGTTGGTAGTTTCTGTTCCTTTGCTCCAGGTGTGATTATTTTGGCTAATGTGGATCATCCAACAAATCTACCTTCTACATTCCCGTTTAAGACACTTTTGTACCCCAGGCATAAAGAAAGTTCTACAAATTATTCAAATTGGGATGCTGTTACAAAAGGGCCAGTTGAGATTGGGCATGATGTTTGGTTAGGACTAAATACAATTATTCTTTCTGGTGTAAAAATTGGGCCAGGGGCAGTAATTGGAGCTGGCTCAGTAGTTACAAAAGATATACCACCCTATGCCATTGCTGTCGGCAACCCTGCTAAAGTAATTAAATTTCGTTTTTCGAATGAAATTATTGAAAGATTATTAGAATCTGAATGGTGGTTGTTCTCTGATGGAATGCTGAAAGATCTTGCTCCATTTTTTTATAACTCCGATATAAGTGAATTCTTAGAACAAGTTGAGGTTGCAAAGAGAAAAATGGAAATAACCAGTTCTAAATGTTAATTTTTATTAGGTTGGAATTTGATGTGACGAACAGCTTGATTATTTATCTTAATACAGTTTGCTCTCTTTTAAAACCATGAAGTTGGGAAAGAATATTATCGCCAATTACATTGGTCAAGGCTGGGTAGCTTTGATGCAGTTGGCATTCATCCCACTCTATATTCAATATTTAGGCATGGAGTCGTATGGCTTAATCGGTATTTTTGCCATGCTACAAGCATGGCTAGTAGTCGCCGATTTAGGTATGACGATGACGCTTAATCGAGAGATGGCCAGATATACTGCGGGTGCTCATACAGCAACATCGATAGTTGAACTATTAAGAAGTTTAGAAGTGATTTGCTTCGGTATTGCTTTATTGATTGCTTTGATTGTTTTTGCAGCCTCAGGTTGGTTTTCTCAACATTGGCTACATTTCAATCAATTGTCTAACGGCACAGTAAAAAATGCTATTGGAATAATGGGTGCTGTTGCGGCGTTACGCTTTATTGAGAGTGTCTACCGTGGTGCAATACAAGGTCTTCAAGCACAGGTTTGGTTGAACGCAGTTAGCGCTATATTGGCTACAGTGAGAGGTCTTGGCGCATTGGCGGTGCTGGCTTGGGTATCGCCCACCATAAATGCATTTTTTGTTTGGCAGGGCATTGTTTCTTTAATGACTGTAATTGTGCTTGCACTGCGAGTGCATCATGTTATGCCAGATGTGATTGAACCAATACATTTCTCCGTTCAGTCAATTAGGAATGTTTGGATTTTTGCACGTGGCATGATTGTAACAACTTGTCTTTCTATGGTGCTAATGCAGACAGATAAAATCCTGCTTTCTAATCTACTAACGCTTAAAGACTTTGGTGCTTATATATTAGTTGCAACTGTTGCAAACTCGCTGAATATTCTGGTTGGTCCAGTATCACAAGGCTACTACCCTAGGCTTACTGAACAATTGGAAAAAGGTGATCAGCGTGGATTAATTGACACTTATCATCAGGGTTCACAGCTAATGACAGTAATGATTATGCCAGCAGCATTGTTGTTAATTTTTCATGGGGAAGCTGTAATTGAACTTTGGACAGGGGACACTAGCTTAGCTAAAAGCTCCGCGCCTTTACTTGCACTTCTAGCATGCGGGACATCTTTTCTTGGATTAATGAATATTCCTTACATGCTACAACTATCCCATGGGTGGTCGATGTTTGCAGCGAGGGTGAATGCAGTAATTGTTATTTTATTGATTCCTATACTTATTTTTACAGTTCCACTCTATGGCGCCATAGCGGCTGGTTGGGTTTGGGTGGGGATTACTTCCATTTATATTTTAGTAGTCATTCATATTATGCACACAAGATTACTTCCTAGTGAAAAATGGCCATGGTATTTGTATGACACTATTTTGCCATTAGTAAGTGCAGCTTTTGTTTCTTATTTAGGAGTTCTGCTCTACCCTGAAGTAACTAACAAAATATGGCAGTTGATATGTTTGATAATAATTGGATTTTTGTCTTTTTTTGCTGCACTTTTATCCGCCAAAAATCTTAGAAACAATATATTTAATAAGATACAGTTATACATTGCTAAGATTTAATCTATAAGAAACACAATAACTTTATGAAAAATCAAGCGGAGTTACCAATTATTAGTATAGGACTGCCTGTTTATAATGGTGGAAAATATATCGAAGATGCAATAAATTCTGTTTTAAAACAAAGTTTTATAAATTTTGAATTGATTATATCTGATAACGCTTCTAATGATGATACTGGTAAGATCTGCTCAGAATATGCAAATAGAGATTGCAGGATAAAATATATCCTTCAAGAGACAAATATTGGGGCAGTCCCTAACTTTAAATTCGTATTGGATAAAGCAAGAGGACATTTTTTTAAATGGTTAGCTCATGATGATTACATTGAATCTGAAGATTATTTATCAGTAATGCTAGATAAAATTGCTCTTGGCTATGATTACTGTTTCTCTGAAGTTGATATTGTCTCTGAAAATAACAATGGAAAACAAACTAGAGCCAATATTATGGATAGGTTCCTAAATTGTAATGACTTATATTCTTTCAGTTTTCAAACCATTTATATATGTTCTTATCAATTTTATGGTGTTTTTAGACGAGACTTGCTGACACAAAACTTTTCATATTTTTCAGACTGTTCGCACCTTAAGTGTTTTAATGAAGGTCTACTTGTACATGTTATGGCAGCTAAGTTTAGGGCAGTTTATGTTCCATCAGTAAAATTTATTTATAGAAGGCATGGGGAAAATTGGTCGCTATCAGTAGATGAATATTTTATGATTCTGGATTTTTTTAAATTTACTTATATGATATTAAGCTTCTATGCTGGAAAGTTTACCGGATATAGTTTTATTCAGCGAATTAAGTTGATTGCAATGCTTACTGCTGTCCACGGTAGATATTCATTAATATTAATTGCTAAATACATTACTTCAACTCGATATGCCTTTTCGAAATCTGTTTAAGATTAGATATGTTTTTAGGTGTTCTGAATATTACGTGTTGAGGAGTATAAAGTGGACTTTTATTTTTATTAAATTAAGCCAGTATATTAAAAATTAAACCTTTTTAGGATTTAGCACTAAATGATAAATAAAGTATTAGTAACAGGCAGTTCTGGTTTTATAGGTCACTGGCTAGTTGAGCAGCTTAAAAAAGAGGGTTATCGGGTAATTGGGCTGGACAAAGTTCCACCAACGCAATCACTCAATATAGATGAACATATTGACTGCAATATCCTTGATAAAAATCGATTGTTAAACGAAGTGAAAAGAGTTGCACCAGACGCGCTGATTCATCTCGCTGCAAGAACGGATCTTGATGAGGTTAGAGATATTAATGGTTACGCTGATAATATTGAAGGTGTTCAAAATGTGGTAGAGGCTGTTAGAAAGACCTCTACAATTCAGCGTGCAATTTATACATCATCGCAATTGGTATGTAAAGTTGGTTATGTCCCTGTATCTGATACAGATTATTGCCCTAATAATCTATACGGTGAGAGCAAAGTTTTTACTGAGCGCATAGTTCGAGATGAAGATGGCGGGAGTGTTGAGTGGTGTCTTGTTCGCCCAACTACGGTATGGGGTCCGTACATGAGTTTGCATTATCAGAGTATGTTGAGATACATACGTAAAGGTATTTATTTCCATGCGGGTAATAGTAAGCTATATAAGTCATATTCCTACGCAGGGAATATTGCTTATCAATATTCACGTCTGCTAAAAGCAGAGAGTGGCGACATTCAACGCGAAACTTTTTATTTGTCTGATTATGAGCCTTTGTCATTGAGAGATTATGCGGATGGACTTGCTGTAGAGATGAGAAGCCCTAAGATAATGACAGTACCTTTACCTTTTGCAAGGTTATTAGCACTTACTGGCAATATGTTAAATAAGTGCGGGTTAAAGCAATTTCCGTATAATACGTTTCGACTAAATAATATATTGACTGAGTATATGTTTGACATGTCTAAAACTCAGGCTATATGTGGGCCATTACCCTATAGCCAGTCGCAGGGGTTGCGACAAACTGCTGAATGGTTTTTATCATTAGATCAGAAAACAACTAGAAAAGATTGATTAAATATGTATCTTGAGCACCTTGTTCCAAAGTTTATTACTGTTTTATCTTCCCCAAGATGCTTCATTAAAAGATTATTGCATCGAGATTTGGTTTCATTCGGTTTGATGGCCAACCTGAATTTCTTAGCAAAAAATGGTGTCTTTGATAAGGTTGATGGAATAGTTGATGTAGGCGCCAATATAGGTCAATTTGCATACATGGCCCATACAGCACTACCCGATCTTGCTATATATAGCTATGAACCTGATCCAGAATGCTTTAATCGGCTGGAGCATACATTTTCAGAACATAAGATTCAAGGCAAGGCTTTTCCAATTGCATTAGCAGATTCTGAAGGTAGTATAAATTTGAATATTTATGAATCATCAGCTAACAACTCAATTTTGAGTCGACATAATGAACGTGTGCTATCGGTTAAAAAAGTGGCATGCTCTACATTGGATTTACAATATGATGAGCTGTCATCTTTAAAATCAATCTTCCTTAAAATTGATGTGCAGGGGGCCGAGTTAGCTGTTTTAAGTGGTGCCGTTGAGCTTCTTAAGCGTTGCAAGTTTGTACAGCTTGAGGTTTCGCTGGTAAATGCATACAGCGGTAATGCACATATTGCAGATATTATGGCTGTTATGCGTTCTGCAGATTTTAGTTGCTGGGAAATTCTAGATGTTTTACGCAAAAAGAAACCCAATGAGCTAGGTATCTTGGAAATGGACTTATTATTTGCCAAGACTGGAGTGACTAATGAAAGTTAGTGTTGTGGTTCCTTCTTTCAATTATGCCCAATATATCGATGCTTGTTTGCAAAGCATTCAATCGCAAACTCATAGCGACTTCGAAGTGCTGATTGCAGACGGAGGTTCTACAGATGGCTGTCTAGAAATCATTGAAAAATATTGTCAAACAGATGCGCGATTCAGATTGGTTAGTCACGAAGATC
Organism: Burkholderiales bacterium; assembly: GCA_038327905.1. Taxonomy (GTDB): domain Bacteria; phylum Pseudomonadota; class Gammaproteobacteria; order Burkholderiales; family Methylophilaceae; genus Methylotenera. The sequence continues at coordinate 28,128 of JBBQLN010000017.1, forward strand.
TTGGACAGCCAGATGCCGTTAATAAAGCTCTAAAACTTGCTCATGGGGAAATTCAGTGTTTTCTGAATGCAGATGATGTCTATTTAAGTAAAGAAGTATTCGCCAATATTGTAAAAGCATTCATGGCGTATAGCAATGTTTCTATCATAAGCTCTTCAGGCTACTATATTGATGCAGATGGAAAATATATCAAACCAGTACGCCTACGCTATCATCCGTTTGATAGCATAGGTTGGATGAAATATCGAGTGGCATGCTTGCAACCTGCTACGTTCTGGAAAAAGCATGTATTTGAAAGCATTTCTTTTAAGACTGACTTTCATTTTTCATTTGATTCAGTCTTTTTCTACGAGGCATACATGCGCTACTCTTGGCTTGAGATAGGAGATGTTACAGCTGGTTATCGTTTGCATGGTAGTAATAAGTCGATGTCGGTAAAGTCAGTAAGAATAAATGAGCTGGCTAGCTTTGAGCGTATAAAGTTTGGTGGTGGAACTTGGCGAGCAACTTATTTGCTAGGTATTGCTGGTATAGTGCGCATGCTTGAATCTTGCGGCACGGTAGGTAAGTTTTTTTCTAAGGCATTGTATGTTTTGGTTAATGGTCTTGCCTACTTAACATGCTATCGTTTGCCCAGCATTTGATGAAAGCAAACAGTTGATGCTAAAAATCTCCATTATTACTGTCTGCTACAACAGCGCTACTACCATTGAAAGCACCATTGAGTCGGTTGCAAGCCAAAGTTATCCTAACATAGAGTATTTAATCGTTGATGGTGGTTCTACTGACAGTACTTTAGATATTATTAAGCGTTATGAAAACCTATCCGTTCTCGTTTCTGAGCCAGATAAGGGTATTTATGATGCTATGAATAAAGGTATCAAGCTTGCTTCTGGTGATGTGATAGGCACGCTTAATGCTGATGATTTTTATATTGATAATACTGTGCTGAGTGATATTGCTAAAGTGTTCAAGGATGAGTCTGTTGAAGCTTGTTTTGCTGATTTGGTTTATGTTAGCCAAGATAATACAGATAAAGTTGTTAGATATTGGAAGTCTCAAGATTATAAAGCTGGATTGTTTAAGCAAGGCTGGATGCCAGCACACCCAACTTTTTTTGTTAGAAAAAGTGTGTATGATAAATTTGGTGTGTTTAACTTAAATTACAAGATTGCGGCTGATTTTGAATTGTTGTTCCGTTTAATTGAAAAAAATAAAATTCGTACAGTTTATTTGCCAAAAGTCATTATTAAAATGCGATTGGGTGGTACTACAAATAAAAACCTTAAAAATATATGTATACAGAACAAAGAAATTACTCAAACTTTGCGTGCCTATTATAGTAATTTTTCATACTTTCAGTTTTGGTTTAGTAAATTGCTGAATCGATTTGCACAGTTTGTTTCTCGCCCTTAAAAATAAAATATCTAGTCTAATTAAAGCTAATGTCAACAAGACAAATTAAATTTCTGGTGACTGGTGCCAATGGTTTTGTCGGACAAGCTTTTTATACAGAAGCTTCGGCGCGTGGTGTGAATGTCAGTGGAGCGACAAGATATCCATGTACATTATTACCTAACGTTAAAAACGTTGTGATAGGTGACATTAATGGCTCGACTGATTGGGCAGTAGCTTTGGAGGGATGCGATGTAGTTATTCATCTCGCAGCTCGTGTTCACGTGATGCGAGAGAATTCTGCCAACCCTTTAGCTGAATTTCGCCGATTGAATGTTGGGGGGACTGAGCACCTGGCACGAAGCGCCGTTGAATCTGGTGTTAAGCGCCTAGTGTACGTTAGCTCTATCAAGGTAAATGGTGAAGAAACGTCTGATAATCATATTTATTGCGAGCAAGACGAACCTACACCACAAGACCCTTATGGCGTTTCTAAGTGGGAGGCTGAGCAGGTGTTGCATCGAATCGCGAAAGAGACAGGGCTTGAGGTTGTGATTGTGCGGCCGCCTTTAGTCTATGGTGCTGGCGTAAAAGGTAATTTTGCACAAATGTTGTCTGTGCTTGCGCGTGGTTTGCCACTGCCATTTGCATCTATTACAAATAAACGAAGTTTAATTTTCGTTAAAAACTTAGTGGATGCTTTGATCTTGTGTGCAACGCACCCTGTAGCTGCAGGGCAGACGTATTTAGTAAGCGATTGTGAGGATATCTCTACCCCAGATTTGTTGAAAAAATTATCGCTGGCTATGGATAAACGCTCACATTTATTTCCATTTCCAGTGGCTTTGTTAAAGTTGGCTGGGCGTTTAGTGGGTAAGTCAGATCAAATTGCCCGCATTGCTGGATCATTGCAAGTGGATAGCAGTAAAATACGTCGTGAATTAGGCTGGGTGCCACCATTTACTATGGATGATGGTTTGAGAGCGACCATTGCAAATAGACGCAGTTGCTGAATTAATTATATAACTACGCATAAAATGCTATCATAATAAAATATATGATAGCATTTAGAATTCTTAATTATTGGAGCGCATGCAAATGTCAGTAGTTACTGTTAGAAACCTACCTGAAGAAACGCATCGTGCGCTTAAAGCGCGCGCAATCGAGCATCATCGCAGTACAGAAGCAGAAATACGCTTTATTTTGGAAAGAGCTGTTATGCCTAAGGATAGAATCAAACTAGGCTCATTGTTAGCTGAGATTGGTCGTGAAGTTGGCTTCATCGATATTGATATAGACAGAGACAAAACACCTACAGAACCGCTGAGTTTTCAATGATTTTACTTGATACCAATGTCATTTCTGAGCCCTTAAAAGCGTCAGGTGATCAAAAAGTAGTTGATTGGATTAACGCACAGAATATTGAGACTTTGTATCTTTCAACCATTGGTCTTGCAGAGCTACGTTTTGGTATTGCGGTGCTACCAGAAGGAAAACGTAAGGACGTTCTTTATTCTAGCCTTGAGCAGCGTGTGCTACCGTTGTTCGGAGGTCGTATTTTATCATTTGATACTGGCGCATCACAGGCTTATGCAACATTGCGATCTAAGGCGCGTAGCACTGGCCAAGCAATTGCACCAGCAGATGGTTATATAGCAGCCATTGCAATGACCAATGGGCTTGCTATTGCCACTAGAGACGCTAAGCCATTTATAGCAGTGGGTTTAACTGTTATTAACCCATTTGATTTGTGATTAATCACTACTTATTGAGTAGCTGAAGGCATGAAATAACTAGAGTATAGCTAGTCTGTTCATAGTGAAATAAAGGCTGACGTTCGAGAAACTGTATGATTAAACGTATTTTTGATTTAAGTTTGGCGTTGTTTGCCTCACTAATATTGGTGTTTCCATTTTTAATAGTGTTGTTGCTTGTTCGCTTAACCTCTCTAGGACCAATTTTATATTGGTCAGACCGCGTAGGTCGAGATAACAAGCTATTTAAAATGCCTAAATTTCGCTCAATGTGCATGGATACGCCAGCGCTTGCAACACATCTACTTAATAACCCTGAGCAATTTTTAACCCCTATAGGTTCATTTTTACGTAAATCTAGCTTAGATGAGTTGCCGCAACTTTGGAGTATTATTAAGGGCGATATGAGTTTTGTGGGGCCACGTCCCGCGTTGTTTAATCAGGATGACTTAGTGTCGTTAAGAACAGAGTATGGTGTTGATAAATTGTTGCCTGGTTTAACAGGTTGGGCGCAAATTAATGGCAGAGATGAATTGCCAATTCCAATTAAAGTAAAGCTTGATGTAGAGTATTTGCATAAACAATCATTATTCTTAGACTTAAAAATTATCTTTTTAACGTTTTTAAAAGTGCTGCGAAGAGATGGCATTCAACATTAGGTTCGAATCCTAATCTGTATTTGTCAAGTCAAAGTTATATTTTAGTGGTGTTATGTTGCTACAATATGAAATAGCTGAAAATACAATGTTAACTTACTTCAACAGCCTGACTAAATGACAAAAACACTGATTAATCCACTTACTTTCTTAGCGCTATTGCATGATATTGCAGTAGCCGCTTTTGTTTGGTTTGCTGCGTATTTGTTGCGTTTTAATTTTGCTATTCCGCCTGAACATTTTCAGTATATGTTGCAGTCAATCGTATGGGTTGCGCCTTTGCAAGGCGCTGTTTTTGTGATTTTTGGTTTGTATCGTGGAATGTGGCGTTTTGCCAGCGTGTCAGATTTAAAACGTATTTTATATGCTGTTTGCTCTGCGGCTGTTTTAGTAGCAGCCTTATTATTCATGATGAGTACTTCTATTGTCATTCCCCGCTCAGTGCTGATTTTAGACCCACTTTTACTGATGTTGATGATGGGTGGTAGTCGTTTTGCGTATCGTGCATGGAAAGAACACTCACTTTATGGCATCGCACTGTCGCAAGGCAAGCCAACTCTCATATTAGGTGCGGGTGATGCCGCTGTGGCTTTGCTTAAAGACTTATCGCGTAGTACTCAATGGCGCGTTGTTGGCTTGCTTGATGACGATAAAAGCATGTTGGGGCGCGAGATATTTGGCGTTAAGGTATTAGGCTCAATTGCAACTCTAGGTGATATGCAGCGGCGCCTTGGTGTTGAACATGTGATTGTTGCGATGCCATCTGCACATCATCAAAAACGTCGTGCCGCGATAGATTTAGCTAACAATCTAGGTTTAGAAGTGCTGACTGTGCCTGCGATTGATGATTTGATGAGCGGTAAAGTGAGCGTTTCTCAAATTCGCAAGGTGGATGTAGAGGATTTGCTAGGCCGTGATGCAGTGTTGCTTGATAACTCAGGCTTGCAGCATTTAATAGCGGATCATGCCGTATTGGTCAGTGGGGCAGGTGGCTCTATTGGATCTGAGCTTTGTCGCCAAATATTGAAGTTTAAACCTAGTGTATTGATTTTTTTTGATATATCAGAGTTTTCTCTTTACCAATTGGAGCAAGAACTTAACGCATTAAATTTTACTACCAAGTTACTTTTTATGACTGGTGATGTTAAAAATAAGCAACGCGTTAAAAACTTGCTTGAAAGATTTAAGCCAGCAGTGGTTTTTCATGCTGCAGCCTATAAGCATGTGCCGATGATGGAAAATAACAATGTTTGGGAGGCGCTTTCAAATAATGTGAATGGCACGTACACCATAGCTAACGCATGTAAAGAAGCTCAAGTTGCAAAATTCGTTCTAATTTCTACCGATAAAGCAGTCAACCCAACCAACGTAATGGGTGCAAGTAAACGCCTTGCTGAAATGGTCTGTCAAGGCTTGCAGGAGAAGTTAGCAAGCGAAGTGAAAGGCACAAGTTTTGTTATTGTGCGTTTTGGCAATGTGCTTGGTAGTAGTGGTAGCGTTATTCCTAAGTTTAGAGAGCAAATTGCTAAGGGTGGGCCAGTTACGATTACTCACCCAGAAATTACCCGATATTTTATGTCGATACCAGAAGCTGCTCAGTTGGTTTTGCAAGCTGGCTTAATGGGTAAAGGCGGTGAGATTTTGGTGCTTGATATGGGTGAGCCAGTTAAAATTGCAGCACTAGCCGCTGACATGATTCGCCTATCTGGTCTTCAAGCTGATGAAATTAAAATTGAATATGTAGGATTACGGCCAGGCGAAAAACTTTATGAAGAGCTACTTGCTGATGACGAGCATACGATGCCAACTCCGCATGAAAAACTGCGCATAGCCCAAGCCAGGGAAGTAGATATTGCATGGGTAACAAAGCTCTTGAAGTGGATAAGCAGCGCTGAAACTAACAATGAAGCTGTCATCAAGAGTGAGTTGAAGTTTTGGGTCGAGGAATATATGCCGCAGCACCAAGCGAACACTGATACACACTTCATCATTGATAAAGAACAAGTGACAGTTCATTAACTTGCTAAACATATTAATGCTTATAAACATCACGATAATAGTGCATATAGAGCGCAATTGAATATACAAAATCCACAGTCTTTACTAGACCAAGCGCAGCTCATTCACTCATCTGAAGCTGTTATTGAAGCAATTAGTCGTCTAAGTAAAAGTATTTATCAACAATTAGAGAATGCCTGCCCAATAGTTATTTGCGTAATGGGTGGCGGCGTTGTATTTGCAGGTCAGTTACTTACGAAACTTGAATTTCCACTTGAGTTAGATTATGTGCACGCTAGTCGCTACCAAAATAAAACTGTAGGGAATGCGCTTGTTTGGCAATCTTTGCCAAAGTTAGATTTAAATAATCGAACGGTATTATTGCTAGATGATATCTTAGACGAGGGAATTACATTGTTGGCAATTAAAGAAAAATGCCTGCTACTAGGCGCTAAAGATGTTTACTCTGCAGTGCTAATAGAAAAAAAATTACCACACTCAAAACCAATTAAAGCTGACTTTGTGGGGCTGGAAGTACCTAATCGCTATGTGTTTGGTTGCGGTATGGACGCTTATGGTTGGTGGCGAAATCTACCAGCTATATATGCGTTACCTTAAAATATAGACTTCACTATAAATCTCGTTTTAATTTAGATTTAGTCGCTTGTCGCATATTTAATATTTAACTTTCAGATAACAAGGTATAAAAATTTGCAAAAGGTATACACCTCTGTATACTTTAATTTTTAAATGCCATTGATAAGTCTAAAGGAAGATTTTATGCGCAGTCTTTTAAAATGCAATCAGTTGAGCAATGCTAGAGTAGTAGGCCTGGTTTTGTTAAGTAGTTTTGCTATGGTTGCTTGTAGTAACTCACCAACTCATCAATCGAATGTTCCATCAAGTGCTTCTGATAAAGAATGGCCTAGTTTTGGCCGTGATTTTACTAATCAACGACTCTCTCCTCTGACGCAAATTAATCAACAAAACGTTAAAGATTTAAAGCTTGCGTGGCAATTCAAAAGTGGCGTAGTTGCTAGTTTTCAAGCCACACCTATTGTTACTGATGGCATCATGTATGTAGCTTTACCTTTTAATCACGTGGTTGCTTTAGACGCCAAAACTGGCAAACAGCTATGGCGCTATAAACATGAGCGTAAAGCAAATTGGAAAATGTGCTGTGGTCCCGCAAACAGAGGTGTTGCGGTGAGTGATGGTAAGGTATTTATTGGTACCGTAGACGCGCGCTTGATAGCCCTAGATGCTAAAAATGGAGTAAAGATTTGGGATATAGATGTTGCCGATGATACAGCTTTAACAGAAAAAACGAGTTCGCTAAGTAGTGCAGATGCCAAAAGCCATAAAGAAGCTTATGGTGGCACTGGTGTTGGTGTGGCAATGGCGCCAGTGGTTTATCGCGGCAAGGTCATCGTTGGTATTACAGGTGTGGGTTATGGCTTGCATATTGATCAACCAACCGTTAACGCACCACTTGGTGCAGTGGTAGGTGTGGATGGACGTTACGGCCGCCCGGGCTTTATGGCTGCTTATGATATTGCTAGCGGTAAGCGTGTTTGGACTTTTGATACCATTCCAACTCAAGGTTGGGAGGGAGAGTTTGCTGAAACGACCTCGGATGGCATCTCACTTAATCGAGATGTTGCGGCTGAGAAAGCGAACATGGTTAATAACAAGGAAGCTTGGCGCTTTGGTGGCGGTTCTGCTTGGAGTACGCCAGCCATTGATACTAAAACCAATACGCTATTCTTTGGTACTGGCAACCCGTCACCACAGATGAACGATATTTCGCGACCTGGTGACAATCTTTATACTGTTTCATTAATCGCTTTAGACACTGAAACTGGCAAGCTAAAATGGCATTATCAGCAAGTACCGCATGATGTTTGGGGCTACGATTTAGCGAGTCCGCCAGTATTATTTGATTATAAGAAGGATGGCAAGACGATTGCTGCCGTTGGCGAGGCCAGCAAAACTGGCTGGTATTATGTGAACGATAGGGCAACGGGCAAGTTGCTGATGAAGTCGGAAGCATTTGTACCACAAAAAAATCTATTCGCTAAAGCAAGTAAAGAGGGCACTGTTCTTTATCCTGGTATTTTAGGCGGTTCTAATTGGAGTCCTAGTGCTTTAGACGAGCATAGCCAAACGAGTTTTGTCGCTGGTATACATGCACCAATTAAATATACCTTGGTGGAGGAGGCTGCAGCAGATGGTAGGCCTGCAATTCGATATGCCTCATCTGAGCCAACCAAAGATCCAAGGTGGGGGGTGATTTCAGCAATCAATCTTGCGACAGGTAAAATGAGATGGCAAGTTAAAACTGATCAACCTTTGATGGGCGGATTGCTAGCAACTCAAAGTGATCTATTGTTTATGGGTGAGGGAAGTGGTAACTTCAATGCCTACAATAGCAACACTGGTGACTTGCTGTGGCAAACCAAAGTTGATGCAGGTGTGAATGCACCGCCTATCAGCTATGAAATTGATGGCGTACAGTATGTTGCTGTTGCTGCAGGTGGTAATTCTATATTTGGTTATACTGCTGGTGATAACATTGTGGTTTATGCGCTTGGTAAGTAGCGCTTGAAGTATGTTAACTGTGCTTAATCTTTAAAATAAGCACGGTGCACGCTAAAACTAACGTAATGCCATTTGCCATAATCACGGGCCAGCTCGTAATCATCAGGCCGTATATAAACCAGCCCAATACGCCTAAGCTAAACAGGCTATACATGGGGAGTGACACGCCAGATAAATCGCGTGATTTCCATGAGTGCAATACTTGCGGTACAAAAGAAAGTGTCGTTAAAAAGGCAGAGGAATAGCCAATCAAATCTGTAGATGTCATATGGGCTTTTATTTTATAAAACTGAAAATCATTGTTTATTGTTTATTCTGAACCAAAGCCATCAATTTTAAGATAAAAAAATAGCCCAATTAAGGGCTATTTTTTTGAATTCCATTAACTGGATTCTAGTTAACTAAGCTTTTTGGATGTTTGAAGCTTGTTTACCTTTTGGACCGTCTGTAACGTCAAAACTTACGCGATCATTTTCTTTTAAGCTTTTGTAGCCGCTATCTACGATAGCTGAAAAATGAGCGAACAAATCGTCGCCGCCTGCATCAGGAGTAATGAAACCAAAACCTTTTGAATCATTAAACCATTTTACTAAACCTGTAGCCATATCTTATTCCATACTTTTAAAAAAGGGAGGCACCCTAAATGATTGGGTTTTTAACAAATAATCAGTCTTTGAGAACTTAACCACTTTAAACATCCAAACGCCGAAATTACTTTTTACTGGTATATAACTTCTGTGTCAAGTGTTATTTTGCATTAATTGTGATCGTAAGCAAAAAGCCATCTCAAACTCATTGATTTGTTGGTATTAAGCACTTAAATTAAATTAATAAATAATTGATTAATTAGCGCTCTAAAGCTATAATGCGCGCGAGCGATATACGGTGTGTTACGGGTATTTGAAGTGCTGGTTAGTTTTTGCTGGTACTTTTATTTAAGCATCAAACTCTAATAAAGTTGGTGTTTATAAAATTTGTCGCAAATTATTACTGGAGAAACTAGATTTGGCTAAAGAAGAATTGATTGAAATGAACGGTGTGGTAATGGAAATATTGCCTGACTCACGCTATCGTGTAACGCTAGACAATGGGCACAAATTAATTGCCTATACTGGCGGTAAAATGAAAAAAAATCATATTCGTATTTTAGCGGGCGACAAAGTAACTTTAGAGCTTTCACCTTACGATATCAACAATGGCAGAATTACCTTTAGGCATATTGAATCTGGTGGCGCAACATTTACACCAAGAAAACGTACTTATTAAGTAACAGTTTTTTGCTAACTTTACCTAGCTAGTTTGAGTCTAAAATTTTTTAGACCAATTTAAATTATCCTCAGAAATTCAGTTTCATTTTTTTATCGTTTATACTCTATAATCAGATTCACATCCTAGTAAATTTTTTCGCTAGAACTTACAAAGTTTCTGAATTTGATGACAACTTTACTCAGTGCTCTTCAATGTAAAGTTTTGTTAAACCTTTTAGTGCAAACTTTTCATTTACCTCATCTGACAAGTATACAAGGTATCCTCACTACTATAATGATTTACCTATTTAGATAGTATGGACAATAAGACAAAAAATAAGCATTGGAAAAAAATATTCTCAGTAATACAAAGCTCGTATTCAATAGAAAATCACCTCGAATACTTCAACTGGTTGCAAAATAACGTCAATGAGTTCTTGCCGCACGATGTGCTAATAGCATGCTGGGGTGATTTTGATAAAAAGTCAGAGAAGAGTAAGTTGAGCTATGATGTGGCGTCTAATTTAAACGACCTTAACACTCAGGCTATATTAGATTCTTGTGATGTATATGATGAATGCATGCTGCATTTATATCAACTTTGGATAGACAATAGTCGTTGTTGGTATGTTTTAAATAGTGTTGATCTCAATGATGCGCAAACACAGTGCAAAGTAAGCTTCCTAAGTAAGCATGGCGCGTTGAACTCTCTGATGGTGTACGGTGTCAGTGATGTGCGTGGCAGTAATGTATGTATTTACGTCTTTTTTAGTAAAGAAAACACGTTTGACGTGCCTGATTCCGTCATGGGGCTCACCATGCCGCACATTGATAATGTACTCAGAAAAATACAGCATCTTGAGCAGTTAAACGTGCCCTCTGAATCAACTGTTATTATAGATGGAACTGGCTTGAGTGTTCGTGAGTTGGAGATTGTTCATTGGATTAAGACAGGCAAGACTAACCAAGAAATCGCATCAATTTTGGATATTAGCCAGAATACTGTTAAGAGCCACCTAAAACGTGTTTTTCAAAAAATGAATGTAACAAGACGTGCGCAAGCTGTAGCAATATTGCTCAATAAGTTAAATTAAATTTATTTAATAGTAATTGTTTGATTAGCGACAAGCACGGTCTGCCCACTACGAATTTTTGCGGTTTTTCTAGTTTCAGTTAAACCATCTACTTTGACCAAACCTTCTGCAACCATGGCTTTACCCCGGCCACCGCTATCAGCCAAGCCGACTAGCTTGAGTAGATTGCATAACTCTACATATTCTGTTGTTAAATCAAATTGTATGTTTTGTGACATCGATAGACTCGCTGAATAGAGTAAAATAAAAGCTGATTTGGTGCCCAAAAGAGGACTCGAACCTCCACACCCGAAGGCACATGGACCTGAACCATGCGCGTCTACCAATTCCGCCATTTGGGCAACTCTAATAGGTTAGACATTTTATGCTTTATACTTAGCTAATGGCTAATTTTCGGTAAATTTTAAATTAAAGGTAAGCTTTGTCAATGACAAAACATAGTAACAAAAATAATCAAAATACACGAAACTCAGATCCTCATGCAGAACGCGAAGCTGGTCGATACGACACGCCATTGCCGAGTCGTGAGCTTATTCTCACTACAATGAGCGATCAGGGCATTCCGCTTAGTGTGGAGCAACTGTATCTATTGCTAGATATTAGTGATGATGAACGAATCATTTTTAATAAGCGTTTGAATGCGATGGAGCGAGAAGGCCAGATTATTAAAAATAGAAAAGGCGCACTCTGCATTGCTGATAAGCTGGATTTGATTTCTGGAGTGATTCAAGGACACCCTGATGGGTTTGGGTTTTTAATCCCAGATGACAAAACCAAAATGAACGGTGAGGATTTATTTTTAAGCCCTAAAGAGATGTCGCAAGTAATGCACGGTGACCGTGCCATGGTGCGCATGAGTGGCTTAGATAGAAAAGGTAGGCCAGAAGGTAAGATTGTTGAGGTGCTTGAGCGTCGCACACAAAAGCTTGTTGGACGTGTAATGCAAACGAGCGGTGTAACCATCGTAGCGGCTGAAGATAAGCGTATCAACTTGGATATTTTGATTCCGTATCACTTAGATATGGGCGCTAAAGCAGGGCAAGTGGTGATGGTAGAGTTAACAGGACAGCCGTCTTCGTTAGCGCAGCCTATGGGTAAAGTGATTGAAATTTTAGGTAATTATGCGGATAGCGGCATGGAGATTGAGATTGCCTTACGTAAGCACAATCTACCACATGAGTTTAGCCGTGAGGCGACGAATCAAGCTGAAGCTTATCCGCGCTTAGTTCAGCCAGAAGATTTTAAAGGTCGTATTGATTGTCGTGAAATGCCGTTGATTACCATTGACGGTGAAACGGCTCGTGACTTTGATGATGCTGTTTATGCCCAGCCGCAAGGCAAGGGCTGGCGTTTGGTGGTGGCAATTGCCGACGTAAGCTTTTACGTCAAACCAAACGACGCTTTAGATAAAGGTGCATACGACCGTGGAAACTCGGTGTATTTCCCGCGACGCGTAATTCCTATGCTACCAGAAGCGCTTTCCAATGGTCTATGCTCGCTTAATCCTGATGTTGAACGCCTATGTATGATTTGTGATATGCAGGTTGATGGCGCAGGCATTGTGAAGCAGTACAAGTTTTATCCTTCAGTCATGCGCTCTCAAGCACGTATGACTTACACTAAGGTGCATGAGATATTGCAAAACCCAGAAGGTGAGCTGGCGCAAGAGTTCGCATGGTTGATACCGCATTTACAGCATCTCAATAGCGTGTATAAATTGATGTTGGTTCAGCGTCAAAAGCGCGGTGCAATAGAGTTTGAGTCATCAGAAACCATTATGGAGTTTAATGACCAAGGCAAAATAGAACGCATTGTGCCGAGCACGCGTAATGAAGCACATAAGCTGATTGAAGAGTGTATGTTAGCGGCTAATGTATGTGCGGCAGATTTCTTAAAAGCGCATGAGCATCCTGCTTTATATCGCATTCATGAAGGACCTACACCAGAAAAGCTAGAGCTATTACGTGCATTTATGGGCGAGTTTGGCTTTGGCGTTGGCGGTGGTGATACACCGCATGCGAAAGACTATGGCAAGCTCTTAGAGCGCATTAGAGAGCGTCCTGACGCACAGTTATTGCAAACTGTGTTGTTGCGCTCTATGCAGCAGGCTGTTTATAGCCCAGACAACGTTGGGCATTTCGGCTTAGCTTATGAGGCTTATGCGCATTTCACTTCGCCGATACGTCGTTACCCAGATTTGTTGATCCATAGAGCGATTAAAGCCGTTTTAAATGGCGATAAATATAAAGCGGGTAGTTGGGCTGACTTAGGTGTGCATTGCTCCATGACAGAGCGTCGTGCCGATGATGCAACACGTGATGTGACCAATTGGCTTAAATGCTTCTACATGCAAGATAAGATTGGTGAAGTATTTGAAGGCACTGTGGCTGGCGTAACGAGCTTTGGCTTATTTGTTGCTTTAGATGGTGTATATGTAGAAGGTTTATTACATGTGACGGAATTGGGTAATGATTATTTCCATTATGACAAGGCGCGGCATGAAATGGCCGGGGAGCGGACTGGTGTACGTTATCGTTTGGGTGATAGATTGACCATCAAAGTGGCACGCGTAGATTTAGAAACCACTAAAATAGATTTCGTTTTAGTAATTAAAAACAATACATTAGATTATAATATTGAAGTTGAATCTACAAGTGAGCGTGTGAGTAATAAGTTGCGCGGTGGTGAGAGAAAACCTGTAAAATCTGGCGCTCAATTTGGTGATAAGTTTGGCGATAAACCTGCAGTAAAATCTACGCCAAGAACTGCATCAAAAACAAGTGGAAAACTTACTTTGGGTGTTAAACCTAAATCAAAATCCAGCTCAAAAGTAGTGAGTAAAACAGCTGGGAAGAATCCTGCTAAGCCAACTAAAACCAAAAAAGCTAGCAAAAAGACGACTAAGCGTTAATAAATTACTATATTAATCATAAAGTAATAATTAAATATTAAGAATTAACATTAAGGTAAAGAAATGAGTGACGCCCGTATTTTATTTGGTTTTCATGCTGTATTAAGCCGCTTGCGCCAGCACGCTGCGAGTGTGCAAGAAATTTTGATTGATCGCGATCGCGTAGATGCCCGCATGAAAGACTTGCTAAAGATGGCAGAGCTGGCAGGTGTGCGTACGATGGAGGTTGAGCGTAGCCGCTTGGATGGTATGGCTGGTATGAACGGCCGTCACCAAGGAGTGATTGCACGAGTAGTGGATACCCCCATTCCCTATAAAGACATTCACGATATTTTAGAGTCTGACCTCACAGAGCCACCATTTTTCTTAATTTTGGATGGGGTTGAAGACCCGCATAACCTAGGTGCTTGCCTGCGCGTAGCCGATGCGATGGGTGTACATGCAGTTATAGCGCCAAAAGACCGCGCAGTAGGCTTAAATGCAACTGTGCGTAAGGTGGCTTGTGGTGCGGCAGAAACTGTGCCGTTTATTGCGGTGACCAACTTGGCGAGAACGATACGTGAGTTGAAAGAAGCTGGCGTGTTTGTCGTGGGAACTACCATGGATGCACCAAGCACACTGCTAAATACTAAATTGGATGGCCCAATCGCCATTGTATTAGGTGCGGAAGGTGATGGTATTCGACGTTTAACAGCAGAAACCTGTGATGCGTTGGTGACTATTCCAATGTACGGCTCAGTTGAGAGCTTGAATGTAAGCGTTGCTAGTGGAATCTGTTTGTATGAAGCCAGACGTCAGCGCAGCTTAATTGCGGTATAGATTTGCAGAAATTAATCGCTAAGCTTTAAAGTGCTTAGCGTTCTTTTTCTAGTGCTTTTTAATAATGCGGCATCATTGATGAGTGACTCGCCATAGCTCGGCACTAAAGCTTTTATTTTTTTCGCCCAATCATCACTTTTCATTTGTTGGCTAAAGCAGCGCTCAACCACATCTATCATGGCTTTAACGCTTACTGATGCACCTGGTGATGCACCTAGTAAAGCCGCTAAAGTCCCATCTTTGGCAGCTACTATTTCAGTGCCAAATTCTAATTTCCCCCATTTTTCGTTGCATTGTTTAATAATTTGTACGCGCTGGCCGGCATTCTCGAGCGTCCAATCACTATTGACTGCATTGGGCAAAAAGTCACGTAGCGCATTCATTCTTTGCTCATGCGTTTGGGTAGCCTCTTTCAAGAGGTATTTAGTGAGGGCTAAATTATGACGTCCTACACCTAACATGGCTTTAAGATTATTGGCTTTAACCGATTTTGCTAAATCAAATTTAGAGCCTGCTTTCAAAAATTTAGTCGTGAACCCTGCAAATGGGCCAAACAATAGGGCGCGCTTGCCGTTAATCACGCGAGTATCTAAGTGCGGAACAGACATTGGCGGTGCGCCAAGCGCAGCCTTGCCGTAGACTTTAGCGTAATGTTGCTTGACTACTTCTGGGTTGTTGCAAATAAGCCATTGACCACTCACGGGAAAGCCACCATAACCTTTGCTTTCATCAATATTGGCCTTTTGCAGCAATGGCAGTGCACCACCACCTGCGCCTAAAAACACAAACTTAGCGCTAACGGTTTGAGTATGTTTAGTGATGAAGTCATGCATTTTGACATGCCAAGTGTTATCTTTGGCGCGGTCTTTTACTTTGCTAAGATTTTTAACTTGCGTATTGGTGTGCAAACTAAAATTGGGTTGTTTTTTTAAGTAATCAACTAAATGGCGTGTGAGTGAGCCAAAATCCACATCTGAGCCGTTTTCAACATAGGTTGCAGCTAACTCTTCGTCTGCATTTCTACCCGTCATAATAAGCGGCATCCATTGTTGCAGTTGAGTAAAATCTTCACTGAACTGCATGCGCTCAAATAAATGGTGCTTTTTAAGCAGGGCGTGGCGCTGTTTTAAAAACGCACTATTTTTAGCTCCCCAAACAAAGCTTAAATGCGGCGTTTTGCTAATAAATTGACTGGGGTCAGGTAGGACTGAGGTTTCAACCAAATGTGACCAAAACTGGAGAGAAATTTCAAATGCTGCGTTAATTTCTAAAGCACGTTCAATGGTAATAATGCCTTCAGCATCTTGTGGCGTGTAATTAAGCTCGCAATAACCAGCATGGCCTGTGCCAGCGTTATTTAGCGCGTCTGAACTTTCAAGCGCCACTTCTTCAAGTTGTTCAACCATCATGATGCTGAGCTTAGGGTCAAGCTGATTAAGCAAAACGCCAAGCGTGGCGCTCATCACGCCGCCGCCCACTAATAGCACATCAATTTTTGTTGCCTTAGTCATTCAGTAACCATCAAATTGTTATCAATTTTCTTTAAGATTTAGTCAACAAAAAAGCCTGTAATTGACAGGCTTTAGCAGTTTTTCAAAAGTTAGGTTTGAGATTTATGCGCTCGTGTAACTTGTTACCTAAATATGAATTTTACAGCAAATAAGGTGCATTTTGTGGAATATTAATAGCCTTGTAAGTGGCTAAAACAAAGGTAAGTTAAGCAAATGGGCAATGATGATTTTATTGACGGAAATAGCTGGTTAAGAGGCTGAATTGTAGTGACACAACCTAATTTTATATAAGACATCCTATTCACTTATTGTTGCCTGAGATGACTGATTTTGCAAACGCTGACTGATTTGCTTCAGTTGTTGATCGACAAACTGTGAGAGTTCAGGGCTTAATGAAGCCACAGATTGCGCGCGTGTAAACGCATCTTTTGCATTTTCTAGATTACCTGTGGCTTGTAATGAAATTCCAAGCCCGATGAGTGAGTTAGTCGCGCCTGAATTGATTGATAAGGCAGACTTATAATGGCTTATAGCTTCTTCATGCCGATTAGCACGCTGTAGCAAGGTGGCTAAAAAGCTTTGATAATCAGCATTGTTGCTCGCATATGCTAAGCCTTGTTCTAAGGTATTGAGCGCCGTAGATTTGTCACCTAGCTCTACTTGTAAGCGCGCCAGCGCCATGCGGAAATTGATTTGCTCTGGCGCAATTGCAAGACCTGCGGCGAGTAATGTTCTGGCCTCATCGTTACGATTATTCTCTAGTAACAAGCCTGCAAGCGTTTGCCTAGCTTCTTGGTTGGCTGGATTAGCTTCTAGCGACTGCATTAAGCTGCTTTGTGCTTCAGCAACGCGACCTTGTTGCAAGTTGGCAAGTGCTTGACGATAGGCATTGCCTGACTTTTGTTCTGGACTGACTTGTTTACCAATACCATTATTAGCATTTGAGCGTAAAGTTGTTTTCATCGTTACTGCAATTTTATCTGTAAAATTTTGAAAGTTTTCGCTCTCTAAAGATTCAGCAGGTTTAGTTAATTCAGTCGCTTTGGTTGATTGGTTTGAGTTTTTAACATTATTTGCTAAGAGTTCAGCAGGCATCACATTGGCTAGTAAAGTTGCCTTCTTATGATCTTTATCCAAATTTTTCTCAGCAAAAGTATCAACTTTATTCGTTTGGGCTTCAGCATCAATAGGGATGTATTTAAGCGTTCCTTCAAATAATGATGCTAGTTTTGGAGTAGCTATTTGCTGATTGGCAATAGCTTTATTTTGCTCAATAGACTTAGGTTTTAAATTAGCTTCTGTTAAAGGTGCTTGTGGCTTACTGATGAGTGAAAATGCTTTTAGATGCTCAATACTTTGAGATAAGGCTGGAGCACTTTGCATCCATAGGTAAGTCCCACCAGCGAGCAAAATCATTAGTCCACTAATCTTTAAATAAGGCACACCGTGCTTTGCGTGATAATGTTGATTAGCTTTAGGTGTTTGTGCTGTAATGCTTTGAGCCGCATTAAGGCTGGTTATCATCAGTTTTTCTGCATCATTAGGCCCAGCACCGCGCTGCTCTAGGTCTTTTAACATTTGATTAATTAAGCTCATTTTTTAGTCTTTAATTATTAGTTTTAGCTAAATTATTTTGGTAATGCCATTAATGTACTGCCGCATACAAGTAAAAATAAAGAGATGCTAAAGCCATGAGAACGAAATTTTCTCCAAGTTGATTCGACAGACTTTGTATCAGATATAGCCGCTAAAGCTTCACGTAAGCCCACTTGATGTTTACCTTTTCCATAAGCGGCTAATAGGGCTTTATGCGCCAATATATTCACCAAGCGCGGTACGCCTTTGGATTTAAAGTACAAAAGTGCTAATGCTGCACTAGTAAACATTCGGCTACCTTGATAACCCGCAATGATTAAACGGTGACCCAAGTAATATTGCATTTCGTCGCGGCTTAGTCTGTCTAGTTGATATTCAAAGGTGATGCGTTGTTTAAGTTGTCTAATTGAGGCGTGGTTAAGTTTATCTTCAAGCTCTGGTTGGCCGAAAATGACGACTTGTAGCAGTTTTCGTTTTTCAGTTTCTAGGTTGCTTAACAAGCGCAATGCTTCTAGCGTTTCGATAGGCATGGCTTGTACTTCATCCAAGCAAACGACGACTTTGATGTCATTGCGCGCAAAGTCAAGCAAACCATGTGTCAAGGCAGTCAACAAAGCATGCTGGCTGACTGTGTCAGGCAATGTGATGCCCAACTCTTGCGCGAGTACCATCAATAATGATTTTGGCTCTAAATAGGGGTTAGGTACATAAGCCACTTTAAAACTGTTATCTAAGCTGGACATCAGTTTTCGACATAGTAGCGTTTTACCTGTGCCAACTTCGCCAGTAATTTTGATAAAGCCCTCACCAGAAAGAACAGCGAATAGCAGAGTATTCAAGCCTTCTTGATAGCTCTGCGAGGCAAAATAGAAGCTGGTATCAGGCGTGATGCTGTATGGCGCTTCACTTAATCCAAAATGTTTTAAGTACATCATGTTATTCACCTGCAATCGTAGCTTGGGAAACATTTTCAGGGCGAGCCATGTTTTCAATACGTCTTTGGCTGGATAAAACATCGTTACTCCAGCTATCCTGACCTTGTACAACAGTGGCTTTAAGCAAGATAACTAATTCAGTTTTGCTAGAAGTTTTACCCTTTTGGCGGAATGCGTTGCCGACCCCTTTGATGTCACCTAAGCCTGGCACTTTAGAGTTGCTGTTGATTGAGCTCTCAGTCATCAAACCACCAATCGCAATCACACGGCCGTCATGCGTGCGCACGATGCTATCAGTTTCACTCACATTGCTAGAAGCCAATGGCAGGTTAATTGCGCCAGAAGCACCACCTAAATTCAATTGCTTATTCACGGTAGTGACTTGGCTGATAGAAGGGTGCATGTGCAAGATAATATTGTCATCTTTATCAATTTGCGGCGTGACATCTAGCGCGATACCTGAAAAGAACGGTTGTAGTGTGACTTCTGGAGAGGTCGTTGTTGCACCCGTTGATGCGGTGGTATTCGATGAGATACCTGTTACAAAGAACTCATCAGTACCTACTTTAAGCACCGCTTTTTGGTTGTTAATCGTGGCAATTCTGGGGCTAGAAAGTACTTGTACATCACCTTGAGTCTCTAAGAATGAGAGTAGGGCGGCAAAGTTTGCACCTTGTAAAGCCACCGCAAATAAAGGACCGCCAAGTGCAGTTGTGGCCGCATTAGCAATTACATTGCCAGCTGATGCCCCTAAATCCCCGCTTGTAATGTTGCCGTTGCCAGTACTACTTAGTTGTGTGTTGGCATTCAGGTTACCCACAATACCTGTATTAGCACCACTTTTGCCGAATACAGACCAATTTACGCCACTTTGCGACTGTTCATTAAGTTGCACATTCATAATTTTTGCTTCTAAAATCACTTGGCGTTCTATAGTGACTTGCATTAAGCGCAAGAATGCCTCTACGTTGCGCACTTCAGCAGGCATAGCCCGCACCATAATGACGCCAGACTGTACGTTAACTATTACGCGACGACCGTTTTCATTGCCAACAATGCCATTAAGTGAGTCAGTTAAATCTTTCCAAAAATCATTATCAGAAGTAGTTGAAATACTGGTGCTGATAAGTGCTGCGCGATTAGCAGAACCGCTAGAGTTAGTGGTGGTGGTTGCACCTGTGCTTTGCCCAGACTGACCACTTCCATTGCTTACTGATCCTGAGGTCACGCGCGTGTCAGATGAGCCCTTACGTTGACCAACGATATAATTCACTTGAAACACACGTGTTTGTATGGCTTGAGGCTCGATAAAAATACGTGTGCCTTCCACTTTGTATTCGTAACCATACAACTCACGAAGTGAATCAAGCGCTTCGAATACAGTTACATCTTTTAAGTTAACAGAAATCATGCCAGTTAAATCTTGTGAAACCAACATGCTGTAACGTGTTCCACTGACAATGCCCATCAATACTTGGCTGGCAGGCGCATTGCTGATGACCAAATCAAAACGTTGTTCAAGCTGTTTAGCAGAAGCTTTAGGCATCGCGATTCTTAAAGGTGGTAATAAAGCATCATTAATCGCTTTAGGCGTAGCTGGCGCAGGTTTTACTTCAGCGGCTTGTTTTAGCTCATTTTTTATTTTATTAAGTGTGGCGTTGTTATGTTGAGGTTCGGTTGTGGCGCAAGCTGTAAGCATCGCGACACTTAACGTTAGTGTGAGCAATGATGACAATTTTTTTGGTAATTTTTGCATGATGTTGTTCTCGCTTACTTCATTCAATATTTTTTTGGTTTGCTACTTGTTGGTTTGCTGCTCATTGGCTCTACTGGTTTAGTTTTCTTTACCCCAGCATAGTCCATCGCCAATACTTGTGTCGTCATATCCGAATTGCGCAATACAGCTTCACGCTCATTGATTTTAATTAAGGTAGCACTTTCATATTTGCCACCTAGCATGACTTTTTGACCATTGATAATGGCTGCACGATATTGCGAACCTAACATTACAGATTGCAATACTGGGCCAGCTGCTTGGCCATTTGTATTGTTGGATTCAGCTGACAACGAAGCAGGCGGTTGCGTAGGATCTTTTAATCCATCAGCTTGAACATCATGTTCCAACATTAAAAGAAACATGCCACATGAAACGCTCAACAGTAATTTCATTGGATGTTGAGAAGGGTGTGCTAATGATGTTGCGGTTAATTTTGTCATATACTCAACCAAGTTTTATCTAAACTTAAGGTATAAACCGTCAGTGTTAAGCGGTTTGCAGGCCAGGTAATAGTAGAGTTTTGCTCATCGTTTAGTGCTGCTTTGCTCCAAAGCACGTGCCACGGCATTTGCTCTAATTCAGAAACGTAACTAAGCAGGTCCGAATAGCGTCCTTCAACAGTAATTTCTACGCCATGCTTGAATACGGGTGAATCTTTTTTAATAGCAGCACTCTTTTGTGTGACATTAGAATCGTTGCTCGTAGCTGTTATCGCGGTAATGCTTTTATCTTCAACATCTGCTTCTAGTAAACCTTTAGTTGGCAGTGTTTTGAGTTCGATTAATTTCAATTTACCATCTTTTTTCAATAAACTACGAAGCAACTCAGGCATTTTGTCTGGACTGATCAGTGTGTTTTGCAAACTACTCAACTGTGTTTCTAGCGTTTTTAATTGCACATTCAATTCATTAATACGTTGTTTGTTTGGTGCATCTGGATCAATCACTGCTTGATTTGCATAGGCGTTAATTTGCTCTGTTAGTCCATTAACTTGTGCTTGGTCGGCCGCAAGCTCACTGTTTAAAACTTTTTGACGAGTTAAAACTGGGCTTATTAGCAAGCTGTTAATCGCGGCAAATACCACCACAAATAGTGCACAAGTCACCATCCAACGCTCACGCGTGTTAAGCGCCTCAAATTTGTTACTTAAATTTAGCCAAGCCTCTTTCAAAGTTTGCCGCCAGTCTGAGTGGCGGTGGTTGTAGCCGCTGATTTGTCGTCAATAGATTGCAGTGTAAATTCTATGTAATTCACGGCGTTAGCTTGAGTGCTTGTGATAGGTGCTACCGTACTTGTAGGCATTACAGAAACACCATTTTTAATGACAGAAGCTGTTAGGTTGGAAGGGCTAGCTACTGGCGCAGTTACGATTGGTGTTTGGTTTGTTGTCGCAGTTGCTTTAGGCACGCTCATATTCAACGCGGCAAATAACTTGCCTTTTAAAGCGGGCTCATTGCCTAGTCGAGAAATGTATTCTGGAACTAGATCACCCTGTAAAGTACGGCCGCTGATATTAAGTTGCTCAGAGGCGCTATTAATGCTAAAACTAGTTAACCATAAGCCATCTAAACTTTGTCTTGCAAAGGCGCGCATCAAAGCAGCGTAACCTTTTTCAGGTGTCGCTGAACTTTGATTCACAGTTTGCAATATTTGTTGTTGCATAGCTTGTTTTTGTTCCAATTGTGCAATTTGCTCTATTAGGGCTTTGTTTATTGCATGCGGTGTATGTAATAAAGCCGTTTGTTGCAATGTTGCTTGTGCTGTCGTTAATTCTTGCGCTATTTGGCTACGTTGCACTGTTAACATTGACAACTGCTTTTGCACGTAGCTGTAATACCCCAACATTAATGCCAATAAAATACCAAGCGTTATCACTATAGTAGTTGGATTAAAAAAATCCTTTTGCTTGATAAGAGAGGGATTTAGTAGGTTAATCTGCTGACTCATGATGTTTTACCTCCACGCAATGCAGCGCCTAACACGGGTAAAAGACTAGCTTGCATCGCTAAATCGCCAATATTTACTTGGTCTTCAAATATAAATACATCAGTCAAATCAAATCGATCGATTGGAATATAAAGATAGGCTTTTAAGTAATCGTAAAAGTCTTCACGGTCCATAAATGGCGCCAATACAAGGCGATTGATAGTAATGTAGGGGAATTGGCGTTCAAAGTTATCTAGAGAACGTTGAATCTCTAAAGACAAACGCTCAAAAATACTGGATTTTTTCTCGCTGTCTTCACTGTGCATTTGTTTGGTATCTATTTCTATCTGTCTCGCGTGGTAAAGCTCGCCGCCAGAAGTAAAGGTAAGTAAACCACCGTTGCTGTTGATAGAAAGCATGGCTAATCCACGACCTTCTTGTTCCAAATAAGCGGCAACATTGCGCTGTGCTAATTCTGGAATATCAATGGCTTCCAGCCCAGCTTTTGCGTGGGTAATCAACCTTGTCATATAGCTGCTAATTAATGTATTTTTAGCAACCACGGCGTACACATAAGATTGTCGATTAGCATTGTTAGGGTCAGCAGGAATATCAATCACATCAATCGTGGCCTGCTCTACAGGGTAATCAATCATGTCTTTAAGCTTCCAGCTAATCGCTTGTTTTAGCTCATTTTCAGGTACGTTTGGTTTCTCAATTTGAAATAATTGATATTCGTTTTGCGCAAGTAATAATGCACAGTGCAAATTTTCCATGCTTAAGTTTGCTGTCATCGACTTAACGCCATTGTCGTCCTTTAAGCTTTCTTGACGTATAACGCTAAATGCAACGCTAGGCTTGGAATCAACATTGGTGATATGCGCAACACAAGTTCCTTTTTGTGAGGCGCGAAGGGCAAACCAGCCTGGTGATTTTTTCTTAGAATATAGTCGCATAGTCAATATCTCTATTCGTTGCTTAAAATGCTTATTAAAAGTTTTCGCGCATGTAAATAATCGGCGTTTTGTAAATGCCGAAAGTAGCACGTGATGCTGGGTTAGTGCCAAACCACGGAATGCTTGCCGCAGTAGCAGCACTTGCAGATGCGCTGTTACAAGTGCTGCCACTAGCATTAGTTAGATTGACGGTTAAATCTACACTTCCACTATTACCAACGCCTGGCTTTGTTAATCTTAGGTTTTTAGCAATGCCGTTTACCAAAGCACCACTGCCACTTGTGTAAGCAAGCTGCGTTTCACAAGCGGCAAGATTGTTTCGGTAATTACCCATTGCAATACTGCTTGCTGGAAGCGTTGTGCAGCTATCTTGTTGATTCCTGACATACGAAGTTCCGTTCCAGTATTTAGCTTCTACAGGAACTGCTAATGGTAGTAACTCAGAGCCATAAACATTAGGTATAAATAACTTCCCATAACGGATTTTGGAGTCAGCGGTCTTTGATGAACCGCTAAATACAACACTATCAGGGTCGGCAATAGAAAAGTTAATATTGAAATTATCATAAGGTCCGTCAGGCGAAGCACCACGATTATATTGATAGGTAGAGCCGCTAATTGTATACGTGCCATTCACCCAAGTATTACTTTGGTATGTAGAAGTAGCACCTGTGCCAACAAGGCTGGTGCCAGTAGGTAAGCTGGCAAAAGGTTGCAATCTGCTAGTATCAATTTGCGTGGAATTGTTTTGTGCTGTGATTGTTATTTTGCAAGAGCCTGCAGTTGGGCAACTATTACCATAGCGGCTAGCGGTAATATTTTGTGAGCTTTCAGCTTGGGCTACT
>JBBQLN010000018.1:0-50648 GCA_038327905.1 Burkholderiales bacterium
CACTCGGTTTCGGCTTGGTCTAAGGTGCCATTCACCGCATGTTCTGCGAGAGTTACAAAGTCACTTTTTAGACGCAGCATAATCGGCTGTGTTTCTGGGTCGCCCATACGGCAGTTAAACTCTAAGGTTTTAACGCCACCATCTGGTGAAATCATCAAGCCGGCATACAAAAAGCCTGTGTAAGGAATGCCATCTTTCGCCATGCCATCCACGGTTGGCCGTATGATTTCTCGCATCACTTTCGCGTGAATTTCTGGCGTGACTACTGGCGCAGGTGAATAAGCACCCATGCCGCCCGTATTAGGACCTTGGTCGCCATCTTGCAGACGCTTATGGTCTTGGCTAGTAGCCAGCGCTAAGATGTTTTTACCATCGACCATGACAATAAAGCTAGCTTCTTCACCCGTTAAAAATTCTTCAATTACCACACGGGCACCAGCGCTACCTAGCTTATTATCAGAAAGCATAGCATCTATGGCTGCATGCGCTTCATCATTAGACATGGCAACTACAACGCCTTTGCCAGCAGCTAAGCCATCAGCTTTAATGACTATCGGCGCGCCTTGCGCGGTGACATAGTCGTGGGCAAGTTTAGCGTCGGTAAAGGTAGCGTAAGCTGCGGTAGGAATTTTGTGGCGTACCATGAACGCTTTAGCGAAATCTTTTGAGCTTTCTAATTGCGCTGCCGCTTTAGTTGGACCAAAAATTTTCAGGCCATTGGCACGAAACACATCCACAACGCCTTGTGATAACGGCGCCTCAGGACCTACAATAGTAAGTTGTATTTGTTCTTTTTGAGCAAATACAAGTAAATCTTCTACGCTAGAAATGGGAACGTTTAACATATCAGGGTTGAGTGCAGTGCCAGCATTACCAGGTGCAACATATACACGGCTGATTTCTTTATTCTGCGCAATTTTCCAAGCAAGCGCATGCTCGCGACCGCCACTGCCAATAACCATAACTTTCATATTTTAGCTTTACCCTATTTTTTATAGATGTTTAGTGGTGATTCTTGTCCGTGGCGACTAATGCCTAAAGTGGCGAATACCCGTGACTACCATCACCA
The DNA here is from genome assembly GCA_038327905.1 of Burkholderiales bacterium. Taxonomy (GTDB): domain Bacteria; phylum Pseudomonadota; class Gammaproteobacteria; order Burkholderiales; family Methylophilaceae; genus Methylotenera. The sequence goes on from JBBQLN010000018.1 coordinate 1,070, forward strand.
AGCCATGCTCATCAGCTGCTGCTATCACTTCTTCATCACGCATGCTGCCACCCGGATGAATCACACAGCTTGCGCCTGCTTCTGCTAGTGCATCGATACCATCGCGGAACGGGAAGAAGGCGTCAGAAGCGACTACAGAGTTTTTTAAGCTTAAACCAGCATTTTGCGCTTTAATAATAGCGATTTTAGTACTATCGATACGGCTCATTTGGCCTGCACCTACGCCCAGCGTCATTTCGTTGCCGCAGAAAACAATCGCGTTTGATTTTACATATTTCGCCACGCGCCAAGAAAATAACATATCGGCCATTTGTTGTGGTGTTGCTTGTTTTTTGCTGATGACTTTTAAATCAGATTGGCCAATTTCATGGTTGTCCGCAGTTTGGATGAGAATGCCAGAACCAACACGCTTGCTTTCATGTGAGTTGCGGCCTTGTTCCCAAGCCGTTGCACCACCAGTTGGTAATGCAATTTTAAGTACGCGAACGTTGGCTTTTGCAGCAAAAATTGCTAGTGCATCAGCTGTATAGTCAGGTGCAATGAGCACTTCAACAAATTGCTTGCTGACGGCTTCTGCGGCAGTTTTATCAACAGTTGTGTTGAACGCGATAATGCCGCCAAATGCACTACTTGGGTCAGTTTTGAAGGCTTTTGAATAAGCCTCTAGGGCTGTTGCACCAAGCGCTACACCACATGGGTTAGCGTGTTTTACGATGACACAGGCTGTGGTATCGAAGCTTTTTACTGCTTCCCAAGCCGCATCGCCATCTGCGATATTATTAAAACTTAATTCTTTACCTTGCAATTGTTGCGCAGTCACCAGTGAGCCAGGCGCTGGGAATAAGTCGCGATAAAAAGCGGCTTGTTGATGAGGATTTTCGCCATAGCGTAAATCTTGTACTTTGACAAAATTAGTGTTGCTTTGCGCAGGAAATTGTTGCAATACAGGTTTGTTGCCCACCATGCTGGCCGCATAATCAATAGCCGACAAGTAGTTACTAATGGCTGCATCGTATTGCGATACACGGTTAAATGCTGCGACAGATAAAGCAAAAGTAGTCGCCTCTGCAAGCGCACCACCAGTGCTTTGCAACTCGCTTACTACTGCTGCATATTGGGTAGCATCAGTTAATACCGCAACGTCTTTCCAATTCTTAGCGGCAGAACGCACCATCGCTGGCCCGCCGATGTCGATATTCTCAATGGCATCTTCAAGCGTGCAATTTGGCTTTGCAACAGTGGCTTCAAATGGGTACAGATTCACCACGACCATGTCGATATTTGGAATGTTAGCCTCTTTCATCGCGGCCACATGCTCAGGAAAGTCGCGGCGACCCAAAATGCCGCCATGCACTTTAGGGTGTAGTGTTTTTACGCGGCCATCTAACATTTCAGTAAAGCCAGTGTAATCACTCACTTCAATGACAGGAATTTGATTATCGCGGAATAGTTTTGCAGTGCCACCAGTCGATAAAATTTCTACGTTTAATTTAGTTAAAGCCTGCGCTAATTCTAAAATACCTGATTTGTCTGAAACGCTTATAAGCGCACGTTTAATAGTTGCCATTTGAAAGCTCTAAAGAAGAAAGTAGTTGTTTGAGGTTGAATATTCTTATGGTTTATTCAATTTTGTAGTGCTGCATTTTTTTACGCAAGGTGTTGCGATTTAACCCTAGTATTTCCGCCGTCTTGCTTTGGTTGCCACCAGCATATTGCAATGTGTATTCAATTAATGGCTTTTCAATACAGGCTAATACCATGTCATACAAGGCGTGCGGCGGCTCACCATCTAAATCTTTAAAGTATTGATCTAATGATAAATTTACGCTGTTAGCGAGTTCGCATGGATTCATTATGCCACCTTAAGAACTAGATTGTTGGAGTCAATATTATCTGTAGAGTCGTATTGCAAACGGTGATCGCGACTTTGCAGATGATCAAAAAACTCATCAATCGCGGCTAGCTGCAAATCTATGGTTTGCAGCGTGTTCATGTTGTGACGGAAGTTCGCAGAGTCTTTTAAACCCTTGGTGTACCAAGAAATATGCTTGCGCGCCATGCGCATGCCTGTCAATTCGCCATAAAAATCATATAAGTCGTGAAGATGAGCCAACATGACTGAGCGAATTTCTGTAACTTCTGGCGCGGGTAAATGCTCACCCGTTTTGATGAAGTGCTCCATTTCGCGAAAAATCCAAGGTCGGCCTTGTGCGGCACGTCCAATCATCACGGCGTCTGCACCAGTGTAATCTAATACAAACTTAGCTTTTTCTGGAGTGGTAATGTCGCCATTGGCAATCAGAGGGATTTTAATAGCCTGTTTCACGGCTGCAATCGTGTCATATTCAGCATCACCAGTGTACAAGCATGCGCGTGTGCGGCCATGCATCGCTAAGGCCTGAACGCCTAAGTCTTCAGCCATTTTGGCAATTTGTACTGCGTTACGGTTGTTTTTATCCCAGCCCGTACGAATCTTTAGTGTCACTGGTACGTTAACGGCGTTGACGACCGCTCTTAAAATTTGTGCAACCAGCGGCTCGTCTTTAAGTAATGCAGAGCCAGCCATCACGTTACAGATTTTTTTAGCAGGGCAGCCCATATTAATATCAATAATTTGCGCACCATTATCTACATTATGGCGTGCCGCTTCAGCCATCATTTGCGGGTCTGCACCAGCAATTTGTACTGAAATAGGGTCAACTTCACCTTCATGATTCGCTCTGCGCAGGGTTTTTTCGCTGCCATAAAGCAAAGAGTTTGACGTGACCATTTCGCTCACAGCCAAGCCAGCGCCCATTTTCTTACATAGCTGGCGAAAAGGTCTATCCGTCACGCCAGCCATGGGGGCGACGATTAGGTTATTCTTTAAAATGTGTGAGCCTATTTGCATTGATATTTAGTTTTTAGTTATTTTTTTGTAATGTTGAATTGTTTAGAGCGAACTGCCTATTTTATACGCAAATAAGGTCTCAGAAAACTTAAATTTTTAGAATGATGCTAAGTTTGTATAATGTTGATGCATCCCTACAACACGCTTACGCAACAAGCCATCTGAAAGCCGCATTTTGAATACTCAGAACTCACCTGTTAGTAATCCATCAACCACGCATATTGCCTTCGCTAGCTTTATTGGCACCGCAATTGAGTTTTACGATTTCTATATTTACGCCATGGCGTCAGCATTGGTGATTGGGCAAGTATTTTTCCCTACGAGCGATCCTGCCGCACAAGCGTTGAACGCTTTTTTAACATTCGGTATTGCTTTTATTGCAAGACCATTGGGTGCGATTGTATTTGGTCATTTTGGTGACCGCATCGGGCGCAAAGCGACCTTAGCCGCTTCGTTATTAGTGATGGGGTTCTCTACCTTGTTGATTGGATGCTTACCTGGCTATGAAACTTTAGGTACTTTGGCGGCCGTGCTACTGTGCTTGTTACGATTTGGGCAAGGCCTAGGTTTAGGTGGTGAGTGGGGCGGGGCAGCATTGTTAGCCACGGAAAGCGCGCCAGCAGGCAAGCGCGGCTGGTTTGGCATGTTTCCACAGTTAGGCCCATCCATAGGTTTTTTGCTGGCAACTTTAAGTTTTCTGGCTTTAACCCTGTATTTATCTGACGATGCATTTAAAGCATGGGGCTGGCGTATTCCGTTTTTCGCGAGTGCTTTGTTGGTATTAGTTGGATTGTATGTGCGTTTTAAACTGGCTGAAACGCCAGCTTTTGCTAAGGCTTTGCAACATCATCAAACGCTCAAAACGCCTATTAAATCGCTGTTGGGTGAGCATTGGCGCCCTGTATTCCTTGGTGCGCTGGCGATGACTGTTTGCTATAACTTGTTTTATACCGCCACCGTATTTTGCCTAAGTTATGGCACTAAAACGCTCGGTATTTCGCGCGCTGACTTTTTGCAAATGTTATGTATTGCCGTACTTTTTATGGCAATTATTACCCCTGTTTCAGCAGGTTTGAGTGATAAATTCGGGCGTAAACCCGTATTGTTAATGGGTTGCTTTTTAGCGGTATTTGCTGGCTTTACACTCAGTCCTTTAATGGCGAGTGGTTCAAGTGTGTTAATTACCTCATTTTTATCTATGGCTTTACTCTTAATGGGCGCAACGTTTGCGCCTATGGGCGCTTTTTTGCCAGAGCAGTTTCCAGTTGCTGTACGTTATACAGGAGCTGGCTTGTCTTACAATTTGGGTGGGATTTTAGGCGCTTCTACCGCGCCTTTTATCTCACAATTATTGGTAGATAAAGGCGGTTTAGACTGGGTGGGATATTATGTTTCAGCCATGGCGCTAGTGAGTTTTATTGCAGTTTTTTTGATGAAAGAAACCAAGCAGATAACTTTTAATGATGCTTAGTTAGGCTTGGTTAGCTGCTCTAAATTGGTCAGCCAAAACATTGCCTGCTCTCGGTCGTTGCCACACATTTCTATACTTGGCTGCAAACTTGCACAAAACGCGGGGCGTTCAGGTTGACCGAAAATCATACAGCGGTTTTCAATGGTTAACTGAACGCAGCGCACGCCAGCAGGTTTGCCATTCGGCATGCCAGGAATCGGGCTGTTAATGGATGGTGCAGTGCAACATGCACCACAGCTTGACCTGCATTCCATTTATTTTTTTCCTTATATATTTGTCCAAGGATAACCGAGCGCAGTGACGCCTGATTTTAAAGAGGCCATCGCAAGCTTTACTTGTTCAGATTCGCCTTTCATCCCTAGTTCAGTGTTTCTGCGCTGATTACTTCTGGGCAAGCTGAACAGCTTTAGCATTGGATATTGCGATAGCATTTGGTTCATTAAATCAATTAAATCGCTTTCACCAACTTCACTCACTAAGATTGAATCTTCCACATAATCTTGTGTGTGAAATAACTGTGAATAGTAGGTTTCAAGCACCCATTCCACCATAGGATGTGCCATTTCAGGAAAGCCAGGTACAAAATAATGCTGGTTAATGCTAAAACCTGCAACACGATTTACAGGATTGGGAATTAAATCACAACCTTTTGGAAAGTCCGCCATCAGCACGCGTTTTGGGTAGGCACTTTCACCATATTGCGCTTCAATTTCTGCCACTGCACCAGCATGGCGCTCAATAACCACTCCAGCCGCATCTGCCGCACACTGCCTTGTAAAGTCGTCTGGCGTAGCACCTATTCCGCCAAAGCTAAATACAATGTCGCCTCGCGCGATACTGGCTCTGATTGAGCTAGTAATTTTCTCTGGAATATCACCTACATAATTCGCCCAAGCAAGTTGCAAGCCGCGCGCTGAGAGTAATTCGATGACTTTGCTTAAGTGTTTATCTTGGCGTTTACCAGAAAGAATTTCATCACCGATGATGTAAATGCCAATATTAGGGTTCATGTTTTGAGTCGCTAGTAATTTGAGCTGCAGATATTTTATCCTTTAATTTAATAGTTCTGATACTTTAGTTTGATGATTAATCATAATATTTTCAGGAAGTTGCATCTTGATATAACTGATTACATGACACATAATAACCTTGAGATTAATAGTGACATTAATGTTGAAAGATTATGTAGTTTATAAAATCACTAAATAATGAATAACCTAACAAAAACAACCATTGAAAAGTCGTTATTAGAGCAACTTTTTGCTGCCAATCAAAGAACGCTTGCATCCAGCGCTTTTATTGCAGTTGTATTAGCATATGCGCAGCGTAAATCTGTACCAAATCTGATTATTCTCACTTGGTTATCGTTGATTTTAATTACTATTTTCGTGCGTTATGTGATTACTAGGAATCAAAAAAATAACCCTATTAACGATGCTAAAGGTATCTATAAAAGATTAATACAATTTCGTGTTGGTGTCATAACAAGTGCTTTTGCTTGGGGTATGACAAGCGTGTTGTTTTACCCACTTGGTGACTTGCAACAGCAAATGTTTATCATTTTTATTCTTACAGGGTTGGTAGCAGGCGGTATTGTTTCTTATTCTGTAGATATCGTGAGTGCAGTTTCATATACTTTACTGATATTGATACCTATATTGATACGTTTATTTACGGATGATGGTGAGATTTCTTACACTATGGGCGTGTCTGGTATTGTGTTTCTGATTTTTATGCTCATGAGTATTCGTAATATTAATCTTAACTTTCTGGAAAATATTACACTACGACATGAAGCCGTTGATCGTGAAAATGAAATTAAACAACTCGCTTTTTATGATCCACTTACTAATTTACCCAATCGTCGATTATTGCTTGATAGGCTCGACCATGCCTTATCGTCAAGTGCTCGCTCGGGTAAACGAGGCGCATTACTTTTTTTAGATTTAGATAATTTCAAAATGCTTAACGATACATTAGGGCATGATATGGGCGATTTGTTACTAAAGAAGGTTGCAGAACGTTTACTACAATGTGTGCGAAAAAGTGATACGGTCGCCCGTTTAGGTGGTGATGAATTTATAATAATGCTTGAAGATTTAAGTGACGCGCCTGAAGAAGCCGTAAAGCAGGTGCAAAAGGTGGCTGACCTTATTATTGAAACACTCAACATTCCCTACATGCTTGATACGGTGGATCACAGTAGCACAGCTAGTATTGGGGTGGCTTTATTTGGCGATCATGGCAACTCCCATGAAGAGCTGCTAAAACATGCGGACATTGCCATGTATCAGGCTAAAAGAGCAGGGCGCAATCTTGCTTGTTTGTTTAATTTTGATATGCACACGGTAGGTGAAATATAGAGTGCACATTGCTAATGTGCACTTTCCCAATTGCTTCCGACACCTACTTCAGCGAGAAGCGGCACATCCAGCTTCGCTACACTTTGCATCAGCACGGGTAGTTGCTGTTTCACCAATGCAAGCTCATTATCTGGCACTTCTAGCACCAGTTCATCGTGCACTTGCATAATGATTTTCGTCTGTAGTTTTTCGCCATTTAACTTTTCAGTTGCTAGCCATTTATCTACAGCAATCATTGCTAGCTTAATCAAGTCTGCCGCCGTGCCTTGCATCGGCGCATTAATCGCAGCGCGCTCGGCGCCGTTGCGGCGTTGTACATTAGCGCTATTAATTTCAGGTACCCATAATCTGCGGCCGAAGTAGGTTTCAACATAGCCTAGTTGTTTGGCGATGGCGCGGGTTTTGTCCATGTAGTCGCGCACGCCGGGGTAGCGGGCGAAGTAGCGTTCAATATAACTTGCTGCGGCGCCTCGCTCAATGTTGAGGTTTTGCGCTAAACCGAATGCGCTCATACCGTAAATCAATCCAAAGTTGATGACTTTGGCGTAACGGCGTTGTTCGCTATCTACGTTTTCGCGTTCTACGCCAAAAATCTCGGCTGCGGTGGCGCGGTGAATATCTTCATTATTGGCAAAGGCGGTTAGCATGCCTTCATCTTTTGATAGATGCGCCATGATGCGTAGCTCGATTTGTGAGTAATCGGCAGAAACGATATGTGAGCCTTTTGGCGCGATAAAGGCTTCACGAATACGCCGACCTTCAGCCGAACGCACTGGAATATTTTGCAAGTTAGGGTCTGAACTCGCCAATCTGCCAGTAATCGCCACCGCTTGGTTGTAGCTGGTATGCACGCGACCAGTTTGCGCGTTGATCATTTTTGGTAGCTTATCGGTGTAGGTAGATTTGAGCTTTGCTAAACCGCGATATTCTAATAACACTTTGGGTAGTGGATGGTCTAGGGCTAGCTCTTGCAAAACATCTTCATCAGTACTTGGTGCGCCAGATGGCGTCTTTTTGGTTGGTTTAATGCCAAGTTTATCAAACAAAATTTCTTGTAATTGTTTTGGTGAGCCTAAGTTAAAAGGTTGTCCAGCCAACTCGTAGGCTTGGTTTTCTAAAGCCACTAATTTCACGCCAATTTCATTGCTTTGAATATTCAGCATGTCGCGGTCAATCAACACACCGTTACGTTCTATGGTGAATAGAATCTGCGAGCTTGGCATTTCAATTTGACTATAAATAAAGTCTAACTTGTTGTCAGTGCTGATTTGTGGGTACATCGCTTGGTGCAATTGCAATGTAATGTCGGCATCTTCTGCGGCATATTCGCTCGCCACTTCTACCGTCACTTGGTTAAATGTGACTTGTTTTGCACCTTTGCCTGCCACTTCTTCAAATGAAATGGTTTGTATGCCTAAATGGCGTTCAGCGAGCGCATCCATGCCATGAGTTTTGTGCGATTCAAACACGTAAGATTCCAGCATGGTGTCATGCGCAATGCCATTGAGTGCAATGCCATGGTTGGCTAACACGTGTTGGTCATATTTAAAGTTTTGCCCTACTTTTTTAATCGCAGGGTTTTCTAAAATCGGTTTAATTTTTGCTAAAGTTTCAGCAAAATTGAGCTGTTCTGGGGCATCAAAATAATCATGTTTGAGTGGTAAATAAGCGGCACTGCCAGCTTCTACGCTGAATGACATGCCGACTATTTTTGCTGTCATTGGGTCTAGCGAGGTCGTTTCCGTGTCAAAGCACATCAGTTCGGAGGCTTGTAGTTTTGCCAGCCAAGCGTCTAGTTGTTCATTGGTTAAAATGGTTTCAAAGTTGCGGCTGGTATTCGCTGTAAATTGTTTGACAGCAAACATATCTGCGGTTTGTGTAGGCTGAGTTTGTGAGGATGGAAACATTGCAGTCGCATTGGCCGACTTAGGAACTGGCGCATTGTCTTGCATGTTTTCCAACTCACGGCGCCAGCTTTTAAATTCAAAACGGTCAAATAGTTCAGAAAGTTTGGCTTTATCGATGGCTTGTGGAGCAAGGTCGCTTAAATTTTCTTGAATGCCCACATCGCAACGGATGGTAATCAACTCGCGTGCAGTTGGTAGCCAATCAAGCGCAGCACGTAGATTTTCACCCACTTTACCTGTGATTTTGTCAGCGTTGGCGACGATGTTATCTAAAGAACCATATTCTTTTAGCCATTTGACGGCGGTCTTTGGCCCAACTTTTTCAACGCCAGGTACGTTGTCTGAGGTGTCTCCTACCAACACCAAATAATCAACCATTAAGCTAGGCGGAATGCCGAATTTATTTTCAACGCCAGCAATATCTAGCACGTCATCTGTTCGCCTAAAGGCATCGCGCATGGTGTTCACAACGGTTATATGCTCATTCACCAACTGCGAAATATCTTTATCACCCGTTGAAATAATCGTTCGAATGCCTTCGCGTTCGGCTTGCTTTGCCAATGCGCCAATCACGTCATCGGCCTCTACGCCAGATTCCACAATCAATGGCCAGCCCATGGCTTTAATCGCCTCATGCAGCGGCTCAATTTGCAAGCGTAAATCGTCAGGCATGCTGGCCCGATTGGCTTTATATTTGGCATAAATATCATCGCGAAAAGTTTTGCCTTTGGCATCAAAAACGCAGGCGCTATAATCGCTGGGGTAATCTTTATGTAAACGGCGTAACATATTGAGTACGCCTTGTATTGCGCCTGTGGGTTCGTTTTGGCTATTTCGTAAGTCAGGCATAGCGTGAAAAGCACGATAGAGGTAAGATGAACCATCCACTAATAACAAAGTTTTCATATAAAAATCCAAAGGTTGTCGTGATGCGTTGTTGCGCTATATTTTTACTAGATGTTTTAAAGCCGTTTGCATATTAAACCATATGCGTCTCGTCTTAAATTTTTTTGAAAAAGTTTTGCGCCTAGCCTCACTTAAACCTTTGAATTTTTAGGGTAAAAATAAAACATAAGAAGGCTAAATTAAGAGAATTAAATTATGTCGATTACAAAAAAAATTCCGAAAATTACTGATCCAGATTTGCAAGGTTTGCACCAAACTGGCCATGAGTCATGGCATGCATTCGAGATTATGGCAGAATTCGTCGATGCTACCGAGCGCCTGAAAGAAATTACCCCTGCAGTTTCTATTTTTGGGAGCGCACGCACGCCAGTTGATCATCCTTATTACAAGCTTACTGAAGAAATCGCACGATTGTTAAGTGATGCAGGATTCAGCGTCATTTCAGGCGGTGGCCCTGGCATTATGGAAGCGGCAAATAAAGGTGCGTTTCCTGGAAAGTCGCCAAGTATCGGCTTGAATATAGAGTTGCCGCATGAGCAATCACGCAACCCATATCAGGATGTGAGCCAGAACTTTAAACACTTTTTCATGCGTAAAGTGATGTTTGTGAAGTATGCCAGTGCTTACGTTGTAATGCCAGGTGGTTTTGGTACATTGGATGAGGTGATGGAGGCGATTACGCTGGTGCAAACGGGTAAAACCTTAAAAATACCTATCATTTTGGTGTGTGAGCCATTTTGGCGCGGTTTGCTGGCTTGGATCAAAACGACTTTGGTTAATGAGAAAATGATTGCGGCTGAAGACTTGGATTTAATTCAAGTGATTGATGATCCAAAGCATATTGTCGAGGCGATATTTAAACATTATGAAGCGCGCGGTTTCAAATTATCGGCCTCTGAAGAACGCGTCCAGCTTTATTTGTAGTAAGTGCTGTTTATTGGCGCGTAATTTGATAAAATCAACTCATTAGGATTCGCTTTAATTTTAAAGAATAGGTGTCAGGCCATGCGTAAGATCTCTAAGAGTAATGTTTGGAAAAATGTAGCACTTTTGCTAGCGCTGGGTGTGGTGCAATTGCCGTCATTGGCTGTTGCTGAAACACCTAAAGCACCAACGCCGCCTGCTGACTTGCAGCCATTAGAAGACATTCCACCACCAGCAATTACTAATGAAGATAATGCCGACGAGCCGCAAGTCACTATTATCAAGAAAAAAGGCGAAACGATTGAAGAGTATCGTATTAATGGCCAACTTTATATGATGAAAGTGACGCCAGCGCATGGCGTGCCTTATTACATGCATAAAGAAGACCAAAATGGTGGCTGGTTGATGGATGGTCCAAATCAGCCAATAAGCATTCCAAAATGGACGATTTTTAGATTTTAATTCGCAATTGCGAGTTAAATAAAGAGGGCGAAAACCCCTCTTTATTTATTTAAAAATTCAATTACTGTCACTTCAATTAATATTAATGTATAGCCGCTTAATTTATGTCTGTATTTACCTCCGTTAGCATTCCACAATTACAAGCTTGGCTGCAAGATTACGCAATAGGCGAGCTTGTTGAGCTAAAAGGTATTTCATCTGGCATTACCAATACCAACTATTTTGTCACGACTCAAAGTAGTGACAGTCAAACTAAGTATGTACTGACTTTGTTTGAACACAATAACTTAGAAGAGCTACCTTACTTTATTGACTTAATGAGCCATCTTGCAACACACGGCATTCCATGCCCTAAACCGATTGCAGACAAAGCAGGTGAAAGTTTGCATATGCTCAACGGTAAGCCCGCAGCTTTAATCAGTTGCTTAAAAGGCCGCGATATAGAAGCACCAAACGTACAGCAATGTGCTGCTGTTGGTGCAGTGTTGGCAAAAATGCATATGGCAGGACAATCATTTGAGGCAGAATTCCCACACCACGATAGCCATAATCAGCGTGGGTTGGATTGGCGTGCTAAAACCGCAGCACAAGTCATGCCGCATTTGTCAGAATCAGATCAGCAGCTGCTAGAACAGACTTTAACCTTTCAAGCTGCGCTGGATACTACGCAATTGCCAATGGGCGTGATTCACGCTGATTTATTCCGTGATAATGTGTTGTTCGACGGCAATGAAATTGGCGGTTTGATTGATTTTTATTACGCCTGTCATGATGTGCTGGCTTATGATTTAGCGATTGCAGTGAATGATTGGTGTGTCAATGCCGATGGTAGCTTAGATGCGCCTCTATTTAACGCGATGTTTAGCGCTTACCAAGCGGTTAGGCCATTCACATCAGCTGAGCAAAAAGCATGGTCAGCCATGTTGCGCATCGCAGCCTTACGTTTTTGGCTATCGCGTTTGTATGATCAAATGTATCCGCAAGCAGGTGAGTTGACGCATGCAAAAGACCCTAAGCATTTTCAAAGAATTTTGAAGTTGCGCACTAATTTAGCCTAGTCAATACTCAGTCAATATAGAGAAAATATCATGACAGAAAACTTAATCAACACCCCTTTAGAAAGCCGACAAGTTCCCGCAGGCAATGCTTGGGCTTGGATTGTGAACGGCTTTAATTTATTTAAAGCTAACCCTGTGATGTGGATTGTGATTTTGCTCATTTATTTGGCTATCATCGTTCCTGTGTCATTAGTGCCAGTGCTAGGCTCTATTGCCAGCACATTGTTAGCCCCCGTGTTTGCAGCAGGCATGATGTGGGGCTGTAAAGCACTAGTGCTAAAACAAGACTTAGAAATCAACCATTTGTTTGAAGGCTTTAAGAAAAATACCGCGCAGTTAATCGCAGTGGGTGGTATTTACATGCTGAGTTTGCTAGTGATTATGGTGATGGTGGTCATGTCTTTAGATAAAGAAGTGGTTGGGCTTTTGATGAAGGGTCAAGAAGTGAGCCCAGCGCAAGCTAGCGCTATGATGCTGCCGATTCTGTTAGCGATGCTTTTTATTGTGCCGATACTCATGGCTTACTGGTATGCGCCAGTATTGATTGGGTTGCACAATCTAACAGCAGTTGAGGCGATGAAATTGAGCTTTTCAGCTTGTCTAAAAAACATGGTGCCATTTTTGTTATACGGTTTAATTTTCACCGTGATATTAGTGATTGCAATTATTCCGTTTGGCTTAGGGTTAATCGTTGCGATACCGGTGATGATGACGAGTTTATATACCAGCTACGTAGATGTTTTTAATATCACGGAATCCGCTGATTAAAACTCGCTACTCTTATGAGTAGCTTATTAAATGGCGCTAAATAGGAGTGAGCTTAGCAAACTCCAGCGCTAACCATTTCAGCCCTTCGCGACCAAAGTTTACCTGCACACGCATGTCGCTGGCATTGCCTTCGTAACTCACTACCACGCCATTACCAAACTTAGTATGCGCCACTTGTTGGCCTATTTTCCACGGCATAGCGTTTTTCTGGGTACTGCTTTGTTGCTTGCTCATCATAGCTGGCAACTCGCTGTAGTCACGGTTACTGCCAGACTTAGCGGTAGGTTTACTGTTTAAACGCTTGAGTAACTCTTCAGGTATTTCATCTAAAAAGCGCGATGGAATACCGTAACGCACTTTGCCATGTAGCATGCGGCTTTGCGCGTGGCTTAAGTATAGTCGTTGCCTAGCACGGGTAACGGCCACATACATTAAGCGGCGTTCTTCTTCTAAGCCAGCGTTCTCAAACAGGCTTTGCTCATGCGGGCACAAGCCTTCTTCTAAACCGCTGATAAATACCGCTTTAAACTCTAAACCTTTGGAGGCATGCACAGTCATCAACTGCAAGGCTTCGCGTCCTACATCCGCTTGGTGCTCACCCGCTTCTAAGCTGGCGTGGCTTAAAAATTGGGTGAGTAAATCTTGCTCAGTTTCGCCATCCACATTGTTGTGGTTACCAAAATCTTTGTTAGTAAATGAGACTGCCGCTGTTACCAACTCTTTCAAGTTTTCTATGCGGTCTTCGCCTTCTTTGTCATTTTCATAATGGGCAATTAAGCCTGACATGGTAATCGCTAATTCAGTCAGTTCACGCAGGCTAATGCCATAAGCGTTGTCTACCATTTGCCTAATCAGGGCGACAAAACCCTCTATGCCTTTAGCGCCAAGCTTGCCATTTCCGACCTTGTTAATCGCCGCTTGCCAGATACTACAGTTCTCAGCGCGCGCCACTTCTTGTAACTGCTCTAAACTACGCGCACCAATGCCGCGTGTGGGGAAGTTAATCACACGCAATAATGCCGTGTCATCATTGGCATTGGCAATTAAGCGCATATAAGCAAGTGCATGTTTAATCTCTGCGCGTTCAAAAAAGCGTAAACCACCATATACGCGATAAGGCAAATTGGCGTTAAACAATGCTTGCTCTAAAATGCGCGATTGAGCATTGGAGCGGTAGAGCAGGGCAATCTCACCCAAAGATGTACCTTCGCAATGCAGCATTTTAATTTCATCAACAATGAATTGTGCCTCATCAGTATCGTTATACGCATCGTAGACACGTACAGGCTCACCCGCACCTGCGCTAGTCCATAGGTTTTTACCTAAGCGATTATTATTGTGCGAAATAATCGCATTGGCAGCATCCAGAATATTGCTGTGTGAGCGGTAGTTTTCTTCCAACTTCACCACATTTTGAACTTTAAAATCTTTTTCAAAGTCACGCATATTGCCCACGCGTGCGCCGCGAAAGCCATAAATGGATTGGTCATCATCACCCACCGCGAACATGCAATTGTGACTTTCATTTTGATTTTCTTGGCCCGCAAGCAGCTTTAGCCACAAATATTGCAGGCGATTCGTATCTTGAAACTCGTCCACCAAAATGTATTTAAAGCGGCTTTGGTAATGACCACGAATATTGGCATCGCGTTCCAGTAGCTCGTAGCAGCGTAATAAAAGCTCAGCAAAATCGGCCACGCCATCACGCTGGCATTGCTTATCGTACTCATCAAAAATCTCGCGCATTTTTGTGGAATGCGGGTCGTAAGCTTCAACGGCATGTGCGCGTAAACCTTCGTCTTTGCAGCCATTGATAAAGTTTTGCACTTGCTTTGGTGGAAACTTTTCATAATCCACATTCATCAGTTTCATTAAGCGCTTAATCACAGATAGCTGGTCTGAAATATCTAGAATCTGAAAGCTTGCAGGTAAGCCAGCCTCGCGATGGTGAGCGCGCAATAAGCGATTACAAAGTCCATGAAATGTGCCAACCCACATGCCACGTGTATTGATTGGCAATGAGGCTGTAATGCGTGTGAGCATCTCTTTAGCCGCTTTGTTGGTAAATGTCACGGCTAATAAACCAGTGGGTGAAACCTGCCCAGTTTGAATCAGCCATGCGATACGCGCAGTAAGAACGCGTGTTTTTCCACTGCCCGCACCTGCCAATATCAGTGCAGATTGCTGCGGTAAAGTAACCGCTTCTAGTTGTTTATTATTAAGACCTGAGAGTAATGTAGATTCGGTTTCCATAACGATATTATCGCATGGGATGCATTAAAGTTTTGGAAGTAATCTGCTTACAAAGCGATACAAAAAGTTACAAAAAAGCGAGAACTAATATCAAACAAAGTCAGTCTTAACTTACATGATAGCTAAATTAGTTTTTAGCTAACGTTCCGCTTCTTTCCTCCCTGAGCGGAAGCCTTAGACAATAAGGCGTTTTGCCCCGACTTTAACCCCTTTTAGTCGGGGCTTTTTTTCTGAATTTCATGTGCTCTATCGAAACTAAATACTTAAATAAGCTAGTAAAACTAGCGTTCATTCGCCATTTATTTGCCGAGATTATGAATACTATATTAGTTTCCGATTAGTCGATTGTAAAAGGGGTTTGTTTTGATAAAACCTGAAATTCCAGAAAATGAGTCAGCGCGACTTGCGGCCTTAGCAAGGTATGAAGTGCTGGATACAGTAAGTGAGCAAGAGTTTGATGATATTACACTGCTAGCATCTCAAATATGTGAAGTGCCAATCGCATTAATCTCTCTTATTGATGGCGATAGGCAGTGGTTTAAAAGTAGGGTTGGCTTAGATGCCACTGAAACGCCACGTGATATTTCATTTTGCGGTCACGCTATTCTTGACAATACCTTATTTGAAGTTTCAAATGCGCTTGATGATAGCCGATTTGCAGATAACCCTTTAGTCACTGGCGCGCCAGATATTCGGTTTTATGCAGGCATGCCCATTATCAATAGTGATGGTTTGGCACTCGGTACTCTTTGTGTAATAGACAATACCCCAAATACATTGACTTCAAAGCAGCGCGATACTTTAGCCATACTTGCTCGACAAGTCATGCGTTTACTTGAAGCGAGAATAGCTTCAAAACAAATACAGCAGCTTTCTGAGGAAGTGAATAGGAAAGCTATTTTTAAGAGTGTGCTATTAGCCTCTGCGGCGGATAGTATTATTTCAACCACGCCTGAGGGCATTATTCTGACTTTTAATCAAGCAGCAGAGAATCTGCTAGGTTACAAGCAAGAAGAGTTGGTCGGTCTTTATACCCCAGCTATTTTTCATGATGCAGAGGAGGTTTTAGTTAAAGCCACTGCATTGAGTCTTGAGTTTAATCAAAAGATAGTGCCAGGCTTTGAGGTGTTTGTATATAAAGCTCGGTTAGGCATGGTGGATACTCAAGAATGGACTTATATCCATAAAAATGGCAACAAAGTACCTGTGCGGCTTGCTGTTTCTGCAATGCGTGATGAGCATAATAATATTATCGGATTTATCGGTATGGCCAGCGATATTAGTGAGCACAAACGTCAAGAGTACGCCATATTTTCCGCCACCAGTCAGCTGGAAGCTTCATTGGAGGCTATTCCAGATTTAGTGTGGATGAAAAATATGGAAGGGAAATTTTTGCGATGCAACCGCGCTTTTGAGCGATTTCTGGGTAGTGATAAGCCTAATATTATCGGTAAAACAGATTATGATTTTTTTGATAAAGAATCTGCCGATTTTTTTAGGTTCCATGATAAGCAAGCCACTAGTCAAGATTTTCCGCTGATTACCGAGGAGTGGTTAACTTTTGATGATGGATACCACGGTTTGTTCGAGGTCACTAAAACTGGCATCAAAGACATTGCTGGCAATCTTATAGGTACGCTAGGCATGGCGCACGATATTACTCAGCGGAACAGTATTGAGTTAAAGTTGCGACGTCAGCGTGAAGCCATGCAAGCGCTGAATGATATTTCATCTCAGGCGGCAGATATCCCCCATACAGAGAAGTTAAGGGAGGCGCTTGATGTCTCTTCCAAGTATTTAGGCATGGAGTTTGGTAGGTTAAGTAAAATTCAGGGCGATAGCTGTATTATTGAAGTGCATAGCTCGCCAACCGATACGCTATATAACGGTTTAGAGTATCCTTTCGAAGATAGTTATTGCTCGTTATTGTATAGCACAGATGACATTCTGTTTGTTGAACAGATGAGAAAATCGCAGTATGCCAGCCATCGATGCTATTCACTTATGGGCTTTGAATCTTTTATTGGCCTGCCACTTGTAATAGATGAGCAACGCTATGGGCTGATATTTCTGTCTTTTAAGGCGCATTTCAATGGGTTTGATGTGACAGAGATCGATTTCTTACATCTACTTTCTCGTTGGATAGTGAGTCTTATTCGTCGCCATAATCTTTCTGAACAGATTGTTAAGAGTAAAGAACGTTTAGATTTAGCACTAAATAGCGCAAATCTTGGCTTATGGGATCTGGATGTGTCAACGGGTAAGACATTCTATAATGCACGTTGGGCCGAAATGTTAGGTTATCAACTCTCAGAGATTGAGCAGACCAAGCACGCATTTGAGAGGTTGTTGCATCCTGATGACAAGGCTGAGGTATTAGCTGCCTTGCAGGCACATTTTAACGGTGAAACGGCTGACTTCTCATTAGAATTTAGAATGCAGCACCAAAATGGCAGCTGGGTTTGGGTTCATGATCACGGGCGAGTGATGGCGCGCAATGCTGATGGAACTCCAATCCGAGTGCTCGGCACACACATGGATATTTCAAAACGTAAGGAAACGGAGTTGTTAGCGCAGTCTAATGCAGAATTACTTCGCCTAACTGGTAATATGGCGAAAATTGGAGGCTGGGAGCTTAATCTAAGCACTATGAGCATTTATTGGTCAGAGGGTATCAAGCGTATTCACGAAGTGGCTGATGATTATGTGCCAGAAATAACTAACGCGATAAATTTTTATACGGCAGACTCCAAACCAATTATTAGTGCAGCCATTAATGAAGCGATTGAAAGTGGTGCGCCGTGGGATGTAGAGCTAGAAATCAATACTGCCAAAAATAATCGTAAGTGGGTGAGGGCGCAGGGTAATGCCGTATATGAGGGTGAGAAAGCGGTGCGCTTAGTGGGTGCATTTCAAGATATTACTCAACAAAAAACTGCTGAAGATGCCATTAAACAACTAGCTTTTTATGATGCATTGACAGGCTTACCTAATCGAAGATTATTAGTAGATAGACTAGATCGTGCCTTCCTTAATAGTGCTAGAAGTCAATGTTATGGCGCATTAATGTTTATAGATTTAGATAACTTTAAAACCTTAAATGACACATTGGGTCATGATATGGGTGATGCATTGTTGATGCATGTGGCTTTGCGATTACAGTGCTGTTTAAGAGATTGTGATACGGTGGCGAGATTTGGTGGTGATGAGTTTGTTGTGATGCTTGAAAATCTAGATGCAGCCCCATTTGAAGCTAAAAAACAAGTGGAAATTGTTGGCACTAAAATTTTAAATGCGCTCAATCAGCCTTACGACATTGTGCCAAACGGATATTACAGTACACCTAGCTTAGGTGCCACAATATTTTTTGGTAATAATGACACCGTTGATGAAGCGCTAAAATGTGCGGACATTGCGATGTACCAAGCAAAGTCTGCTGGTAGAAATTGTTTACGATTTTTTGATCCAGAAATGCAGGCTTATGCGGATGCTAAGACGAGCTTAGTTGAAACGCTACGTCATGGTATAGATAACCATCAATTTGTATTGCATTATCAACCTCAATTAGATAGTGCTGGTGTGTTGACGGGCGC
Source organism: Burkholderiales bacterium (assembly GCA_038327905.1). Taxonomy (GTDB): domain Bacteria; phylum Pseudomonadota; class Gammaproteobacteria; order Burkholderiales; family Methylophilaceae; genus Methylotenera. The sequence goes on from JBBQLN010000018.1 coordinate 19,665, forward strand.
AGAAGCTTTGGTTCGCTGGAATCATCCCCAACAAGGGTTAATTTCTCCGCTAGAGTTTATCCCATTAGCGGAAGAAATGGGGCTGATTTTGCCTTTAGGTAAGTGGGTGCTAGAAACAGGCTGTAAGCAACTTGTTGCTTGGGCTGAAGCTACTGATACTGAACACTTGAATCTATCGATCAATGTGAGTGCTCGGCAATTTCATCAACCAGATTTTGTAGCTCAAGTGTTAGAGATAATGAGCGTTACAAACGTGAATCCGCATAAATTAAAATTAGAGCTTACGGAAAGCACGTTAGTGAATGATATGGATGGTGTTATTGCTAAGATGACCTTGCTGCAAGCAGCAGGGATTAGATTCTCCTTAGATGATTTTGGTACAGGGTTTTCATCATTAAGTTATTTAAAACAGTTGCCGCTTTACCAATTAAAAATCGACAAATCTTTTGTGCGTGATGTGTTGAGTGACCAGAATGACGCGGTTATTGCTCGTACTATCGTAGCGCTTGCAAACAGCTTAGGACTGTCGGTCATTGCTGAGGGAGTGGAACTTGAAGGGCAGCGACTCTTCTTAGAGGAAATTGGTTGTTATGAATATCAGGGTTATTTATTTAGTCGTCCACTCTCTATAGAAGACTTTGAAGCCTATAGAAAATCCCTACAAAAGATTGATATCGAGAGTCTGTTGAAAAATACGCAGTTAATTGGTGTAGCGTAACTTGACTTGGTTTTTTTATCAGCACTTATAGTTGCCAATCAATAGGCGTCTGACCATGCCCAGTTAAGTATTGATTAATTTTAGAAAACTGATGATTTCCAAAAAAGCCACGATGCGCAGAAAGTGGAGATGGATGCACAGACTTGAGCACTAAATGTTTTGTTTCATCAATAAAAGCACCTTTTTTCTGTGCGTAGCTGCCCCATAAAACAAATACCAAATGTTCACGCTGCGCGTTGAGTGCTGCAATTGCTGCATCGGTAAACTGTTCCCAGCCCTTGTTTTGATGAGCCCCCGCTTTAGCTTGCTCCACAGTGAGCGTAGCATTTAACAACAGTACCCCCTGATTCGCCCACGCTGTTAAATCACCAGTGTTACGCATATTGATATTTAAATCAGACGCAATTTCTTTAAAAATATTTTTTAAAGATGGTGGTTGAGCAACGCCATTAGGCACAGAAAAACTCAAACCATGCGCTTGAGCTTGCCCATTATTATCCTGCCCGTGATAGGGGTCTTGACCAATAATCACCACGCGCACCTTGTCAAAAGGCGTGTGGTTAAATGCATTAAATATGAGTGGGCTAGGTGGATAAATCACTTTGCCAGCCGCTTTTTCTTGGCTTAGAAAAGATCGCAAGGCTTGCATGTAAGGTTTTTCTAGCTCATCGCCAATGACTGAGAGCCATGAAGGATGCAATTGACCAGCTTTTTCTTGAGGCATTTTAGAGGGTTAATGAGTTATTGAGTTGCCATTATAAAACGCTTAGTAGTTTGTTGGGTATTTGGCTGTTGTAGGGCGGATGACCGAAGCGTAATACGCCGTAAGTGATTTAAAATAATTTCATGCAATGGATAATGCTATGCTCATACACGCTACGCGGGTTCTTTTAGGTTAATTAACCCAGTCCCAATAGTCTTTTCGGCTAGTATCTTTATCAGCAGATTCGATGCTTAATTTGTACAGATGAAGCTTCCAAAGCTCGTTTCCAATCTGATCACTAAACCCGCATCTATCACCGCGTTCATCAAATATAATTCCATCAAGATATGGTTTGAGTTGACTACTTTCCCATAAGTTAATTAGTTTTTCAAAAATATGAGGATATTCTTGCTCTAACTTTGAGGGGTATAATTTGATGTCGTTATTCAGTTGCTTTAGGAATTTTTCGTTCATTGATTTGACACCTTTATATCAGAGTTTAATATATCTAGTTCAAAAAAATAGTATATGACTACAAAGGCACCTTGGCAAGAGGCTATGAGGCCAGTATGAGATAGTTAATATTCCACACACTGCGATTAAGTAGGTGCTAAAAAGCCTCGCCCAATTTAAATTGGTACGAGGCTTTTTGCTTACTATGAAACGTCAAGTTGCAAGTTTCGTGATTGCATCAACCCGCCCGCTTTTGGCGGAAAGTTGATGCAAAATCAAAAACTACATCATGCCGCCCATACCGCCCATACCACCCATATCACCACCACCCATTGCTGGGCCGTCGTCTTTAGGTAATTCGGCCACCATACAATCAGTCGTTAGCATTAAGCCAGCCACTGAAGCCGCATTTTGCAATGCAGAGCGTGTTACTTTAGTTGGATCTAAGATACCCATTTCAATCATATCGCCGTATGTTTCGTTAGCAGCGTTATAACCATAGTTACCTTTACCTGCAGCCACGTTGTTTACCACTACTGAAGGTTCTACACCAGCATTTTGAACGATTTGGCGTAATGGCTCTTCGACTGCGCGCAATACAATTTTTACGCCAGCATCTTGGTCATGGTTATCACCTTTTACTTTAGCAATTGCGTCACGTGCACGAATCAATGCAACGCCGCCGCCAGCAACAATACCTTCTTCAACCGCTGCACGTGTTGCGTGTAATGCATCTTCAACGCGGGCTTTTTTCTCTTTCATTTCGATTTCAGTGGTAGCGCCAACTTTAATCACTGCAACACCACCCGCTAATTTAGCTACACGTTCTTGTAGTTTTTCACGATCGTAGTCGCTAGAAGCTTCTTCGATTTGTGTTTTGATTTGAGTGATACGTGCTTTGATATTAGCTTCAACACCGTGACCATCAATGATGATTGTGTTTTCTTTACCTACTTCAATACGTTTAGCTTGACCTAAATTCTCAAGCGTTACGTTTTCAAGTTTCAAGCCAACTTCTTCAGCAATCACTGTACCGCCAGTGAGCATGGCAATATCTTCCAACATTGCTTTACGGCGATCACCGAAACCAGGGGCTTTAACCGCAGTTGTTTTCAAGATGCCGCGGATGTTGTTCACTACTAATGTTGCTAATGCTTCACCATCAACGTCTTCAGCAATAATCAATAATGGACGACCAGATTTAGCTACTTGTTCTAAAGTTGGTAGTAAATCGCGGATATTTGAGATTTTTTTGTCGTGTAACAATACGAATGGATTGTCTAATAACGCAATTTGACGCTCTTGGTTGTTAATGAAGTACGGTGATAAGTAACCACGGTCAAACTGCATACCTTCAACTACGTCTAATTCGCTTTCAAGGCCAGAACCGTCTTCAACAGTAATCACGCCTTCTTTACCTACTTTGTCCATTGCATCAGCAATGATTTTACCAATCGTTTCATCAGAGTTAGCTGAGATAGAGCCCACTTGCGCGATTTCTTTGCTAGTTGTACATGGTTTTGATTGTGCTTTAAGGTCTGCAATTGCTGCAGCAACGGCTTTATCGATACCACGTTTTAAATCCATTGGGTTCATACCAGCAGCCACAGATTTCATACCTTCACGGATGATCGCTTGCGCTAACACTGTTGCTGTTGTTGTGCCGTCACCAGCGATGTCAGAAGTTTTTGAAGCGACTTCTTTTACCATTTGAGCGCCCATGTTTTCGAATTTGTCTTTTAATTCGATTTCTTTAGCTACTGAAACACCATCTTTAGTAATCGTAGGTGCACCATAAGAGCGCTCTAATACTACGTTGCGGCCTTTAGGGCCTAAAGTTACTTTAACTGCGTTAGCGAGAATGTTCACGCCGTTGGTCATTTTTTGGCGAACTTCATCACCAAATCTTACGTCTTTTGCTGCCATGTTATTTAACTCCTAAAATGAAATCTATATTAATTGGTTAGGCGAGGCGGATGTGGCACAAGGCGCTTGAAACTGCTTAAGCGAAGACAGTAGGATAAGTACGGCAAGCTTAAACGGCTTCGAGCAGCGCAGTGACGCGCCGTCGCAGACCGTCAAATTATTCAACAATCGCCATAATGTCTTCTTCACGCATGACCAATAGCTCTTCGCCATCTACTTTTACAGTTTGGCCTGCGTATTTACCGAATAACACTTTGTCACCTACTTTAACGTCTAAAGCAATCACTTTACCGCTGTCATCACGTTTGCCAGAACCAATAGCTTGAACAACACCTTGATCTGGTTTTTCTGTAGCACTATCAGGAATCACAATGCCAGAAGCGGTTGTACGTTCTTCTTCTGAGCGTTTAACAATCACGCGATCGTGTAAAGGACGAATTTTCATAAGGTTCTCCAAAAATTAAATAACTAAAATAAATATCGCAACTTAATGAATATGTTGCGAATAAAACGAAAATATATTGCACATGGTTTGCAACCATGCAGACCGAGTGCGATTTTAGCACTCAAACATGTAGAGTGCTAGATTGTGTGTTCTTTATTGGGTCGTATTTAGATATTTCAAGATTAAATCTAGAAAAATTGTGATAAAAACCTTATGCTGTGACCTGTAATTAATAATTAAAGTACGCAAATGGCACAAAACGAATCGGCAATTGAGCAAATCAACTTGGGTTTTAACGAGCCAGAAGATAGATTGCTACTAAAGGTAGGGCTTGCAGATAAAACTGAAGTTGCGGTATGGATTACGCGCCGAGTATGTAAAGTGATGTGGGGCTTGCTTAGCGGCGCATCAAATACCCTTACGCCAACAGCACCTCAATTTGCTTCACCTACCATTGCAACGCCTGAAGCTAAAAGTGAGGCGATTGATAGTTTTTCTCGTGAAGCGACTGAGCAGAAAAAAATTGAAAATTTAGACTTCAAATCTGAGTATGTTGTAGACCGTCAACCGCGCTCTGGTGCGCCTATGCTGGCGTCTCAGTGTTTGATTTTTGCTGAGGATAATTCAGCCCCACAACTAGAGCTTCAATGTACTAATGGGCAATCCGTAAAAATCGCATTGACTAACGAACTTGTGCATGCGGTTACTAATATGATGCAGTTAGCCACGCGTGAGGCTGGTTGGGATTTGATGACCACGGTTGAGGCTAGAGACGTCAGTATTATTTCTTCACATCAAACCCTGCATTAAGGGCACTAATCATGCAATATCGTCAATTAGGAAACTCAGACCTCAATGTATCTGCCGTCTGTTTAGGCACTATGACTTATGGCGACCAAAACACGCAAGCAGAGGCGCATGAGCAGTTGGATTATGCCGTTGCACAGGGCGTTAATTTTATAGATACGGCCGAGATGTATCCCGTGCCGCCCAAGGCAGAAACCTTTACGCGCACAGAAACTATCATTGGTCATTGGCTTAAAAACCAAGCGCGCGATAAGATTATTTTAGGCAGCAAAGTCGCGGGGCGTAACCGTGGACTTAGCTGGATACGCAACGGCGATGATTCTCTCACCAAGGCCAACATTCGCAACGCTGTACATGATTCATTAAAACGTTTGCAGACTGACTATATTGACCTTTACCAATTACACTGGCCAGAGCGCAATGTGCCGTTATTCGGGCAATATCAGTTTGACCCTAAATTAGAGCTGGATGCGCAAAACAATCAAAAAGCTTGGGTGAGTATACAGTCGCAATTAGATACGCTGGCTGAATTAATTGCAGAAGGAAAAATACGCGCTATTGGGCTTTCAAATGAGCAGCCGTGGGGCATCATGGAGTTTCTGCGCATCAGCAAAGAATACAACTTGCCACGTGTAGCTACCTTGCAAAATAGCTATCATTTGATGAGTCGTACGATTGATTTTGGCATTAGCGAAATTTTGTATCGTGAGAACGTGAGCTTGCTAGCGTATTCTCCATTGGCCTTTGGGCATTTAACTGGCAAGTATGTTGATGACTCACAAGCCAAAGGCCGTGTCACCATGTTTTTGGGTTACGCACAGCGCTACAGCAAACATAATGTGGCGGCTGCTAGTGCAGCTTATGCTAAATTGGCACGTGACAACGGCTTAACGCCAACGCAATTAGCCTTGAGTTTTGTCATGCACCGTTGGAGTGTCACCAGCACCATTATTGGTGCGACCAGTATGGTGCAACTGCAAGAAAATATAGCTGCTTGGGATACAACGCTATCAGCAGAAGTGCTTCAAGAAATTGATAAATTACATTTGGCAATGACCAACCCAGCACCTTAATTTTTCGACAAGCTTACTTTGCAGTAGGCTACACTAAATTTTTTAATTACTTATCCAGAAAAGAAACTCGCCATGAGCGCTTTACCCGCATGCCCAAAATGTAACTCAGAATACACCTACGAAGATGGCGACAATTACGTTTGCCCAGAATGTGCCCACGAATGGTCAAAAAGCGCATCAGCAGATGGTTTAGACGAGGCTAAAGTGGTGCGCGACTCTAACGGTAATGTGCTGCAAGATGGCGATACCATTACTGTGATTAAAGACCTGAAAGTAAAGGGTTCGTCATTAGTGGTTAAAGTGGGCACTAAAGTTAAAAATATCCGTCTCGTAGATGGTGACCATGACATCGATTGTAAAATTGATGGCATTGGTGCCATGAAATTGAAATCTGAGTTCGTTAAAAAAGCCTAAAGACCTCTGCTAATCATGGCATAGCTAATCAATGCATAAACTGAGTTTGTTTACTCTCTCAGTAATTTAATAATAATTACTGCAACAACAGATTTAGAAAATGGATAACTTAGATGAATAATTTTAAAAATAAAACTATGCGCGCATTGCTCTTAGTTTTATGGATGCCAACAGCTTTATTCGCGCAAGAAACCGTGACGGTTGAGCAGGCTTTAATCAAATGTAAAAAACTTTATCCTAATGAATTTGAAGCAAAAAAACGCCTATCTTGCTTTGATAGTATTAACACACCTCAAGAGGTATTGATGGAAGCGGCTAATACTCAAGCTAGTAGTCCAGAAAAGGATAATTTAGACAAATTGCCAGATTCAAGCCCACCTATAGCGGTTGAAAAAATCAGTCCTAAATTAAGTTATTTAGAACGAAAGTGGCGGCTAACCTCGCAAGGTGATTGGAACGTCAGTGATTTTGAAACCTATAAATCTAACTACTTATTAATTACCAAAACCAATAGTACCAATGACGTGCCTACCACGCCGACTCAATTGAATACGTTGAATAGAAATTTAGATGACAAAGACTTAAATTTTCAGATTAGTTTAAAAACTGAGATGATGAGTAATATACCGTTGATTCGTGATTTACCCTATGTGACCAGTTCTAGATTATGGGGTGCTTACACACAGCAATCAAACTGGCAGGTGTTTGATGCAAAAGCTTCAAGGCCGTTGCGTGAGAACAATTATGAGCCAGAAATCATATTGTCACTTGGCATAGATAATGAGTTTAGTGGAGAAAAAAAGCACTATATTCCGAGAATGTTAAATCTAGGTTTAGTGCATCAGTCAAACGGGCGCTCCAACCCAACCTCTAGAAGTTGGAATCGTTTGTATGTAGAAGGTGGTTGGGAGTTAACAGACCGTCTTTCTCTCATGGTGCGGCCTTGGTGGCGGCTTCCTGAAAGTCAAGACGACAATCCTGACATTGATAAGTATCTAGGGTATGGCGATATGTCTATCAGGTGGGAAGATGAAGTTCGCAAAAATGCGGCAACTTTAACCCTTAGAAATAACTTACGTAGCGAGAATAAAGGGTATGCGCAGCTTGATTTGCAACGACAAGTATTCAATAACCCATATTTAAAACTGCATCTCATGGCCTCAACAGGTTATGGCGCAAGCTTGCTAGATTACAACCACAGCCAAACAATTTTTGGTGTTGGAATCTCGTTGGGTGAGTAAGTCAGTATTGCAAACAGCTGAGTGACATGACGGAAATAATGGCAAAACAAGCTGGTAGCCTTAAAGACCGTTAGTCAATGTTTCAGCTTAAGGCCTTTTTGCATGAAACATCACTGTTTGCGGCGGGCCCATTTTTATCACAGGCTTACGAATACTGCCCATCACGTGCATTTCACAAGGTTTGCAATCAAACTTTAGCGTGAATCGATCGTTACCGTTGATAAGTGTCATCGGTTCAGCGGTCACTGTACCTTGAACACCAATCACGCCCTTGGCTTCTTTTGGGCACAGGCCGTGACTAAAGCGTAAGCAGTGCTTAGTAATCATTAACGGTACTTCGCCTAACTCTTTGTTTGCTTCATAGGCAGAAGCAATTAGTTTTACGCCGTGTTTCTCGTAAAAAGTACGCGCTTTTTGGTTGTAAACATTGGCTAAATAACTCAGCGTATCTTCTGGAAAAATAGCTGCTGGCACCGCAGCTGCTTTAAGTGGCGGGCGCACATAGGCGGCTTGCCGCACCCTCTGTAGTTGCTCAATGGCGTCACGTCGTAAGTTGTTCACTACTGAGGCGGGTACAAACCAAGCTTGTGAGGTCTGAATATAGATTTCAGTAGCAGTAAAATCGGTATTGCCTAGTTTGCTTAAATTGTCACGTAAGCTAGCCTCAGCTTTTACACTGTTGTCAGCCGCTAATTTTTCGGCTTGGCACTGCACTGTCGCACTGAGGCCTGCGTCATCTGTCACGCTTAGCGTGAAGCCGTCGCTGGTTTCAGCAAAAATAATTTGTAGCGCAATTTTTCGTGTGGCTGAATCTTTTTCTAGCAAGCGCATAAAGGCATGATCGCGGTTGCGATATACCGTCATATTGTTTCTAATATCCACTGGCATTTCGTTAGGATATAGCTTTTTACCATCCACCGTATTCACACGTAGACCGACTAACTCTTTATGAACATCAAAAAAACATACGCCATCGCCATTGTGCAGTTGCGTGTCTGTTTCAACCTCAAAAAAATCTTTATCGACTTTGCTTACTTTACCTAGAATTTCACCCGAAAATTTAGGTGTATCAAACGCACCGATATCGCCTTTGCGACCGTTCACAAAGTAGTCGGTCGCACTGCGATTAAAGGTTTTTTCAGGTTGCGGTGTGAATGTATAAGTACTGCTGCCAGCAGATGATTTTGCGAGTTCTGGCGATTCGTTAAGAATTTCATCCAACATTAGGCGGTAATGTGCAGTGGCATTTTTAACGTAAGGTAAATCTTTATAACGCCCTTCGATTTTGAAAGAACTCACTCCAGCATCAATCAAGGCACGCAAATTCGCGCTTTGATCATTATCTTTCATCGAGAGGTAATGTTTATCTTTGCCGATAATGCGGCCTTTTTGGTCTTCTAAGGTAAAAGGCAATCGACACTCTTGCGAGCACTCACCACGGTTAGCACTGCGGCCAGTGTGCGCGTGGCTAATAAAACACTGCCCACTAAACGCCACACAAAGTGCGCCGTGAATGAAGAATTCTAAGTTGCAACTGGTCGCGTCGGCAATTTGTTTGATTGTGCGTAAATCCAACTCGCGTGCTAAGACAATTTGCGAAAAGCCTACTTGGTCTAAAAACACAGCTTTTTCAACGGTGCGAATATCAGTTTGCGTACTTGCATGAAGCTGAATCGGCGGTAAATCCATTTCCAACAAACCCATGTCTTGCACAATCAGTGCATCCACATCAGCCTCATAAAGTTGCTGAACTAATTCGCGCGCGCCAACTAGCTCGTTATCATGGAAAATCGTATTCAATGCCACAAATACTTCAGCATGATAACGATGCGCATGCTTCACCAAACGCGCAATATCTGCCACAGTGTTTGGTGCTTTTGCACGCGCACCAAAGGCTGGACCGCCAATATACACTGCATCCGCACCATGATTAATGGCTTCAATGCCAAAATCAGCATTGCGCGCAGGAGCAAGTAGTTCAAGATGGCGACGGGTTTTTTGCATGTGTTGTAAGCAATGATGTAAGCGAATACCGAATTTTAGACGAAACAACAGCGAATGACGACATTTGATTTAGACATTTGATTTTGACATTTGATTTATAACGGTATGAAAAACATCGTACAATTCTGACATGAACAATCAAAATTTATTGAGCAGAAGCCTGAAATCCGTTTGGCATCCTTGCACGCAGATGAAGCAACACGAGACTTATCCGCTTATTCCTATTCAGCGTGGGAATGGTGTGTGGTTGTACGATGTTGACGGAAAACGTTATTTGGACACAGTAAGTTCTTGGTGGGTTAATTTGTTTGGGCATAACAACCCGCGTATCAAAGATGCCATTAAGTTGCAACTTGATACGCTTGAGCACGTAATGCTGGCAGGCTTTACACATGAGCCAGTGGTTGAGCTCTCAGAGAAGCTCGCTAAGTTGACGGGTTTGGGTCATGCATTTTATGGTAGCGATGGCGCGAGTGCGACTGAGATTGCGTTGAAGATGAGTTTCCATTATTGGCGTAACACCGGTAGAACCAATAAAACCAAATTTATCAGCCTGCAAAATAGTTATCACGGCGAGACCTTGGGCGCTTTATCGGTTACCGATGTGGCGATTTTTAAAGATACCTACGCGCCTCTATTAATGCAATCTGCCCAAATGCCTAGTCCAGATTTCAGATTGGCTGAAACGGGAGAAGATGCAGAAGCCTTTGCCTTGCGTTGCGCGCAAGCTTTAGAAAACTATGTGGCAGCGCATCATGCTGATTTAGCGGCTTTTATTGTTGAGCCCTTGATTCAGTGCGCGGCAGGAATGGGGATGTATCATCCAGCTTATTTGCGTCGTGTGCGAGAGATTTGCGACAAGTATGAAGTACATTTAATTGCAGACGAAATTGCGGTAGGCTTTGGCAGAACAGGCACTATGTTTGCTTGTGAGCAGGCAAGTATCACGCCAGATTTTATATGCTTATCCAAGGGGATTACGGGTGGCTATTTACCTTTGTCTGCAGTATTAACAACCGACAAAGTCTATCAAGCTTTTTATGACAATAGTACCGTGCGTGGCTTTTTACATAGTCATAGTTACACAGGCAATCCACTCGCATGCAGTGCAGCTCTGGCGACTTTGGCGATATTTGAAACAGACAATATTTTACAAAGCAACCAAGATAAATCAGCGTTGATACAAGCTAAAATGCAAGTGCTTACTGACTTGCCAATGAAGCATTTACGCCATCAAGGCATGATATTTGCATTTGATGTCGATACGCAAAATTCACAGTTTGCTAAGCAGTGTTATCACAGCGCCGTGCAGCACGAGTTGCTGTTACGCCCAATCGGAAATACAGTGTATTGGATGCCACCGTACACCATTAATGAAAGTGAAATAGATTTTATGGTGAGTACCACGCACAAGGTTATAAAAAGTATCTTATGAAAAATGTATTCGTATTTTTAGCATTAATCTTAGCGGCTTGCCATGCCCAAGCCGAGCTGCCTGCAACGGTTTCTGCAGCCTTGAAAAAAGCGGGTATACCTCAACAAAGTGTATCGGTGTATGTACAGTCTGTAGAAAGTAATACTGCCACACTTAGCCATAATGCAGATAAAAGTATGAACCCTGCATCAGTGATGAAATTGGTCACGACTAATGCGGCACTCGACTTACTGACACCAGCCTATCGTTGGAAAACAGAAATTTATCGTGATGGTGAAGTGGTCAATGGCACACTTCAAGGTAATTTAATTGTTAAAGGATATGGCGATCCAAGCTTTAAAGCGCAAGAGTTTTGGCGGTTGTTAACAACTTTGCAGCAAGCAGGCATTAAAGAAATTAAAGGTGATTTAATTATTGATAAAAGCTACTTTGCTAAAAGCGTAGGCGAGCGACACACTTTTGATGATGAAACTTGGCGCGCTTATAACGCCGAGCCGAGCGCATTTTTGGTGAATGGTAGAAATACCAGTTTTAAATTTAATGTGACCGACACAAGCGTGAATATTAATCAAGAGTTTGAATTAAATGAAATTCAAATTGTGAATAATATGAAGCTGTTGCAAGGCGCTTGCGGCGAATGGCGCAGCCGTTTTGGCTATACCGTTAAGCCTAATTCTAACGGTGCCACAGTCACTTTCAGCGGAATATTCTCGCCAGATTGCGGCGAACGTTATTTAGAGTTAAGCGTGTTTGATGATGAGAAATATGCGTTTTATTCATTCAAAAAATTATGGAAAGAATTAGGTGGCAAATTTAGTGGACAACTAAAAGTACAGGACACGCCTAGCAATGGCGTAAAAATATTAGAACAGCTTTCTGATCCGTTAGGTTATGTCGTTCGTGACATCAATAAATGGAGCAATAACTTAATGGCGCGTCAGTTGTTATTAACATTGGCGGCTGAGAAACTTGGCGCCCCTGCTAGTGAAGTAAAAGGCGTGGCTGTGCTTAAAAGTTGGCTTGCTGATAGGGGTACAAAGTTTGACGAGTTGGTGGTAGAGAATGGCTCAGGATTATCGCGGATTGAGCGTATCAGTGCAGAACATCTCGGTAAGATATTGGTAAGTACTTACAATAGCCCTGTCATGCCTGAGCTCATGGCTTCATTGCCTATATTGGCGCTAGATGGCACTGTTAAAAAACGCTTGAATGACAGCCAGTCAAATGGCCGCGCGCATTTGAAAACTGGCTCGCTGGATGGTGTGAGTGCAATAGCGGGTTATGTGTTAGATGCCAATAATCATCGTCATGTGCTAGTGATGCTGGTGAATCATCCCAAAGCAGCTGCGAGTAAGTATGCACAAGATGCACTAATAGAATGGGTGTATCAGCAGCCCTAAACTTCAATATACTTGATTGATGATGGTTGAGCGAACTTGTATGAGTTTGCGGTATCATATCGCTAAGTTTATTAAGCCAACTTTAACTTTAAGGTTACAACATGAAACTATTCAACTTTTTGCTTGCAAGCGTATGTGTGCTTTCACTAGGCGCTTGTAAAGCTGAAACTTCAGATCCTAAAACATCAACTCAGAAAGCTGCAACTCAAGCAGATTCAACAAAAGGAACCCCAGCAATGACTGAAAAAATTACCGAATTACAAAAAATTGATACACAAGTTGGTACAGGTCGCGAAGCTGAGCCGGGCTTTAACGTAACCGTGCATTACACAGGATGGTTATATGACGCAGCGGCTGAAGGCCATAAAGGCAAAAAATTTGATAGCAGCTTAGATCGCAAACAGCCTTTTGTATTTTTCTTGGGCGGTGGACAAGTCATTCAAGGTTGGGATGAAGGTTTTGCTGGTATGAAAATTGGTGGAAAACGTACTTTAGTAATTCCATCAGAAATGGGTTATGGCGCGCGTGGGGCTGGTGGTGCGATTCCTCCAAATGCAGATCTTATTTTTGATGTTGAATTATTGGATGTTAAATAATTTTTTTTTTGGAGGATATTGAGTGAAAGTTAGCGTTAAATGGATAGATGGCGTTAGTTTTGTCGGCGAGTCTGAAACTGGCCACGCAGTCGTATTAGATGGTGCGCATGAAAATGGCGGGCGTAACATTGGTATGCGCCCGATGGAAATGTTGCTGATTGGAATGGGCGGCTGTACATCGTTTGATGTGGTCGCCATTCTTAAAAAGGCGCGTCAACCGATTGTGGCATGCGTAGCCGAAATTGACGCAGTTCGTGCAGATGAGATTCCAAAAGTTTTTACCAAAATTCACGTACATTTCGTGGTGACTGGGGATAACTTGAATGAAACTCAGGTGGAACGTGCTGTAAAGTTATCTGCTGAAAAATATTGCTCAGCTTCAATCATGTTGAGTAAAAGCGTAGATATTACGCATGATTTTGAAATAAGACCGACAGCATATGCACAAGCCTGAAGTTAAAGTGCCGGGCGGCATGCTCGGTATCAGGCATGTGGCTTTGTTTGTCAAAGAATTAGAAGCATGCGTCAATTTTTATGTCGATATTATGGGCATGAAAATTGAGTGGCAACCAGATGCAGATAATGTTTATTTGACCAATCAGGGTGATGTTTTTGCGTTGCATCGCGTTGATTATGCACCACAAGCACAGCAGAGGTTAGACCATATAGGCTTTGTGCTAAATACTATTGAAGATGTCGATCACTGGTATGATTACTTGGTGAGAAGCGGAGTCAAAATCACTGAGCCGCCTAAAACGCACCGAGATGGCGCGCGTGGTTTTTACTGTTTGGATGTGGTGGGGCATTTGTTAGAGCTTATCTATCATCCACCTATTAGTAAGAAACTTACTTAAAACCTATCTTTATTTCTCAGTGACTTTTACAGTCAGTGGCTGTTCGTCTTCTAGAAGATTAAGCAACCTATCTACATTAGGATGTTTGCCAGGGCAGTTCTCTGCATCGGCAGTATGCTCAGCAAATAAACTCAAACCTTCAACTGCTGCATCTAGCGAAATCTCACCATACATGCGGAACAAGTGATAATACACTTTAACTGAGCCTTGGCTACCAGGTTTGTTTTCTAATCTGCCAGCGGGGCTGCCATCCGCATTAAATAGTTCAATACATTGCACATGCGAGGCATCGTCAAGCGTTAGTAAAACATCACTGAATTTTTGCATTAATACTTACCTTTTATAAATAGTAGGTTGAGGTGGTCATCAACTTTGAAACTTGTTTCATTAAAAATTTTACAGGGGCGGGAAGCTCTGCCGCGCCGTGTTGCTTGGCTTCATGCGCATGTTTGGCTTCATCTTCTTGCATTTGTTCAATGATTTTACGCGTTTTTTGGTCGGCTTGTGGTAGCTTTTCAAGATGACTGGCTAGGTGCGCACCAACTTGTTTTTCAGTTTCCTCTACAAAGCCTAAACTCCACTTGTCACCTACTGCGCCAGCTACGGCGCCCATGATAAACGAACCTAAATAAAACAGTGGGTTAAGTATACTGGTGCGCCCACCTAGCTGTGTAATACGAGACTCGCACCAAGCGAGATGCTCAGTTTCTTCTTGTGCAGCCTGTTTCAGCGCTGCAGTAGTTTCTGTGCTTTTCGACGTTAATGATTGTCCACTATACAATGCCTGTGCGCAGACTTCGCCAGTATGGTTCACTCGCATGAGTGCACCAGCTTGTTTCTTTTCCGCCTCAGATAAATCTGCTTCGGTAATATTTGAGTCTGGGTGCGTTCTCACACTGAGCGGCTTCGCAAGCAGTGTCCGTAAGCCAGTGTCAAACTCAGTAATCAGTGTATCTAGTCTATTTTGCATAATCATATTTTACGCTCAAACTTGGCCAGAATGCCTCATTTGTTTGGCAATTATTTGAATGGGGTGCATAACTGAAACGTTTAAATTTTTCTCACGCAAACCGTTAGCAATGTGCAAACTACACCCTATATTAGATGTCGCTAGTATCGCAACATTACTAGTAATAATGGCGTTTAATTTGTCATTCAATAAATTATTGGCCATCTCACTTTGCGCCAGTATGTAAGCGCCTGCACCACCACAGCATTGGCTATTACCCGCAAGCGCGTTTACTGTGGCATTAGGTATCTTTTTAAGTAAGCTGTATACGGCCTGATGGCTTTTTTGCACGTTTCTTAGTGTGCATGGGTCTTGCACATAAATGTCTGCATCAAGCGGCTTAACTTCAACGCTAGACCAGTCGCACGACACTAAGAATGCGCTAATATCTTGAATTTTGTGGGTAGGTAAATAATCATTAAGACCTGCACCACAGCCACTAGCTGTAGTTAAAATTGGTAGGCCAACATCAAAGCTAGTCTGATTTTGCATGACCAGTTTGGTAGACTCTTCTGCATCACCCATTTGCCTAGCTATGCCGCCACAACACGTCTGCTGCTCTGGGATATGGACGTCATAGCCTAGTTGATTTAGTACTTGAATACTGGCTTTTAAGGTGTACGTGTCAAGCACGTTGCCTGCGCAGCCTAGAAATAAGCTGACTGCACCTTTCTTTTCATTGTTGGCAGGATACAGATTTTTCCATGCAGTTGGCTTTTCAACTATTGGGAGTACCTTAGCCGCAGGATTGATGCGTTGGAGTAAACCAAAAAGTCCGCATTTTTGAATTAACCAAACAAGCCAAAACAATGTATTAGCGAAAAAACGGTTTCGTATGAATACTTTTGCAAGTGCTGAGAATGGGCTTTTTTTAGGAATGTAGAGTGCGCGGGTGGTATCGACTAATGCGCCGTAACTCACGTTATTTGGGCAAGCAGATTCACAACTGCGGCAACTTAAACATAAATCGATATGTTCATTAAAGCGTGTATTGTTAGGCAAAATCTCTTGTGCCACCGCACGCATCAACTGAATGCGCCCACGTGGAGAGTCAGCTTCTGAGCCTGTTTTTCTGTAAGTTGGGCAATGCGGTAAACATAAGCCACAGGCCACGCAACGGTCAGCCTCATTAATCAATTCTTTTATAGATAAAGTCATGTGCATATTATAAGCCTTGCAATGTGTGCTTGGCGCAAGCAGGCATTAGAAATTATATTTGGGGGTCAATTAAAAAACAATTAGGCATAAAAAATCCGCCTTCATTACAAAAGCGGATTGATTAATGACTAGAGTGCGTTATTTCGCAGCAGGCATATCAACCTTAGCCGCTTCTACTTTGGTAGGCTCAGCCACTACTACTGGTTTTCCTTTAAGAAAGTTCATTGCCTGCACAAATTGTAAATCCTCTTTACTGGTGGGCTCAATCGGTCCTTTAGATTCAGCATATTTTTTCTCATTCAATTTTTCTTTAGCAGCATCGTTTGCAGCTGTTGCTGCATCAGATTTCTTTGCTATGCCAGCTTGTGGATCTTTAGGATTAGATAAATGACCCGTTAAATCAGCTTCATGAATGTTATATGACTGGTCTGAACCATCTTCAACAATGTAGTCAGGATCGATTCCTTTAGCTTGAATCGAACGACCATTTGGCGTGAAGTAGCGTGCAGTCGTTAGTTTAATAGCCGCGCCATTATTCATAGGCATAATTGTTTGTACTGAGCCTTTACCAAAACTTCTAATACCTACCAGTGTTGCACGTTTGTGATCTTGCAAAGCACCTGCTACGATTTCAGAAGCCGAAGCAGAACCCGCATTAATCAACACAACCATCGGTACGGTTTTAAGGTCGGCTGGTAAATCTTTAATGTAATCATTTTCAGCAATTGCGCTTGAGTAACTCAATGGATTGCTAGGGTTAAGATTATTTTTTTTCATATAAGCGCTAGCTACACTGCTACTTACATAGTTTTCAGCGCTAACTGTTAGCTTCATTTTAGAATCTGCCGCACGTCCTTCTGTGTAAACCACTAAATCATCTTTTGGTAGAAATGCCGCAGAAACACCAACAGCCCCGTTTAATAAGCCACCTGGGTCATTACGCAAATCTAAAACAAAGCCTTTAAACGGGCCTTTATTTTCATCATGCATGGTTTTAATGGCTTTTGCTAAATCTTCACCCGTGTGTTCTTGGAACTGTGTCACGCGAGCATAGGCGTAGCCGGGTTCGGTCATTTTGTATTTAACGCTTTTGTTTTTGATAATGGCACGCACTAGGGTAAATATAAGCGGCTTAGGCTCATTTTTACGTAAAACTGTTAATACAATTGGCGTGTCTGGTTTGCCGCGCATGCGCTTTACCGCATCATTTAAGCTCAAACCTTTCACTTGCGTGTCATCAAGCTTCATGATTAAGTCACCACTTTTAATTCCAGCAGCAAATGCAGGCGAATCTTCAATAGGTGAAACCACTTTTACTAAGCCATCTTCCATGCCCACTTCAATGCCTAATCCGCCAAATTCACCTTGTGTTGTGGCCTGCATATCTTTAAATGCATCAGGGTCCATATAAGTGGAGTGTGGATCTAAACCAGTTAACATGCCGCTAATGGCTTCAGAAATTAGTTTTTTATCTTCAACAGGTTCCACATAATCACTTTTAATTTTGCCAAACACTTCGGCAAACGCACGCAAGTCATCTATTGGAAATTGCGGCTTAGTCATTTTTTCGGCAACTGCCGAATATGTTAGACTTAGCATCAAGCCAAGAAGTAAGCCTGAGCCTACCAGAGCAACTTTAGTAAAACCTTGATGTTTCTTTTTAACTTGCATTTAAGATTCCCAATATTAATGACACAACAGGTTGTATGACAAGCTAGGCTTTATTAGTTCCAAATCTATCTGACAACCATAACAATATTTAAATTTAAATTAAAGTATAACAGTAAGGACTGTTAAATTGACTACGCACAACATTGAAATTACTTATTGTACGCAATGCCGTTGGCTTTTACGTGCTGCTTGGTTGGCACAAGAGTTGTTGACGACTTTTGAGCAAGATTTAGCTGGCGTCACTTTAAAACCAGGCAGTAATGGTATTTTTGAGATTAGCTTAAATCAAACGCTGATTTTTTCTCGTAAAGAAGCTGGGCGCTTTCCTGAGGCTAAAGAGGCGAAACAGTTAGTGAGGGATTGTATAGATCCCGAGCGGGATTTGGGCCATAGTGATAGACCCAAAGACATATAGTCTAACGGATAATGTTTAGATTATTATTTATATCTGACGCGCTGGTATTTGTAGCGTCTTTATCAGTATCCATGCGCTTTGCGCCATTAAAACGTTTAGCCCAATATTCAGTTTCCAAGCTTTCGACACGCACCACGCCACCACTGCGTGGCGAATGAATAAAACGATTATTTCCCACGTAAATACCAACATGAGAAAAAGCGGATTTAAGCGTATTAAAGAACACTAAGTCGCCTGGTTGGAGATCATTTTTGCGTACTGATTTACCTAGCTGACTCATTGCCAGCGCAGAGCGCGGTAGGCTTAAGCTTGTAGCTTGCTTAAATACATAACGCACGAACCCGCTGCAATCAAAACCAGTATCTGGAGTATTGCCACCGTATTGGTAGCGAATCCCACTTAGGCTAAGGGCGTTCATTAGTACTTCGCTTGCACGAGTAGACCATTTCTCTGGAACTTCAGCATTTGATTGCACTGATAATGCGGCCTGCTCGTCGGTTGGCATCGCCTCATTGCCAGCAATAGTGTCGGCTGTTGCGCACGAAGAGGTGGCCACTGCTAAGGCAAAGCACAACATAAAATGGCTGATAATTTTTTGCATGTGCGCTAATTATAAGAATTTAAACAAAAAAAGCAAATTAGGGCTGATATTAAAAATATTCACTAGAAATTAAACTTCACTATATACAGTCAAGTTTAAGCATAAAACATCCCATAAAACTTTCTAAGTCGTGGGATAATCTCAGCCCTTATGAGTGAACAATCCATACGCCAAGTGTTTGAAAAAGACGGCATCTTAGCTAAGCATATCGACGGCTATAGCGAACGGTCGCAGCAATTAGAAATGGCATTGGCTATTGGTGATGCGATTGAAAACAATACGCAACTGGTGGCTGAAGCTGGCACAGGTACAGGTAAAACTTTTGCCTATTTAGTGCCAGCGCTACTCACGGGCGGTAAAGTGATTATTTCTACGGGTACTAAGAATCTACAAGATCAACTGTATAGCCGTGATTTGCCCAATGTGCGTGATGCCCTCAAAGTGCCTGTCACCGTGGCGATGCTCAAAGGACGAGCAAATTATGTGTGCCATTATCATCTTGAGCGCGCTGAGCAAGAAGGGCGCTTTGCCTCGCGTGAAGATGCCAAATACGTGCATGTGATTAAAACTTTTGCTGAGAACAGCAAAACTGGCGATAAAAGCGAGCTTAATTCTGTACCAGAAAATGCCATGATTTGGGCGAGCGTGACTTCAACACGCGACAATTGTCTTGGCGGTGATTGTGCTTACTACAAAGAATGTTTTGTGATGGAAGCACGTAAAAAAGCGCTAGAGGCAGATGTAGTGGTAGTCAATCACCATCTGTTTTTTGCCGATGTGATGTTGCGTGATGAAGGTGTTGCCGAGTTGCTGCCGAGCGCAAATACGGTTATTTTTGATGAGGCGCATCAACTACCAGAGGTTGCAGGGCTATTTTTTGGTGAAGATGTTTCTACTAGTCAGCTGCTTGAGCTGGCGCGTGATTGCACTACTGCGCATTTAACGTTGGCTAAAGACTGCGTCGCGCTTGGTAACGCAATTCCTGTACTTGAGAAAGCAGCTAAAGACTTCAGGCTGGTTTTTGCTTATGAAGGCTCGCGCTTGCCAGTACAAAAAGCCTTGGCGCTAAAAGGTTTTGAAGAAGCTTTTGACCATATGCAAAGTCAGTTGCTGGCATTAGCGGCGGTGCTTGAAACGCAAGCTGCGCGCGACCCATTACTGGAGAAGTGCTGGCAACGGAGTGAAGCTTTGTGCGATTTGTTTCGGCGCTGGAAGACTGCAGAAAATAATAATTTAGTTCGTTGGGTTGAGGTGTTTACGCACTCAGTGCAACTTCATGCCACGCCTCTAAGTGTGGCAGAAGGCTTTGGTAAGCAACTGAATGCGCAACCGCGCGCTTGGATTTTCACCTCGGCGACATTGGCTGTCAAAAGCGACTTTAGTCACTACTTAGAGCGTATGGGTTTGCAAGATGCTAAAACGGGCTATTGGGAAAGTCCATTTAATTATCAAGAGCAAGCTTTATTCTATGTGCCAGCAGAAATGCCTGACCCCAATAGTCCAGCTTACACCGCAAGCGTGGTTGCCGCAGCACTACCTGTGTTGCAAGCCAGTGGCGGCCGCGCTTTTGTGCTATCTACCAGCTTGCGTGCTATGCGAGAAATTCATGCTTTATTGAAAGAAGAGTTTGCTGAAAATGGCATAGAAAGCCCGCTATTGCTACAGGGTGAAAGCTCCCGTACAGAATTATTAGACCGCTTTCGTAAGCTTGGTAACGCCGTTCTGGTAGGCTCGCAAAGCTTTTGGGAAGGCGTCGATGTACGCGGCGAGGCGTTAAGCGTGGTGATTATTGATAAGTTACCATTTGCGCCGCCAGATGACCCTGTGTTGTCAGCTCGCGTCGATAAATTGAATGCAGAAGGTAAAAATGCCTTCATGGAATATCAATTGCCTTACTCTGTTATTACCCTAAAGCAGGGTGCAGGACGTTTGATTCGCGATGAAAATGATCGTGGCGTATTGATGATTTGCGACCCGCGATTAATTACAAAATCGTATGGAAAACGCATTTGGCAAAGCTTGCCTCCGTTCAAACGTACTAGGGTGTTGGCGGATGTTCAAGAGTTTTTCTCACATTAGATTAGAAACCATTTTTTATAGTCATGTGGAGTCTGATAATATAGTGCGACCTCTACTGGAGCAATAAACTTAGATAGTATTGATTCACCCAGAGCAGTTCGTTTAATAGCTAATTAAGTGGTGGACTTCCCAGAATACCTAGGTGTTTGTTACTTTGAGGCGCTTAAATCTTAAAAACGCGTTAAATCACTTTAATTTTAAGTGTAACTTTTGATTGATAAACTTGATGGTTTCGGGACTATCCCACTCATGAAATCCTCGTACTTTTTCGATGATGCGTCCACGCTCATCTACTAATATCGTTAATGGGATGGTATTAGCACCAAGCATGTTTTCTAGTAGCACATTACTATCAAGGTAGTTGGTGAATGTTAATTTTGATTCTTTAATAAAAGCAGCTGCGGCATTGGCATCATCATCTGTAGAGATGCCAATTACGTTAAGCTGTTTGCCGCCAAACCGATGCGATAAGCGCTCAAGAGAGCCTATTTCTTCTCTACATGGACCACACCAGCTAGCCCATAGGTTGATAATAAGTGGCTTGCCTCGATAAGCTGAGAATTTCTTTGTATTGCCAGAAAAGCCGTTTAGCTGAGCATCGGGAAGAGATGCTCCGACTAGAACTTCGCCAGGGGTGTTAGCAAATGCGTTGCTACTTAGGTTCAAGAGGCCACAAAAAATTAAAACGCTTAATTTCAACAATATAAATTCCAATTCATTTTTTAAGATAACCTTTTGTCAGCCTGCAGAGCTTTGCCATAATGGGTTTCTACCATTACGCCAATTTCTTTCAGGAATGGCGTGGGTAAAACTCCGCCAGCACAAATAATCACCGCGATATTAGGGATTTCGACAATTTCTTTATCAGCTAATTCCATAACGACTGACTCTAAACGAATTTCTTTTACATTAGATTTTAGTTCTACTGTAATTTGATTGGCCGCTTCAGCTTGGGCAAGTCTGTCTCTATTTTTGACTTTTACACGACCAAAAGCTTCGCTACGATACGACAATGTGACGGTTGTGTCTGGTTGCTCAGAGAGTGCTAACGCTGCTTCTAGAGCGCTATCTCCACCACCTACCACTAGTACATGCTGACCACGATATTGCTCGGGGTCAATTAGGCGATAAACTACTTTAGATTGGTCTTCACCTAGCACTTCAAGTTTGCGTGGAGTACCTTGTCGACCGATTGCTAATAGAACATTTGCTGTTTGATAAGTAGCTCTTGACGTGATTAGTTCATAGCCCTTTTCAGTTTTTTCGACAGTTTCCATACGCTCATTAAAATTGACATTTAGCTCTTGTTCTCTCACTACACGTAGCCAAAAGCCTAGAAGTTCCTCTTTGCTAATGTCAAACATTTCAACTCGCCCGATGATAGGCAGTTCAACGGGCTGTGTCATGGCAACTTTGTTACGCGGATATTTATAAATAGCTCCGCCTAAGGAGGTTTCTTGCTCAATTGTTAGATATTTAAGCCCTTGTTCTTTGGCGGCTAGGGTAGCGGAAAGGCCAGCAGGACCAGCGCCTACAATAATCACATCATACTCATTGCCGTTATTCTTTTTACTTAGTATGGAGTCAATGGCTTGCTTCCCCTGCACTGCAGCTTTGCGAATTAAGCCCATGCCGCCCAACTCACCCGCAATGAAAATATTTGCCACATTGGTTTCGAATGTCGGAGCAACAAAAGGAATATCCATACCACGTTTTTCAGTGCCAAATACTAGCTGAATTGCCTCTACTGGACATGCTTCTAAACAAGCACCATGACCAATACAGTGTGTAGGGTCGGTAAGCACTGCTTTGCCATTGATTAAGCTTAGCGCTTTTTCAGGGCAAGCAGTAACACAGGCCCCAGAGCCGCAGCATTTTGTTAAATCTATCGCAGGATGAATAGATGCTGGTTCGGTTAGCCCAGATTCCTTGGCCTCATGCAGGCGCTCGTGGCCTCTGCGATTAAGTTTTCTCTGACGGGAAATATAAAAAACTAATACCAGAAGAAATGGTACGAGATATAAAAATAAGGTTATATTTGACATGTTGTGTATCGTTTTCTTGAGTTTAACCTTGTATGTTGTTGCCGAATATATTTGTAAAATTATTGCTAATGCCATCCTATTATGTAACTAATCAATAATTTTAGCTATAATATGTGTGAAAATATCACACGTCAAACTTTTGAGACGTATTATAATGACTTGTGTGCAGTTAAAATGCGTTGGTTTCGTTTTTTGGATAAGGAATTATATTGTTAAGTAAAATCGGTCACCTATTAAATCAGTTAGTGATGATAACGTTAATTTTAGCGCTGACTTGGCTTGGTTGGAAAATTGCGCACGGTAATTACTATAAATCTGGTGTCGGTTTGGGCTATAACTTGGGGTTGATAGGTGGCTTGATGATGCTGACCTTGTTAATGTATTCATTTCGCAAGCATATTAAGTTTATGCAAGGGCTGGGAAAACTTAAATATTGGTTCAGAATCCATATGATTTTAGGTGTACTTGGCCCAGTATTGGTGATATTTCACACTACTTTCCGTTTAGGTTCTATGAATGCAACTATCGCATTTTATTGCATGGTGGTGGTAGCTAGCAGTGGATTAATAGGTAAATTCGCCTATACTCGAATTCACAGGGGTTTGTACGGCAGTCGATCCAGCTTAAAAGAGGCGCGTGAAGAGCTTGCTGGTAGTTCGGGCGATGTGAAGTCTAAATTACACTTTTTTCCAAAAGTGGAAAAGAAGATTACTTATTTTGAGTATTTGGCTTTAGAAAAAAAGCGTGGATTTTTTGAAGGCGTTTGGTTCTTCTTGAGTTTTGACGTGCGTCGCATGTATATCGCTTGGCAATGTAAACGATATATATACAAAAAAATGGCACCAGAGCGTATGAATGACATAGCCAAAGAAGCATCATCATTAGTTAGCCAGTATTTGATTCAGATCCAAACCGTTGCTCAATTTAAAAAGTTCGAGCAGATATTCTCTGCGTGGCATGTTTTACATATACCACTGATGTATATGATGGTAGCGACAGCAATATTTCACGTTGTTTGGGTACACATGTACTAATAGGACAATCATTCATGTTGCGCTTCATTACTTTATTTGCACTTACTTTCTTGCTGTCGCTTAATGCAGGAGCCGATACGCTTGAATCTGTGATGATGCCTGGTAAGGTGATTCAAGGGCATGCAAAGTGGGAAGATGACTGTAAGCAGTGTCATAAAAAGTTTGATAAAGAAGGTCAGAATCAACTTTGCAAAGATTGTCACAAGGACATTAATAAGGATGTCACACAGAAAAAAGGCTTTCATGGCAAATTAAAAGAATCACGTACTTGTATTGAGTGTCACACTGAGCACAAAGGCCGTGCTGCACAAATAGCACCTATCAATGAAAAAACCTTCAAACATTCACAAACAGATTTTGAGCTTAAGGGTGCACATGCTGATGTCACTAAAGCAGAATGTAAAGAATGCCACAAACCCAAAGCAAAATACAGAGATGCGCCCAGTGCCTGCAATGCTTGCCATAAAAAAGATGATAAACACGAAGGTACATTAGGTGTGGACTGTGAGAGTTGTCACAACGAGAAGGTCTGGAAGGAAACAAGAGATAGATTTGACCATAACAAATCAGATTTTGCGCTAGAAGGTAAGCATGCAAACGTTAAATGTGATGAGTGCCATAAGTCTAAAAAATATAAAGAAGCACCTAAAGATTGTTATTCTTGCCATAAAAAAGATGACAAACATAAAGGCACGTTAGGTCAGAAGTGTGCAAACTGCCATACGGCTAAAGATTGGAAAGAAGATACTTTTGATCATACAAAAGACACAAAATTTCCACTGCGCGGAAAGCACCAACCACTTAAATGTGACGCTTGTCATAAGGCTTCTGCGTCAACGCTTAAAATCGCGACCAGTTGCATTTCTTGTCATAAAAAAGATGATAAGCATGAGGGCACATTGGGTGACCGTTGTGAGAAGTGCCATATTGAGAAGAACTGGTCTACTACGCCTGGTTTTGATCACGATAAAACTAAGTTTCCGCTTTTAGATAAACATGAGGATACTAATTGCAAAGCCTGTCATAAGGTCAATTTGACAGATAAATTGCCATTAGAGTGTAGTGAGTGTCATAAGAAAGATGATGATGCTAAGGGTCATAAAGGAAACTTTGGAACGAAATGTGAAAGTTGCCATACTGCGAAAGACTGGAAAACACCATATAAATTTGACCATACACGTGATACTAAATATGTATTAAAGGATAAGCATAAAGAGATTAAGTGTGTCGAGTGCCATAAAGGTAAATTGTATGGACAAAATCTAAAAACTGATTGTTACTCTTGTCATAAAAAAGATGATGATAATAAAGGACATAAAGGGCGTTATGATCAAAAATGTGAAACCTGTCACATAGAAAAAACATGGAAAACACTTATTTTTGACCATGATCGTGATACCAAATATAAACTACTGGATAAGCATAGGGCAACTAAGTGCGACTCTTGCCATAAAGCTAATCTGTATAAAGATAAAGTGAAAAGTACTTGTATTAGTTGCCATAAATCAGATGATAAGCATAAAGGCCAAGAGGGCGATAAGTGCGAAGATTGTCACAATGCCAAGTCATGGAAAGATGCTAAGTTTGATCATGCTAAATCCAAGTTTCCACTTTTAGGCAAGCACTATCAAGTTGAATGTAAAAAGTGTCACCTGACACCTGAGTTTAAAGATGCAAAAACAGATTGTGTAAGCTGTCATACTAAGGATGATGTACATAAGTTGAAATTAGGTCCTAAATGTGAAAGTTGCCATAATGCACGTGATTGGAAAGCATGGGATTTTGATCATGATAAGAAAACTAAATTTAAATTAGATGGTGGCCATAAAGGCATAGGCTGCTATGAGTGCCACAGAACCCCATCAAAAGGCCCTAAGCTTGTAACTTCGGTTACTTGTGGAGATTGTCACTCATCTGATGATGTGCATGATGGAAGCTTTGGCCGTCAATGTGAGCGCTGCCACGTTTCTAATACTTGGGTTGAGCTGAAAATAGGGGCAGGAGTGTCGAGGTAGATTTGATTAATAAGAGAGGTCTGCTGGGCTTGCTAGCTCAGCAGCTTGTTGAAAATTCAAATAGTTAAAAAGCCATTCCCAACATAATGCCGCCACCTAAGTCTGTGCTGGCGTTGGTATTCCCACTAGTAATGTAGCTTTGTAATTTATAAGTTGTGTTAAATTTATGTGTTAAGAACGCTGTTATTTCTCTCAGTGGTTGGGAGGTATTTAATGTGGCCTGCCTAATGTCCGCCATCATGCCAGCGCTGGTAGCAGAGTTGAATTTATAGGCAAATCCTGCTGAGCTAAACCAAACATTATTCAAATTAACTCCAGAAGGATCACCTAACTTTTTGTAACCAATATCGCCAAATAAAGTTATTGCTTTATTAATAGGTTTGTAGGCGTCAAGCTCCAAAGTATAGTCATTTTCACCAGTGCCGAGTCCCTTTGAACTAGAAGCTGTCGCAAATTTAACTTTCCCAGTCAAATCTAATAAGAGTGGATTTTTTTCGCCGAATTGCGCAACACTTTGAGTAGCAGAAAATACAATATCACCTAATCCAGATTCTGTGGTAACAGGACGATTTGATGAACTCAATACTATTGGCGAACTTCCACCAACCACATCTCCAGGGCCTGTTATTTTGACCCAAGGCACCGTTAGTTTTAGCGTTGTATTGCCAGTTTCATATTTACCAATAAATGGAATATAAGTAATGTCAGTAGATTCTGATTGCCCATACTTGCCAGAGCTGTAATCCACACCACTAGTTAAGGTGAGGGAGCCCTCAGCATTAGTAGTAATGGGTAGAAGGCTAATTGAAGCGGCGAACAAGCCTGCTATTTTGAGCTTTATTTTAAGATTCATAGTTTATTTTTTATTGTGTGTATTTCTACGAGTAAATATCTATTTATTTCGATTCAAAGTACTACAAAAGGACTTAAAGTTATTAATGATTTTTAATCACTGTCATGTCTTTCAACCTTTTCGACTCTTTCAATTCTGTCAGGAACTTCGACTCTCTCAATTTTTTCTATTTTATCAGGAGTTTCGACTTTCTCAACTTTTTCAACTTTCTCTACCTTTTCAACTCTATCGTGTTTAGCAATTCGTTCTGAGAGTTCAGTTTTATCAATTTTCTTAGATTTATGCTCAGTTTTATTCAGCTCAGTCGCTTCATTTTCTTTCATAGAAGCTTTTTCGCCTGATTCTCTGGATGATTTAGATTGAGGACTACTCTCCTGATGATCTTGGCGACTTTTAAACTCAGTTTTCATCGGACGCAACTCGATTGATTGTGCTGTCGCTTTGCCATCCTTCATTTGGCCATGCACGACAATCGGTTTGCCTTGTATGTTAGACGCAGTATTGCCTAAAACTTTAGTATTAGCTGGTACGGCTACATTTTGTCCAGAAAGTCTGACTTGTCCATTAGCTATATTGTTTGCAGCAATACCTTGCACATGGAAAACCTCAACTTTTTGTAGTAAATCACTCACAGGACCAGGCTTAATGTCCTTAACGCTAAAGGAGTTGCCATCCCAAATACCAGTTAAGCGAGCATCGGCATTTGAGTGACCATTCATTTTAGTTACATTATCTATTTTAGTACCACCTACATAGACTTTATTGCCTTGCATGTTTAAGTTGCCAACAGTGCGAGCTACTTTGCGCTCCATAGTTTGGTCTATGCGACTGGCTTCAATGCCGCCATCATCATTACGCAGGCCGCTTACGTTTACCCATTGACCAACCTGCATATTGTTGATTTGAGCATCATTTGCGTTCACTGATTGTCCCATGACTTTTATTTTTTTGGCTGTAACATCTATAGCGGTGATCGGCCCAGTCACTTGATGGAAAGCGTGAATTTCTCTTGCAACAAGTGATTGCTCCTTACCATTAGCTCTCACGGCTACCACTTGGCCTATAGATAAAGCTTCGCTACTTATTTTTTTGCCATCCACGTCTACTGGTGTATCGGTGTAGTAATGAATTTCTAGTCCGTTGACACATATGCTACCAAAGCCAGTAATAATACCTACAATGCCTGTACCACCAATGCCACTATCGGCCTCTATACCTGTTCCGCCGATTCCTTTTTGAGTGTCAGTTAAACCTGTCCCACCAATGCCTTTTTGCGCAGTGCTAATGCCAGTGCCACCAATACCTGCCGACGTATTAGAAGTAATACCAGTGCCGCCAATACCTCGACTCAGTGGGATGCCTGTTCCACCTATACCGCCATCATCACAAGGGTTTGCATTTGCCGATAATGACACTGCCATCATTAAAATAGCGATGAAGTTGTGTTTAATAGATATCATATTAACTAATCCTCTAGTTAATTAAGCTTGAAATGGCGTTAGGCATGAGATGCAAAATATACATTTAGTCAATCCGAACTGTTTTTCTACGATAGAACTGATGTGGCAATTTAGCACCAAGATTTTCATTTACATGATAAAAATATAATGCATAAGTAAAACGCTGATTTGCATCGGTAGTATTTTGAAATTTAGCTTGTAATTCAATTGCACGAGCATTAACCGCTTTTAACGCTAACATCCCTTGATTTTCTGCCAGTGCTTTTAATTCGTTGATAGCCTCTAAGGTCAGGCCATCGTAGTAAACACAACGCTCTAACATGGGAGGTGTTAAGTTCATTAAATTATGCGCTGTTGCTGCGGCATGGTCATGCATATTTTGTTGGAAAAAGAATAATTTTTCTTCAAATCCTTCGCTAGGCACAAAGGCTTCAGAATTAAGGCATACACAATCATTCTTATCTAAATAAACTACACCCAATCTTAGCCATTCATCAAGTACTGGCCTCGCCCGAATATCTTTACTCACGCGCGCTACGAGACGATCAAAAGACGCGTTACCACCAACGCTTAACAAGCGAGCTAAAGCCTTAGGTTTGCCATTCGAATCAATAAAATCAGCATCACTTATCCATAGGCCAACTAATTGAGAGCCTAGCGTTACGAGTGAGGGCGTTTGTGAACTTTCAGGTTGATCGCGTAATCGATGTACATCTTTTCGGTGTAGACCTGTTAGAAGGCTTATTCGGCTATCCGTCTGTTCGCGTTGTGATAACTTGAAGTCTTCTTCAGCTACCTGTACAAAAACTATTTTTAGGGTTTCTATCAGCATTTGATAGTTTATGCCTTGCGCTAGCGCCAGTCTGACGAGCGGCTTCAGCACTCTCTGCAAAGCAGAGAGTACCTTTTCCTTTACAGGATTATCAGAAGAAACTTCAGCATATTTATTCATTGGTTGAATTATACAAATGTTAGTAAAAATATGTGGGATTTTTTTACACAAAGTTATTGACGTGTGAAATTATCACACGTATTATTGAGTTTGTGTGAAATTGTCACACAAATGCCATGTTTTTATGAAAAAATGTAGTCTGTTGAACTTGATGTATTCATTGAGTGGTCAATGAAATTTAAAGTTCAAAGTTTTTTAAGACGATTTATCTGGCATGTGCGCTGCCAGCCAACAACTCCTCGGGGAGAAATTAAATGACACAAACGATGACAACTAAATTGATGGATGCTACGCAATATGACCGTATATCGGCAATGATGCGTTGGGTTGGCTTATTTTTCGTTGCGTTGTTGATCAGTTTCTCTCTTGCTTCGGGTGATGCTCATGCTGCTGACAAAAAAAGCCATGAAGCAGTAAAATTTAATCATAGTAAAACGGGTTTTCAGTTAACTGGTGCACACTCTAGGGTTAATTGTGAAAGCTGTCACGTTAAAGGAGTGTTTAAAGGAACACCTAAAGAGTGTAGTGGTTGTCATGCTCAGGGTTCACGTGTACTAGCAACCGCAAAACCTAGCAATCATGTGGCTTCTGACAGTAAGTGTGAAGCCTGCCATAAGGCTACCGGGTGGTTACCAGCTACTTTTAAACACGATAATATTGCGCCAGGCTCATGTTCCACATGCCATAACAATTCCAAGCAATCTGGTAAACCAGCTAAACACTTTGCAAGTAGTGATCAATGTGATAAATGTCACTCAACCACTGGTTGGCTTCCTGCTAAAGGTTTTGATCATGCAGCGGCAGGTGTAACTGGTAATTGTATAAGCTGCCACAACAATAAAGATGCGTTAGGTAAGTCTGCGTCACACATTACTACATCAGCGGCGTGCGAATCCTGCCATACAAACTTTAATAGCTTTAAGGGTGCAAAGTTCGATCATAAAGGCATCACTACTGGCTGTGCAACCTGTCATAACGGCTCAACAGCAAAAGGTAAATCCTCAGCACATTTCCCGACGACTGCGGCATGCGAAACCTGCCATAAAGGCACGACAACCTTTGTATCAGCAACTATGAGTCATGCAGGCATCACTTCAGGTTGTGCTAATTGCCATAATGGTTCGTTTGCTAATATAAAGTCTAAACCAAGCACACACATAGTTACGGCTGCGAATTGTGAGACATGCCATAAGAGCACAACCAGCTTCAAGGGTGGTGCGACAATGAACCATACGGGCATTACCACGGGCTGTGCGAGCTGCCATAATGGTACAAAGGCCTTAGGTAAATCAGCGGCTCACTTCCCAACGACTAAGAGCTGTGAGACTTGTCACACCAATACAACGACGTTCACACCAGCGCCAATGAACCATAGTGGTATCACTACCGGTTGTTCAACCTGTCACGGTGGTGGATACCCTAACATTGTAAAAAAACCAAGCACACATATTCAAACAACAGCAGCATGTGAAACTTGCCATAAGAGCACAACCAGCTTCAAGGGTGGTGCAACGATGAACCACACGGGCATCACTGCTGGCTGTGCAACCTGCCACAACGGTACAACAGCCTTAGGTAAATCAGCGGCTCACTTCCCAACGACTAAGAGCTGTGAGACTTGTC
>JBBQLN010000019.1:0-50437 GCA_038327905.1 Burkholderiales bacterium
GTATTATTCGTGATGAAGCGCATAAGTATGGTGCTACGGTGCAAGTGGCTGGCGGCGTGCCTGCAATGTGCGATGGCATTACGCAGGGCGAGCCGGGTATGGAAATGTCATTATTCAGTCGTGATGTCATTGCCATGAGCACTGCTATTGCGCTTTCGCATGATGTATTTGATGCGGCAATGTTACTTGGTGTGTGCGATAAAATTGTACCGGGGTTGCTCATTGGTGCACTCAAGTTTGGTCATTTACCTTGCATATTTGTCCCTGCGGGTCCAATGAGTACGGGTTTGGATAATACGGCGAAATCTAAAGTGCGTGAAAAGTATGCACAAGGTTTGGTTGGACGTGACGAGTTGTTGGCTTCTGAATCTTCTGCCTATCATAGTGCAGGCACTTGTACATTTTACGGTACGGCGAATAGCAACCAAATGTTACTAGAGGCGATGGGCTTACATGTGCCAGGTGCAGCTTTTATTCACCCAGCTGACGGCATGCGCGAAGATTTAACACGCGAAGCGGTTAAATTAGTATTGGATATGACCAAACCACAAAACTTTACTCCAATTGGTCGTCTAGTCGACGAACATGTGATTGTGAATGCGATGGTAGCTTTATTGGCTACCGGCGGCTCAACCAACCACTTGATCCACTGGGTTGCAGTTGCACGTGCAGCAGGCATTATCATTGATTGGACAGATTTTTATCACCTAGCTAAAACCACACCGTTGTTAGCCAGCGTCTATCCAAATGGCAAAGCTGATGTTAATCAGTTTCAAGATGCTGGGGGTCCTGGTTTTGTAATTCGCGAGTTGATTGAAGGGGGCTATATGTACCCAGACGTATTTACTGTGACCAATGGTGGCTTGCATGATTTTGGTAAAAAGCCAGTAAAAGAAGACGGTAAATTAGTGTGGAAATCATACCCTGAAGAAAGTGGTGATGAAACTATTGTACGCACTGTTGAGCATCCATTCAGCGAAACAGGTGGCTTACGTTTACTTAAAGGTAATTTAGGTCGTAGTGTCATTAAAATTTCAGCGGTGCCTGCAGACCGCCATATTATTGAAGCACCAGCGATTGTATTTGATGCACAAGAAGAGTTACTTGAAGCGTTTGATCGTGGTGAGCTTGAAAAAGACTTTATCGCGGTTGTACGCTTCCAAGGTCCTAAGGCGAATGGTATGCCAGAGTTACATAAACTCACACCTCCGCTAGCAGTTCTACAAAATAAAGGCTTTATGGTGGCTATTGTTACGGATGGTCGCATGAGCGGTGCATCAGGTAAAATTCCAGCAGCTATTCATTTAACGCCAGAAGCCTCAGCTGGCGGCCCTTTAGCTAAGGTGCGTACTGGCGATATTATTCGCTTAAACGCAACGGTTGGCATGGTGAACGTGTTGGTAGATGAAGATGAGTGGGCAGAGCGTGAAGTAGAAGAGCTTTCTGATACTAAGCGTCACAGCAATGCACATGGCTTTGGTCGCGAGTTGTTTGGTGGCATGCGTAGAAATGTAATGTCAGCTGAAGAAGGCGCAGTGACTTGGCTGTAACTAAACAAGTAAATTTGAATTAATATTAAAATTAGAGAAAAACATGAATACATTAGATTTAGCTAAACAAGGCCCAGTCATTCCTGTGATTGTGATTAACAATGTCGAAGATGCAGTGCCAATGGCAGAAGCTTTGCTTGAAGGCGGCATACGCGTGTTGGAAGTGACATTGCGCTCATCTTGCGCGTTGCAAGCCATGGAGCAGATCGCTAAACACGTACCAGACGCGATTATGGGTTCTGGCACAGTGCGTAATTTAAAAGATGCACAAGCTTCGCTTGATGTAGGTTGTAAGTTTGCTGTGAGTCCAGGCTACACAAGTGAGTTAGGCCAATTCGCACGTAAAATTGGCTTGTCATTGTTGCCTGGCGTGTCTACTGGTTCAGAAATCATGATGGCAAACGCTGATGATTATTACTTTCTAAAATTATTTCCAGCAGTAGCTGTGGGTGGTATCAACTTGCTTAAAGGCTTCGCGGGTCCCTTTGGAGATGTTAAATTCTGCCCTACAGGTGGTGTAACGGTTGACTCTGCACCACAGTTCTTAGCATTACCAAACGTTGTTGTTTGTGGAGGTACATGGCTAACACCAGCGGATGCGGTTGCGCGTAAAGATTGGGCTCACATTACAAAACTAGCAAAAGAAGCTAGCGCGATTAAAGCGGCATAATCTTTTTTAACTAACTTTAAAATAGGGCTGGGCATTTGCCTAGCCCTTTTTGTTTAGTAGATTTTGACGATCTAACTTTTAGGAATAGTTTTTGAAAATTGATATTACAAAATATAAAACCATCGTGTTTGATTGTGATGGTGTGGTGCTTGATTCCAATGTGGTCAAAACAGAAGCTTATTTTCGTACCGCAAAAACGCTAGGTGCAACTGATGCACAAGCTCAAGCGCTAGTAGATTACCATGTGAGTCTTGGTGGCATTTCGCGGTACCATAAATTTGATTATTACCTACGTGAGATTCTGTTTCAGCCCGTGACTGAAGCCGCCATTCAAGCTTTATTAGATGGTTTTAGCAAAGAGCTGGAAACTGGCTTAATGCAATGTGACTTGGCAAAAGGCCTATTTGACTTACGCACAGCTACGCCCAATGCCAACTGGATGATACTTTCAGGTGGTGATCAGCAAGAAATTCGCACGTTATTTGCCAAACGTAAAATTGACCACATGTTTGATGGTGGCTTGTTTGGTAGCCCAGACAATAAAGTTGAAGTGCTGGCACGTGAAATCGCAAATGCTAACATTCAACTACCAGCCTTGTTTTTAGGCGATAGCAAATATGATTTTGAAGCTGCAAATCGTGCTGGATTAGATTTTATTTTTCTAAGTGACTGGACAGAAGTGCCTGATTGGCAAGAGTTTTGTACGGCCAATCAATTAACTGTACTAAGAAATATTGCTCAATTAGTCAGTCTTAGTAACAAAGCGAATCTTAATATATCGTTTTAGTTGGTTAGCCTATGACTTAGTTGATAGTTGTATAATAATCGTAGTTCTATTTTTGCAGTTCAATCATAAGGTTAAGTCTATTTGGCATGAAATATTCTATAGTCATGGTGTACTTATTGGGTGTTGGCTTTATTCATTTTCGTGGAAAAGTGCGCCACCCAATTTTTAAACAGTTATTTGACCATTCAGCTTTTGTCGCGCCATTTAATATGTTTATGTATATGTTTTCAAAAGTGCCAACCACGCCTTATCTACCAACAAGCACTTTTCCTGAGATGCAAGTCGTCACGGACTCATGGCAGATTATTCGGGAAGAAGCCCTCAATATGCGTGAGCAAGAGCGCATTGCCGCATCAAAAAATAATAACGATGCAGGCTTTAATTCGTTCTTTAAAACAGGCTGGAAACGCTTTTATTTAAAGTGGTACGACGCACAACATCCTTCAGCTGCAATCTACTGCCCTAAAACGGTGGAAATATTAAACAAAATCCCAAGCATCAAAGCCGCCATGTTTGCGGAGTTGCCGCCAGGCGCAAAGCTTAATCCTCATCGTGATCCTTATGGTGGCTCATTACGCTATCACTTAGGCCTAACTACACCGAATAATGATGAGTGTTTTATTAACGTTGATGGCGTGCCTTATAGCTGGCGAGATGGCGAAGCCGTGATGTTTGATGAAACCTATATCCACGAAGCTTATAACCGCACAGACCAAGACCGAATTATTTTGTTTTGCGATGTTGAGCGACCCATGCGCTATCTTTGGGCGCAAGCAGTGAATCGTTGGCTAGCAAAAAATATTGTCACTGCTGCGAGTTCGCCAAATGATGATGGCGACCAAACAGGCTTTATCAACAAAATTTTCTATATTGCGTGGGTGATTGGGCAGTATCGACGCCGTTTTAAAAACTGGAATAAAACCATTTACAAAATCACAAAGTTTTCTTTGATTGTTTTGGTTGGTTATTTAATTTGGAAGATTTAGGTTATCAATAACCTGCTGAGGCTTTATATTTTTCAAGCAATTCAAATGTACAAGCGGACACTCACGTTTAAAGCATGGGCTGCACTCTAGCTTCAAATATTCAACTATAGCCTGATCGCTCATAGGTGGCGTGTGATAAGGGTTGGATGAACCGTATATTGCAATCAATTTTTTATCTAACGCCGCTGCAACATGCATGAGCCCAGAATCGTTACTGATGACGTTATCGCAAAGTGACATTAAATCTATCGCTTCACTTAGGTTGGTTTTTCCGCCTAAATCAACACATTGATTGTTGCTCAAAGTGTTGATGGCTGTAGTGACAGGAATGTCTTTTTCAGAGCCAAATAGCCACACCTGCCAGCCTTTTCTTAGCGCTTCACGTGCTACTTCAGCGTAATATTCGGCAGGCCAGCGTTTGGCTTCGCCGTATTCCGCGCCTGGGCATAGCCCCAATATTTGATTGCTTAGCGATGGGATGCCTAACTCTTTTAAGACGGCGAGCGCATTGTCTTTGTTGGCGATGAGTGATGGATTAGGAATGTTGTCATGCAATGGGGAGTTTTTCTCTAAACCCAAAGTAACAAATCTATCCACAGTGCGCGGCAGCTTGGTTTTATCTAGTTGACGGACATCATTTACCAAGCCATAACGCATTTCACCTAAAAAACTAGTACGTTGTGGAATATTCGCGAAAAAAGGCAAGATGGCAGATTTGAGAGAGTTGGTCAGAATGATTGCTTGGGTATAGCTTTCATTACGCAGACTTTTACCAAACTTAATGCGTTCAAATAGCGCAAATTGACCATGTTTAAAGGGTAATGCAATGCCTTTATTCACTTCTGGCATGCGTTCTATGAGCGGTAATGTCCATGCGGGCGCTGCAACCTCAATGACACAGTCAGGGTCATTTAATTTAAGCGTTTTGAACAGGCTTTGTGCAAGCACCATATCGCCAACCCAAGAGGGGCCGAGAACTAATATTTTAGATTGCTTAGATTGCTGCTTTGCCACTATGTGCCTAGTTCTCTATGAACCTAATTTTTTGATGATGTTGCTAGTACTACGGCCTTGCACTAATGGAATTAGTTTGACACTTCCACCCCACGATTTAACCTCAGTGCCGCCTACTACTTGATCTTCTGTGTAATCGTCACCTTTTACGATAATATCTGGGCGTATGGCATCGATTAATTGTAATGGCGTGTCGTCGTCAAATAAAACCACTGCATCTACTGAAGCTAGCGCGGCAAGCACACGCGCTCTATCACCCTCATGTACCACAGGGCGCGTAGGGCCTTTAAGCGCACTTACAGAGCGATCTGTGTTTAATCCTAAAATCAGTTTGTCGCCAGTTTTCTTAGCGGCTTCTAAATAGGTCACATGGCCTGCATGCAATAAATCAAAACAGCCGTTGGTAAAAACTACTTTTTGGTGACTGGATTTCCAGTGGTGAACAAGTTCAGTCAGTTGAGCCAGGTCACAAATCTTGTCAATTTGCGACTGCCCATCTTCACTAACTAATGTTTTTAATAACTCTGTCTGAGAGACTGGCACTGTACCGACTTTGCCAACTACAATGCCCGCAGCAATATTGGCAAGTTGTAGTGCATCATGTGGGTTTAAACCGTGTACTAAGCCAGCTGCCAGCGTGGCGATTACCGTGTCACCAGCCCCTGAAACATCAAATACTTTTTTTGCTGTTGCTGGGATGTGTTGAATCTGTTTGTCATCAATAAGCGAAATGCCTTCTTCGCCACGAGTCACTGCGAGAAAGTCTAAATCTAATATTTTTTTCAGTTGTTCTGCAGCTTTGAGTAAAACCTCTGTCTGGTTGATGTCAACACCGCAAGCTTCGGCTGTTTCTTTTTTGTTTGGGGTAAGTGTGTATGCCCCTTTGTACTTGCTGTAATCGCGACCTTTAGGGTCAGCAATCACAGGGATGTTCAATTTTTTGCAATTTTCGATGATGGTTTTACATGTGCTGTCACTTAATACGCCTTTAGCATAATCAGACAAAATGACCATGGCTGGTTTTGCATCTAGCGCTTTTGCAATATTGGCTAATAACTGCGTGTTTTCATCTTTACTGAATGCAGTTGCGCTTTCATCATCGATACGAACGATTTGTTGATTGCCGCTCATGACTCTTGTTTTTGAGACGGTTGGTCTTGATGTTGATGTCATTGAATGATCAATACCAATGCCTGACTCAGAGATAATTCTCTTTAGAATTTCACCAGTGATATCTTCGCCAAAACAGCCAATGATTTGTGTCGGTAGGCCTAATCCGCTTAAGTTGGCAGCTACGTTTGCTGCGCCACCAGCACGATCTTCTGCTTGCTTGAGTAACACTACAGGTACAGGTGCTTCAGGTGAAATGCGGTTAACGTTACCCATCAGATAGCGGTCTAGCATGACGTCGCCAATGACTAAGATTGTTTTTTTACTGTTGGTAAACTGGCGAACAGTCTCGATTAAATGTGCATTCATATTTGAGGTTTTAATTTTAGCTAAACTTTAACTTAATCTGCTTCAAGCATGCCACATAGGCTGTGACCAATAAAAATATGCGCTTCTTGAATGCGAGGCGTATCGCTACTTGGCATCACTAAGTTAAATTTACATAGTTCAGTTAACTTGCCGCCAGTACCGCCAGTTAAGCCTACAGTCGTTGCGCCAATTGAATTGGCTTCTATAATGGCATTCACTACGTTTTTGCTGTTGCCTGATGTTGTAATGCCAATGACTAAGTCTTCAGGTCTGCATAATGCTTCGATTTGACGGGCAAAAATATAGTCATAGCCATAATCGTTACCCACTGAAGTTAGAATAGAAGTATCGGTCGTGAGGGCGATTGCAGGCCAGCCACGCCGTTCTTTTTTATAGCGACCGACAATTTCTGCGGCAATATGCTGACTATCAGCCGCACTACCGCCATTGCCCATAATTAAGATTTTTCCACCGCGTAGCAAGGTCGCGCGCATCTCATTTGCAACCGCTTTTACTTGTGGAAATATGCCTTGCAATTGTGCAAACATTTCCGTGTGTGCTTGTAATTCACTCAGCAAAAATTCAGTTTGATTGGTCATACTTACCTTCTTCAAATAACCGCTTATTAGCAGTAAGCATCGTTATGCATTAAATAATTCTGCACATAGTCTTGCACACCTTCTTCTAAGCTACAGAAGGCTTGTGTGTAGCCAGCAGCGCGTAGTTTAGCTGAAGTAGCCTCGGTAAAGTATTGGTATTTACCCTGCAAATCTTCAGGCATATCTATGTAGGTAACGTTTGGTGCTTTGCCCATGCTAGTCATCACGCTAGTGGCTAAATCTTTAAAGGCACGGGCTTTGCCAGTACCGATGTTGTAGATGCCATTAGTGCATGGCTTACCATGTAACGCAGCATTTACAAAGTGTATAACGGCCGCTGCCGCATCTTTAACATAGACAAAATCGCGCAGTTGCATGCCATCTGAATAACCTTCTTTGTGGCTTTTGAAAAGCTTCACTGAGCCAGTCTCTTTAAATTGGTTAAAGCTATGAAATGCTACGCTGGCCATGCGCTCTTTGTGGTATTCGTTCGGGCCGTAGACATTGAAAAACTTAAAGCCAGCCCAAGCAGGCGGCGTTCTTAGGCCCTTGCTTACTTGCTGCAAAACCCATTGGTCGAAAAAATGTTTAGAGTAGCCGTAACCATTTAATGGACGAAGATTATCGATTGAAACGTCGTTATAGCCATACTCGCCATCACCATAAGTTGCAGCGGAACTTGCATAGAAAAAAGTCGCATTATTTTTGGCGCACCAAGACCAAAGATTTTGTGAGTAATGAATATTGGCTTCAACAAGTTTGTTAAAGTCGCGCTCAGTTGTTGCGCTGATAGCTCCCATGTGGATGATGGCATCAACATCGCTACGGCCTTCTAACCACGGCATTAGTTGGTCTTTATCCAAGTATTGCACATATTGGCGTTTCACCAAATTTTGCCATTGGTTTTCATGCGTGATGCGGTCAACAATCACCATGTCATCACGTTGCAGCTTTGTATTGAGGTGCCACGCGATGATAGAGCCTATCATGCCTGCACCGCCAGTAATTACTATCATAAGTTCGTTTAGTCAGCTTAAAGCAAAAGTATAACGCTTATTGATTAGCGCCCATAGCTTGCGCGCGTAATTTAGTCATTTCGTGGTCTTTTTTTGCCGTG
Organism: Burkholderiales bacterium; assembly: GCA_038327905.1. Taxonomy (GTDB): domain Bacteria; phylum Pseudomonadota; class Gammaproteobacteria; order Burkholderiales; family Methylophilaceae; genus Methylotenera. The sequence continues at coordinate 8,203 of JBBQLN010000019.1, forward strand.
CCAATATCCCATTCAGTTGAAACCCAGCCTTGTAGATTTTCAAGGGCAATCGCCGTCATGGCGTGTATCCAAGCTTCATTTTCATTCAGGGCTGGTATGTAGTTGTATTCGCCACCACCATTGCTTTGAAAGATATGTTTACCTTCCATGGCAATTTCTTCTAGCGTTTCTAAGCAATCGCTACTAAAACCTGGGCAGATGACATCAATACGTTTGGTTTTAGCTTTACCTAAATCTTCAAGCGAAGATGCAAGGTAAGGCTTTAACCATTCTTGCTTACCAAAGCGAGATTGAAATGCGATTAAATATTCGTCTTTGCTCAACTCTAAAGCTTCGGCCAATAAACGACCAGTTTTATGGCATTGGCAATGGTAAGGGTCGCCGCTAGTTAAATGCACTTTAGGCACGCCATGAAAGCTCATTACCAATTTACTTGGTTTGCCGTTGATTTTCCAATGCTCACGCACACTAGAAGCCAGCGCTGCAATATAGGCCGGGTGGTCGTTGTAATTGCGTATACTGCGAATGGCTGGTTGGTTGCGCGTTTTGAGCAATACGCGAAATACGGCATCCATGGCTGATGCTGTGCTACTTGCCGCATATTGCGGATAAAGAGGAAGCACTAAAATACGGTCGCAATGTTGGGCTTTTAGTTTATCAATCGCCGACTGCATACTTGGATTGCCATAGCTCATGCCTAATTCAACGGCAAAAGGGGAGTTGATTTTTTGACCTAAAAATCCACGTAATAAAGTCGTTTGTTTTTGTGCGTGAACTAATAGAGGCGAACCTTCTTTTAACCATACTTGCGCATATTTTTCAGCTGATTTTTTTGGGCGAATGACTAAAATAATGCAGTTTAAAATAAACCACCAAATCGCACGGGGGATTTCTACTACGCGCGTATCACTTAAAAACTGGCGTAGATAGGGGCGTAAAGCTTGAGCTGTAGGTGCATCAGGTGTGCCTAAGTTAGCTAATAAAATACCAACTTTAAGTTGGTCGCCGTGTTCGTATTTTGCTTCTGAGTTGTAATAGGCCATATATTTTTCTATTTTAATTATTGGATAATGCGTTTGATAAAAGTTTAGCAGTCACGTCTACAATGGGTATTACGCGCTCATAGGCCATACGTGTTGGGCCAATGACACCAAGTGTGCCAACTACTTGTCCATCAGCTTCATAGGGGGCAGTAATCATGCTACATTCGTCTAGAGGTAAGTACCCACTTTCACCACCGATGAATATCTGTATGCCTTCTGCGCGTTGACTGTTATCAAGGAGTTGCATTAACGACGTACGACGCTCAAAAATCTCAAACAATTTACGCAAGCTACTTACATTGGTGGAAAGTTCATCTACTTGTAGCAAATTACGCTCACCTGCAATCACAACACCTTCTTTATTGTTATCAACCGCTTTACTGCTGGCTTCTAGCGCAGCTGCCATCAGGCGATTCATGTCCGATTGCATTTGTTGGAGTTCAATATGCAGTTTTTGTTGCACCTCTTCAAAGGTTTGACCTGAAAAATTTGCATTAAAGTAATTGCTGGCCTGAGTTAGCTCACTTTGAGAGTAATTTTTTTCTGTTATTAGAATACGGTTTTGCACATTGCCATCGCTGGTGACAATGATAACTAATATCCGAGTTTCAGATAATGGTAAAAATTCTAAATGTTTAAAAGCCACACGCTGGTGCTTTGGAATCATCACCAAGCCAGCGAATTGAGTCAGTTGCGACAGCATATCTGCTGCATTAGAAATTAACTCAGTTGGATTGGGTGAAGACAGCCCATTTTTGAGCTGCTGTAATGCTTGAGTATCTAATGGTTTTACTGTTAGCAGTGAATCTACAAAGAGGCGATAACCTTTTTGTGTAGGAATGCGGCCTGCAGAAGTGTGTGGACTAGCAATAAAGCCAAGTTGCTCTAAGTCGCTCATTACATTTCGAATAGTTGCGGCGCTAACATCTAAGCCGGAATGCTGAAGTAGCGTGCGCGATCCGATAGGTTGACCATCACTAATGTAATGCTCTACCAAGGTCTTTAATAAAATCTGCGCACGTTTATCCATAAATGACTATTTTGCCCGATTTATGACATTCATCATACTGTTAACTATCAAATTCACTCACATGAAACGCTTTGACTTTATGAAACGCCTTCACTATATCCTTAGCTTAGGTTTATATGTTTAGCTTTCACTTTGCGCAATAAGGCATCTGTGATTTAATTTCATCATGGATACAACTTTCAAATCTATCGCCATTATCGGCAAATATATGAATCAATCTGCTTTGCAACTCATGCAAAGTGATTTGGCGAATTTAGCACAACATTTATCTGCAAAAAATATCGACGTGTGGATAGAGGAAAATACCGCACAACATGCTGAATTGACTAGATACAAAACAGCACCGTTACAAAGTATTGGTGATGAAGTAGATTTAGTTATCGTCATGGGTGGCGATGGCACTATGCTGAGTGTGGCGCGAAGCCTGATTGACGATAATGTTCCGCTAGTGGGAATTAATCGCGGGCGTTTTGGTTTTCTAACTGACTTACGTGTTGAAGATATGCTGGAGCAGTTGGATAAAATTCTAGCAGGCGATTTTACTGAAGAGCCGCGCGTGATGCTGACCGCGCAAGTGGTACGAGATGGACAGTTATTGCATGCTAATTTTGCATTGAATGATGTGGTGGTTAAAAGTGCTTTGCGGTTAATTGAGCTGGAAGTCACTATTGATAATAAGTTCGTACATAAACAACGTGCTGATGGCTTGATTATCAGCACGCCAACGGGTACTACGGCTTATGCGCTCTCAGCTGGCGGCCAAATATTGCATCCAAATCTACAAGCTATTTCTTTAGTACCTATTTGCCCGCATACCCTAAGTAACCGGCCCATTGCAGTGCATAGCGATAGTTTGATTGAGGTTAACTTGATGCAATTTGACGAAGCGCATTTAAGCTTTGATGGTCAGTTTCAAGTGGCATTAGAAGTGGGTGATAAAATTATTGTCAGTCGCGCAAAACAAACGGTATCTCTATTGCATCCTAGTGATTATTGTTATTTCGACATGCTGCGCAACAAGCTGAACTGGGGCTAAATTTTTTATGCTACAAAGCCTCTCCATTCGTGATTTTGTGATTGTCAATCAGCTCGATTTAGACTTCGAAACGGGTTTTACTGTGCTTACAGGTGAAACGGGAGCGGGTAAATCAATTTTAATTGACGCCTTATCGCTGGCTTTAGGCGCTCGTGGTGAAGGTGGCGTCACGCGTGCAGGCTGTGATAAAGCTGAAATCAGCGCTATTTTTGCTATTGCGAATAACTTTGAAGCAAAACAATGGTTAGACGATGCGGAAATGGAAAATGAGTCGAACGAGCTGATTTTACGACGCGTCATGTACGCCGATGGACGCTCCCGTGCTTTTATCAATGGTGCGACTGTTACTGTGGCTCAACTTAAAGAGTTGGGCGAATTTTTGGTGGATATTTATAGCCAAAATGCACATCACTCCTTATTAAAGCAAGCGACGCAACGCAACGTGTTGGATAACTTTGCTGGCTTATCAAGCTTGGCTGTACAGGTTTCAGCACAATACAAAGTCTGGCACTTGCTGAACCAGCAGCGTTTGGAAGTTGAAAAAAACGCCAGTGCCTATGCCGATGAGCTAGCTGATTTGCGTGATAACACACGCGAATTGGCGCAGATTGCATTAAGCGCTGCTGAATGGGAAGAATTACAACAAGCGCATTTGCGTTTGTCGAATGGGGCTGGCTTGATTGCTGGCGTTGAAGAATGTCGCGAGTTATTGAGCGAGGGTGAACTTTCCGCCATGCGCTTGCTCACGCAAGTGCAGCATAAATTGCAAAATTTATGTGAATATGATGCCGCAATGGCCGAAGCATCGGAAACTTTAGATTCAGCTATTATTCAGTTAGAAGAAACCTCGCGCTTTCTAAATCGCTATCTTCAGCGTGCAGAGCTAGACCCTGAAGGGCTAGCAAAGCTAGATTCTAGAATACAAACCATACACAATACTGCGCGTAAGAATCGCGTAAAACCAGAAGAGTTGGCTGATTTGTTGATGAAATCACAAGCGCGCATGGCTGAACTAGAGCTATTTGCAAATGATGGTGAGCTTGCTAAACAAGAAGCAAAGGCTTTAGCGGACTATATTCAGCTTGCGAAACAGCTAAGCGATGGTAGAAAAGCTGCAGCAGCTAAATTAGGGTCACAAATTAGCGCAGAAATGCAGCGTTTATCCTTAAGTGGCGGCAAGTTTGAGGTGGCGCTTACAGAGCAAGCACCAACAGCTAATGGGCTAGAGCAAGTTGAGTTCTTGGTGGCAGGACATGCGGGGGTAGTGGTAAGACCGCTCAGTAAAGTCGCTTCAGGTGGTGAGTTATCGCGTATTAGTCTTGCCATTCGAGTGGTCACTGCACAAAAAGAAAGCATCCCTACCATGATATTCGATGAGGTGGATGTGGGTATTGGTGGCGGTGTGGCCGAGGTTGTGGGCCAGTTGTTGAAACAATTAGGTGAGTCGCAAGCCGATAAAAACTCAAGTCAGCGTCAAGTGCTAGTCATCACCCACTTGCCGCAAGTAGCCGCTTTAGGTAAACATCATTTGCGCGTGAGTAAATCGCTAGTCAATGAGCAAACGCTCAGCACAATTGCCGTGTTAGATGATGAGGCGCGTGTACAGGAAGTGGCGCGGATGCTAGGTGGTATAGAAATTACTGAAACAACGCGCCAACATGCTAAAGAGATGCTGTTGCGATGAACCCTACTTCACGCAAGGTTGTTTTTCGCAAATGCCGTAAATGGTGAGTGAGTGGTCTTGCATTTTAAAGCCAAGTTTTGCTGCTGCTGCTTCTTGTCTTTTTTCGATTTCGGCATCATAAAACTCTTCAACTCGGCCGCATTTTACACATACGATATGGTCATGGTGGCCGCCACCATTGAGTTCAAACACAGCTTTCCCACCTTCAAAATGATGGCGGATGAGCAAGCCCGCTTGCTCAAATTGCGTGAGAACGCGATAAACCGTGGCTAAACCAACATCTTCACCTGAATTTAGCATCACTTTGTAAATATCTTCAGCTGATAAATGACGTTCTTTGCTGTTTTCAAACAAGCTTAATACTTTGAGCCTAGGTAATGTGGCTTTAAGGCCTGCGTTTTTTAAGTCTTTTTGATCTTGCATCGTTGTTTACTCACATTTGATAATGACAGTGTTTTTGGTTCGCACTCTACGTGTTATATTAACGCTAATTCTAACTAAAGTCATAATATGCGTATTTTTTCCACTTTGCGTTACTCCATTATTTTATTAGCGGTTCTCTGCGCTTCATGTGGCACGGCATTGCCTACGATAAAACCTTATAAGCTAGATGTGCAGCAGGGCAACGTTGTCACTTCTAAAATGTTATTGCAATTGCGACCTGGCATGACGAAGTCGCAAGTGCGTTTCATTATGGGTACGCCACTTATTCAAGATAGTTTTCACGGCAATCGCTGGGATTATGTTTACCAAATGCGCGAAAAAGGTAAAGTTACTGAGCAGCGACGCGTGATTTTAGATTTTGAGGGTGAAGCACTAAAAACAGTGCGTGGCGACGTGATTGCAAAAGGTAGTGAAGCTAACGCTGATGAAGGTGCTAACAATGCTGGCACTCGAGTCATTAACCCAGCAGGCAAAGTTGAAGAGAAAGGTGTGATTGATAAGTTAAAATTCTGGAAAAAAGATGAGGCTGAGTTAGCTAAAGAAGCTGAGGCTGCTAGGGCTAAAGCCGAAGCAGAAGAAACTGCAAAAAAGGCTGCAGAGGATGCTAAAGAGGAGCTAGCTAGGCAAAGCGCAACACCAATAGAGGAACCACAATCTATTTTGGCTGTGCCATTAGCGCTTCCCATGGCTGATGTGCCTGCAACACCTGCCATGCCAGAAGAGCTACCTGTTGTAGTTACTCCCTTGATTGAATCGCCATCAGTAATTGAACCAGTGAAAACGCCAGAGCCAGTTGTAGAGAAAAAACTTGAAAAGAAATCAGAGGCGCAGCCAGTTGCTGACCCAGTTAAAATCAAGGCGGCCAAAGTTGAGTCTGCCATAGTAAAACCTAAAGAAGTCGTTGTTAAAGAAGTCGTTAATACAGAGCTTGTCGTAACAGAGCCTGTACAAATGATTTCGGCAGTTAAACTTTATGAATCAGCTTCAGGAATGAAGTTCGATAGGAATCTAAAGCTAGCTGAAGATTCTGGAGTAGCTGATACCGAAGCAACAATCCCAAGAGCTGGTAATAAATCGGTGCCTAAACCCAAAGATTTGCCAGCGGAAAGTAAACCAAGCTTTTTCGACAGAATGCTTGAAAAAATTGGATTTTAAAAAATATAGAGTTATCAGGTAAGTAGAATTATGGCAAATCCCTTAAAAGTGGTTATCGCGGGCTGTTCTGGTCGCATGGGTCACGCTTTACTCGAATGTGTATTTTCGAATGCTGATTTAATATTACATGGTGCGTTGGATCGCGCTGGAAATCCTCAGCTCGGCCGCGATGCTGGTGAGCAACAAGGCAAAAAATCTGGTATTAAAGTGACCGATAACATTGATGATGCGCTGAAAGGTGCTGATATCTTAGTCGACTTTACTCGTCCTGAAGCAAGCTTGATGTATTTGGCGGCTTGCCAAAAGCATCATGTCAAAATGATAATCGGCACGACAGGCTTTAATGCTGAAGAAAAATTACAGATTGAAGTAGCTTCTAAAAATATTGCTATTGTGTTTGCGCCAAATACAAGTGTTGGTGTGTCTTTACTGATTAATTTGGTACAAGCTGCCGCAAAAGTCCTGAATGAAGGCTATGACATTGAGATTATTGAAGCCCATCATCGTTTTAAAGTAGATGCGCCGTCAGGCACGGCATTGCGTTTAGGCGAAGCCGCAGCCAGCGCACTAGGTCGCAATATAGAAGAGTGTGCTGTCTATGGTCGTGAGGGCGTTACTGGCGAGCGCGACCCTAGTACAATCGGCTTCGCTACCGTTCGCGGCGGCGATGTAGTGGGTGACCATACGGTGTTGTTTGCAGGTATAGGCGAACGTGTAGAGTTAACACATAAAGCCAGTAGTCGCGCTACCTTTGCATCAGGCGCATTACGTGCAGCCAAGTTCTTATCTGGTAAGTCAGTCGGTTTATTTGATATGCAAGATGTGCTTGGTTTAAGGTAAGGTTAATATTTAGCGTAATGTAAACACTTGTAAAGCAACTTCAAACAATAGTCCTTAGCTAGTAGACTATGCTCAGCTTTTAATATGATATGTCTATGAATCAGCCTGGTAAATTTAAAGAGTTTTTGACCAGCCCAAGATTTTTCTATGTCATTTTATTTTTAGTGACATTGGCTGCTGGGTTGATGTTTGTTGAACACGCCAAGCAGTCTCAAGACGAAGAAATGCGTAACAATTTAATTACTTACGCTAAAACTATCAAAAAATCTATTGATTGGCAGCCATTTGCGGTAACTTTAAACTCTGACCCCAATCAAATTAAATTAAGCGATTTAGCTGGGCTCAATTTAAAGTTAAATAACGCTTGTAAAGTTAACTCGGATTGTCATTTCATTTATTTGCTCTATTTAGATAAAACTCAAGAAAAGCATTCAGTGAGATTTTTACTTGACGCAAGCCCACAGCCAGCTTCAGAAATATCCAAATTGACAGAAGTCTTTTCTGAGGCAAGTGATGAGCTTAAACGGGCATTGAATACAAGAAAAGCTATTGTAGAAGGCCCTGTGACTGATCATTGGGGTTCTTGGGTGAGTGCACGTGTGCCTGTGAACATGACGAGTAATACGCAAAATTTTGTGATGCTTAATGTCGATGTAGCCGCAGCAGGCTGGAATAAGCGATTAATCAATAGGATGTTATTCCCCGTTTTACTCACCTTATTCTTTTTGTTAGTGTTAACTGGCTTGATTCTTAGAAATCAGTATGTAGAAAATCTGCTCAAGCAGTTATTTGACTCAACCTCTGCGCTTTCAGAGCTAGCCTACTACGATGCGTTGACGGGTTTACCAAATCGTAGACTGCTCGACGATAGAGCCATGCAAGCATTTAAAACTGCCAAACGTGCTAAGCAAATGGTCGCTATCATGTTCTTAGATTTAGATTACTTTAAAGCAGTGAATGATGATTATGGGCATGAAATGGGCGATCGCTTATTGGTGAGTGTGGCCGAGCGCTTAAAAGAGTTGTTGCGCACGGAGGACACCATTGCCCGCATTGGAGGTGACGAATTTGTTATTTTGTTACCAAAAATTGAAGATGAGCAACAAGCGACGGTTGCTGCAGAAAAAGTCATCAAAGCGCTCACCAAACCTTTTGAAATTGACGATAAAGTGCTGCAAATCGGTGGCAGCTTAGGTGTGGCGATTTATTCTAAGCATGGTGCTACGCCAGTGAGCTTATTAAAGTGTGCGGATGAAGCGATGTACTCTGCTAAGCGTTTGGGACGCAATATGTTTGTGATGTATGCAGATGATATTTTGATATCAAGTGAAGATTAACTTTGCCGATAATGTTAGCGTAAGCAATGTTGCTCACTCAAAAATTTTTCTTTCAGTTATTGTTAGCCATACTTTTGCCAATATTTGTGTGGTCTGCTATCGGTCCGCTGGAGCGCTTCACTTGGTGGCTAGAAATCTTTCCAATTCTTATCGTAATACCCATTTTAATCTTTAGCTATAAAAACCTTCAATTTACACGTTTAGCTTATTTCCTAATGTTGATTCACGCTACCATTCTATTGGTTGGTGGCCATTACACTTATGCTGAAGTCCCCCTATTTAATTGGTTGCGTGACACATTCGATTGGTCACGCAACTATTACGATAGAGTTGGTCATCTAGCACAAGGCTTTGTTCCAGCTATTATCTCCCGAGAAATTTTGCTTAAAAAGTCACCATTAGTTTCAGGTCGCTGGTTATTCTTTATTGTATGCTGTATTTGTTTAAGCATTAGCGTGATGTATGAGTTTATAGAGTGGTGGACAGCCGTTTTAGAAGGCGGTGCAGCAGATGCTTTTTTGGGTACGCAAGGTGATGTTTGGGATACGCAATGGGATATGTTTTGTGCGCTTATTGGCTCAATACTCGCGCAGTTATCACTAGCTAAAATGCACGACAAGCAAATGCGAGGCATTCAGCAATAGAGAGTGTTTACTCACTTTTTTAATAAACTTAGTCTTGAGCTAGCGACTTGCAGGTGCAGATTAAACTGAAGGTAAATCAGGTGTTGCGGCTTTTGGGCTAGCGGCTTTTACATCAAGCGTTAGTTTGGTGTTAATCGCTTTGTCGCCAGTGCCAAGTTTAATTACATTATCAATACGCACTTTATCTTTGCTGATGCCAGCCACAAGTAATGATTTTAGTATTGCTTCACCACGAGATTTAGCTAGCGTTTGCAAGTCCGTATCACTTACTTCAACGCTTATCGTTAGCTTTTCTAAAGCTTCTTGATAATGTCCCTCTTTAGGTTTTTCAAGTTTAGAGGCTAATTTTTTAATTAAGCTTTTCTTCGTCAGTGTGTCATATAAGTCATCAATGACTGATTGTGTTTTAGGGTTGCTAATGTCTATAGGCCCTGGTTGTTGCCCCTCAGCTAATTTCAGTCCCATTTCTTGTGCTACTTTAAGTCTAAGTATATTTTCCTGCATGGCGCGTGTATCAAGTGCTGTTTCATAGCTAGGACTAATACCTAGCGTAAGCCCAGGGCGTTTAGCCAATGCCTGACTCACTGTTTTTAATTTCTCTTGCTCTGGAGGAGCGAGGTTTGAGCTGCCAGCATCAAAACTAATAGCTTCCAATTTATCGGCTCCTGATCCAAATAGCTTACCTAAAGCACGGAAAGGCGCAGTTGCAATTTTACTGAGTACATTTCTGATGGCTTTCCAAACAATGCTTCCGTAGCTAAATTTAGGGTCATCTAAGCTTCCAGAAATTGGAAGATCCAGATCAATGACGCCATCACTATCTTCCAAAATGGCGATAGCCAAATCAAGAGGCAGGTTTGCCGCTTCGGCACTATCAATTTTTTCACCCAACTTCAATTTATTGATGATAAATTTATTTTCACCCGCGAGCTGGCGTTGTTTGATTTTGTATTCAAGGTCAACAGAGAGCTTACCTGCGTCAATGCGTCTACCGGCAAACTTTCCTGAATACGGCGTAAGTCTGTTCATTTCAAGATTTTTAAAGCTTAATTTTAAATCAGTAAAATTAGTGGCCTTAAACGGCTGAACTGAGCCACGCACTCTTGCCGAACCATAATCATCCACCTTACCGTCTAATTCCACTTGAGCAACCGAGGCAACATCGGTAGACACTCCATTGATTACGCCACTGAGCGAATTAATATGCGTGCCAAATTGAGGTTTCAGCGATAAATCTGCAAAGTCTAGCTCTGCGTTGTCAATACGAACGGTATCGATGTTGATAGGGGATGTGGCTGGTGTTGAGTCGGCGTTATTTGTGACTTCTGTTTCGACGGCAGCTTTTGTGGCAGCTGTTTGTGGATTGCTGATAGCTGTTTCAACAGGCTTAGATACTGGCGGCGGTATGTCGGCATTGGAATTTGGGGCGTTGTTATTTGTCTGATTACGCAAAATTCGCGTGATATTCAGGCTTTTATCTTCATGGATAATAAATTTTCCAGTAGGTTTTACAATCTGCAATTCGCTTATGCGAACATGATTGGGGCCCAACGACACTTCTAGGTTGTCACTGCTGACACGTTGCCAACCTAAGAATGGAGCATCATTTGCATCCTCTAATAGCGCCAGATTATTCACGCTAAAGCCACCATTAAAAATAAGGGCTAAAGTCTTGTTATCTTGAATGGCTATTTTGCCAGCTATGTCAGCTGAGCCATCGCTGAGTTTGAGTAAAGCGAATTGACTCACATAGGGAGCGAGCGGTTTAAGTGAAAGCCCTGCTAGGTTAAGGTTTAAATCTGCCTTTAGTGGGGAGGGGGTTAATCTTCCTTGCAGACTAAGTTTGCCGCCTTCTTTTATTTGTAGTGCTGCTTTGACTGGAATAGGGCGTTCTAAATTGATTGAGGTGTCACGTAACTCAAGCATTGCTTTTTCAATATTCAACACAAACGGTTTGGCTAGGCTTTGGTCTTCAATATGCACGCTACTATCAATCAGCGCCATTTTATTGACGGATACATCCCATTCAGATTTTTTAGAGGAAGCTTTTGATTTAGTTGAATTTTGATTGAGCGCACTTGGCACAGTTTCTAAAATAGACTGCCAGTTAAATGGCTTGCTTACCTCTTTTTTGAGCTCAGTTTTTAAGCCAGATAGCACGATAGATTCTGCGTTAATTTTTTTGTTACTGATATCAAGCTGGCCTTGATTAAGCGTGGCGCTTCGCAGACTGGCGATTGGAGCGCCATATAATGTAGATTTCGCCGAAATGCCATTCGCCTCACTATGAAGCTTGCCGATTTGCAAGTTGCCACTAGGGCTAGCTACTGTAAAGCCCAAGTTAAAGTCTGCGATATTTGCTTGCAGTGGGTGAGTAAAACTGTTGTCTTGAAAGGCCATTCGCCAATGTTCAAGTTGCACATTGGCAATATCTACATTAAATGGCGCTGACTCGCTAGAGGCCGTTGATTCTTTTACTGGTGAGTTATCTGCTACTAGAGTGTCTGGTGCAAACAATGCCTGTTGCCAATTAACAATACCATCTTTGTTTCTTATTGCTTTTATAGCGCCGTTGGGTAAAGTTACTTGGGCAATTTTGGCTTGGCGTTCAGATAAATCAAAGCCAACTTGCTTTGCCTCAAGCTGGGGTAAGGTAAGCAAAGTGTTTTTGTCATTGCTGAGATTTAAGTCAGTTAATTTTAGATTTAAATCTTGAAACTGAACTTGTGTCTGTTTTTCAATCGCAATATCTAATTTTGGAAGTTCAACAGTGGTCTGTTTGAGTGATAGCGATGTATTACTACTTTTTAGTAAGGTTAATGCATCAAGCTTGAGGGCAATAGTTTGGAATTGTAGTTTAGGAACATTTTGCATACTGAAATCTAGGCTAGAAGCCGTCAGTGCAGCTTGTTGTAAACCTACATTGCCAACACTTAATACGCTACCAGCGAGATTGTTTACACCTAGTACCACATTATTTAATGTAATTTTAGGTTTGTCGTTAAGCAATGCAAAATCATAAGTAAATCCCGCATTAATGTTGCCGTTTGTTGCTTTAAACGGCAATGTATTGCCCTTCACAATTCTCATCATTTTGGCAAGACTAATATTATCAATGGCAAGAGAGCCTTTAGATGCAATAGGATTGACACCCAAATTTCCCTTCCACTTTAAGGTGCCGCCTTGATCAGGGATTTTAGCGGCAATGAGATAGTTGCCACGATCTTTAGGTAGCGTAGAAAAGTTATCTAGCTCAAGGTCTAGCGGCGACAATTCGGCTTTAAAAGCTACTGGGCGGTTTTCATCTAAATATTTAACACCACCTTTAATGATTGCAATGTGATTAATTTCGACGCGTGGAATTGAGTCACTTGGCGGTGTTTTATCTTCGTTTAATTTGGTGATTAAGTCAGACCAATTTAACGCACCTTTGGATGATATTGCGATATTAGCTTGTGGCTTGGTGATGCTAATGTCTTTAAATTTCCAAGCCCAATCAAATAGACCGCTTAACTCAAAATCGACTACAAGTTTTTCAAACCCCGCGAGTGGAGTACCATCTTTTTTGTTAAGACTAAAGTTGTCGATGGTAGTTTTTAGGCGAAGAGGGTCAAAAGTCACCTTGCCAACAGCAGCTTGACTCGCAAGCTTTTTTTCTACCACCCAAGGAATGATTTTTTGTGCGATTGGATTGACTGCAAAATAGCCAAATAAAAGATAAAAAACACATAGCCCAACAATAATTTTTGTTGGGCGGTTTATTAAGAGTTTTTTCATTGTGCTAGTTTTAGTTAAATCAATTATGAGGCATCAGATAGCTATCACTATACCAGCAGTAATAAATGTTCGCGCTCCCAAGAGCTAATTACGCGATTGTAAGTACCGTATTCCAACTCTTTAACTGCACAAAAAGCATCAACAAAAGTTGTGCCAAAAAGATCGTGCATGGGTGCGCAGTTTCGCAGTAGTTCAATCGCATCTTCTAGATGATGAGGCAGTTCATCTGCCATGTTCCATGCGCTAGAAGTAAGAGCTTCGGTTGGCATTTGCGCTTCCATCATGCCTTGATAACCGCATGCTAGGGTGGCAGCAATGGCTAAATAGGGGTTTACATCAACGCCTGGAACGCGGTTTTCAACACGTCTTGAGTTAGCATCAGAGTTAGGCACACGTATACCACAAGTACGATTGTCATAACCCCAGCGTACATTGGTTGGTGCTGACATAAATGGCGCTAGCCTGCGATACGAGTTTACATAGGGCGCAAACATTGGCATCACTTGCGGTACGTATTTTTGTAAGCCTGCGATATAGTGAAAGAATTCTGGGCTAGCACTGCCATCGGCTTTGCTAAATATATTGTTGCCGTCAGCATCAATAATGCTTTGGTGGATATGCATGGCGCTGCCAGGTTCAGCTTCCATCGGTTTTGCCATGAATGTGGCAAATATACCGTGACGTAAGGCGGTTTCACGCACAGTGCGTTTAAATAAAAATACACGGTCTGCAAGCTCTAGTGGGTCGCCATGTGTAAAGTTAATTTCCATCTGGCCTGCGCCAGCTTCGTGAATCAAAGTCTCAACACCCAATCTATGCACGTCGCAGAATTTAGAAAGCTCCATAAAAAATGGGTCAAAATCATTCACCGCATCAACCGAGTAGCTTTGCCTGCCTGCTTCAGGTTTACCTGTGCGACCAATAGGCGGTTGCAGAGGTTCATGTGGATTTTGTTGGCGTGCAACTAAGTAAAACTCCATTTCAGGCGCCACAACAGGGCGCCATCCACGTTGCGTGTAAAGGTCAATCACACGACGCAACACAGCACGAGGTGAAAGTGCCACTGGCGTGCCATCCCACTCCAAGCAATCATGGATAACAACTGCGACAGGCTCTGCCGCCCAAGGTACGACTCTAAAGGTGGAAATATCTGGTTTGCAAATCATGTCGGGGTCGGTATCGCCCACATATGGCCCGTTATCAGGTTGCTGACCGTTTACCGTATTCAGCAGCACACTTTTAGGTAAGCGCATTTCTCCAGCACTTAAAAACAAATCTTTAGGTAAAATTTTGCCACGTGCGATACCTGTCATATCGGCTATCACACACTCAATTTCATGGATGTGGTGTTCAGTAATAAGTTGAGAAATCGATTTATTCATAACTAACCTTTAACGTTTTTTTATTTACTGCTACTTTAGAACTCTAGGCGGTTTTTTACAATCAAGTTACAATCAAAAGTTGAAAAGCATGCCGCTTGTCGGTATAATTCGTTAATTCTGAAACGGGAAGAGTATAAAGCTCCTCCCGTTTTGCGTATCTGCCATTTGTTCATACCGAATACTATGATGAACTTAGCACTAAAAAATTAATTAATGTTTTAATCCAAGGAGTTACCGTGTCACAAAACCTGCCCGCCATACTAGTACTTGCAGATGGAACTGTGTTTCGTGGAACATCAATCGGTGCTTCTGGCCAAACTGTCGGTGAAGTTGTATTCAACACCTCAATGACTGGCTACCAAGAAATTCTCACAGACCCATCTTACACCAAACAAATCGTTACCTTGACATATCCACACATCGGTAATTATGGCGTGAATCTCGAAGACGTTGAGTCTGCTCAAGTGTATGCGAGCGGTTTGATTATCCGTGACTTACCACTTACACACAGTAATTTTAGATTTACCCAATCACTTTCTGAGTACTTGACCAGTAATAATGTTGTCGCAATTGCTGATATCGATACGCGCAAGTTAACTAGAATATTGCGTGAAAAAGGCGCTCAAACTGGAGCGGTAATAGCAGGCGAAACTGATGAAGCAACAGCCATTGCATTGGCACAAGCTGCGATTACAGGTTTTCCAGGGTTGGATGGTTTGGATTTAGCTAAAGTGGTGAGTTGTGATAAGCCTTATGAGTTTACTGAAGGTGAGTGGGCGTTGGGCAAAGGATTTACTGACGCAGTCGCACCAAAATTTCATGTGGTGGCTTACGACTACGGTGTTAAACGCAATATCTTGCGTATGCTAGTTTCTCGCGGCTGTAAAGTTACGGTGTTGCCAGCGCAAACTTCTGCGGCTGATGCGCTAGCCTATAAGCCAGACGGTGTGTTTCTTTCAAATGGCCCTGGCGACCCAGCCCCATGTGATTATGCGATTTCTGCGATCAAAACTATTGTCGAAACTGGCGTTCCAACCTTTGGTATTTGTTTAGGCCATCAATTGTTGGCCTTAGCGAGCAACGCTAAAACGCACAAAATGAAATTCGGCCACCACGGCGCAAACCATCCTGTGCAAGATGTTGAATCTAAACGTGTATACATTACTAGTCAAAATCATGGTTTTGCGGTTGATGCTGCGAATTTGCCAGCTAATATCAAAACCACGCATGTTTCATTGTTTGATGGAAGTTTGCAAGGCATCGCACGTACAGACAAGCCAGCGTTTAGTTTTCAAGGTCACCCAGAAGCAAGCCCAGGTCCAACGGAAATGAGTTATTTGTTTGATAGATTTGTTGAGATGATGGCTACAGGAACTGCTAGAAGGTAATCGGTAAGATTAAATTTTTATGGCTTGAAAGTGCATAAATGGAATTTTTGCATCTGTCGGAATGGATACGCCGTTGGGTTGATAGCCTTCCTGAGCCGCAGCGTAGCATAGCGTATAAGAGTCTTTACGTGATTGCTGCTATATGCGCATTATTTGTTTTATGGCGTGTAATGCAAAGAGAAGACTGCTTGGAAAACGGAAAAATTCAAACGATTTGGTATAGTCCGCGCGATTGGATAGCAAGATTTCAAACAATAAAAGCTGAGAACCAAGCAGACGTGCCGCAAGGAGTGGCTGAGTTTTTAGAGACTTCTCGCATCTTGTTGCGAAAAACCTCTGCTTCGGTTCTGTTTTTGATTGGGTTGATGTTGGCAGGCGCATGCATTTGGGTTGGACAAGTAATCTCACTAACCTTCTTGATAGCGATAGTGCTGATACTGTTAAGTTGGTTTGTATTAAAGCGTAAGTAAAACGATAAAATTTTTAGTAAAGCACACATTTTTTGGTAAAAAATTAGCATGGCAAAACGTACAGACATTAAATCTATCCTTATCATCGGCGCAGGTCCAATTGTGATTGGGCAGGCTTGTGAGTTTGACTACTCTGGCGCGCAAGCGTGTAAAGCGCTTCGTGAAGAAGGCTACCGTGTGATTTTGGTGAACTCTAACCCAGCGACCATCATGACTGACCCAGAAATGGCTGATGCGACTTATATCGAGCCTGTGACTTGGCAAGTGGTTGAGAAAATCATTGCTAAAGAGCGTCCAGACGCTTTGTTGCCAACAATGGGCGGCCAAACTGCGCTGAATTGCGCACTAGATTTAGATAAACACGGCGTACTAGCAAAATATAAAGTTGAGTTGATTGGCGCCTCAAAAGAAGCGATTGACAAAGCTGAAGATCGCCAAAAATTTAAAGAAGCGATGACTAAAATTGGCTTGGGTTCAGCGCGTTCTGCTGTCGCTCATAGCATGGAAGAAGCCTTGCAAGTGCAAGCCAGTATTGGCTACCCAACGATTATTCGTCCGTCATTCACTATGGGCGGTAGCGGCGGTGGTATTGCTTACAACCGTGAAGAGTTTGTAGAAATTTGCGAGCGCGGTCTTGATGCTTCACCGACCAATGAGTTGCTGATTGAAGAATCGCTACTAGGTTGGAAAGAGTATGAGATGGAAGTAGTGCGCGACTCAGCGGATAATTGCATTATCATTTGCTCAATTGAGAACTTAGACCCAATGGGTGTGCATACGGGTGACTCAATCACTGTAGCGCCAGCTCAAACGTTGACAGATAAAGAATATCAAATTATGCGTAACGCCTCACTGGCGGTGTTGCGTGAAATTGGCGTGGATACTGGTGGTTCAAACGTACAGTTTGCCATTAATCCTGATGATGGTCGTATGATTGTCATCGAGATGAATCCACGTGTGTCGCGTTCATCAGCATTAGCTTCAAAGGCAACTGGTTTCCCTATTGCAAAAGTGGCGGCAAAGTTAGCCGTTGGCTTTACTTTGGATGAGTTGCGTAATGAGATTACTGGCGGTGCAACGCCAGCATCATTTGAGCCATCAATTGACTATGTGGTAACCAAGATTCCTCGTTTTGCCTTTGAAAAATTTCCGCAAGCAGATTCACGTTTAACGACGCAAATGAAGTCCGTGGGTGAAGTGATGGCGATAGGCCGCACTTTCCAAGAATCATTCCAAAAAGCCTTGCGTGGTCTTGAGGTTGGTGTTGATGGTTTGGATGAAAAAACAACAGATTTAGATACTATAACCAAAGAAATGGGTGTGCCTGGCCCTGAGCGTATTTGGTATGTGGGCGATGCCTTTAGAATGGGCATGAGCGTTGAGCAAGTATTTGATATTTCAAAAATTGACCAGTGGTTCCTTGTTCAAATTAAAGATTTAATTGATAGAGAACAAGCGCTTAAAGGCAAGCAAATTGCTGATTTAGATAAACAAGCGATGCTGAAATTAAAACGCAGTGGTTTCTCTGATAGGCGTTTAGCAACATTGCTCAATACCGACCAACACGCCGTGCGTGCTTACAGACAAGCTTTGCAGGTTCGTCCTGTTTACAAACGCGTGGATACATGCGCTGCTGAGTTCTCGACCAACACTGCTTACATGTATTCAACCTATGAAGAAGAGTGCGAAGCAGCGCCAACCAATAAAAAGAAAATTATGATTTTGGGCGGTGGTCCTAATCGTATTGGCCAAGGCATTGAGTTCGATTATTGTTGCGTGCATGCGGCATTTGCGATGCGTGAAGACGGTTACGAAACCATTATGGTGAACTGTAACCCTGAAACGGTTTCGACCGATTACGATACTTCTGACCGCTTGTATTTTGAGCCTGTGACCTTGGAAGATGTGCTCGAAATCGTGGCGCTAGAAAAGCCAGTAGGCGTGATTGTGCAATACGGTGGGCAAACGCCACTTAAACTAGCACGTGATTTAGAAAAAGCGGGCGTGCCTATCATTGGTACAACGCCAGATGCGATTGATATGGCGGAAGATCGTGAACGCTTCCAAAAAATGTTGCAAGAATTAGGTTTAAAACAACCACCAAATCGCACTGCGAGAACACCAGACGAAGCGATCCGTTTGGCGATGGAAATCGGTTACCCGCTTGTGGTTCGTCCTTCATATGTGCTGGGTGGTCGTGCAATGGAGATTGTGCAAGAGCAATCGCAGCTTGAGCGTTATATGCGTGAAGCGGTAAAAGTGTCGAATGAATCACCAGTATTGTTGGACAGATTTTTAAATGACGCGTTAGAAGTCGATGTAGATGCGCTTTGTGATAACACCGGCGACGTGATTATCGGCGGTATTATGGAGCACGTTGAGCAAGCTGGTGTCCACTCTGGTGACTCTGCATGCTCATTGCCACCTTATAGCTTGTCTGCAAAATTACAAGATGAGTTGCGTGACCAAACTAAACAAATGGCGCGCGCTTTAGGTGTAGTAGGGTTGATGAATGTGCAGTTTGCCATTCAAGGCAAAACGGTATTTGTGTTAGAAGTGAATCCGCGTGCTTCACGAACAGTACCATTCGTTTCTAAAGCTTGTGGTTTACAACTGGCCAAGGTGGCGGCACGCTGCATGATAGGCACCTCACTTAAAGCGCAAGGCGTGACACGTGAGATTATTCCTCCGTTTTATTCAGTAAAAGAAGCGGTATTCCCTTTCATTAAATTCCCTGGTGTAGATACAATTCTAGGGCCAGAAATGAAATCTACTGGTGAAGTCATGGGCGTTGGCGCTACGTTTGCTGAAGCGTTTCTTAAGTCACAGCTTGGAGCCTCGACTAAGTTACCAGAAGGTGGCAGAGCCTTTATTAGTGTGCGTAAAGAAGATTACAATAAAGTGGTTGAAATCGCGCATGCTCTTCATGATTTAGGTTTTGAATTGGTCGCTACTAAAGGCACGGCAACAGCATTAATGGCTAATGGCTTAAAAGTGGCTTCAGTGAATAAAGTGGCAGAAGGTCGTCCGCATATTGTGGATATGATTAAAAATGGCGATATTAGCTTTATTGTGAATGTGACCGAAGATAAGCGTGCAGTTGCTGATTCTTACGAAATTCGTCGTAGCGCGTTGCAAAACAAAGTGACTTACTACACAACACTAGCTGGCGCTAAAGCGGCATGTGTAGGCATGGCGCATATGCAAGAATTGACGGTTGAGTCACTTCAAGACTTGCATAAAAAGCTTTCTTAAAATAAACTTTAATACTGATTAATTAATTTTTACTTAAAGCCACACTCAGTTTGGGTGTGGTTTGTTTTTTTTATATAAGGTTCTAACATGGCAGTTATTCAAGTCCCCGTCACGGTTAAAGGCGCTGAGCTACTTAAAGCAGAGTTACTTCGCTTGCGTAGTGTAGATCGCCCAGAGATTATTCAGGCTATTGCCGAGGCGCGTGCACAAGGAGATTTATCAGAAAATGCTGAATACGAAGCAGCAAAAGATCGCCAAAGTTTTATTGAGGGACGTATTAATGAGGTGGAAGCTAAGTTGTCTAACGCCACCATAATTGACCCAACCACATTGCATGCGGATGGTCGCTGCGTATTTGGCTCAACTGTTAGAATCGAAGATTTGGATAGTGGCACTATCATTACCTATCAAATTGTTGGTGACGATGAAGCGGATATTAAAAATGGTAAAATTTCAGTCAGCTCACCGATCTCACGTGGTCTAATTGGCAAGTCTGAAGGCGATGTGGCGGAAGTGATGGCACCAGGTGGTGTTAAAGAATATGAAATTTTAGAAGTAAAATATATCTAATGACTAATAATTGGCTAGATAAATTTGGTTTAATCCTGATTACATTCTGGGTGGGTGCTTTGTGGACAACTGGTGCCGTCGCGTATTCACTTTTTCATACACTGCAAGATCATCAATTGGCAGGTCAGCTAGCGGGTCAATTTTTTACCTATGTGTCTTACTTAGGTTTGTTTTCGGCATTTTATCTACTGATTCATCGCTTATTAGGTTACGGAACGCAAGCGTTGAAACAGACCTATATTTGGGCATTGTTTGTTATGTTGCTATTAATACTTGCGGGACATTTCGGTATTCAACCACTATTGGCGCAACTTAAAGCCGATGCTTTTCCAGCTGATGTGATGCAAAGTGTTTTTGCTGATCGCTTTAAAGCTTGGCATGGCGTTGCAAGCATTGCGTATGTGACGCAATGCTTATTGGGATTTGTCGTGGTGTTAAAGGCTAGATAAAAAATAAAGCCGTTAAAGTTAACGGCTTTAATTAAAGATTATTTATTTTATCAATCGCTTATTTTGTTGGGATGACAATTTTAGGTTTAGTCGCTGACTTTCTGTACGCCACTAATTGTTTACCAATGTGATGCACAGCTACTGCGTTGGTTTGCGCGCAGATATCTACCAACAATTGGGCGCGTAAATCTCTATCATCACCCGCAACTTTAATTTTAATTAGTTCGTGCGCATCTAAACTCAGGTTAATTTCTTTTAAAACAGCCTCTGATAAGCCTTTATTACTTATCATGACTACTGGATTTAAGTTGTGGGCAAGGCCACGTAAGTAGCTAATTTGTTTTGAGTTCACGGCAGTATATCTTCTTGAGTTATCTTATTGATTTATATAGGCGAGCAGTTTAACAGATGAAACTAAAACCTTCCAGCAAAGCTTGGATACACGAGCATATCAATGATGAATTTGTAAAGCGTGCGCAAAAAGAAGGCTACAGAGCCCGTGCAGCATATAAGCTCACAGAAATTGACGATAAAGATAAGCTGATAAAGCCTGGTATGACAATCGTAGATTTAGGTTCAACGCCAGGAAGCTGGTCGCAAGTCGCTGTTCAGCGATTAAAAGGCCAAGGACGCATTATTGCTTTAGATTTGCTAGAAATGGAGCCAATTAAAGGCGTAGAATTTATCCAGGGTGACTTTCGTGAAGAGGCGATACTCAAAATATTAGAAAAAAGTTTAAATGCTAAGCAAGTAGACCTTGTAATTGCAGATATGGCACCCAATATGTCAGGTATCACTATCGTTGACCAAGCGGGTGCAGCGTATTTAACTGAGTTGGCCATGGAGTTTAGTAAGGAATGGCTGAAACCAAGTGGGAATTTTCTGGTCAAGGTATTCATAGGCGAAGGTTTTGAGGAGATTGTAAAAAATATGCGAACCATGTTTGATAAAGTGGTCACGCGTAAACCTAAGGCATCACGCGGCAGAAGTAGTGAAGTGTATTTATTAGGATTAGGACGTAAACCTTAATCAAGAGTGCTATTTGATGGTTAATCCTAAAGACAATTTTTGTAAAAAGCGTAATATGGTAAGAATTCAATAAGCAAGTTGTGATTTAAGCTGCAGTTAGTTAAATAAATAGTAAGAAGGTAGTGAATTAGCTATAAAGATAATTCCCTTTCAAAAAAGGAACGATATTTTGAACAATATATTTAAGAATGTTGCCATTTGGTTAGCGATTGCCATGGTGTTACTGGCAATCTTCAACGTATCTGGCGTTAAAAATGGCGCAGATAGTCAGGTAGTATATTCACAATTTATTCAACAAGTGAAAAACGGTCAAATTGCTAAAGTGCAAATTGATGGGCGTGTATTGCATGGCACAACGCATGACGGTAAAAAATTCAACACCTTTGCACCTTCTGACCCTTGGTTAGTTTCTGACTTATTGAAAAATAATGTAACCGTAGAAGCTAAGCCAGATGAAGAGCAATCATTATTGATGAGCATTTTTGTTTCATGGTTTCCAATGATATTGTTAATTGGTGTATGGATTTTCTTTATGCGCCAAATGCAAGGCGGAGGTAAAGGCGGTGGCCCATTCTCTTTTGGTAAAAGCAAAGCACGCCAATTAGACGAAACGAATAACACCACGACTTTTGCCGATGTAGCCGGTTGCGATGAAGCGAAAGAAGAAGTCACGGAAATTGTAGAGTTTTTACGTGACCCAACTAAATTCCAAAAGCTTGGTGGCCGTATTCCACGTGGCGTATTGATGGTAGGCCCTCCCGGCACAGGTAAAACTTTACTTGCTCGCGCGATTGCGGGTGAAGCAAAAGTGCCATTCTTTACCATTTCAGGTTCAGACTTCGTAGAAATGTTTGTGGGTGTTGGTGCCTCTCGTGTACGTGATATGTTTGAAAACGCCAAAAAGAACTCACCATGCATTATCTTTATCGATGAGATTGATGCTGTAGGTCGTAGCCGTGGATCTGGCACAGGGGGTGGTAATGACGAGCGTGAACAAACCTTGAACCAATTATTGGTTGAGATGGATGGTTTTGAAGGCAACTCTGGCGTAATTGTGATTGCAGCGACTAACCGTGCAGATGTATTGGATAAAGCTTTGCTCCGTCCAGGCCGCTTTGACCGCCAAGTGATGGTGTCATTGCCAGATATTAAAGGCCGTGAGCAAATCTTGATGGTACATATGCGTAAAGTGCCAATTGACCCAGATGTACAAGCAGATATTTTGGCACGCGGTACGCCAGGTATGAGTGGTGCAGATTTAGCCAATCTTGTGAATGAAGCGGCATTGTTTGCTGCGCGTCGTAATAAGCGCACGGTTGATATGCAAGATTTTGAAGATGCAAAAGACAAAATTTTTATGGGTCCAGAACGTAAATCAATGGTGATGCGTGAAGAAGAGCGTCGTAATACTGCGTATCATGAATCTGGCCATGCGGTAGTGGCTAAACTATTACCTAAAGCTGACCCCGTGCATAAAGTAACGATTATGCCGCGTGGATGGGCGTTAGGCTTAACGTGGCAGTTGCCAGAGTTTGACCGCATTAGTAACTATAAAGACAAGATGTTAGAAGAAATTTCTATTTTATTTGGTGGTCGTATTGCTGAAGAAATTTTTATGCATCAAATGTCTACTGGCGCTTCAAACGATTTTGAGCGTGCAACTAAACTAGCGCGCGCTATGGTAACCAAATACGGTATGAGTGATGCACTTGGTACTATGGTCTATGCAGGTGATGAGCAAGACTCTTTCTTTGGTAGCATGAGCTCAAAAACAGTTTCTGAGGCAACGCAGCAGAAAGTAGATGCGGAAATTCGTCGTATATTAGATGAGCAATATGGTATTGCGCGTAAATTGCTAGAAGATAATCGCGATAAAGTCGAGGCGATGACTGCCGCTTTAATGGAGTATGAAACGATTGACTCAGATCAAATCAATGACATTATGGCTGGCATTGCAGTGCGCCCTCCAAAACCAACGCAAAGCAAAGCCAATCCGCCGCGCGACTCTGGCTCAGCGGGTTTAGGCGCAAAACCTACACCGCAACCTACGGCTAAAAATGAGTAATAGGTAAAATTAAAAAGGGCTAGATTTCTAGCCCTTTTTTTATGTTCAAAATTTTAAGTATAATATTGCAATGCAATCTGACGCTCAATCTCACCCTTATGCACCGCATGAATTTTTATGCGGTAAGTATCAACTGATACTTAACCGCCCACATGTTATGGGTATTGTGAATGTCACGCCAGATTCTTTTTCTGATGGAGGTCAATTTCCATCAACAGACTTAGCCGTCGCACATGCGCTTAAGTTGATTGAAGAAGGTGCTGATATTTTAGATGTAGGTGGGGAATCCACCCGCCCAGGCGCGGCAGTTGTTAGTTTAGACGAAGAGCTCAAACGCGTGATTCCCGTAATTGAAGCATTAAGCAAGGCTTGCCATGTGCCTATTTCAATTGATACGTATAAACCAGAAGTGATGCGCCAAGCAATCATAGCGGGCGCAGATATTGTGAATGATGTTCGCGCTCTGCAAGAGCCAAATGCGTTAGAGATTGTTGCACAAAGCAATGTGGGTATTTGTTTGATGCACATGCAAGGTACGCCTCAAACCATGCAGCTAGAGCCACATTATGCCGATGTGGTGAGCGAAGTTAAGCAGTTCCTTGTAGATAGATTGAATGCAGCATTGGCACATGGCATTGAAAATAATAGGATTTTGTTAGATCCTGGCTTTGGCTTTGGCAAGACACGTGCGCATAATATTGCACTTATTCAACATTTAAATGAAATAAATACAATCGGCTTGCCTTTGCTAGTAGGCTTGTCACGCAAGTCTGTACTTGGTTCTATTGCGGGTGGTGATGAAGGGGAGCGCCTATATGCAAGCATTGCAGCCTCAGTTATTTCCGCCATGAAAGGCGCTAAAATACTACGCGTGCACGATGTGAAAGCTACTGTAGATGCACTAAAGGTTGTGTCAGCCATTCAATAAATATAGCGCCATCAATTAGACGCTCTAAAAAACTAAAATAAAATAGGATAAACAATGAGTAAAAAATACTTCGGCACTGATGGTATTCGTGGCAAGGTAGGCGAGCACCCCATTACGCCAGATTTTATGATGCGTTTAGGCTATGCAGCCGGCAAGGTGCTGACTTCAGTGAATAGCAACTTGGCAAAAGATGCCCATCCTTCTGTACTCATTGGTAAAGATACGCGTATTTCTGGTTATATGTTAGAAGCCGCATTAGAGGCAGGCTTGTCCGCTGCAGGCGTGGATGTATTGCTAACAGGGCCAATGCCGACACCAGCCGTAGCTTACCTCACACGCGCCTTGCGTGCTCAAGCAGGTATCGTTATTTCAGCCTCACATAATCCATATTATGATAACGGTATTAAATTTTTCTCAAGTGAAGGCGCAAAACTGCCTGATGATATTGAACACGCTATTGAAGCGGAATTAGATAAGCCTATGCAGGTGATGGAATCAGCAAAGCTTGGTAAGGCTCGCCGTATAGACGATGCAGCAGGGCGCTATGTTGAGTTTTGCAAAAGCACTTTTCCTAATGATTTAGATTTGCGTGGCCTGAAAATTGTGTTGGATTGTGCACATGGCGCTACATATCATGTTGCACCTAACGTATTTCATGAGTTGGGCGCAGAAATTGTATGCATCGGTAATAAGCCAGATGGGCTCAACATAAATGAGCTGGTCGGTTCAACGCATCCACAAGCCTTGCAGAGAGCCGTGCTTGAATATCAAGCCGATTTAGGTATAGCGTTTGATGGTGACGGTGATCGCGTCATGATGGTCGATGCACAAGGTCAGCTGTTAGATGGCGACCAGTTGCTTTATATTATTGCCATGGGCTTGCATGTGAAAGGCGAACTAAAAGGCGGTATTGCAGGCACATTGATGACTAATCTTGCGTTAGAGCATGCTTTGCAAAAACATCAAATTCCTTTTGCTCGCGCTAAAGTGGGTGATAGATATGTATTGGAGTTGTTGAATGAAAATAACTGGAAATTGGGTGGGGAGAATTCTGGTCATATATTGACACTAGATAAGCATACTAGCGGCGATGCCATCATTGCAGCGTTACAGGTGCTACATGCTATAAAGCAAAGTGGGAAAACGCTCACGCAAATGAATGCGGAGCTAGTGCTTTACCCGCAAGTGTTAATCAATGTAACCACTAAAACGAAGCTGGATTTAAATACGCCACAAATTCAGCAAGCAGTTAGAAGTGCAGAAAACGAGCTTAATAATACAGGTCGCGTCTTACTGCGTGCTTCTGGTACTGAGCCAAAAATACGGGTGATGGTAGAAGGCCAAGATAGAGCTTTAGTGCAAAAACTAGCGGAACAAATAGCTGAAGTTGTAAGAATGGCTACGAGTTAATCATCCTATTTTGGGGTGCTAAATACTTAGCAATCCAAAACCGGCATCAAAATATAGTGAATATCCGTACATCTAAATTTTGCTTTAAGTGTAGCCACTAAAACTTTCAAATCAATTACAGTGGCATGCATCATAAACTGTGTGCGTTGCTGTCTGCCAGTTACTTGCTCAACAATGCTTAACGTTTCGCCTTCCCCATGCACACTGCCATGTCCGCTTACTTTGCTGCTAGTGAAGCCAGAGATTTTTTCTTGTACTAGCAGCACATCAACCAACATTTCTTCTAACGTTGGCGGTACTATTAATATTAAAAGTCCTTGTGGTTCTATCGCTTGTAACTCTAGGTTTTCTGTCAAAATTTTGTTCCTATTTAAAGAATCTACGATAAAAAATGGGCAATAAAACTAAGGTGAGTGCTGTTGAAGAAACCAAACCGCCAATCACCACAATAGCTAGAGGGCGTTGAATTTCAGAGCCTGGGCCTGTCGCAAATAAAAGTGGTATTAAGCCAAAAGCGGCGATACTTGCAGTCATTAATACGGGCCTTAATCTGCGTTTAGCACCTTCAACTACGATATTGAGTTTGCTTATGCCTTGCGCTTCTAGTAAGTTGAAATAACTCACCATCACTACACCATTGAGCACAGCAATACCTAATAGCGCAATAAAGCCTACAGAGGCTGGCACAGATAGATATTCACCTGAAATCCACAAACCAAATACGCCGCCTATCATGGCAAATGGAATGTTGGATAAAATCAGTAACGCTTGTTTAATTGAGCCAAAAGTCGCAAATAGTATTAAGAAGATTAAACCAATGGCTACAGGCACTACAATGGCTAAACGTGCGGCAGCGCGTTGTTGATTTTCAAACTGACCGCCTAGTTTAATCGAGTAGCCTTCACCTAGTTTTACTTCAGTGTTGATGCGCTGGTTTGTTTCCTCTACAAAGCTTACTAAATCTCGGTTACGGATGTTGGCTGTGACGACTACCATACGCACACCACGTTCTCGGTCAACTTTTACAGGGCCTTCCTCGCGTTCAATTTTAGCTACCGCTGAAAGTGGAACATTAGTGCCATTCGATAGCGTGAGTAACAGATTGCTGAAATCTGCAGGAGAGGCACGTAAATCTTGGTTGCCTCTAATCAACACAGGCGTTCGTCTTTGTCCTTCCTGTACTACGCCCACCTGCTTACCTTCAAGTTGTGCGTGCAATACGTTTTCAATCTCGGCAATACTTAACCCGAGTCGACCTGCAGCGACACGGTCTATCTTGATTTGTAGATATTGGACACCACTATTTTGTGGTGTATAAACATCTTGACTACCTTTAATAGACTCCAGGATTTTGATGATTTGCTGCGCTTTTGCATCCAGTACATTTAAGTCCGAACCAAATATTTTAATGGCCAAGTCGCCACGCACTCCCAGAATCATCTCGTTAACACGCATGTCGATGGGTTGCGTAAAGCTGTAAGCTAAGCCTGGCATGCCTGTCATCACTTTGCGTAGCTCGTCAATTAACGCCTCTTTCGACTTCATACGCCATTCGCTTGCAGGTTTAAGAATTAGAAAGTTATCGGTTTGATTCAAGCCCATTGGGTCTAGCCCTAATTCATCTGAACCTACTCTAGAATAGACACCCTTGACCTCAGGTACTTGGCTTAGAATTGCGCGCTGAACATTCATATCTGTGGTCAGGCTTTGTTGCAGATTAATGGATGGGATTTTTTCCACACCAATGATGATGTCGCCTTCATCCATGGTTGGCATAAAGGTTTTACCTATTTGCGTATATACCACACCCGTAATGGCTAACATGACAAATGCACCAATCACGATAATTTTGGCATTATCCAACGACCATTTAAGAATAGGCTCGTAAATAGCTAATGCCTTTCTAACTAACCACGGCTCTTCATGACTTACTTCTTTTAGTAAGAAAGAAGATATTACGGGTATGACAGTTAATGATAAAAACAGTGAGCCCGCTAGTGCGAACATGATGGTGAGTGCCACTGGCGTAAATAGCTTACCTTCCAAGCCTTGCAAGGTAAGCAATGGTAAAAACACAGTGATAATGATTAGAACGCCTGCAGTAACAGGTACACTAACTTCACGCACTGCACGATAGATAATATGCATTCTAGGTAATTTGCTAGAGTTTTTAGCATCGGCAAGATGTGACACTATGTTCTCCACTACCACAACTGCGGCATCCACCAGCATACCAATGGCGATAGTTAAGCCACCTAAGCTCATTAAGTTGGCGGATAGCCCAAAATAACGCATCAGCAAGAATGTGAACAAAGCTGACAGCGGCAATATGAATGCAATCGTGAGTGCCGCTCTAAAATTACCTAAAAATAATACGAGTAAAATCAGCACTAATACTACGGCTTCTTCCAACGCTTTGGTGACGGTATGGACTGCACGCTCTACCAAGCTACCACGGTTATAAAATACATTGGTAGTCACGCCTTTCGGTAGGCTAGGCGCAATTTCTGCTAACTTAGCTTTAACACCATCGACTACTTGTTGCGCATTCGCACCACGTAGGCCCAGCACCAAGCCTTCAACCGCTTCGCCTTTGCCATTACTGGTGACTGCACCATAGCGGGTAATAGCGCCAACACGTACATCAGCAACATCTGCAATTTTGACAGACATGCCTTGTTCGCTTCGAACAATGGTATTTTGTACGTCTTCTATCGTTTTGAAGCCGCCCTCAGCACGCACTAATAATGAGCCTTCGCCATCATTAAGTCTGCCAGCGCCACCATTACGATTATTGTTTTCTAGCACCTGTTGTAAGGTGTCAATTGCCACGCCACGAGCGTACATACGTGCGTTGTCAGGCACAATTTCAAAACTACGTACGTAACCACCTAAAGCATTGACGTCAGCAACACCAGGCACGGTTCTAAGTTGTGGTCGTATTACCCAGTCGAGTAAGCTTCGTTTTTCTTGTAAGCTTAGTGTGTCACTTTCTACGGTGAACATAAACATTTCACCTAAAGGCGTAGTTAAAGGCGCCATGCCGCCAGAAATGTCATTGGGCAAGTTACCCCACACCGCATTTAAACGTTCAGCCACTTGCTGACGCGCCCAGTAAATATCGGTGCCGTCGGCAAAATCTACCGTAATATCAGTCACGGCATATTTAGCTACGGAGCGCAAACCAGCTTGATTGGGGATGCCTAACATCTCAACTTCAATTGGCGCAGTGATGCGTGCTTCAACTTCTTCTGGCGTCATGCCTGGCGCTTTAATGATAATTTTAACTTGCGTTGAAGAAACGTCAGGGAACGCATCAATGGGTAATGATTTGTAGGCAAGGGCGCCAGCTGCAGCTAAAGCTAGTGTAAGGATCAGCATTAGCAAGCGCTGCGTAAGCGCAAATTGAATGAGTTTAGCCAGCATTATTCGCCACCTAATCCTAACCAAGTGCCTTTAATGGCTGCAATACCAGAAACCGCAATACGTTCATTACCTTTAAAGTTTGCGTCCACAACCGCTTCATCAGCCTGCTCAAAAATAATTTTTACTTTTAAAGGATGGAATCCATTTTTAGTTTGTACAAATACCAGCGCGTCTGTTCCTTGCCTTGCCAATGCTGATTTAGGCACACTAAAGTGCTGTTCTTGAGTACCTAAGCTAATTTCAGCTTCCACGATTTGACCTGGAAAAAGTTTCTCGGTGCCTTGAGTGATTTCGGCACGTAGATGCATGGTTTGGTCAGCCTTGTTCACGCTGCGTATGACGGCAATCAATTTTCCATTAGCTTGTAGTTTAGGTACTTGCACTGGCATGCCGATTTTCACAAAGGGCAGCCCTTCAAGTGGGGCATGAATTTCTAACCATAGCGGATTGAGCTTTGCGATTTTATAAAGAGGCATTGCCATATCAACGCGCTGACCTGTCGTGACCATTTGTTCAAGTACTTGACCATCAATTGGCGCAGTCAACGTAATACCACTGTTCATGCCAGAAGTTGAGTTCATCTGGTTAATTGCGCCATCGCTCATTCCAGCTAAGCGTAATGTCTGTTTTCGCTGCGCTAAAGAAGCACTCACTTCTTCATGAGCGCTTTGTGTTTCTAGGTAACGACGTTGCGGAATAATGCCATCTTTAAACAGTTCAGCATCTCTAGCTAAGCTTTTAGCTACTAGATTCTTTTGCGTTAAGGCTTGCAAGTAATCTCGCTGTAAGCCTAATAAGTCTGGGCTTGTTAAATGTGCAATCGCTTGGCCTTTTTTAACTTCTTGACCTGCTGCTACAAATAGCTGATCTAACAAACCTGACTGTGGAGCGCTAATAACACGGTCTTGCCCAACAGGCACCATAATTTCAGCTGGGAAACGACGGCTACTCAGCATGGTGTTTTTACCGACTGGTGTGACTGTTACGCCTAAGCTTTGTTGCTGAGCAGTGGTCATTACTATGTCTGCCGCTTGCACATTGCCAATGAATGTAAAAATAAATAGGGATGATAAAACTAATTTCATGGAAGAACTCCTACAGCTTGGTTATAGCGGGCAATGTCCCACTGCACTTGAATTTTACGGGAGGTATAAGCACGCTCAGCTTCATAAGTTTGAGCTTGAATACGGATTAAGCTGACAAGATCCGTCTCACCTAGTTGAAATGCCTTTTGCGCAAGCTTACTGCTTTCTTTGGCAATTTCAATTTGCTTGGTCACAATGGCCAATTCTGCGCGGCTGACATTTAGATTATGTTCTGCTTCATGCATCATTGTCTCTAATGTGTTGCGCATGGTTTCACGCTCAGTAAGTGCCTGCCCGACAGCGAGTTCAGCGGCAGCTTTAATCGGCGCTGCACGTGATTCGCCACCAAATGGAATGCGTACCTTTACGCCCATGCTCTGATTAGATAAGTCGTCAAATGCACCCTTGGTACTGCGTACGTTCACTAAAAATTGTAGATTTTCTTTACTTTCAATTTGCGCTAGAGAGCGTTCTGTTTCAGCCAATCCCACTTTAGATTGTGCATCAATCCATATTGATGATTGGCTGTAATCTTCAAGAGGCGATTGCGTTTCGTCAAAATTAGCTGGGATTTCGCGTAATCCTGTAAGCAGAAAATACCGATGTCTTGCATGCATGAGTTCGGCTTCGGCACGTAACTGCTCCTTCTCGGCGCGTAGCGTTTCTTGCTGTGCTAACATGGCATCAGTTTTAGCCATCTCCCCAGCTTTGTAACGCTTTTCCACATCTTGCTGAAGTTTGCTGGCAAGTTCGTATTTATTTATGGCCAGCGCATGGTTATTTTCGTTTAGTGCAACATCCCAAACTGCATCGCGAAGTAGCCCAGCCACTTGCAGCTTTAAGCTTTCACGGCCTGCATTCACGTTTGATTGCATAGCATCTGCAACTTTAAGGCGATTATTACGCTGATTTGGCAACCAGACTGGCAAGTCTAACTCCGCTTGCCATTCGCGCTCACCTCGACCACTACCTAGGACATCGTTCTGATGCATAACATTGATTGCGGGCGATGATGGCAGAAAAGCCTTTGCCACCATGTTTTTAGCGTTCACTACAGAGTCGCGTGATTGCAATGTGGCTTGCAAGGGATTACGTGCAATAGTTTTTTCTAATACATCATGCAACTGCAAGTTTGAATTGATTTTAAGTTCATCAAGATGGCTGTCATTGGCTTGAGGTGCGGTTTCAGCAAATGAAAGCGCAGGACATAACAACAGTAAAGCGATGGCTAGATTTGATTTAATACGCATTGTGATTCCGCTTTGAAGTTAAACGATAAATTCGAAAGGTTCAGTTTCAGACTGGCACCAACCATGTGCGGTGGTGCCTCTATACTTAAAGTCACAATTTAGGGTCTCTCCATTACTGGATTTCAATGTGCTTTGCGCAGACTTTAGATAGTTGCCTTTACCTTGAAGATAGTTTTGGTATTTTTTACTACCCATACCGTAGTGTTTGGCGATTTGGCTACTTTCATCTACTTTCGCGGCGCTCCATTGGCCTTGATAAATGACGCCATTTTTGTTTAGCGTCATCGTACCTGAATTATTATTACTAAAAGTTAGCTCCGCTTTACCAATAGTTTGGCCTTCTGGCGTTTTGAGTGCTACTTGATGTGTGCAACCTAATACAAAAAAGCTAATTCCAATCATGAGTATTTTACGCATGACAAATCCTGTCTTAAAGATAAGTGTGCAGAGTAGCGAATTAGTCTTAAGGATTTCTTAAGGTTGGTTTTTTTGACATGAATATTTGAATAAAATTGTTGTTGCAGTGAAAACTAGAAGAGTCTGGTTAATATCATTAACCAGACTCTTTAGATAATTAAGTGAAGGTAACAGGGAGTCTAAGTGCGAGTAATTTCGTGTTCCATTTCTTCCATGCTGGTGTGGCGCACATCTCGACCTTTGACCATATAAACCACATATTCTGATATGTTTTTTGCATGGTCACCCATGCGCTCAATGGCTTTAGACGCAATTAATATTTCAAGTGACATTGAAATTGTGCGCGGGTCTTCCAGCATAAATGTAATCAAATGACGAGTAGTCATTAGGTAATGGTCATCAACTTGCTCGTCCATTTGTGCAATCGGTATCACCTTAGTCGCATCTGAGCGAGCAAAAGCATCTAGTGACATATGCAACATCTCACGCGCCAAATTAGCCATGGTTTTAATCTCGGAAAAACGTGGTGTCCAAACGCGGTCAGATTCAGTGGTTTTTATCGCTAGTCTGGCAATCTTTGCAGCTTCATCGCCAATACGCTCTAAATCTGTAATGGTTTTAATCATCATCAGCACCATGCGTAAATCTCCAGCAGTTGGCTGTCGAAGTGCAATAATATGACTGCAAGCTTCATCAATATCTACTTCAAACGCGTTAACTTGGTGGTCGCTATCAATTACTTTTTTGGCAGCTCTTGCGTTTGATGTAATTAATGCCTCTAAAGCATCAACAATTTGCTGCTCTACTAGCGATCCCATTTCAAGAACTTTAGAACGCACTGCCTCTAATTCCGCATCGTACTGTTTATAAATATGTTCAGATACCATCACTTATTCCTTAAAAAACCTTACTCAATAAAACATATATAAAATATCATTGGTTTGGAAAATTACAGCTAAACAAATCAGCGTCCAAACAAATTAGCCAAACTTACCGGTGATGTAATCTTCAGTTTCTTTACGCTTAGGACGCGTAAAAATCGTGTTGGTATTATCAAACTCCATTAGTTCACCTAAGTACATATAAGCCGTATAGTCTGATACGCGCGCCGCTTGTTGCATATTATGCGTAACAATGACGATGGTATATTCTTTTTTTAATTCATGTATTAAATCTTCAATGCGAGATGTAGAAATTGGATCTAGCGCAGAGCATGGTTCATCAAGTAGCAATACATTAGGTTTTACAGCTACGCCTCGAGCAATACATAGGCGTTGTTGTTGACCGCCAGATAGACCAGAACCACTTTGATGGAGTTTGTCTTTTACTTCATTCCAAATAGCAGCTTTTTGCAACGCCCATTCAACGCGGTCGTTCATGTCGGATTTAGATAAATTCTCGTAAAGCTTAACACCAAAGGCCACGTTGTCGTAAATAGACATCGGAAATGGCGTTGGTTTTTGGAAAACCATACCCACTTTAGCGCGCAGTAAATTTAAATCTTGTTCGGCTGAGTGAATATCTTTGCCATCAAGCAAGATTTTTCCTTCAACACGTTGTTTAGGATAAAGTTCATACATACGATTAAACGTACGTAATAAAGTTGATTTACCACAGCCAGATGGGCCAATAAAGGCAGTGACTTGACTGGCTGGAATATCAATATTGATATCTTTAAGCGCATGAAATTTACCGTAGTAGAAGTTCATGTTTTTAGCTGAGATCTTCGCTTGAAGAGTTTGCGTGGACATCATATTTAAGTAATCCTAAACTAACTGTGAGATTGATTTTGACGAAACACCGTGCGAGCCAATATATTGAGGCCAAGCACGAATAAGGTAATGAGTAAGGCGCCAGCCCAAGCTAGGTGCTGCCAGTCTTCATATGGACTCATTGCGAATTGGAAAATTACCACCGCTAAACTTGAAATTGGTTGGTTCATATCAGTGCTCCAGAACTGATTATTCAGCGCGGTGAATAATAGTGGTGCGGTTTCGCCACTGATACGTGCAACTGCAAGTAATAGCCCTGTCAAAATACCAGTTCGGGCAGACTTGTAAACAATATTAACAATGACTTTCCAGTAAGGTGCACCAAGCGCTGCTGCGGCTTCACGCAATGTAGTAGGCACTAAGGACATCATATTTTCTGTGGTACGCACTACCACAGGTATCACCAAGAGTGACAGGGCAAATGAACCAGCCCAGCCAGAAAAGTGATTAACGCTATGTACGGCTACTTCATAGACAAATAGACCGATGACAATAGAAGGTGCTGAAAGCAAGATGTCATTAATGAATCTAGTTGTTGGTGCTAGCCAGCCTGCCTTTCCGTATTCTGAAAGATAGGTTCCCGCTAATATACCTACTGGTGTGCCGATAACGGTCGCAAAAAACACCATGTATAAACTACCAACGATAGCGTTTAATAAACCGCCTGAGCTTCCAGGTGGCGGCGTCATTTTAGTAAATACATCTAGCGTTAAGTGGCTAAACCCTTGGCTGAACAATGTCCACAGAATCCACACTAAGAAAGTCAGTGCGAATATTACTGTACCAATAGATACGCTTAACGTAAGCCCATTGACAAATTTACGTCGCATATAGCGCTTATTATCAAGACCTGTCATGCCTGTTTCCCCTCACGCAGTGATAAACGTAGCAATAATAATTTAGCAAGGGAGAGCACAATAAATGTGATTACAAATAGTGTTAACCCTAGTGTAATGAGTGATGAGGTGTAAACGTCACCGACTGCTTCAGTAAACTCGTTTGCTAACGCTGATGAAATCGTATTACCAGGCATCATGAGTGAAGCAGATAGTTCATGGGCATTACCAATGACAAATGTCACCGCCATGGTTTCACCAAGCGCTCTACCTAAGCCCAGCATAATGCCGCCAACTACCCCTGTTTTAGTATAGGGTAGTACCACGTTCCAAATGACTTCCCAAGTGGTTGAACCCAGTCCGTAGGCAGACTCTTTAAGCATGCTAGGAACAATTTCAAAGACATCCCTCATAACGGATGCAGTATATGGAATCACCATAATAGCTAGAATGAAGCCTGCTGTGAGCATACCAATACCCATTGGTGGACCTTGAAATAAAACGCCGATTAAAGGCAATGAACCAAGATGATCATTCATCCAAGGTTGCACATGGTCGGCAAATAATGGCGCGAAAACAAACAAACCCCACATGCCATAAATAATACTTGGAATACCTGCAAGTAGCTCAATGGCTACTCCAATTGGGCGTTTAAGCCAATTAGGGGAAAGTTCTGTGATGAAGATGGCAATACCAAAGCTCACAGGGATGCCGATGAGCATGGCAATTAATGCGGTGATAAACGTAC
This sequence comes from Burkholderiales bacterium, assembly GCA_038327905.1. Taxonomy (GTDB): domain Bacteria; phylum Pseudomonadota; class Gammaproteobacteria; order Burkholderiales; family Methylophilaceae; genus Methylotenera. The sequence goes on from JBBQLN010000019.1 coordinate 43,673, forward strand.
CGTAAATAGGTACTACGCCACCAAAGTCAATCGTGACGGGATTCCATGAGGTACTTGTGTAAAAAGATGCACCGAACATTTTTAATGCGGGCAAGCTACCAACCAACAGGGTGATAATAATGCCAAACAGTAAGATGAAAACAAGAAAAGCAAAAAACATCGTAGTGTAGCGAAATAGCTTATCTAACGTCGCTCCAATGTTCTTATTTTGTGGACTATTCGGCATTGAAATTGATTCTCGAATGATATTTTGTTCATTTAAAACTGCCGCTGGGGCATATATACCCACAGCGGCAGTGTTTAAGTTGATATTGTTAATTGACGACATATCGAATTTGCCAATTAACTTAAATTACTAACTCAGTATAAGTTAAAACTATTTGGTCCAAACTGCAGCACCATCTTTACTCTTAAGGTTGTTTTTCCAGCTAGTTTCAATCAATTTAACTACGCTGTCTGGCATAGGTACATAGTCTAAAGCTTTTGCCATTAGCGCGCCATTACTGAAGCTCCAATCAAAGAACTTAAGCACTTCAGTGCCGTTAGCTGGTTTGTCTTGTAGTTTGTGCATCAAGATAAAGCTAGCGCCAGTGATAGGCCATGTTGCTTTGCCTGGTTCGTTCGTTAAAATTTCGTAAAAGCCAGGTGCTTTTTCCCATTCAGCGTATTTAGCAGCAGATTGGAAGCTTTCGATACTTGGTTTAGTAAATTCGCCTTCACGGTTTTGCAAACTTACTGTCGGTAAATTATTTTGTTTTGCAAATGCGTATTCAACATAACCAATTGAACCTTTAATACGTTGTGCATATGAAGCAACGCCTTCATTACCCTTGCCACCCAAACCAGTTGGCCAAGCAACAGAAGTATCAGAACCAACTTTATCAGCCCACTCTTTGCTTACTTTGCTTAAGTAGTTGGTAAATACAAAAGATGTGCCTGAACCATCAGAACGATGCACAACAGTAATTGCTGTATCTGGTAATGCTAAGCTTGGGTTAAGTGCTTTAATTGCTGGGTCATTCCACTTAACGATTTTTTTCAAATAAATGTTTGCTAGCACTTCACCGTTTAGGCGCATTTCGCCATCAGCAACACCGGGCACGTTCACTACAGGAACCACACCACCAACGACTGCTGGGAACTGGATTAAACCAGCTTTTTCTAGCTCTTCAGGTTTCAATGGTTTGTCAGAAGCGCCAAAATCTACTGTTTTGTTGGTGATTTGTTTAATACCACCACCAGAACCGATTGATTGGTAGTTTAATTTAACGCCAGTTTTAACGTTGTATGACTCAGCCCATTTAGCGTAGATTGGGTATGGGAAAGTAGCACCAGCACCAGTAATATCAGTTGCGAATGCGCTAGGGGCGATGATAAGGCCCGCTGCTAAAAGGGCTGCCTTCAGATTAAAGTTGCTAACTTGCATTAATTTCTCCTGTATGTTTCATGAGTAGGTTTAACTTGATGACTATTCTAGAAATCAAATATGACAATTTAATGACAAATTGAAGAAACATTGAAAATAAAAAAGGGACTTCTAATAGCCCCCTTTTTTTATTTAAGTAAGCTAAATTTTAGTTATTTTAAAAATGTGCTACCAAAATGGTAGCTAATTGCGGCAATTAAACCCGCGCAAGGAATAGTTAATACCCATGCCCAAACGATGCGAGATGCCAAGCCCCAGCGCACTGCAGAAACACGCCTTGAGAGGCCAACACCAATAATTGCACCAGTAATAGTGTGTGTGGTTGATACAGGAATACCCATTGAAGTGGCTACAAATAAGGCAATAGCGCCAGAGGTTTGTGCGCAGAAGCCACCAGAAGGGCGAATGCGCGTAATGCCCATCCCCATAGTCCGGACTATACGCCAGCCGCCAAACAATGTGCCGCATGCCATAGCAATTTGACAGGATATGACTACCCAAAATGGCACATGAAAATCACCTTGAATATAGCCGTTGGCATAGAGTAACACTGCAATAATGCCCATGGTTTTTTGCGCATCGTTACCACCATGACCTAAGCTGTAAAGTGACGATGATAAAAACTGAAGCTTATTAAACATGCGCTCTGTTGGATACGGTGATGATTTTTCGTAGATCCACAATACCAGCACCATGAGTATGAGTGCAAGTAACATGCCGAATAAAGGAGACAGAATAATAGCGACTGATGTTTTAATCAAACCTTCTGCGACAATAGCGCCAGTACCTGCTTTAGCAACACCAGCGCCAACTAAGCCACCCACTAAGGCATGAGATGAGGATGAGGGAATACCAAACCACCAAGTAATTAAGTTCCAAGATATGGCGCCACTAAGCGCACCAAATATCACGGCATTATCAATAATCTCTTTAGAAATAATCCCCTTGCCGACAACATTGGCTACATGTAAACCAAAAAATAAAAAGGCGATTAAATTAAAAAAAGCTGCCCAAACTACCGCAGCTTGAGGCGTAAGTAAGCGCGTAGAAACCATGAGTGCAATGGAGTTTGCTGCGTCGTGAAAGCCGTTCATGAAGTCAAACATGAGAGCAACCACCACGAGCATCGCCATGATGAGGATTGCGTGATCCATATCGTGCTCCTTAAATACGCTCTAGCACGACACCATGGATTACATCGGCGACATCTTCACAGCTATCAACCGCCATTTCAAACAAATCATAAAGCTCTTTTGAGCGAATGAGTTTGCGAGCATCAGCTTCTTCATCAAACAAACGGCGCATCCCTGCGCGCATCACATGGTCTGCTTCACCTTCAATTGCGCTAATTTCTTCGCAAGTGCGTAAAATGCGCTCGGCGTTTTTCATGTCTGAAAGCATATTCACTGCATCGCGTACTTTTTCTGCAGCACGCAATAAAATCTGACTTAATGCCACCATTTCAGGTGTGAAATCGCTGTGACCATAAATTTTTGAGCTTTGCGGAATGTCTTCCATATAGTCGATAATGTCATCGAGCGCCATGGCTAGTTCGCGAATTTCGCGTCTGTCGAAAGGGGTGATGTATGTTTTGTGGAGAGAGATGAGAATCTCTTTGGTGTATTCATCAGCTTGAGACTCAATCGCTCTGATTTCGGCAAAATGTTCTTCAAATTTCGCTGGATCATTCACTGCCGACATCATGGCAAGTACTTTTGAGCCTTTCACTGCACTATCTGCCAAATGATTGAACAACACAAAATAGTTGTCGTTACGCGGTGATATTGCAGCCATTAATCGACCAAAAATAGCATTTGCCATACTTTAATTCTCCCAATGTTTTTATTACAAATTTATTGCAATTTTATTACAAATTTATTATTGCGTTATTTTAACCGCCTAAGATTAAATCTGCGAGCGCTAATGTCATAAATAACTAAATTTCTTACGATATAATTCATTCAAATTTTTACATATATTATATAGAGAAGTCATGAGTCAAAAAGTGTTGGTTTTAACAGAGTTTCTTGGCACGGCAATGCTTCTAGCGGTAGTCACTGGCTCAGGTGTTATGGGAGACACTCTTTCGTCCGGTAATGTTGCCGTTGCTTTGCTAGGTAACAGCATGGCTACTGGCTGTGGCTTATATGTGTTGATTACTTTATTAGCGCCGATTTCAGGTGCGCATTTTAATCCAGTGGTCAGTATTATGTTTTGGAGTGAAGGGAAGTTAAGTCTTTCAGCACTCTTTAATTATCTGATTGCCCAATTTTTGGGGGCGGTCAGCGGCGTTTGGCTTGTACATATCATGTTTACTTTACCGCTCATTCAAATCTCCACAAAGCCACGTATTGGTTTTGGTATTTGGCTAAGTGAGTTAACTGCTACACTGATATTGCTTACAGTGATTCGATTGGGGATTAAGTACGCAAACGACAAAGTGCCTATGTTGGTGGCTTTAACTGTGACTGCTGGATATTGGTTCACATCATCTACTTTTTTCTCGAACCCAGCTGTCACCATTGCCAGAAGTCTCACCAATACTTTTGTTGGCATTCAGCCAACGGATGTTTTGGTGTTTATTTCCGCGCAGATTGCGGCAGTATTGTTAATGCTTATTATCATGAAAGCTGACTTTAAATGAGCGTCACTATTTATCACAATCCATCCTGTGCAACTTCTAGAAACACCTTGGCTATGATACGTGCCAGCGGTGTAGAGCCTGAAGTGATTGAATATGTTAAAAATCCGCCAAGTCGTGAACGGTTAGTTGATCTTATTACCGCCATGGGTGGCAATGTACGTACGCTACTGCGAGAAAAAGGAACACCTTACGCTGAACTAGGGTTAGACAATGCAAACTTGTCGGATGACGCTTTGATAGACGCCATGTTACAACACCCGATTCTTATCAATCGGCCCATTGTAATGACTAGCAAAGGCGTGAAATTATGTCGTCCTTCTGAGTTAGTGTTAGATATTTTAGAAAATCCCAATATTGGGATTTTCACTAAAGAAGATGGCGAAATAGTTAACGTGGAAACTAAAGCTTGCTAGCGAGTAAATCCGCCCTTGCGAGTTCTTCGATTAGCGACGAAAGCAGTAGTATGGCTACAAACAACGCTTGCGTGGCAGAAAACAATGTAAGCGAATTATTGACGCATGTGTTCCAACACGTGGCACCGCATAATGCCGTGGTCGTGTTTGATACGCGCTGCGAGTTAGCACGTGTTTTGACACAAGCTTATCGGCATTGCTTGCCAGATGCGCTATTCATTGACTTTGATCAACAGTCGCCAGATGCCGTGCTAGCAGCATTGGCTAGCTTAACAGCGTCAGACTTAGTTGTGCTCGTTCAATCGACCAATTTCAGGTTGGAAGCCTTTCGCATTCGCGTTGAACTTTTTAAGCGTGGGCTTAAAGTTATCGAGCATCCACATTTGGGTCGCATGGTGGGTGCTGAGGTGGGTTACTACATTGATGCGCTGGCCTATGACCCCATGTATTTTCGCGGGGTTGGGAATCGCCTCAAAGTGATTATTGATCAAGCTAAAGGCGGCTGTATAGACAGTGGCGGCGATCAGTTCCCCGATGCTCGCCTAATATTGGGTTCTGCTTTTGAATCGGCCAAACTCAATGTAGGCGATTATAGCGAGATGCCAAATGTCGGTGGGCAATTTCCTATTGGTGAAGTGTTCACCGAGGCGCTCGATTTAGAAGCTGTGCATGGTCGTATCCGTATTTTCGGCTTTGGAGATACGCAATATAAAGTTAACCGTCCAGTTACCCCCATCACTTTGATTGTTGAACGCGGACAAGTCGTTGCCACTGAAGATAGCACACCGCAGTTTGATGCCGTTTTGGCTAATATTCGTGCGGACGAGCAAGTGGTTTGGTTGCGCGAAATTGGTTTTGGGCTTAATCGCGCTTTCACTAAAGATCGTAGCGTGAGTGACATCGGCAGTTATGAGCGTATGTGTGGTGTGCATTTATCGTTAGGTGCCAAACATGGTGTGTATGGTAAGCCCAACTTTAAGCGTGGTGATGGCAAATATCATATCGATGTATTCGCCGTAACCGAACGAGTCACGCTAGACCAGCAAGTGGTTTACCGTGATGGCGCTTGGTGCGTTGAAGAGGCATAAAAAAGGGGTGTTTTTTACTGTATAATGTGCGCTTTCAATCGCGTCACAAGTCATTGTAGAAATTATTATGGAAGCCGAGCAACTCAATATTATCGCTAATCGCCTAGTCGATTTAGCCGAGCGCAACAACTCCCTTAGGGGGTATCTTTGACTTTGAGACCAAGTCTCAACGGTTAGAAGAGGTCAATGGTTTGTTGGAAGACCCCAAAGTTTGGGATGACAACAAAAAAAGCCAAGAATTAGGTAAAGAAAAACGCGCATTAGAGCTTGTAGTGAATAGCTTGCAATCGGTTGAAAGCAGCTTAAATGATAGCCGCGAGCTGTTCGAAATGGCGCGCGAAGAAAACGATGACGAAACGTTGCTAAGTGTGGATGCCGATTCTCAAGCGGTAGAAACACATGTGGCTGAAATGGAGTTTCGCCGCATGTTTTCTGGCGAGTTAGATATGAATAACTGCTTTATCGAATTTCAATCAGGCAGCGGCGGTACAGAGGCGCAAGATTGGGCCGCGATGCTACTTCGCATGTATCTACGTTATTGCGAACGTAAAGGCTTTAAAGTGGAGGTGCTGGAAGAGTCTGATGGCGATGTAGCCGGCATCAAAGGCGCATCCATTAAAGTCACTGGCGATTATGCTTACGGTACGCTTAGAACTGAAAATGGTGTGCATCGCTTAGTGCGTAAATCGCCGTTTGATAGCAACTCCAAGCGCCATACTTCATTTGCCAGTGTGCAAATTTTCCCTGAGGTGGATGATTCCATTCAAATTGATATTAACCCAGCCGACTTGCGTATTGATACTTATCGCGCCAGTGGGGCAGGTGGTCAGCACATTAATAAAACCGATTCAGCCGTGCGTATTACCCATCTTCCTACAAACACCGTGGTGCAGTGTCAAAATGACCGCTCACAGCATCGCAACCGCGATGAGGCCATGAATATGCTAAAAGGCGCGTTGTATAACCTAGAACTAAACAAACGTAATGCGGACAAACAAGCGCTTGAAGATGCTAAAACCGATATTGGTTGGGGGCATCAAATCAGGTCTTATGTGCTAGACCAAGGCCGCATTAAAGATTTACGTACCAATGTAGAAATTGGTAATACGCAAGGTGTGCTAGACGGCGACCTTGACCCATTTATACAAGTTAGCTTGAAGCAGGGAGTCTAAGAATGAGTAATCAAGAAAATAA
>JBBQLN010000020.1:0-50178 GCA_038327905.1 Burkholderiales bacterium
GAGGCTATCCGAGATATTAGTCATTACATTGTTGCTTTTTATAATGCGAGTCGACTACACTCAACTTTGGGTTATCTGTCGCCCAATCAGTTTGAAGAAAACTTGACAGAAATGCATCAAAACACGTCGATCGAGGTGTCCAATTATTGTTGACCATTACAATTTTTGTTATAGCTAATTAATGTATTAAAGTTAACTGCATAAACAACATACTCCTTGATACTGCATATCATGATGATGTGCAGATTTTTACCATTAACTAAAGCCTGGCAAATTTAAAGTCACCCGGATAGACCACTTGCTCTCGAGCATCAACCCAAATCAAATCACATGCTTCATCATCCACATGCATCATTCGACCTGTTTTATCAACACAATACTCACCACAAACTATCATTTCGAAAAAGGTAATATCTTGCCCTACCCTTGTATATTCAAATAACACACTACGTGTTACATTACCGCCTCGCTGCACATGGCAGCCGTTACTAATCCATGTTGGGCCTATGATTTTCGCGCCTTTTTCTATACGTGATCCTGATCCAATATATACTGGACCTTCAATAATAGTACTTTCCCAATCAATACTCACATTTAATCCTACCCAAACGCCCTCTTTAATTTGTTTACCAGGCATTTGCATAGCAGAAACTTCGCCTCGCATTACTTGCTGCATTACTTCCCAATAATCAGAGACCAATCCAATATCAATCCAATTAAAATGTTGCTTAATGGCATAAAATGGCAATTTATTTTCGACCAACAATGGAAACAAATCAGAGCCAATGTCAAATGCACTGCCAGAAGGGATAAGCTGTAAAGCTTCAGGTTCAAAAATATAGATACCCGTACTAGCTAAATTTGAACGCGCTTCAGCTATTGATGGCTTTTCTTGAAATGAAACGATACGTCCACTTTCATCAGCAACCACAATCCCGTAACCTGAGACTTTATCATTAGGTACTTCTTTAGCAATTAAACTCACTAAAGCACCCTTACGCTTATGCTCAGCCAGCGCGGCAGAAATATCTAGATCGATAATCGCATCACCACATATCACAATAGTGGTTTCGTCAAAAAATCCACTAAAATCCTGGATTTTTCGCATACCTCCAGCGGAGCCGACAGGGCTAGGCACTATTTCACCATTGCTAATATCCCCTTCAAACGAGTAACCTATATTCACACCAAATCGCTGCCCATCACTGAAGTAATGTTGAATTTTTTCATGTAAATAACTTACATTCACCATGACATCTTTAACCTGATGCTTAGCTAAATGTTCAACCAGGTAAGCCATTACGGGTTTGCCTAATATTGGAATCATAGGCTTGGGTAATTCATAAGTAAGTGGACGCACGCGCGTACCTTTACCTGCAGCGAGTATCATGGCTTTCATATTGTTATGTCTTTAATAGAGCTGTTTTAGATAAATGAAATAATATCAAGGAAATATGAAGCGTTCGTGACTTGGCTTGTAGTTAATACTTGACTCTAAAGGTTTGTACAATGTATTGATACTAGATAAAGGCTATTCGTAAATTTTTGTGTATTAGTGGCTGTTTTTTGTTGACGGAGCACTTTATTAATATATACTTTAAATATATATTTAAGGAGCTTAATATGAAAACAGCAAAATTATTTCAAAACGGTCAAAGTCAGGCAGTTAGGTTGCCAAAAGACTTTAGATTTGAAGGTGATGAAGTCATCATAAAACGTTCAGGTAATGCCGTAGTATTAATTCCTACCAATCATTCTTGGGATGTACTCACTGGCAGTTTAGATAAGTTCAGCGCAGATTTTATGACTGAACGTAATCAGCCTGAACAGCAAGCCAGAGAGGATTTGTTCGCATGAAATTGATGTTAGATACTAATATTTGCATCGCAATTATCAAGCAAAAACCAAAAGACATCATACAAAAGTTTAGCGCTTATCAGATTGGTGATATTTGCATTTCATCCGTCACGCTTGCTGAATTAAGGTATGGCGTTGCTAAGAGTCAATTTAAAGAAAAAAATCAGGTTGCGCTAGACGAGTTCATTTTACCTTTGGAAGTGGCGGATTTTGATGAACCAGCAACCCAGCATTATGGAACATTACGTGCGACATTAGAAAAACAAGGTATTCCAATTGGTCCATTAGACACCATGATTGGTGCACATGCTTTAAGTTTAAATGTAACACTAGTCACAAACAACACCAAAGAATTTAGTCGCATTATTGGTCTTAAGCTGATTGATTGGATTAGCAATTAATTTAATTAATACGCAAAACTTTACGAATAGCCAAATAAAAAAACGGCAACCTATTAGTTGCCGTTGAGTAGTCCTTGCATTACTGTATTACCTTTTGTTTTGACGTCTACGGCTTGCTTGGGCAACCAATAACAGACCTGCTAACATCAATAAATACGATTGCGGCTCTGGTACAGGCTGGACAGCACTGTGACCAAGTGTAACATTACTCACTTTAAACACTAGATCATCAAAATCTCTATCACCACCACTAAATATATCTTCAAAACCTACCTTAATTGTATCTTTATTAATAAATGAAAATACTGCATGTAATTTTTGATCTGGATTAAGCGCGGGTGACCCTGTAAAAAATGTATATCCTGTATTATTTACAAACATATCAAATGCGATTTTAGATCCTGCTTGAAAGCTACCAAGACTAAAGACTTGACCTATGGCAGCTGTTTGATTGTTAAGTATCGAATTTGGGTTCCCTGTTAAAAATAAATCATTTGAATAGGCTGCAGATTTAGACAAGAAAGTAACACTTACATCTCCAGCATTGGCAACTAGTACATCAAAACCACTTAAAAAAAGATCGTTGTAGTAATTGCTTGAAGTATCTTTACTATGACTTTCTACTTGATGGTGATTGCTTTGATGATGCGTATCTTTATCGTGTGCATGTTCATGTTGTTCATTATTGGCAAAGGCTTGAAGCGAACACCCCATTAATATTGCAAAAGTAATCTTAATTAAAAAATTCATGCTGAGTCCCTTAAAGTTAAAAGTTATAAAATTAAGGGTATAGATTACCTCTGCTTTATTACACGCATATTTTTAACATAGTCCATTCGGACTACATTGACCCGAATGGGCTATATTACTGTCAGTTTTAATGTTATTTTTTACACAATTTTCCTAAAAAATCATTTCGCATTAAGTTAATAGGCTTTTCTATCCATGAATACCAATTTAATTGTTTTCAAAATAATTTTCATGTCTAGTACCAATGACCACTGCCTTAAATAGTCTAAGTCGCAGTCGATTCTAGCCTTCATTTTTTCTACAGTTTCAGTTTCTCCGCGCAAACCATTTACTTGTGCCCATCCGGTAATACCTGGTCGCACCTTGTGGCGAATCATGTAACCTTTAATCACTTTACGGTAAGTTTCATTATGAGCAACGGCATGTGGACGAGGCCCGACAATGCTCATTCTGCCCTGCATTACATTAAAAAACTGTGGCAATTCATCAAGTGAAGTTTTACGAATGAAATTGCCAAACGGAGTGATACGATTATCGTTTCGTGTAGCTTGAACTACTTTATCACCATCATCTTCAACAATCATCGACCTGAATTTATACACAATAATTTGCTGGCCATCCAAACCATATCGTCGCTGCTTAAACAACACAGGGCCTTTCGAACTCAGCTTCACGCCAATAGCTAACATAAGCAAAATAGGCGATACCAGTAAAATAATAATTGCGGCCAATACAATATCACTTGAACGCTTAATAAGTCCGTTCATACCAGAGAAAGGCGTTTCACATACAGCAATTACTGGAATTCCAGCGACATCGCTAATACGCGCCTGAATCAAGTCAAACAAGAATATATCTGGTACGAAATAAATAGAGGTTGTGGTATCTTTTAAATCATCAAGCAAACTCAAAACTCGCGGCTCTGAAGTCATTGGTAGCGCGATGTAAATCAGATCGACTGAGTTTAATTTAACGTACTCTGCTAACAAAGAAAGCTTTCCAACAAGCTCATTCTCCTTCACCTCTGTTGAATTAAGCCTGGTAAATGCACGATCTTCAAAAAATCCCATGAACTGTAAACCGAGTTCAGATTCATGTTTCATTCTATTGCGAAGTTGAATACCAAGCTCGCTTGCGCCCACAATAACAGCTGTCCGCATCACGTATGATGAATATTTAATACTCTTTATAAATTTAGTAAATGCCACGTGCGCCAACAATACTGCAATCGGGGTAATCCATAACCAATTGACGATAATTACACGAGAGAAAGTATCCAAATAACCTGTTGCATATCCGAATAACATCAATATTCCTGCAGTAAATATCCAGTTAGAAATGACATGTATTAAGTCATCCCAAATCGAATCAGCTCTTGACCAAGTGCCGGGAAAGCTGAGTGCGAATATAATCGTGATAACAACAAAGTATTTTGGAGTTGCAGGCTCATCAAAGTAAAACATCAGAGCGACCAGTGTTATTATAATTAGCATAGGATCAAGCAACATTTTTACTAGCAATTGAGGGGTAAGCTCTTTGCTGTAACTGAGGTTTTGACGGAATTTCATAGGTTGCTTATGATAAATACAAGATACTGTTTAATGTTTCTGGATAGCTAGTAAATAAAGTAGAGGCTACAACAATATCGTAACTTGATACCTGCAATTGAACGGATGTCTGAAATCTGGACCACCAAAAACATGTTGTCATAAATAATTTCTTTAACTAATTAAATATTTGCTCTATTTATAGTTATCTTCAGAACAACATCAGCAACCAATTGTCATGGCAAATCTTTTACATTTATTTCAATCGGTAATTTAACCAATTTACATTACAGTATTATGAAACTAAAGTTGCAGAGATCGTCCACTTGACCTAAATTATTAGGAACGCCCATAAGAATCATCAAATCGAACAATGTCATCTTCGCCAAGATAACTACCAGACTGCACTTCAATAAGATGCAATGGCAACTTACCAGGATTTTCCAGACGATGTTTAACACCGATAGGAATATAGGTTGATTGATTTTCTGAAATCATTTCAGTCTCGCCATTACGTGTTATTAATGCTGTACCACTTACCACAACCCAATGTTCAGCACGATGATGGTGCATCTGTAGTGAGAGTTTTTCTCCCGGTTTCACCATGATGCGTTTCACCTGAAAGCGATCACCTGAATCAATTGCTTGATATGTACCCCAAGGACGATAAACACGATCATGTACTTCATATTCGGTTCTTCCATTTAGCTTCAAATGATTCACAATTTCCTTAACATCCTGCACGCTATCTTTATGTGCCACCAGCACTGCATCAGAAGTCTCAACAACGACCAGATCCTTCACACCAATAACTGCCACCATTCGACTTTCAGCACGCACCAAAGAGTTTTCTACATCATCAATATAGACATCGCCACGAAGAGCATTGCCTGAAGCATCCTTACCTTGCACTTCCCACAAAGCAGCCCATGAACCAATGTCATTCCACCCCATGTCCACTGGCACAAGAGCAGCAAGGTTTGTAAGCTCCATCACCGCATAATCAATTGAATCTGATGGACATTGCGCAAAAGAACTCTCTTCCAGTCGGCAGAAATCAAGATCTCGATAACTCCCCTCAAAAGATTTGCGTGTACTCTCAGCAATATCAGGACGCAATCTGGCAAGCTCGGCCAAATAGACCGCAGGTTTAAATAGGAACATACCGCTATTCCAAAAAAATTCCCCTGAAGCCACATAGTTCTCAGCAGTCGCATAGTCTGGCTTCTCTACAAATTGTGCCACCGCAAAACTTCCGGCATTTTCAAGTAGCTCTTCACCCCTTCTAACATAACCATAGCCTGTTTCTGGGCCGGATGGCTGTATGCCAAATGTAACCAAGTGGCCCAGCTTGGCGGCCACGGCAGCCACCTTCACAGCCTCATGAAAAGCTTCAACATCTATGATAATGTGGTCTGCTGGAAGCACCAGCATCAACGTATCATCCTCAACTTCCTGCTGTAAGCCATATGCTGCAACGGCGATTGCAGGGGCTGTATTACGCCCAACAGGTTCCAACATAATAGAATGCGGTAAGACATTGATCTCGCGCAGCTGTTCTGCCACCAAAAAACGATGTTCGCTACCGCACACTACCATCGTAGACATCACTTCTGGCCATGCTGCAAAACGTAATATTGTCTCTTGCAGCATTGAGTGGTTAGAAATAAAAGGTAACAACTGCTTTGGTAATGCCGCCCGCGACATTGGCCAAAGGCGCGTTCCTGAACCTCCTGAAAGAACAACGGGAAGTATTTTTGTCATATCTGATTCAGATTTCATTGTTGACTCCTGTTGAATAAAGTGGGCACTGCCACTTCAGACAAATGCATCTTCATTATTCTGCGTTGTTAGCACTTTTGCTGGAGATAACCCTTTTAACTCCCTTAATGGCAATAATTGCATGGGGTTAAAATCTAATGGGTACTTTTCAAAAGCTGACTTCAATTGCATATCCTCAACAACGATGTGAATGCCGACCCAATCCATGAGAAACGTAACAAAGCTATCGCTAATTTCGCTAGTCCAATCATCAGCATACATATCAATCAGCATTTGCTTCCGCGTAATAATATGGTTAATCTGGGGAGTATGAGAGTGGTGCAAGTAACATCCCACAAAGAGTGAGAATTTTTCTTCTCTTGTAAAGTGATATTCAGCACACTCGACAAGATGGTCAACGGCTTTCAATATAGCATCATGATTTTTCGTTGAGGCTAATTGCTCAATCTCGTTAACAATTGAGATAAGGTATTGATGGTCTTCATCCATGACCTCAGATTTAACACTTAGATGCTCAGTCCAAATTATTGGCATAGATACCAACCTTGAATAGAGTTAGGGGGATGTTGCATTATTTGATAGTTGATAAGTGTCTCAATTTACGGTAAAAGTCTTGACGGAGAAAGTATAGGCCTAAGATATTGCTGAATTATTACAATAGTTGATCTGAGTTAACCTTACCTTGCAATTGCGATTTAGAGCATTGAGCGATTTAAGAATGCGAAGGAAACGGCTTTCCTTAGTTTGACCTTATTTGAGGATAAGGATAGATCGAGCAAAGAATCCAATGTGCTTAAATTTTACTTTAGGCAGAATATAATACAGAACGAAAAATTTCTTCAGATTTGGTGGTCTCTAAGCTATTTACTGCAAAAAAGGATGTGGATAGAAAAGCTATGAATTTCCAGTTATCAACTAATTCAGTCAGCGCACAATGCTCTATCAATAGGGCATCGGCTTAGCTGCATTGTTTGATGTTCTTCCAGGCCATAATCAGTAGTGCTCGTCAGTGCTTAAGGGATACGCCATTTTATGATTTTTTGTGCAAAATCTGACTGCTCGTGGAAACTTCTCTAATAAAGTCTTTTTTTCAAATTTAAACCGATTAGTGTAATGGTCCACGGTGGCAACGGAACATCGGTATTACAATTGTTAGCCCCTAAAGTAATTTGAATGTTACTTGAATTGTTTGTTGTTATTGTGTCAGGTAAATCTGAGGTTGCTGTAGCGTTAATACTTGAGGCATTGCCAAGACTGATCCAAAGTACTTGAAAGTTAAAACTCACAGATCCACCATTCAGAAGACTTCCAGTACTACAAATGACATTCGACCCACTCGCAATACAACTACTGTCACCGGAAACATAACTTGCACCTACTGGTAACATGGCGGTAGCAACTACATTCGTAGCAACCTGTGGTCCACATAGTATAGGTGTTAGCACTGCCTAATAAGATGTTATTTGGCCCTATTAGCGATAATAGCGCACTTACCATCACTTGTGTGCCGATTAGCGACGAAGTGAAAAGTCAACATTATAGCTAGAATGCAAGCTGGACAGCTTTAAAACTTCTAAAAGCATCATAGCGGATCCGTAAATTTTAGAAATACAAAAATCATGAAATTTTCAAATTAAACGGACTAACAAATAAATGAACTAATTTTGAAAAATGCCGACAAATCTATATAAACAATATAAACTGTTTATATAGTTTTAGGAGATACTTATATGATATACGCCGACCATATTAATCATACCGCACTGTATGGCTTCCACCCTGATTTTATAAGGCAACAGAATGATGTAACACCTATTCATAACGAAGATCTGAAGGATGAATATGAGTTTGATAGGTCAGACTCTAAGCTGGCTGGAATACTTTTCGCAATGATTTTAATGTTGCTTCTATGGATAACTTTAAGTCCGTTAATAAGCAAATTTTAACTCACCCGATAGTCCGTATGGCCTACCCGCTAGAATAGAATCTCCGTCATAGCGGGCAGGATGTCAATAATTACGACGGGCCTTTTAGGCGTCTAAACAGACGTGTGGTACTTAACACGATTCCAACAGTCATTTGCTCATTCGATTGATAAAATTTTACTGCTTAAAGTTTAATATTGATTCCGCTTAATCTATAATAAAGAAGAAACATGGGGAGACAAGTACCTTTGCAAATAATGTCTGAGTCAAAACAAATAAATCGATTAATCACTCCCAAACAAATCACGCGTATAAACTTTATCGGCCACATCAGTCAGATTTGCACTTAAGCGATTAGAGATAATCACATCAGACCTTTGCTTAAACGCATCTAAATCCGTATAAACCTTTGACTTAAAGAACTCTGGCTCGTTTAGAGCTGGCTCATATACAATCACCTCAATACCCTTGGCCTTAATGCGTTTCATAACACCTTGAATGCTGGATGCTCGGAAATTATCTGAGCCACTCTTCATCACTAAGCGATACACCCCAACTACCTTTGGTTTTAGCTTAACAATACTTGCCGCAATAAAATCCTTACGAGTCGTGTTTGATTCAACAATTGCATTAATCAGGCATTGCGGAACATCACTGTAGTTCGCTAGTAATTGTTTGGTATCTTTAGGCAAGCAATAGCCGCCGTAACCAAAAGATGGATTGTTGTAATGATCACCAATGCGTGGATCCAGCCCAACACCTTCAATGATTTGTCTCGTATCCAAACCGTGAGATAACGCATAAGTGTCCAGCTCGTTGAAATATGCGACGCGCATGGCCAAGTAAGTATTAGCGAAAAGCTTAATAGCCTCAGCTTCAGAACTATTGGTTAGCAACACAGGTATATCCTGTTTAATTGCTCCAAGCTGTAACAAAGTAGCAAACTTCTGCGCCCGTGCAGACGTTTCACCAACAACAATGCGTGATGGGTAAAGGTTATCGTAAAGCGCCTTCCCTTCGCGTAAAAACTCTGGTGAGAAAATTAGATTTTCACACTGATATTGCGCGCAGGTCTTAACAGTAAATCCAACCGGAACTGTTGATTTAACAACCATCACCGCATTAGGTGCAATCGCCATTACCTCACGAATGACCGCTTCAACTGATTGAGTGTTGAAATAGTTTGTTTCAGCATCGTAATCAGTTGGCGTGGCGATAATCACATAATCAGCACCTTTATAAGCGTCCTGCTTATCAAGTGTCGCCCTGAAATTGAGCATTTTGTTTTTGAGGTAATCCTCAATCTCAGCATCCTCAATCGGCGAAACCTTACGATTAAGCATCTCTATTTTTTCAGGCAGAATATCGAGCGCCACCACCTCATTGTGTTGCGCCAGTAGAATTGCCATAGACAGGCCTACATAGCCAGTACCGGCAATAGCGATTTTCATGGATTAATTCCTTTTTAAGAGCGATAAAAGATTATTTTTTCCTGTTACTACAATGATACTAGTGAGTTTTCAGCGTTGATTTAGAATTGGCCCAAACTGAATGATATACGGCTACAACATAGGCATCGTCAGATGGAGTAATTTGCAAACGATCTTCTCGAAAATTCAACACTGGAGAATTAATCACTTGCTTAGAGTTTAACACTGCATTATTACCATCATGAGTCACGCTCGGAATAGCGGCCCAGCACTTTCACTCTGATTAATATTGAACAGCACTTTAGTTTTTATGCGAGATTTCTCGGTAATCATTACTGACGAACCCATATAGTCATATTTTGGGAATATGCTGCGAACGTTCTGCTAAAACTGTGCACAGTCAAGGTCAGGCCCTGCCCTATTAAACTCGAAGAAAAGTGCTATTTTGGCTTCATGCACCTTAACAATCCTGCACTTGTCCAAAAGCCAACAGGTCGCCTTATTATATTAAGTAGTCCCATGCAGGGTCATCAACGCTGCAAAGCCTTACTCTGCCGAAAATATACCATATCAGGTAAATTGCCAATTCATCAAAACTACGAGGTATACGACACTCGACTAACTTGATTAATCCTTTTTGATTAATCCAGAGACTTGCGCATCCCAATTGATTTGGTCATAGCCTTTTTTTTGAAACGTACCCGTTACAAAACGTAATTGATAAACCAATCGATTTAGAACACCATGTTTCTCAAACCGTTCTGTAGCAGAATTACGCGCTTTATTGCCTAGAACTTCCCTTAGCTCATCATCATCAGCTAACTTTACAATTGCATCGGCTAACGCTGAACCATCTTCTGGCGCAACGACTAAACCACATTCAGTCACCATTCTAGCAATCTCGGTACTTTGTTGACACAACGCTATCACAGGTCTGCCACTAGCCAACATACCTGAAAGTTTAGAAGGTAGCACGAGATCAGCAGCATCCGGACTTTGCGGCAATAAGTGTATGTCAGCTAAACCCAACAATTGCCCAAGTCGTGCGAAAGACTGTAATGGTAAAAAGCGAATGTTAGCAAGCCCAGCACTAGCAGCTTCTAATTGTGGCTTCATCACACCATCGCCACATATAATAAACACCAAATCCTTGCGATGCGATAACTTTCTAGCAGCATCTGGGATGACCAATAATCCTTGCTTACCACTCAACGTTCCGGAAAACAAAACAACTTTGGTGTCTGGATGAATATCTAACTCTTCGCGATACTCACTTGGCTTATCTAGCGGAAAAATATGAGCAATATCTACCCAGTTAGGGAAGAATCTTATTTTCCGTTCGACAACCCCTTTCTGGCGAAGCTTATCCAGCATTTGCTGGGAAATTGAAGAGACACTATCAAATTGACGCAATAACCAACGTTCAGAGCCAAGCACCACTTTTTTAAGCAGCTTTCCCTTAAGTAGACCCATCTGAAAAGCCACGTCCACTTCAAAGTCTTGAATGTGTAACCAGGCTTTACCACCACTAAGTCTAGCCACCAGCCAGCCTGTTGGTGCGCACATTAAAGCGGGTGCAACGGTAATCACGACGTTAGGACGCCAAAAAATCTGGCAAAGCATCACAGGCAAAGACGATAATACAAATGTAAATAAATGAAGAAGACGTGTAATCCCATTTGGCTTATTTGGTACCCACAATGGAGCGCGCCACACATCAACTCCATGCCATTTCTCGCGTCGGTAAGGTGGCCATGCATAACCTTTTTCTAATTTCCAAGATGGATAATAAGGCGGCGCTGAAACCACTCGAACCTGGTGACCTTGTTCAGCCAGCCAAGCGGCCATTTCGCCTGAGTATTTGCCAATACCGGTAGGTTCTGGCGCAAAATTTGCTGTGTATAATAATATCTTCAACATCACAATCACTTCAGAATGAGGAACAAAATAGCCACCTATAAACAACAAAATTAAGTTATTTATAATGCTGAGATGGATATAGTATTTGTAACTCATGACCTTTTTATGATCGCCAATAGTCCTACCTGCTCATAAAATTGGATTACTTAAAAATGAATTAAGCCGAGTGCGCGCGAACCTTCGCCACTCATGCTGGGAGGATGTAAACTGTAAGTATTAACCTGTAAGGTGTAGTCCCAGAATAATGCGTATTTTGCTGAACGTGACCACTACTAAACCAGTCACTTAACGCCAAGCTCAATACCATGCGAAAATTCACCCAGCGTGATGGACTGTTATCAACATCTTCGATGGCAGCCTGCGGATACTTGAGTTTCGCCAGTTTTATTAGAGGCGCTTGCATCTGTTCACCGAGCAGATTTAGCTTTCAATCCACCAATAGCGCCAACCGTCCCCTCAAATTCACCTAAAGCCCAAAAATATTCACTAAGCTTCAGCGATACCAGCCTGCATAAGATTAAGCCTATTGAGTTTTTAGTGTTGATTTAGCGCCAGTCCTTACTGAATGATCAATGGTTACAGCGCTCGCTGAGCCTGATGGCGTGATAGTTAGCCGACCAGCCTTTAAGCTCAGCACTGGAGAGTCAATCACTTGCTTAGCGTTTAGTACGACATTCTTACCCTCATGAGTTACGTCGGGAATAGCGGCCCAGCGCTTTCCACTCTTATGAATATTGAACAGCACTTTAGTTTTTATGCCAGATTTTTCGGTAATCATTACTGACGAATCCACAGAGTCGTATTTTGGCAACATGCTGCGAACGTTCTGCTGAAACTGTACAAAATTAAGATCAGGCCCAGCCCTATCAACCCTAAAGAAAAGTGCTGTTTTGGCTTCACGCACCTTAACAATCGTGTACTTGTCCAAAAGCTTGCTAGTCGCCTGATTATATTGATTAGCTCCATGTAGGGTCGCCATCGCTGCAAAAGAATTACCCTGCCGAACAAATACCACATCAGATAAAGTTACCACTTCATCAAAACTACGAGGAATACGGCACTCGGCCAACTTGAGTAAATCATATTTATGATTATCCCGTTTTTTAGAAAACCGTGTATTTTCAGGTGGTTCCCATGGATCACTTTTGGGGATATCAAAGAGCATGACAACACTGCTATCGTCATAGCGGTACATTTGCTGAAATGGTGATGATCGATCCGTACCCCAGACATCCTCACCCTTATTGCTGTTCCAGTAAGGGTGAAAGCATTCAATCTGGTTCAGTGGTTGATTGGACTTAAGCATAATTGAAAAAGTTTGCTCATGATCACTGTAGCCGTCAGGGTCAAACAACAGATTGCCGGTACCAACCGCGAAATCATCCGTTATAAAAGCATCTCCATATATTTCCGGCTCAGCATCAGCATCCCAAATAGCAAACTGTGGTGTATTTAACTTGATAGCATAATCACCCGTCTTGCTGGAGACTATATCCTTAACCGCAGGTAGAGGTTGCCAACCAGATATAGCCGCCATCGAAATATAAAAAGGTTCTTTGCGCGATTGAAAATCATAAAGCCCTAAGCCCCTTGGTTCACCAAAGTAATACCACAACAAATGCTGAGTGATACTTGGCACATAGTCCTCAGGCGTATCGAGAGCATTCTTCTGCTCAAAATTCTTACGGGTCAGTGGAGGCACAATTACTCCATGGAAAGAGTGTGCCTTAAGCACAGCCAACTCCAGATTTGCTTCATCATCAGCTGATTTTTTGACTGAAGTATCTGTAGCAAAGTCAATTAAATTCAGCAATGGGTAAAAATCTACCATGGCATAAGTGGGTGATAGCAACTCCAAATGGCCTGACTGATAAAAGCGCCAAGTGCGGCCTGCTATAAGCCGCTTTATTTCATCCATCAGTTGAGCCGAAGTGTAAATCTTATTATCAATATTAATCCACTTGGCTTTTGGGAAATACTGGGCCAACAGATACCATGAGGCACCTCTCATAATGGCGTGGTTAATCGTACCGTGACCAAACAGATATTGCGGCTTTGAATTCAAGCCTTTCAATAGCGATTGCTTTTGTTGCGCAGTCAGGCAATCACCAAACTGATAGAGATAGCGCACCAGCGGTGGAAGCGTGAACATCTCAATCGGCCCATCAGCAGGGCTACTACTAGGTAATGTAGACAACTCAGCCATATAAGCCGGCCATTCAACTGGTCCACAACCAAACTGTGCCGTAGCAGCAAGCACATCGAAACTTTTAGATTTTTGATAATCGTTGCCAACGTACTTGAATGAACCCATGCGAATAATAGAAGCTCTACGGGTTAACAAATCCGCGTCAGCATTAGTGGCAGGCAAAACAGGGATGCGACCTGCATTAAGAGTAGCAATATCATTGGCAGATGAAGATAGACCAAAGCTACCCAGAACTGCAAATAGAGCGAATGAAAGAAATATTTTCATGACAAGTTAGTTACTTTTAAGAGTATTAAAGTTTTCAAGCATGCTCTGCAACCCACCGTCACGCGCTAAGTAACGTTCTGCATACTTTCGCGTTTCAGCTCCAAACATTTTCCTTTCATCTGCTTGATCTACCAAGCACACGATAGCTTGCGCAAGGCAAACATCATCATCCAGTGGCATTATCAATGCCGCAAGTAGAAATAACCACAGCTATTCCGCACTTTGTCGGCAGATAGCAACGACTAGTCTTCCACTGGCCAACATAACGGAACGTTTGAAAGGCAATACAATATCCTCCGTACAAGGACTTTGTGGCAGCAAGTGAAATCCACTAAACCAAGCAACTCGCACCTCATGCCCTTGCGCGACTAGCCAAATAGGCATTTCGCGGGAACACTTACCAATGCCTGTTGGCTCTGGCAAAAAATTTGCTAAATAACGATTTTCATGCTTTAAAATTTTGCTTGCCAGCATGTTCAATCTCTTTAACCTTAAGAACGATCAGGTACTCATAGATAGCTTGCAGAATGGCATAACGCAAGCCAGCAATACCATCCAGAAAGGCACGTCGAACTATGAACATATAAAAAAACTTAATTAGTGGGCGTGCTGGAAGCCGATAAAAAATAGCTTTCTGATGCACGCGCCGCTCATTAAAATCCTTATCGAAGAGTGCGACTTTCCATGAAGGATCAATGACTTTGCCGGACGCAATCAGCTCCGCCTCCATATGTGAATAAACGTTATGTTTACTAACCCAGTGATCTAACCCCTTAGAAAATGGGTAATGATCAAATGGCTCAGTCAAATCCTGAATATCGCCATCCACCACCAGCACCTCATTTATCTCACGCTCATAATGGATGCACCCTACCCGCACCAAACGGACGTAATAAGGTGAAATCTGTGCGTGTTTAAGCCACCGCCCCCACCAAATATCACGTCTGCGCATGCGGGCTGCAGCAATGTTAGTTGGCGCGCTATTCACAAATTCCTGCATTTCATAAGCTATACCTTCAGGAATACGCTCATCAGCATCCAGAATTAGCAACCACGAATGTTTGAAGGGAAGTTGTAATCCAAAATTACGTTGTGAAGCATAGCCATCAAAAGGCCGCGAACTTACCTTGGCACCAGCCTCCTCGGCTATCTGCACAGTGTTATCTGTGCTCTGTGAATCCAGCACATGCACGTCATCAGACCAAGTAACACTGGCAAGGCAACCAGGCAAATCTTGCTGCTCGTTTTTTGTTAGAATCAAAATAGAAATTTCAGTCATAACTGACACCACATACATTCAAAATTTATTAGTGAAAAAACGATTTACACAGGACTGCATTCGTACTTCTAGCACCCACGCTAATAACAGCAATATTGGAAATATAATCAGGGCACTCAACCATTCCGGGTTCGACTCGCCAAGGTGGTGAACAATATTCAATAAAGGTTGATGGGTAACATAAATTGCATAGGATATTGGAGCCAATCCAACAAAAGGAAGCATGACCCAGGTAAGCCGCCTTGATCTGACTTGAGCTGACTTGAACTGCGATATCAAAAGACCAATTATTACAAAAATCAATGCGGCCAAGTGATGGCGCAACTGCAAGACAGGATCGATACCAAGCTGCAAAGATTTATGCTGGATAACTTGCGTTATTACTGGCAGACTCCAAAGCATAGTCATCAATGCAACTCCAAACAACATCTGCTTTTGACCAATAAAACTAACGCTACTAGTCCTAATATATTCTCTGGCCAATTCAACCCCAGCCCACCAAATAAAAAAATACCCTGCAAACAAACATAGTTGGTTTGGAAAATACTGATAGCCAAGGAAACCCAGTATGGAAATCGCTAAGGCTGCAAAACCAGACTTATCATGAGAAATAAATTTCTCATTCAATCCCAATGGAATGAATAACAAATAAAACCACCACTCATATGAAAGCGACCATAGAGGTGAATTTCCATAGTATGTATCAAACCATACCCCTCGCTTTAATGCTGATACATCTTGCAACATGAAAACATTCCCCATTAACTGAATACCGTCCAACCCCAACCAGCGCCCCTCTATTAAAGATTGAGAACAATAAGCCAAAATGAGTGCAACTAAAAAAATAGGGTATATTCGCTTTGCTCGATTTAGCAAATATATTTTCCAATCTACTTTTTGACGACTAGATGAATAACAAATAACAAATCCTGAAAGCAGAAAAAATAAAATAACGGCTTCCTGTCCAAAATAAAAAATCCTCCCTATTCCTTGATTGGGCAAAAGATGTGCATGGTGAATGAACACATAAAAAGCTGTAGCCCCTCTAAGTGCTTCCAACGCAATCAACTTATTTGGCCTTGCCATCATAACTATTTTATTTTTCTCTTGCGCCGCATAACGGCAGGGTTACCTACCCAAACTGACCACGGCTCAGAGATAACTTTAGTTACCACAGCACGCGCTCCCAGAACACAACCCTCTGCAACTGTAACGCCTGGGCCAACAAAAGCCTCAGCACAGACCCATACATCATTTTCAAGCGTGATAGATTTAGCCATCAGCTGAAAATTCGGTGAATCAATGTCATGTGTGCCGCAACAAAGATGAGCACCCTGAGAAATGACACAATTGTCGCCAATGACGATAGATGCCATGTTATAGAGCGTCACTCCATTGGCTATGCCAACCCTGTTACCAACATTTAGTTGCCAAGGCGCCCATATTTTCACATCTGGATATATATTCACGTGCTTGCCAAGCTTGGCGCCAAAAAGACTTAACAACAGCCTGCGCCATGCATGAAATGGACGCGGTGTCGGACGAAAAAACAAAAGCCAAGTCATTCCCCAAAGTGCTCGCGCTAGACGGTTACCAAGAGAAAAAGAAGGCTGTGTGTATGGGTCGTTTCCCTGAATAATCATTTACTGTAGCTTTCAATTGTCTCAAGCAGGCTCTGCGCCATCGCCTCTACCGTAAATCGTTGTTTAAAAGTCGCTTTCGCTTTTTTCGTCATTTTATTACGCCCATTCGCACTCAATTCAAGCCAGCTACGCAATGATTTTTCTGTACCTTCTACTGTGTCATCATTTACAATTCCAGCACCATCAGCTTTAATCTCGCGCCAGATATTTACTTTGTTAGAAATGATTACTGGCAAACCACAAGCCAGTGCTTCAGCCACTGCAATGCCAAAGTTTTCCTGATGCGAAGGCAGCACGTAAACCTCGCTTGCATAAAATGCGCCCCATTTCATATCGCCTTGCAACATACCAGGCCAGATAATTCTTTCGGCAATACCAAGCGCTTTCGCTTGCGTTTGTAGCTTAGGAATTAAATTAGTTTGATCAGGACCCGCCATTAATAAATGTAAATGAGGATCCATGTTTGCAACGCGCGCAAAAGCCTCAATGAGCAAATCACAGCCTTTTTTTTCATGAATGCGGCTTAAAAAAATCAGAATGCGCTTGCCTCGCAACTCAGGTTGAGTTACCAGAAACTTTTCACGTAAATTATCAGCGTCTTGCGGAGGTGTGCTAGTGCCATAAGCCACAACGGCTTCCTTCGCCTTATATAACCAGAACGACTGTCGGGCAAGAATGCGTTCTTCTTCACTGGTAAATAGAACTGCCCGAGCATCACGTAGCACACGATAATCAGCCCAAGGCCAGTAAAGCCATTTTTTTAGGTGCTTGAGTGGGTAAGTGACTTTAAACCATGGGTCCATCATGCCGTGAGTGAAGACAAAATAAGGCACGCCTATACTTTGCAAAGCACGCCATGCACCAAAAGCATGATATTGCCAAAGCCCATTGATAATCACAGCGTCGTAATCGCGAGCATGCAAACGAAGCCAAGGCACTAATCGTGCGTTGTAGCTGTACCCACCTTTAGACGGACCCAGCGGGTGCGCCTTTAGTGGATAATCGGCCAAAAAAGATGATAAAGGGTGATCTAACGTGACGACTTCAACCTGATGTCCCATTTCTATTAGGCGAAGTCCACGTTGCCGCACGCCTTCCATCGGGCCTCCGCCTTTAGGATTAATTGAAGGGAGAATATGTAGAATCTTCATCGTGCTACTTAACCTTTTACAAATTCACCATAAAGCATTTGTGCCCACTCACGTAGGCTGCCGATAACACGAGGTGAATCCGGATTCAACCAACGCTGAGTGGGGATAGAAAAGCCAGTCTTGGGACGATTAAACACAGCTTCAGGGAGGTTTGGCGCTACTGCACGTGCAATCGCTGGCTTTTCCTGCCCGGGTCCAAAGGTGGGGATTTCCACAAATTGTTGAAGTAACTCCATATCTACAAAAGGCACTCGAATTTCTACTGAATGCGCCATACCGGCCCAATCCGCATCACGCAACAACTGATTTTTCATATACCATTGCATTTCAAGCGCTGAAACTGCCAATCGATCGCTGCTAAGGCCGTAGATACTTGACCCCAAAGCATTCATCGTATCTAGTTCCAATAAACCCTCTGCCGCCATATCGGGATCCATCATTGCTGGAATCTCCCAAGGCATATACAAAGCCCTACGGAGCATATAAGCACCTTGTAACGAACCACCATACTCAAGCAAACCTGCAGTCTTTGGCGAAGATAGAATGCCTGAAAATGGCGCAATGCCTTTGCGAACCAGCTGTCCTAATAAGGGAGTGCCAGAAAAACCCTGTAACATGTTTTTTAAGCGAGGTACCTGACGAAAGCTCGGATAAGAACCGAACAACTCATCTCCGCCAATGCCTGAAATTGCAACTTTAAGCCCTTGACTCGCGGCTGCCTTAGCAACAAACCAGGTGTTCACACCGTCTATGGATGGTTGATCCATTGCCGACAACAGCTTGTCCCTGTCATTAGCAAAATCTAAAGCTGATATGTTGTATTGCGAATGCGTCGCACCAAGGCTTTGCGCCACTTGCTTTGCCAACAATGTCTCGTCATTAACGGTACCAATATATTCATCAAACCCCAACGTCAGAGTGCGCAAGTTACCAATAGAAGCGGCGCTGGCAGCAAGCATTGCAGAATCCAACCCTGCCGATAAGAACATGGCAACGGGCACATCGGCCACCATGTGTGCCGCCACGCTATCACGCAAGGCACTGGCAATCTGTGCTAATGCATCTTCCTTTACCTCTGAACTTGCATCTGGTGATAATCGTTTAACTTCACGCAAGTTTTGTAGAGGACTGCCAAAACGATTAGCCTGACCGACTTTGCCTTCTGTAACATACATCCAGTGTCCTGCAGGAAATGAGCGTATACCGCGATATAGCGTGTAAGGCTCTGGCACGGTTCCCCATAGCAGAAAGCCAGCATGACCCGCTGGGTCTGGGCGTGTATCAACTGATCCTGCAAGTAGCGACTTAACCTGAGAAGCAAAGCGCAGTGTTTTGCCATTATCGGCTATATACAAAGGTTTGATACCAAAAGCATCCCGAGCAAAAAACATGGCCTGTTTACGCGCATCCCAAATAGCAAAAGCATACATGCCACGCAGGGAATCCAGCATGGCTGGACCTTTTTGTGCGTATAGCTTCAGTAACACTTCCGTATCGGAATGCGATTTGGTAACAATACCATCACGGTTCAATTCAGCACGCAATTTGACGTGGTTGTAAATTTCACCATTGAAAATAATCCAGTTGCCCGTTTCTGGGTCAAACATGGGCTGCGCGCCATCTTCGCTTAAATCAATAATGGCTAAACGCCTGTGCGCAAAACCCACCCGCTTATCTTCTGACATCCATATTCCAGCGCCATCTGGCCCTCGGTTCAACATAGTCTCGCGCATGCGCAAAAGCTCACCCTGATCGGCTATTGGGGCGCTTTTACTATAAGCATAAATTCCTGCAATACCACACATAAACTTTTTCTCTTTAAATTAATTAACTACTTGTCAGAGTCAATCACTTGGCGATAGATACTCAAATAAGCTTCAATCGCGCTATCTGCATCGAAACCCTTAGCCCACGCCAAAGCCTGCGCGGCAAGTTGGGTTCTGGCTACCTCATCCAAAGCCAGTAAAGTTCCCAGCACATCTGCACCATTAGCAGCCCATGCCTGAACGTCATCATCGGCTTGCAATCGAGGAATATATCTTGCGGATGGACCACCAATTTCGTTCATTGGAGCGGAGTCAGTAGTTATGACAGGGCAAGCACAAGCCTGTGCCTCGATAATGGGCCAGCCAAAACCCTCCTCTAAACTAGGGAAAATAAAAGCTCGACTTAACGAATAAACTGCCTGCAGCACCCTATTATCTAGGCCATAAAAGAATAGCACTTGGCCTTGAGACGGCACTGCATCCAAGGCTAACTGTAGCTGGGCATCTACATGCGGGCCTACTAGCCAAAGTGGCAAAGGTTTCTCGCATGTTTTAGCGTAATGCGCATATATGTGGATGATGCCAGGCACATTTTTGTACCATTGGTATCCGCTTAGATGAAACAGCATACCTTCTTCTGCCTCAGGTAAGCCTGCCGCCTTTAATATTTGCTTAGCCTCATCAATTGCAATTGGATAATATGGGTAATTAAGTCCGTTATAAACCACCTCACTTAGTATCGGCGCAACCTTGCCTAATGCATGTAAATCTTCACGTGATTTATTTGAAACGGAAATGAAATTTTTCGCCTGTCTAAAACCCCAACGAATATAGCGCTGATATATTTTCCCAGTAGATGAAGTTGGGTGCTCTGGCAGCAAGCCCAGTGCAGACCGCAGCGCCAACAAATCATGCACATGCACCACATGTGGCCTATTTTTAACCAATGGTACCCATGGCCCCAACGCTTGATCACAGAATACAAACAAGGTGTTGGCTGGTTGCTTACTCAAATTTAGCCTGGCCCACAGTGGAAATATGATGAATTCATCAATATAGCCAGCCCATTTTGACAAACATCCTGTTGAGAAAAATTTGTAAAAATACGCTTGTGGCGCCCACATACTCACCTGATGCCCATGCGCAATATAGGCAGACTCGAGCATGCGGGCGAACCTTGGCATACTTTGCGATTGCATAAAAACAGGATGTGAAAAGAGGATGATATTCATAATTTTGTGGATATTATTCACTAAAATTATTACAGGAATAATATATGGCAAAATTATTATTATCCTTAAAGCATAATTGATCTATTAGTTAGTATTAACCCTGAGCTAGCTCGTTTCTTTAAATGAAATAACGTGTGTGATGAGTTTTTACTGGTAATGTCTTACAGCTTTTTGAGCCAATTGAAATTTTTCCACCAGAGATGTTAACTGTGAACAAAACCCATGAGGATATAAGAATGATGATAATGATTGGCAATGAAGAAAAATATGTACTCACATCCACTTCAACTGAAATAAGAATATGACATAGCAATACACCTATTAACATGATGGTAACTGGTGGAGCGCGTGAACCAATATTTCGCAATATGATTGAGAAAACTACGCAAAAAATAACGGGCAGAAAAAAGAAACCCATTTCTCCAAAATCGTCAACACTTGCAGTTAGCACGGAATTTGAAGCATCCCAAACGGGCAATCTAAAATGCACATTCGCTAGATCTTCTTCAGAGCCAAACAATGGGTTATTAAATTTCGAAGGGTAAAATAAAGAAGGTGTTGCAACTACAATCGCTCTAGCCAGATTTTTACCATACAAGGGCTCAATTCTAGATGTGCGCTCCAACATTTGTGCTAAGTACTCTAGAACGAACGAGCGTGTACTCGTATTCTCATTCATTTGCTCAGCTAAATATAATCTTTCACGATCCTGATAAATCTTCCATGCTTCAGGGACAAGTTGAATAATGGTAGGAGTTGTAGTGACACTTTTAAACGTGTATCTTGCAAGTCTTAAAGTAAAAAATGCAGTAGTTGCAGCCTGCACAGTGAGGGCAATCAATATCAGAACAACTAAATTCTTAAACGACAAATATCTTTTTGGCCTTACAGCTAATATTGCCACCATCAAATTAATAATTACAGCAAAAACAAATATTCTTCTACCAAAGCCAAACTGAGCTGCCAGCAATATAAAAGCAAATAAATAAAATAAAAATTTTCTTCTTTTCTCCGTATCAATCCTTGCCAAATAAATGGATAAAGCGCTAGTTGGTGTAACCAAGGCCAATACTAATGTAGAAACGATGGAGACGTTTGAATAGCCGGTTGCTATAGATGTGCTACCCATAAAACCTAGTTTGCCTGTTGCTACAAACAACAATAACAACAGGGTAACGCAGCCTACGAACCAAATGCTTTTGCTTACCTGCAAATCACTTAGGTCAAACTTTCTAAACAAATATCCACCTGTCTCAAGCCTTCCAACAACATGCAAAAAACCAGCAGCAGCCGTTGCAAAGCCTAGACTTCGAGAGAGCCAGTAATCCGACATTACGGAACTGTCGACTAGGCTATTACCGTCCATTGCAAACGATGCTAAAGAATTCAATGTACCTGTTCCGTAGGCGAGCACAAGTGCCATTCCAAGAACGTCATAAACTTTAATATTGCTGGGTTGAGTGATACAAAACACAAGCGCGACCAAACCTGCTGTACCAGATAAAATAGTCAACACATTAAACATGGGCATAAAGTCTGACAATATAACGCCAGCCAAGCCTAAAAACATTTCCAGCATGCCAAATAAAAGAATCGCCATTTGCATCATAGACTTATCTTCACTGACATTTAAAAAATTCAACTCACCAACTCCTTATATATCCTCATTGCATTTTCGCCATAGTCGCGCCAACCGCCAAAACTCTTTACGCGCACTAGTGAACGTTGACCCATAACCATCCTTTGTTCGGGATCATCAGCAAGCCTTTGTAATCGATCTGCAAGCGAATCAACATCGCGAATTGGCACGACGTAGCCTTCCTGACCATCATCAAACAAATCCTGACCCCCTGTGTTGGCACTGGCGACCACTGGGCAACCACAGGCCATCGCTTGCGCCATGACCATACCAAAGCCATCCTGAATGCTTGGCAACACCAACACATGACTACGACTCATTAAGTTTTTAAGTTCATGCTGCGGTATGTGTCCAAGGATACGTATTTCATCTGACCAAATTCCTCTTGATTTTAACAATATAATAATCTCGGATGATTGCGCACCTACAAAAGTGAGTGATTTAGAGGCTTGGTTAAGTTTTTGATAGGCTTGCACTAGGTACTGAACACCCTTTTGTAAACTCATTGCGCCTACAAAAAGAATATCAAAACGACTTATGTCAGGCTCAGCAATTTTTTCAAATTTTGATAGGCTTACGCCATAAGGCAATAAATGCAGTTTATTAGCAGGCAGACCCAACTCTTGAAATGAATTCAAAGCAAATTGGGATGGCACAGTGATACAATCTGCTTCTGAATATTCAGCCTCTTCACGTTCAATTGCCCGCGGGTCAATCCCAGCATATGGCAAACCCCATTGCTCATGCTCTTCACGCAATAGTTGATCCTGAATCCTTATATGAGCAGAACCACGATCACAGACAAACTTAGCCCCTAGCTGATGCGCTTTTTTCCCAGCAGGTAGAGCTGATCCTGAAAGACCAACGTAGAGATCACATTCTGGCAAGTTTTGTGCAACAAAAGCGCCAAAACTAATAGCTGCAAAATTCTCCCACTCTTGTATAACTTTTTTTGGCAATGGTAACTTTGTTGCAAGAGCCATATAAGGCCCTTGTACCCATGGAAATGTATTTAGGAGTTCTTGAGGTAACCCTTCATTTTTGAGTTTAAACTTTGGATAGCCAGTAAATAGCGTCGCGAGTGCATCACGCGCATAAAGCTCTCGTGCGAGGTCAAATGTATGAAATTTTCCTGGTGTAGAAAGGGCAATTTTCAACGTAACATCACTCCCATATCAGAACCATTATTAGTGGATTTATTATTAATCGCAACATAAGCAAGCCATGAGCATACGACAGCTATGAATAACTCACTTAATAGCATGCCAGTTACCACCCCTTTTAGTTGCAAAGTGAGACCAAAAATCCATGACAAGCCAACGCAAAGTCCTCCAGCTGCCAGTATCCAATAGGCTAAGCCGACATGTTGGTTAGTAGCCATCAATAACACCCGTGGTATATGCCACATTCCACCAACAGCTGCATACAACAACATCAACAACATGAGCGAGGGTACAAATTCGATTGCATTATGCGTCCAAACACGAAGCAACCAAGGAGATAAGAAATAAAGTAAGAAACTAAAACATATGGATTGGATAGCGCTTAACCAAGTAGAGCGACGATACAAACCAATGAGTGCAGATATTCCACCTTGACCGAAGAGCCGCGAAAACTCCGGCCATAGTGCATGACTGAAAATTGCAGTGACCTGCACCGCTAATCGTGCAATAGTCCGATAAGTATTGAACATTGCGACCGCAACAGGACCAAACATAGTGCCAACCATCAATGTAATCCCTTGAAAACTTAAGGCGTTAGCTAGAGGGAATGCCATAAAAGATACAGCTGGTTTAATCATGGAACGAATTTCAGTTTTTTTCGCTGATTGTATGCCCCAAGATAAACCATGATTTCCACGACTTGCCATTAATATGCTGCACAGCACACCAGTCAGCCGCATGACCATTCCACAAACAGCAACTCCTGTAAACGTTCCTACAAGCATTAGTCCAAACATTGAGCCCAGCCATTCGCCTAGACGCGCATAGTTGCTAAGAAATGTTCCCGTCGCATAGCGACCAGTGGATTTAAAAACAGCCTCTGCAAGCCCACCAAATAATGCGGCAAGCACGCCAACAATCAAGGCAGCTAACGTTAGGCGAATATCTGTAGATGTTATCCAAGGTAATGGTGCAAATATAATTAAAGGAAGCATAAGCAACCCAATGAAGCCACAAATCAACAGCATAAATGCTTGAGCACTTTGAAATATACGGTTCGCTTCAGCAATATCACCCTTACCAACGGCGATGGTCATTTTATTTCCTGCTGCGGTAACCATTCCTACATCTGCCATGGAAAGGTAAGCTGGAATCGCTGATAAGATAAGCCACTTGCCATAAGTCGCGGTATCCCAATAATGTAGAAACAGCGGCAACGATAAAAGCTGGATGGCAATGGTGATGGCCATACCAAAAGAATTGGCACCCATGCCGGCAATAATTCTACGCTTCATATTTATGGCCAACAGCTGCAACAATTGTGGCTAAAATGATTTCGTTATGGTGACCGTTCTGCTTGAGTCGCAGATGTCCTGCATCTGCAATTGCCTGACGTTTAACTTCGTCACTGAGTGCCAATCGACACATCGCCGCGCACTCCTCTGCATCTTTCCAAAACAAGGCTTCTTCTCCCTCTTTATACATCGTTAAATGCTCGCTGGTACGTTCTGCACAAAGCAGGCCGCCCAGTGCTGGAATTTCTAACGAACGTGTGGTGTGAAGATCTCGGTTTCCCTTTGACAACAAACCCAGATTGACTTTTGCACACTGTATAGCCTTAGCATAATCATCACCCTCTACTGTGCCACCCTTCCAGTAGTTTTTGAGTTGAGGCCATTCAGCCGCTTTTTGCCAGTTTGGTCCGCGAATAGTCAAAGATACGCCATACTTAATCAAATCTACTAAAAAAGGGCCGCGCTCTGGCATCCAAGTCCCAAGAAACAGCACGTCTGTATCCCAAGTTTGATGATCTTGTTCGGTCAACTCCCGAGGCGCATGAGCTATTTCATCCGCACTCATGTATACACGCAGTAATTTTTTTGCGCCAAGCGCTTTCGCTTCAACTACGTTTTCCTGCCTGACGACAACGTTCAAATCATAGTAAGGCAAACTTTGTCGATAGGCTTTAAAACGAGAGCCATCACGCAGTCCTAGCGGATCATCTGTGTTGTAATTAACTAGTTTAGGGGCATAATTCCTCAGTAGCTCAATCACTTTGGGCGTCACCCATTCACCACCATTAACGTAACAAAGGTCAAAGCGCTTACCTAAAAGTCTCGTTGGCAGCGCACGCTCAATCCATGAGCTGAATATGTTGCCTCCCAGCCTCCATGTAATGCGATCTACCCAAAGCGTT
Organism: Burkholderiales bacterium; assembly: GCA_038327905.1. Classification (GTDB taxonomy): domain Bacteria; phylum Pseudomonadota; class Gammaproteobacteria; order Burkholderiales; family Methylophilaceae; genus Methylotenera. The sequence goes on from JBBQLN010000020.1 coordinate 26,159, forward strand.
TTCGGAAGAAAATATCTCAAGTCAATGTGCTCAACGGAATGACCTAGGCGTCGTAGCGCATTTGCACGATCCAAACAAGTACCGCTTATTGGTCCGAGATAAAGAATATTAAGGTTTTTATTAGACATGCCAAAACATCAATATTAAACTTTTGACCCAATAAACATGGACTGTTGCTTTGCACTAAGTGAAAGTAGGAGATCATTAATAAATTGATCTTGCAATAGGGCTGATTTCTCAGCATCATCGTCTACTTCTGACACACGAAATAGCAAGCCATCTGATGTATAACCTTTGAGCCCCATTCTCATACGAGCGTAATTCAGCGCACTCGCTGGACCACTAATTACACGGTCACCCACACGAATAAAGTAGGTAACCTGTTCTAAGCGGGAACCAATGGTGGCGGTCATACGCATCACGCTAACAGGTCGGTCAGCAACTTGTAATTTGTCTTGATGTAGATTCGCGATTTTGAAACCTTGTGATGAATAGCAAGACTCAGGACGGTGCAACTGTTTTGAGTACGTTTGATTGTCACCATAAGCCAGTGAAAACATAATGCGCCTTCCGCTTGGCTTATGTAGATAGGTTCGACCAACGGTCTGGCTATAAATATTATCAAGCGCATAGCGTTGTTGCGGGTCAATGATTAAACTGGAATCCTCTATGTTATCTTCTACCCAATTACCGAATTGTTGAGGCACGACAACTTCAAAGTCTGGTTTGCCGATATGATCAAACCAAGTGGTGTGGGGTGTAAGCCACCATGCGGTTGCGAGACAAGCTACCATGAAAAATGAAACCAGCCATTGCTGAAGACTGGGGAGCTTAATCATTTGTGCACTCATGCTAGTGTTGCTCATCAGCGTCTCCATTAATTTTTTTGCTAATTAGACGCAATAGAGAGTCCGTACCCATCATGATGAACAGCCCTGCAATAAAAAGCACTATGCCTGCAAAGCCGTGTAGGAATCCTTGACCTGCAGCATCACCTAAATAGTAAGTAATGAGTGCAAGGACAATGACACGGATGACGTTGGCTGTGAATGAAATAGGGATGATAAGAATGGGTAGCATGATATTGCGTAGCATGGATTTATGATGCACTAGATTGAGATAAAGAATGCCAAGCGCTTCTAGCATGAATAGCGTCCGCATACCAGCACAGGCATCGGCTACCAGCAATTGATATCGCCCCAAAATAATAACAACACCACTTTGGGCAACATTCAAGCCAGCCCAGCCAAGCACAGTGACAGTCACATTGGAAACCATAAGTTTCATAAAGCCACTTAGTGGACCTACAAGTGAGTTAGGAAGTGGGATCATAAAGAGCATAAATAAAATGGGGAACTTGAGTTTATTCAGCAGGCTGACACCACCAATCATCAAAATAACACCAGCTAATGCCCAAACAAAAGCACCGGTTTCAAAATAGATAATATCCAGCGCTCTACCCGGTATGTAAAAGCCAGCTGCAATTAAAAAGCATATCCAAGCTAGCACTGGCGAAGGTTTTAGGCTTGAAATATCTGCCACTTCATGCCACCGTTTCCAAAGCAACCATAAAGCAACACTGAGTATGATTGGGCCATGCGCATGTTCATCATCTGTCCATAAACCAGTTGTGACAAGAAGGCTCCAAAGCGTTGGCAAAAACATAATCGCCAGCCCAGCAAACATCAGCCACAAGCCTGTATTTTTGTAAAAGTGATCATGTATAGCTTTAAGGTAGGCTACCAGCATGTCAAATTTTGATGATGATTTTACGGATGATGTATTCATGAGGGCCGTCTTACTTGAAAAACTTTGTTTGAATTGAATTCGTGCGCATCATCATGCCGTCTGATTTCTAAAAGGCGCTGCCGTATAAGCCAACTTAACACCATCTAATAAACTAACGCTGGCTTTCCACCCTAGCGCACCTAAACGACTTACATCAAGCAGTTTGCGTGGTGTGCCGTCTGGCTTGGTGGTATCAAAAACCAATGTTCCTTTAAAATCCACAACCTCCATCACTAGTTCAGCCAGTTCACGAATAGTGACATCGGCGCCTGTGCCAACATTAAACAAACCTTGGTTGATGTTGTTTTCCATTAGAAAAACACAAGCATCGGCCATATCATCCACGTAAAGAAATTCTCGCATGGGAGTACCAGTTCCCCATATTACAAACTCATGATCACCACGCCATTTGGCCTCATGCGCCTTTCTAAGTAAAGCTGGCAGTACATGACTGTTTTCCAAATCATAGTTGTCATTCGGGCCATATAGATTGGTGGGCATTGCTGACACATACTGACGTCCATACTGACTGTTATAACCCTCACATAATTTGATTCCGGCAATTTTAGCAATGGCGTATGGTTCATTAGTCGGCTCTAACGGCCCTGTAAGCAGGTATTCCTCTTTGATCGGTTGTGGACAATCACGCGGGTAAATACAACTGGATCCTAGGAAGCAAAGTCTATCGACTCCAGCTTGATGCGCACCATGAATTAGGTTAGCTTCTATCACCAGATTTTGATAGATAAAATCAGCCCGATAGGTATTGTTAGCATGAATGCCACCAACTTTAGCTGCTGCAAGAAAAATATAGTCTGGCTTTTCTTGTTCAATAAATGAAAATACCGCTGCTTGATCAAGCAAGTCGAGTTCTTGTTTGCTGCGGGTTACAAGATTACTATAACCCTTGGCCTGCAGGCTACGCACAATGGCGGAGCCGACCATGCCGTTATGCCCCGCGATGTATATTTTGGCGTTCTTGTTCATGATTACTCGTGATAGTCATAGGTAGTGTAGCCGTGCTTTTTAACTAACTCGTCACGTTCAGCACTCTTGAGGTCTTCGCGCACCATTTCTGAAACAAGTTCCTGAAAGCTGGTTTTAGGCGTCCAGCCCAGTTTTTCCTTCGCTTTGGTTGGGTCACCAAGCAAAGTTTCAACTTCAGTAGGTCGGAAGTAACGTGGATCAACTTGAACGATGCATTTACCGCTGTCATCAAAACCTTTTTCATCGACGCCTTTGCCTTCCCATCGAATGGTCATGCCCAGTTCAAATGCTGCGGCATTAACGAAATCTCGCACACTGTATTGCACGCCAGTAGCAATTACAAAGTCTTCTGCCACATCCTGTTGCAACATTAGCCATTGCATTTCAACGTAATCTTTTGCATGTCCCCAGTCGCGTAGCGAATCCATATTACCAAGGTATAAACAATCTTGCAGACCGAGCTTGATACGTGGCAGAGCAATGGTAATTTTACGGGTAACGAAGGTTTCACCGCGGAGCGGTGATTCGTGATTGAATAAAATTCCGTTACAGGCAAACATGCCATAGGCTTCGCGGTAGTTAACAGTAATCCAGTAAGCATAGATTTTGGCAACCGCGTATGGACTACGTGGGTAAAATGGCGTAGTTTCCTTCTGCGGAGTTTCTTGTACTAAGCCATACAGTTCTGAAGTGCTGGCTTGATAGAATCGGGTTTTCTTTTCCAAACCAAGAATACGAATGGCTTCCAGTATACGCAAGGTGCCGATACCATCGGCATTGGCGGTATATTCTGGCGCCTCAAAACTCACCGCAACGTGACTCATGGCGGCCAGATTGTAAATTTCATCAGGTTGAACCTGCTGAATGATTCTAATCAGGTTGGTTGAGTCTGTTAGATCTCCATAATGCAACACAAAGTTACGGTTGGAAACGTGGGGATCCTGATATAAATGGTCGATACGATCAGTGTTGAACAATGATGAACGACGTTTTAATCCGTGAACAATATAACCCTTTTTTAGCAAGAACTCTGCAAGATATGCGCCATCTTGGCCTGTGATACCGGTAATAAGTGCAACTTTATTCATGGATTAACATTTCAAACAAGGTTTATAAAATGACGCAGTAAATACTAGTAACTTATTTTTGAATTAAATCTAGTGTTAAATGATGGTGACTTATCTTCTTTACAACGGAATGACAACTCAGCATTAATAATGTCTAAATTGAGGTAAGCACTTAGAAATCATTGATGACAGAACCAATGACGCGAGCTCCAGTCATTGAAATTTGACTGCGCACTTCCGCAACATCTGAAAGTCGCGTGTGATTTAATCTAGTAACAATCAATGCCCCACCGCACTTTGCCACGGTTGCTTGAGTGTCAGCGATAAAACTAGCAGGAGTAGAGTCAATAAGAATGACATCGTATTGACTTGCAGCTGCATTCATAAAAATAGAAAAGTCATCTCTATTTAATAACTCTTGAGGGTTTGGAGGTAAAGTGCCAGCGCCAAGTACTGATAAATTAACGAATGAATCAACTTTATTGACAACACTCATCGTCGCTCTATCAGATAAAATATCAGATAAGCCAAGCTTTTCTTTAATATTAAAAATCTCATGTTGACGTGGATCACGCAAATTTGCATCAATTAAAAGCGTGCGTTGTCCGAGCTGCGAAAATACAATAGCTAAATTGGCTGCTAGAAAACTTGCGCCCTCACCTTCGTTGACGCTAACAATTGCTAAAGATTTATAGCCTTCATTAATCCATCGCATCATTATTTGGGTACGTAACACGCGTAGATCTTCTACCTGCTGGCTAAACGGCTGATATGCAGCCACTAATTCAGCACCGTAATTACCTTGCCCTGCATGCAGATAAGGGAAATTAAACTGCATAGACAGCACTTGACTTATATCAGCCTCAGTAATGAGCTTAAGCTTAAGCGCCGCATCACCAAACTTCAAGCCTAAGTCTTGTTGCGTGCGAAGAATAGCCTCAGCATCTTGTGGTGAAATTTTGCCAAGTTGAAGCAACAGGCGACCGATGCTTCGCTCACTAATCGTATCTATAGGGTTAGCTAATAAATGCGTCATATTATCTTGCATAATTTCCCTTACTCGACTTAAACAATCGACGAGATAATGCTTTAAAGCTATATTTGCTTAAATTGCTATTACTTGAATTGCTCCTAATGACAGCAAAGACTGGTAATTGTAGATCTTCACTAAGATCCTCTCGGCTTCGAACACACCTATCCATCATCTCAGCAAGCAATCCCACACCAACTCCTAAAATTGCACCGAGAAAAACTGATAAGATAAGATTAAGAAAAATTCTAGGACCTGCTTTTTTTCGTGGAGCAGATGCCGGCTTTAGGACAGCAATATCTGCCTGATTTGCACTGCCTTCCAAGGTCGTCTGAGTAAAACGTTGACTTGCAGTATCCATAGCCCGTTGAGCATTTTCCACATCGCGTTGAAGCACAGACAACTCATCTCTAGTGAGGTTTAACTCAAGTACGCGCGCTTTTTGGGCTGCAAGTGCAGCTCTAATATCAGACTCTCGCTGCTGATGAATATGTGCAGTACCGCCAATGGTAGTCGTAGCTTTGCGAGTTTCTTCTAGCAATTGACTTTTAAGTTTATCAAGTTCGGCCTTGGCTGCCTGATACTGCGGGTGACCGTCACTAAGTCTCTGAGATAACTCAGAGAACTTGGACTCTGCTCGAGTGATTTCAATTCTAAGACTCTGAACTACTGGGTTAGCAGCAACATCAGGAGATTCATCGCCATTCCCAGCAGTACGTTGCTGACGCGACATTGAATCAAAAGACTGTGTTTGAGCAGACACTAATTGTGAAGAAAGATCATTGAGACGAGCACTTTCTACATCAAGATTCCCCATCACGCTCGTCAATCCTTTTTCCTGCTGGTATTTTGAAAGCTTAGATTGTGCAGCTTCTAAATTTGCCCGTAGCGCTTTGGTTTGCTCACCAAGAAATTCAGCGGCTTTTTGTGATGGTTCAACTTTAAGTTGTATATTGATTTTTTGGTAGGCCTCAGCAAAAGCATTTGCTACGCTGGCCGCGAAATCAGGGTCCGTACCAGTAAAAGATATTTCAATAACACTGCTTTCACGAGATGGTTTTGCCTCTAAGCCATTCAGAAGCAAATCACCAAACCATTCGCGAATATCACCTTTACCATTCGTCGCTTTATTAAACTGCGCTTGAGCCTGTTCGCTTTCAGCAAACTTGAGTTGCTCAACCACTTTCATAGCAACAGTAGGACTAGTAATAATATCAATCTGAGTAGCCATATAGCCAGGCATAAGCTGGGCAGGCAAAGTAAGACCAGTGACTGGATCAACCCCTTTATAGTTAAGTACTATCGAAGTTGTTGCCTTGTAAACTTTAGCCGCTAGCAGATTGACGACAAGCGTTGTAAACACAATCAAGCCAAATATGATGAATACAATCTTAAACCTTGCCTTAAGGATAATAATGAACTGAGAGAAATTCATGACGATTCCTAGAAAAGGCTTTCTTGTACGTATAGAACATCATCCTGCATGACAGGATCCGTTAGCTCTGGGAATAGTTTTTCTATTACACCTTTTTCATTTCGACGATGAATCTTGATATTTCGTTGAGTGCCGCGCGCAGTTAAACCACCTCCCTGAGCTAACGCTTGTATCACGGTCATGTTACGTTCAACACGAAATGAGCCAGGACGCTGAACTTCACCATAAATATAAAACATTGGTGCGCGCGGAACATATATACCATCACCACTTGCAAGCTCTATATTTTCCGAGTTGTTGCCAGTTCTAAATAGGCTATCTACATCAACTTCAAAACGATTAAGCTTTCCATCGCGAAAGGTAGTAACCGTGACAACATCGGCTCCAGAAGAATTAATACCTCCTGCCACACCTAAGAAATCTGCAACGGTTCGAACGCCTCCAACTACAGAATATTTTCCTGGACGATTGACCTGGCCCATCACAGATATATCACGCGCATGAACATAAACAATTTCACCTCCGACAAGAGGAATATTCTGCGAACCATCTGCTTTATCTACTATGCTACGCAAATCATATTCACTCTTGCCAGATTTACCAATAATTGTAATTAAGTCAGATCCATCAGGTGTTGCCCCACCTACAAGTGCAAGTAAATCGGTCAGGTTGGTTGCACGATCCAATGGATAGCGACCTGGTTTATATACACTCCCTAAAACAGAAATCATCTTGCTTTGGAATTGCACCACCAAAATATTGATTTGTGGTTGCTTGAAAAATCTGCCACTTTCAAGCAATTCTGCAAGCTTTTTTTCAGCTAAAGGAGCTGTCATTCCGCCAAGCTTAACCTCCCCAAGCAATGGAAAGTTAATGGTTCCATTCTCAGCGACCCTAGTTTCAAGTGTCAAATCAGGGCTGTTATAAACCGTGATTTTAAGTACGTCACCTGGGCCCAAAACGTAATTAACCTCTTCTGCTGAAGCTGAATTCATCCAAGCAGCTACTAACAACGTCACAATACAGACAAATAAACGTCCAACACTTTTACCTAACATTAAATAATGTCTCTCTAAAAAATTAATGGTCATCTTATTCGAACAACCGAATACAAATAGCAAGGTTACTTAAAGTCCAGACAACCCTTTATTTAATGCCGACGAGCTAGCATCTGGTTTAGTATTTTTTTGATTTGTTTTTACTTCGGTCTTGACCTCGGCGGCTGACTGACTACCTGCAGCTTCTTTGGCGCTTTCAGGCGTTACTAAATCTGACTTTTTCATATCTGCAAAATCTCCAGAAAACTCAATTTTTGCCTTTTCATTGAGGGCTATCATTTCTTTTTTTGCTAGACTTTTCTTATTCTGATTTAAAAAATACTGCTCAATAATTGGTGTCGCTTTTGTACGAGTAATTGATGATGTTTGAGAGGCTACAATTTGTATAATATTAAGCATGTTACCTGTTGGGACCTGCAATACCTCTCCATCATGAAGCGCTTGTAACTTCATCAGCAAAGCCGATGGCAATTGCTCGGCTACTTTCACATTACTATTAACACTAAATACATAATTATTATCTTTTATCCACTTAACAATTTGATTCATATCTTTAAGTGCTTTTAGATTAGTTTCAGCCTCTGCAGATTTATCTTTACTGACATCGACTACTAACTCCTGCAGACGGAAAATACGACGGCTCTCAAACAACTCAGGATGCTCTTTATAGAAGGTATCAATTTCAGATGAAGAAGGTTTTGCTGCCTTTTGCATCAATTGCTCTAAATAAGCTTGGGCTAAAAACTGATCTTTTGACGACTCTATTGCCTGTTGAACTCTAGGGTCTTTATCCAATTTAGAGTTTAGAGCTTGTTGTTTCATGAGCTGCTGTTCGACTAAGGCAGCCAGCACCTGCTTAGAAGCAGCTTTGGTTTGAGCCTTATCCAACTGCCCCATTTGAACCAACTGATTATTAATCTGATGAACAGTTATTTCATCTCCATTAACGACAGCAACAACTTGTGAATCGAATTTTTTTGAGGTGCTATGATCTTTTTTTCCGCATGAAGCAAGCACCATTACTGAGCAAATTATTAACAGTACTAAGCCATTTTTTGTATTACGCATATCTATATTGATCCAATTCTAAAGTACAGTTACTATAAGAGTTAAATATGTATTAAATATGTATTAAATGAGTCAAGTTTATGACAATCAAGTTCATTATTAAACGTTATATCAATAATCGTAGCGTACAGAAAGGGTTACGTTATTAAATTGATACCCTTGATTTTCTGTATTAGATGTTCGTTTCTCACCTTGATATTGAAGCTGAACTAGAGATTTTAACGTTGGGGTATAATTTAGCGATAAATTTAAAAGCTTAGACTCATCGTAACGCTCTATATTATTGAAAGATATTCCAGCACTTCCTAGATAAGCTCTTTCCTCATAACCAAAACTTGATCGCACACTAATCTTGCTTGTGGCATCCCATATTGGGTTTATGCTCCAACCTTTAATCTTTACATATGTTGACAGCACATCTTCTACAGGCGAAACCTCTTGATAAGCAGTTAAGTTCACACTGGTTTTAACTGTCAGACTCTCATCTAAATTCCAACGCTGACTAAAACCATTAAAGTCACGCTGCGACGAATCTTTGCGTTCCAAACTTACCCGTGAAACTCTTGTCGACACTCTTGTTTTAGCAGTTGGCAACCATACAGCACTCACTATAACGTCTTTCTGAGCACTTTCATTTCCAAAAATTGACTGTGTAAAGCCAGTTCTATTTGGGTACGTTGAATCAGCAATACGATATGAAAGACCTAATGCAGTTCCAGATAAGTTGTGATAACGAATACTACTTTCATAGATATCATCTTCTCTGTCATAGACATTGGAACTTTCCAGTGCATTGTCTAATTTGACATGTTCGCGGCTTGCGCTCAATGTCCAATCTGGATGTAAATTCCAGTTAATACTAGCAATTTGTCGACTTGATGTTTTTAGGTTTTTCGATGTACTTCTAGTCTCGTTAAACCCTGCAACAGCTTCACTCTTACTAGTACTTAATTCACCATATACATCATTACTTAAACGCCAACTCCAGCGGAGGCTGTTTGATTTACCAGTATTATTTAAACTCTGAAATCGAGTATAAGTACTTTCACTAACACTTGTTGCTAAAGCCACCAACTGGCGACTAAGCCTTAAATTAACTGCCACGCCAACATCTACTTGCTTCACGGTATCAGAGGTATTATCTGTTCCCAATATGGTTTTTGCTTGCTCGGGTGATGAAAATCTAAATATATTATCGTCGTAAGTTGTATTGAGCCGCACATAAGGCTTAATATCAACAACGCCTTCTGCACGCGCAACATTTGCTACCAAACCGAATATGGTAGCCAGCGAAACACTCAGTAATGCATTTACTCGCATTACCAATATTGCCAATTTCCGGAATAAATCACCCATACACCCAGTGACCCATTCGTCACAGCATGTGCAATAACAGGTGCCCACAGATTACGCGTATACTGATACAACCACGCATATATCAACCCTGCAAAGAGACCTGCTAACCATAGCTTGTGCGAAAGCGCAAAAAGTATAGCGGTTGAAGCAAAAGCAAAGGTGCTAACTGTGGTTGGATTAACCTGAGTAAAATTCTGATTATCTAGCCAGCGCATCAAAAATGAACGCCAAAATAGCTCCTCCATTATGGGAACTATCAATGCAGCGCCTGACAGTCGTATCAAAGCGAGAGCAACATCAATACCCTTATTATCCAAGCGCGTTGGGTCAAAGCCAGTCATATCTCCAGTCATTGCCCAATTGGGATACTTTACAATCCACAATGCAAATACAAACATACCTGCAAATATGCTAACACTATAGAATTGTATGTTTAACCTAGAAAAACGTAGCAAACTCTTAGACTGGTTTAACTCTATATATTGACGCCAAAACCAGGCAAGCAGCATTGCGACCACAGAAACTCTAAATGCATATAACCATCGTGCATCTGGCATCACAGGGGCAAGAAATTTGGCTAAAACATTGTTTAACCCAAGAAATAGAATATAGACTGCAAAGGGAAGCGCTCGAGCAGTAGCTAAACGTTTAAAAAACATGTCGACTAGCCTTGAATGGATGCCAATATACTACGAAAAAAATGTGACAGGATTATGAATTTTCACGTCAACAAAAACTAAAAGGCGTGAGCATTTATATGCCCACGCCCTATAGATTTTAGGATTTAATGAAAAAAATTATGCTTTATTTTTTCTTATTCTGGCAATAGCACCAATTAACAACAATCCTGATAATAACATCGCGTTAGTGTCTGGTTCTGGAACTGGCGCAACATTTAATACGCCAGCATATGAACCACCAGCTAAGCCTGTTACTGTACCTCTAAGTTGCAAGGTGTAAGTGCCAGCAGCTAAAGCAAGCGGATTTAAGACCACTGTAGTTAATGAAACACCAGAACCCAAGTTAGCGACATTACCCCACGCCTCAAGTAACGAAACGTCAGGCGCCGGAACTGAGCCAGTATAATGATTGTTACCTGTATACAAACGTGCTTGCATATTATCTATGCCTAAAAGATTACTTAAACTGATAGACGATGTCACTGAATTGGCAGATGCCGCAGTTAAAGTAAAAGTGTAGTCATCCCAAAATGTTGCACCTGATGCGGCAGCACTAAATGATTGACCATAATTAATTGAGGATGGAACAGCTACATTACCCAAATTTGTCAGCACATCTGCTTGCGCATTTATACTTATAAAGGTTATTAGAATTAATATTGCTCTATTTATAAATTTCATTAAAGTTATTCCTATCCATTTAATATTTAATTAATCGTGAATTCAATTTCAAGCTGAATTTAGTTTAAAGAAATCTGATGACAGGAATACCAACTTAAAATATTTTCTTTATAGTCTGTTCGGACTATAAAAGTTAAATTGAATTTTACTCACCAATATTTACATACTTGCAACTAAACATGTAGCCTATAAATCCAACAAGTTAAATTAATTATTGGTAACAGAAGCGCGCTCCACATCTATCTTATCGCGATACTCTTGCAATATATTTTCAATCTCAACGCGCTTAATTTGCGTAAATTGCTCAGTTCGAATCGCTGCCTGATAAGCACTTGGCTTGTCGTATACTTTAATTAAATCTAAACCATAGTGATACAACTTGTCATTTTTAGCTTCGCAATTTTGTAGTGATTTTGAAGTTTGTGCGATATTGATTAGCTGTGTTTTACGCTGTGTATCGTTCGCTTTTAAATCTGCAACTGCCTGTTTATGTAGACTCGTCATATCTACCAAGCTCTTCTGAGTGGTATCCAAGCTAGCTTGTGTTTGCTGCAATTTATTATCAAGGGCTAATTTTTCAGCTTGCTCTTTTATTAGATTAGCTTGCAAACCTGCTGATTTGCGTTTCTCAGCAACTACCTTTACCTCTAACTCCTTGTTAGCATCTTCGGATTTCTTAAGCGTATCTTCTAGCTCTTTTTTTTGTGTATCAAATTGCGTCTGCATGGCTGTTTTTTCAGCTTCCATATCCTGCTTCATCTTTTGCATCATCAATGCAGCCCGCCTAGACGACTTATCTTTCTCTGCAGCATAACTATTGCCAGAGAAAACGATAGTGATGGCTAAAGTAGCAATGATTAAACTAATGCTCTTAAAGGTTGGTGTTAGCATCATCATATTCTCAATTAAAATTTAGTATTGAGATCAAGCATTAATACGTCGATAGACAGTGGAGATAATGGTGTTCCGCCTACGCCACCCGTGCTACGTGGAGAAATCTCGTCTGCGCTAAACCATCTTGCGGTTAACCAAGTATTTTTATCTAAGCCATAACTACCACCTAACAACCACCCTTTTGCATTGGTACCACCAAGATAAAAGTCTGAATCCGTAAAGCTATCTAGAACTGAATCAGCCTCTAATCGTTTATAAGCAGCAAATACGTTCCACTGGTCTTTCTGATAGGTTTCAGGCATACCTACGGCAACTTTCAATTGATACGCATTAACTTGTTTTTTAGGCATCAATACAGAATTGATATCAACCCCTGTTCTTTGAGCTATTTCCTGACTATCGAAGCCTATATTTCTAATATAGTCGCCAGTTAAAATAATATGTACTGGGTCAAACTGAGCTAAATCAATTTGCCCAGTTACATTAATATCCCTAAACTTTGACGACAATCCATAAGTAGCAGTGCCAGTAGTGGCATTAATATCAAAGGTTGAGTTACCTTTGGTTCTATATGCAGGAACGCTTGCGTTGTAATTTCCAATAGGGTTTCCAACAATATTAGACTGACCTTCTACATTTTGAAAGTCATATAAAGCTACCGCTAACTTCGCAGAAGATTTATTGTAAAACTTCCAATTAATGCCAGCTTGTGCACCATACATCCATTTACTTTTGGCGCGGTCTAAATCTGACTTTTGAATTTCATCAATCGGAAATGCCGCTAGAGTAGCAAAGCCAGAGAATTGATCATTAATCGCTGGTGTAAAGCTTGCAGCAACACCATCAAACGCTAAATCAGGATCCCACATTAAATCGGTTGAGAACCAAGGATTAGCAAAACGTCCGCCCACAACATTCAGCCAAGGTTTAATTTTGGCATTCATGTAGGCTCTATCTAAACCCAATGTATATTTACCGCTTGCTGCTTCTTGTGTTTGGTTTGGCGAAATTGGGTCATCCAAGCCGCCTGTTGTCATTCTTATACCAGCAGTCATCCAATCATTAATCTCTGCCTTAACCCCTAACTGGGCGCGCACTCTCAAACGATTTCTATCTTCTGTAGTATTTTTAATATTTGTATTATTAACACCATCAAAATCTCCTGGAGTAGGATTCCCCTCAGGAAACTTGTCTGTCTCAGCTCTTAAACGCAGCGACCCTTCCCATTTAAGACGATCTATCCACTCGGGCATGCCTAATCGTTCGCCGGCTTTATAGTTGAGGGTTGTCATTACCTCATCTTTAATCTCTTCTTTCATTTGTTTTTTAACAATGTCAGGTACATATTGCACACGTACCATTTTTTTATCGATGGCGTCATCCACAGACTCAGCTGTGCTTGCTGGCATTGTTGTCACATCAATTTCTTTAGCTTTTTCAGCATCTTGAGCAGCCTGCTTTAACAAAGCGTCGGCTTTGTCTTTACTCAGGACACCTTCTTGAACCAATAGGTTTACAAGACTTGTCGTCGTCGAGCGAAGCTGCTCCAATGATTCACGTTCGCCTGCTTGGGCCGTGCTCACTGTCGTTCCTAGCATTATGGCTGTAATAGTAGCGATAATTGAGTTAGTGTTTAACCCAGAGAAATGACTACTCCGAAAGTATTGAGCAACGTACTCTGGCGAGAACTCTTTAAGTAATGGCAGTTTTTTCATGTCTACTCCAATTTCATATTCAATAAAATTCATTCAATGCTTTGCTAATCATTTAGCTCTTTAACCTACGGCAATTTTTACCCTATAGAACGTGCACTAACTTTTAACTTAACTGGTTGTGGCATATCTCCAGGGGGTGGCTCAGGCAAAGCTGGCATGCTATCTAAAGCTTTTCTAACCAATGCGTCCTTGTCAGCATCCCCAGTAGAACTGACCAGCTCATACTTTTGAATACGTCCATTAGCCGCTACCCACACCTTCACAATCACCTTATATGAACCAGTTGCAAGTTCCTTATCTTTGGAAATTGCATCCTCAATTTTGTCTTTGAGCTGTCCTGTGTACCAATCAAACTGATGCTTATTAGGGCCACCGCCTATGGTGCCAGTTTCACCGCCCTTATAATCACCGCTAACAGCACCAGCCGCAAATGGACTCGGTCCATCGCCAGCTGCACCTTCCATCTTTAAGACTTCAGCAGGTGGCGTTTCTGCTGGTTTAGGTTGCGGTTCAACTTTCACTTCTTTTGGCTGCTCCTTTGGTTGATCTTTTGGTTGCTCCTTTGGAGGTGGCGGAGGTGGCGGTGGCGGTAAATCTTTTAAGGCAATAGTCGTCATCTTCTTTTTAGGATGAGCATCGCCACCTGAAAGCAATTTTTTGAGGCCATACCCAACACCGCCAAGAATCACTAAGGCCATCAAAACAAGCGCAACACGCTTAAGCCAAATACTCATTTGGCTTGGCGATTCTTCATCTAAAAGTGGGTCATAAGCTTGTTGCACGGTCATTACCATTAAGTCCCAATTTTTCCTGTTGCTAAGCCAACATTTTCTATTTCTAGTTTATTGACCAAATCAATCACGCTAACAATCCCACCATAAGGAGCGTTAGCCTCACCGGCAATCATCACATTAAATTTCGGGTCTTTAGCCTTGGCAGTGTTTAACTCAGTTTCAAGCTGGGCCATGCTTACACCAGAACCATTGATAGTGACAGTGCCAGCTGGCTGTACTTTTATAATTTTTACATCATGCTTTTCAGTGCTAGGCTTATTTGAAGGTTTAGGCAGGTTCATTTTCAAACCCTGCACACCCGCGGTGGTCATTAAAATAAAGATCACCAAAAGCACGTAAGCCAAATCCAGCATCGGCGTGATGTTAATGGTGTCATAAGGCTGCACATCATTTTGTACTTGCATATTTACTCCGCCACTCGCTTAGTCACTAAACCAACTTCAGTAATGTCTAGCTTTTTACAAATACCCAACACCTCGGAAACTTTGTCAAAATGGGCAGCCGCATCGCCTTTTAACACCACGGGCAAATCGGGATTACCACTTTTGTACTCCGCCAAGCGTGACTCTAACGTCGTCATATCTACTGGATACGCATCTAAATACACGGAGCCATCACTTGTAATAGTGATAGCCCGCATTTGCGGCTTTGCCAGTGGCGCAGAGTTCACGGTATTTGGCGTTTCCACTTTCACACCCTGCACAGATGCAGTTGTCATGATGATAAAAATCACCAACAGCACGTAAGCTAAATCCAACATCGGCGTGATATTAATCTCGTCGTATAGCTGGTTCTCTTCTTTGACGCCCTCAGACATTTTCTGCCTTACTCTTTGCCGTAAAGTTCGGCTGAGCGCGTTACAAATTCATCCACAAAAATTTGCATTGCAATCGTGATGTTTTTAATGCGGCTGGCTAAATAGTTATAGCCGAATAAAGCTGGAATCGCCACGCCCAAACCAGCTACCGTAGCAAGCAAGGCTGCTGCAATACCTGGCGCAATTGCATTAACGTTTACATCACCTGCTGCTGCAATTGCCGCAAAGGTAATCATCACACCAACCACAGTGCCAAGTAGACCTAAGAATGGACCGCCTGAAATTGCAATGGTGAGCAACACCATGCCTGCGTTTTGTTTTTGCGTTTCGCGCACCAAATCAGCATCAATGGCCGCTTTAATCGCATCCATCGCAGCACCACTTAGAGCGAGCTTTTCACCTTCATGTTGACGCTTCTTAATCTCTCTTAAGCCTGCTGAATAGAGTCTGTAAAGTGTTGAATTGGGATAATTAGCACCTTTATCTAGGCTCAACAAATCATTAACATCTGCCTTTTGAAAGCGCACTAAGAACTTTTTATTATCTTTATCTGTTTTTGATACCAATACCGCTTTTTTATACATCACCCAAACACTAATTACAAACATCACTGCCAAAATACCAATTACAATTTTTGCATCTGGCGTTAAGCTATCAATCAATATTTTTAGATAGTTAGGTTTACCATCATCTTCTTCACCCTCGCCGCCCGCGCTATCTGAAACCTTTAACAATGTGCTTTCAACGCCTTGGCTACTTGCGGCTAACTTGATTGCAGCAGCACTTTTTGCGTTGCTGACTATTTGCATTTCATCCATTTCACCAGTAAATGCGTCACCTATTTTAATTTCTTTACTCATATCTACATCGGTCACGGCACCTGTGGCTACTTGCGCACCATCTAAATACACACTTGCATTTCCAGCATTAATGGTAAACGCCACATGTTGCCAAACAGCAGGCTTAAGCTCGCCGCCCGTTACCGTTGCACCGCCAATTTTTATAGTAAGCTTTTGAGCATCAATGTTTAAACTTAGCGCGTCACCTTGATTGTAAAGACTTGCTGTTTGCGGAAGAGTTGTTGGTTTAATCCAAGCAGACCATGTGTAACCAGTGCTTGCATTGATTGCAGGATTAGCGGCAATCACAAGTGACTGACCACTAAAAACTGCGCTCTCACCAATCAAGCCTGCCTTTTGTTCAGTAATTGCACCTGATGCTTGCAATCCAGTTGCCGAGCTATCTTGCAATAAAGTTTTTTCTGCAAAATGAAAGTTTGCAACGGTACCAGCAGTGTTAATTGCTTTAACATCACTTGTCGTTGCCGTTGCTTTTTCATTGCCGTAATACACAATAAAATGTGCATCTTTATCGCCTGGTTTGATGCTTGGCAGCAACACCCAAACAATGGCTAATTCATTTACTGCATCAAATTTTTCGATATAGTATTTAAGTTCTGTTTTGTCATCTGCGGCTACAAAACGCAAATCTGAGCCATCTACATTCACACTTGCAAAATCAAAATTACCCGAGTGCAGTCGCAATACCACTGGCACTTGCGTAGCAGCTTCAGTAACGCTTTGTGGATTAATACTTACCTTTGCTTGCTTCGTCCAGTCTTTGTTCCACTCCGCAAAACTCGTTATCGGCAATAACCCACATACAATTAATAATGACAACAATAGTCTTTTCATACGCCAACTTTCTAAGTTAAATTACTCATTACTTTAATATTTAAAATTCGTACCAAAGGCGCATATGGCTTGCCCAATCGCCTTTTTTTGTGGCTAAACTTTCTTTAAGCGGCACCGCTAAATCAAGATTAAAACTAACCCCCTTAAATGCTTTAAGTCGCAAACCAACGCCAGCCCCTGATAGCTGAGTTGACCCAGCATCAATCGTTTTTAAACTGGCTATGTCATAAAAAGCGGCTAATTTAAAATCCTGAATCCACGTCACATTTTTAAGCAGTTGTGGGGTACGAATTTCCAAAGTCGAATGCAACCCTTGGTCACCAGAGGCCTCTGATTCTAAATAGCCTCTTACAGTGTCAGCACCACCTGCGAGAAATTGTTCATTTGATATCAAAGGTGAACCTGAGAAAAATCCATCTAATTTTCCATAGGCTTCAAAGCCACGCGGCAAAGCTTCCGTGCGCTCGATTTCAGCCTTTGCAATAAAGAAGTTTGGTTTAGCGCCAGCCGCATTACCTACACCAGGTCTTTTATCTAAAAACTCTTGTTCATCTGATACTAGACCACGAAGGCCAAAACTAACCCCTGTTGTAAACTGCGTACTACTTCCAGCGCCCTGCCAGCCGCCTGAATAGGAGGCAGACAACGGCATATAAGTAATAGGCGTACTCAGATCAAAGTTTTTGAGTGTTTGGCCATAATCTTTATAATCAAGACCAAGCGAGATTGAGTGGTAATAGTTATCAACTGAAGGTAAAGGCTTAATCAAACGCGCACCTAAAATAGTACCGTTACCTAAAATATTGATACCGCCTACCGTTGCAACGTTACTCTTAGAATGCACGCCGTATAATGCAAGCAACAAATCACTTTCATCAAAGCGCATTAAATAATTGGCAGAAAGTACTTGAACCTCATCAGTATTTTGTGGAGATAATTGAAAGCTTAATGACAAGCTGTGGTCACGTTGCCATAGATTATCGTAACGAATCGACCCACCTAAACGCCATCTTGTTGTATCTTGGCTGTAGCGATCATTCAGCTCTAAGCTAGCATGAAGCGGCAGCTTGTCATCAACCTTCAAGTCAACTTCAACCGTGCCAAATTCTTTACCTGCTTTAAGTACCGGCGTAATGTGTCTATCTGAAGTGCGATTTAAACGTGTGACATCTTGCTGAAGCGCTGGAAAATATGGAACCTCACCCTCTTTAACCGACTGAGCTAAGTCTTTAATTCTGCCTAATGAGTAGTAATGCGAATCTTTAATTCGCAGCTTGGATACTTTTCCCTCAGTGACGTTTAATTTGACAATCTTCTTATTCACTTCTTGCTCTGGAATATCCACCAGCACGGTTAAATAGCCCGCGTCATGATAAGATTTTTCTAAGTCTTCCCGTGCTTTTTCAACATCATCAATAGTCTTTTTCTCACCCATATGCGGGTAAACAGACGCTTCAATTTTAGTTTGCGGGAGCTTTGTGTTGCCTTCCACCTGAAACTCTAAAATATCAAAATAATTAACCGCTTTTTCTACCGGCTTTTCTACAGACTTTTCTTTAGTCACTGCAGACCCAGCTGGTTGAACATCAGCCTCTAACGTTGGCGCAGTAGCATCCAGCGCTTGTGAAGCTGGTGGTAAAGCTATTTTTTCAGAAGCAGCGCCCAGGCTCTCCGCCGCATATAACGAAGTCTCTTGCGCAAGCATCAGAAATGTAAAAATTACTGTGCATGTTTTATAGTAATTCTGCTTGCGCATAACGAAATAAAGTCCTGTTAATAGAGGCTGGGAGGGTAAGTTCACTTACCTTCCCAATAAGCGTTCTATACTAATAACTTTTTGTTACAGCAAGGTTACGAGGTGACTAGGAATTATCACTTACAGTCTTTTTTATTCTTATCATCTTTACATTGTTTAGCTGGTGCGCTTGACTCATCTCCTAATGAAATGACTTCCACACTAATAATAGAAGGCAGTGCAGCAAGCTTGCCATTTTTACCAAGCTTATCAGTGGTGCCGAGTTGATCACCCTGCTTATTCGTTGATGAAGAATCAGGTGATACAGGTGCATTAAAACTAATGCTGGTTGCGCCTACTGCTGGCACGCCACTAGATGCACCACCCACTGAGATATTATCTGCCCCTATGACACGCTGAGCAGCCACCAATAAGTTGCCAGAAGAGCGAATACCCGCATCGCCAGCAATCACTGCGCCACTTGGCGCAATCAAGGTAACGTCACCTGCTGGCACATCTGGCAATGTTTTCAAAGTACCAATTCCGCTTCCAGACACCACGCCAGATAAATCTACAACAGTGTTTCCAGCGTTATCAGTTCTAATGAGTGGCGGTGGTGAAGAGGTGGCTGTTTTAGGTCCTTTACCTGCATCAATATCACCCTCAGTCGACCAATTCAAAATATTACCTCCCGCAATCGTAAACTCACGAGATTGCGCCACATCAATATTGCTTCTACTGAAAAGATTAATATTGCCGCCTTTCACTGTAAATATGCCAAGCTTAGAAGCGGGATTATCGCCCTTTGCCGCAAGCAGTTCTGGTGGGGTTTTAGGCAAGCCGATCACAATACTGCCACCTGGCGCCATGACATTGAGATCGCCTCCGCGCTCCGTTTTAAGCTGACTGAAGGCTAAATCTAACTTGCCATCATAATGTTCGTTCGGAAAGAGCGTAGCAATCGCATCATAGCCACGTTTATAAGTGCCACCCGCATTATGATCAACCCCTGCTTGCAGCAACTCTTTGAAAAAAGTGTTGCTTACAAACTGATGCTGAAGTTGCGTATCCATGGTTTTAAATTGCTCCCACGCCTTAACATCTCTTAGGGCTTTTGCATCACTTTTAGCTTGATCACTCAATCCCACCTCTTTCTTTGCTATATCAGCTTCACTAATACCATTGATTTTATTCATAAAACTGGTCAAGTCGCTAGTGTAAGTTTTACTGGCTGAAGGATCTAAATATTTGGCAATAAATGCTTTGTTATCAGACGCAGCCGCACCCACTAAAATATTTAAACTCGCACCTAACTCAGATAAAAATGGGTTATCTAAATTACCGCGTGTAACAATGCCACTACTTGTTCCCAAATTAACATTTCTACCTGCCGATATATCGAGATATCCCGGGCCACCCCATGCAACACCACCGATACCAACATTAATATCATTACCCGCGGAAATTGTAGTGACATCATCTGCGTTGACATCATCTGCGTTGACATTTTGACCAAATATAGCAAAATTATTAATATTATTACCTGCAGTTACATTTGCTTTTTTAGGTAACACTAGGCTGTTGTTGCCATCTCCAACAATGTCTTTGCCAGCATACACCACCACTGGGTCACTATCACCCTTGTGCAAAGGGGTTGCCGCATGATAACTATTATTACTCAGAGGCGCGGTACTTGCTGTTATTAATGTTCTTAATACCACACCAAAATCAGCGGTAGATATTGGCTTTAATACTGAAGGAATTTGCGCAGGATCTTTATCTGACATATTAATGGCACCGTTAAAATTTACTGAGCCACTAGCTGCCAATTGGAGATTGCCCTTTTCTGTTGGCATTAATGTAAAACCTCTCACATTATATTGACTACCCAAAGTAAAATCGCCACCTATCGCCGCCACCTTGAGTGACCCAGGATAGAGTCGAAGCGGATTATTCGTTGCGTTTGCTCCAAGCAAAGCATTTGATGGCACTTCACTCGTAATTTCAACGCCACTGGCTACGGAAGTGAGCTGCACAGCACTGCTATCGCCATAAGTTGAAAAAGCACTTGAGTCAGTATTTAAACTTTTCACATTCGTCTTTGACATTCCAATTAAAGTAGGGTTAAAAACAGTCATTAGTTTTAACTGCCCTAATGTAGCAACATTGATTGCTGCGTCACCTAGTGCAAACGCGGTTGCTACGCCGTTGCTATCTGCCGTTAAACTACCCCCTGCGCGGATTGACCCAATGCCTTTATCTACCATATACAAACCACCTGTAATGTCACCACCAGCCTTAACAGTTAGATCACCACCACCATTTTGTACTAATTGAGCATCAGCTGGTCCTTTACCAAATACGCGACCATTGGTGGCAATTACTGCTGACAGATCATTAATCGCACCACCAGCATTGATGCTAATATCTCCACCACCTAAAGCACCGATGTTTTGTTTGAAGTTATTGAAGTAAACCCACCAACTGGTATTTTTACTGTATTGGCCAGTCGCTGTTCCATACCGCCCTTGACGGAACAACCAATCGGGGGGTAGTTGTGCCGTGTCGGCACCATTGATGTTGCCTTTACTACTTAGTGTAATGTCGCCACCGTTTAGGTTGTAAGCTGCGGCAACCGTTAGCGTAGGATTAGTGAACACCCCTAACCCTGTGTAATCACCTTTATCAGCTTCACCTGCCGTATATATCACGGAGCCTGAAGAAGCTAGATTAAAATCTCCACCCGTTGCAATTTCAATATCGCCTGTGCCTGTACGTATCAAATTACCCGCACCAAGTGTGAAATTGCCTGTGCCCACATTTTTGGTTGCTAAAACATCTGCACTATTTAAATCAGCACCAGCTGCGATGCGGTATGTCCATGCACCACCATCAGCCAATACGCCTGTTGTCGTTGCGGTGCTAAAGCCAGCACTTATATTGGCATCAACATTGATATCGCTCGTAGCGCGCAACGTTAATGTGCCAGGGCCTGCTGTATGTAAATCGATATCATTTGCCACTGTAATACTTCCAGTACTGCGCACCTCATCACCTGCAATAACCATCAAGCGAGGATCTGAACTCAAGCTAGCTGGGGTTAAGTCAGTTTGTGCTAAGAACTGTGTATTGCTATTTAGCATACCCTTAGCTTCTGTCGTATCGAGCTTATATTCTCCAGTCTTTTTATAGACTTTCACACCTTCTGCCACGATACTGGCATTCACACCAGTAACGATGTCAGCACCAAACTGAGTAATCGCAATGCCATTACCAGCTTCAGTGTTACTTGTTATACCTAAACGTGGTGCGCGCAGCGTTACTTTGCCATCAGTTCCCTTGCCCTTACCACTCACGTTAATCACACTACCAATAGCGGCAAAAATACGGCTTCCAATCGATGGCGAAGTGTCACTATCCGTAGCCGTATTGAGGGTAACCTTACCACCGTCACCTGTAGACCCTGCAGATTCTGTCGCTGCCGTTGTGGCTGATGCATCGATAATGGCTTTGGCTGAAACGAGGTTTATATTGCCTTTGCCATCAGTTGCTATTTGACCTGCATTTAACTTAACAATGCCGCCTTTGCTGCCAGAAGCATCAATTTTAGCGTCCACATTCACGTCACCATCATCGGTAGTCAGTGTGACATTATGCGCAGTGACATTCTCAGTCACATTTAAATCGCCTTGCGCGACATGAATATTACGGCTTTCTTTAAAATTACCGCGTTCTAACTCGGTATTTAAGGCATTAAAATTGGCTACTTTGCCAGCGGTAAAATCAAAGCTACCTTGCTTAGGCAAACCTACCCCGTTACCAACCGCAGCCAGTCCATTGAGCGTGCCCGCCAAAGTGGCTAACTCTTTAGCATTGACAACAATCGTACCTGCTGCTGCACCGCCCGTGGCTGATACATCAAGCACCGCGCCCTTATCCATACGCAGATTACCATTACTTGCGATTAGGTTAATTGTTCCCGCATCGGCTAAGCCTGCTACCGTGCCAAGCATTTTTGCACTGCCTTTAGCATTAATTTCAGAACCTGAGAGTAATACTAAGCTATCACCACCCGCTGCACCTGTACCTGTGGCTTTAAGTGTAACCGTGCCAGAAGGCAACTCAATAATACCGCCGTGGGTAATGGTGACTGCCGCTAGTGTTAACTTACCGCCAAGAGCGGCTTTATCTAGAACAATGACGGGAAGCCCCTTATCATCCAACAACTTTGTAGTTATTAAATTACCACTGGCTTTAATAGTTTGATCCGATAAACCGGCAGCTGTTATGCGACCTGCATCAATATTAAGATTGCCGGTTACATTTAAAGTACCTTTAGCTTCGCCTATGACTTGGTCCGCTTTTAAATTCACTTGGCTAAAGCCAGCGGTAGAGAAAGTGCCACTACCTAGGCCTATTTCTTTAGCAGCATCCACTTGCAATGTACCGCTACCCAAGGTGCCGCTAGAATTAGAGATAACACCATCTGGGTTAGCTAATTTAATAGTATCAGCCGTTAGCGTGACTGTTTTACCTGCATTGTTATAGCCACTGAAGCCAGCTGTTTCAAGCGTTAAACTTTTTAAATCCTTATTACCCACTGTGGCATCACCATAAAAATCGATAGTGCTGTACGACTTTAATTGGAGATTGCTTGGACTGCCTAATGCGGCTAATTTAACATTATCAAGCAACAGGCCATCAACTGTTGCAGTTGGCGTTGGCGTACCAAAACTGATTTTTTGTGCACCAAGACGAATCGCGGCATCCTTAGCTAAGACAATATCTCCACTCACAGTATTAGCGCTCGTTGCATCCGCAATCACAGAACCCGTTGCTGATACTTTTGCACCTAACTGAACATCCAGCGTACCTGTTGTTTGACTAACATTTTTACGCACTAAATCATGTTGCTCACCCGTGCTAACACGCAGCAATGCGCCATCTCCACTCACACTTGCACCCACGTTATCAACGTTATCAATAATTAGCGCACTGCCATTCTTAACGGCTGCGCCCGTTGCAGTAATAGAGGTGCCACTAGCCATCGATACCGTATCATTCGCCGCGAGTGTAATTTCTTGCCCAGTTAAACTTGCACCACCAATCATCTTTACATTGCTGGCAGTTACATTAAGCTGCGTACCTTCAGCAACACTCGCACGCTTTCCACCAATCACTAGGCTCTCAGCGCCAATGGCATTTAGCTTAGTGCTAGAGA
>JBBQLN010000021.1:0-48613 GCA_038327905.1 Burkholderiales bacterium
TCCTGCATTACGCGATTATGTCACAAGCAAATTAGGGCGAATTAGCAACCACTTTGATCATGTTATTGATGTCAAGGTGACCATGAGTGTAGAAAAACTTATCCAAAAGGTAGAGGCTACATTGCATGTTCCAGGTAATGATTTACACGCTGCCTGCACAGACGACAATATGTACAGCGCAATTGATATGCTGACCGATAAACTCGATCGTCAAATCGTCAAACACAAAGAAAAACATGCCGATCACCATAAAACGAATGGCGCAGTTAAGCACCAGGCTGTTCCTACAGAAGACTAAATCTAGACTTATTTCGTAATTCAACGCTATGGGTGTCTCTATTAATGTAGCTGAATTATTCAAACAAACCCGCCTTAAGCTCAAACTTAATTGGATTGCCGGACTTAACGGCGGGTCTAACTCCCTCACTAGCGAAACCGTTTCAAAACCTTCTCTGGCGCTTATCGGTCATCTTAATTTTGTTCACCCAAACCGCGTACAAGTATTAGGTTGTGCTGAAATGGACTATTTGCGAAGTTTAAAAACTGCAGATGCTGATGGCGCAATTGCAAATTTATATTCAACTGATTTAGCTGCGGTAATTGTGGCTAATGGCGAAAAGGTACCTGAAACCTTAGTAGCAGCCTCTGACAGTCACAACACCCCGCTTTTCACTTCAACATTACGCAGTCCACAATTGATGGACATATTGAATCACTTCTTAGCGCAAGCAGTGGCAGAGTCAGCCAGTATGCACGGCGTATTTATGGAAGTGCAAGGCTTTGGTGCCCTCATCAAAGGTGAGGCTGCTATGGGTAAAAGTGAGTTGGCTTTAGAACTTATTTCACGCGGGCATCGATTAATTGCCGATGATATAGTCGACTTCTTTCGCATTTCGCCTGAACGCATTGAAGGACGTTGCCCAGCATTGTTACAAGACTTTTTAGAGGTACGCGGCTTAGGTATTTTAAATATCCGCGCACTATTTGGCGATAACTCAGTCAAACCTACTAAACCACTAGACCTTATTATTCAATTAGAAATGGCTGATAAACATGCGCCGCATTTACTTGATAGACTTAAAATTAAAACCTTGAACGAAGAGGTACTAGGCGTAAAAATTCCTAAAGTACATATTCCTATTGCTGCAGGCCGCAACATTGCGGTGCTAGTAGAGGTTGCTATCCGTAACCACATGCTATTATTACGAGGCATTAACGCCACTAAACAATTCACTCAGCGCCAGCAGCGAGAGATGAAAAAACAGCAACAAGTTAAATAATAAGCCTTATGAAACAACTTATAATCGTCACGGGGCTTTCAGGTTCTGGAAAAAGTATCGCACTGCATGCACTTGAAGACAGTGGCTATTATTGTATCGACAACTTACCAGCCACCATGTTGCCGCAAATAGCGGAGCATCTGCAGTCTGAAAACAGTCGCGTTAATCATTCAAATACCTCCAAGTTTGATCGTGTGGCGATTAGTATTGATAGCCGTAGCGCTGCTATTGAGACACTGCCCGCGCACATTGAATATTTAAAATCTCAAGGCGTGACTACCCAAGTTTTATTTTTGGAATCAAATGTTGAAACGCTGGTAAAAAGATTTAGCGAAACTCGACGCAAACATCCCTTAAGTCAAGATACAACTACTCTAGCCGAGAGCATTACTATAGAGCGAGAGTTATTAGGAAATTTAGGTAGCCTAGGCCATGTCATTGATACCAGCTACATCAGTGCCAATAAACTCAGAGCTTGGATAAAAGAAGCGGTTTCTAACGAAAGCTCTGGCTTAACGCTACTCTTTACCTCATTTGGCTTCAAGCATGGCATTCCATTAGATGCAGACTTTGTATTTGATATACGCTGCTTGCCTAATCCGCATTATGACTCTAAGCTACGTGACTTAACTGGCCTAGATACTGACGTTAAAGCGTTTTTAGAAGGGCATGAAAATGTTCAAGATATGTTAAATGACATCACAAAATACTTAGAAAAATGGCTGCCAAGTTTTGTGTCTGATAACCGCAGTTATTTAACGGTAGCGATTGGCTGCACTGGTGGACAACATCGATCAGTGTATTTTGTTGAGCAACTTGCTAAACATTTTGGCTCAAGCCAAAAAGTACTAACGCGTCATAGAGAATTAAAATAATTCATGTAATAAGAGATATGTCTTTTAAGATATTGTAATGACAGAAGTAATTTAAGCATTAAACATTTAGGGTTAAGTAAACATGATTGGTATTTTAATTATCGCGCATGGCAGTTTAGGTGAAAGCTTAAAAGAATGCGCAAAACATGTAATAGGTAATGAGCCAAGACAGCTGGCATTTCTAGCTGTGCATAATCATGACGATCCCAGTAGTTTATTTCCGAAAGCGCAAGCCTTGGTGACCAAGCTAAATAGTGGTGATGGTGTTTTAGTACTATCAGACATGTATGGCGCCACACCTTGCAATATCGTGAGCAAATTGCTAATTCCAGGCATAATTGAAGGCGTAGCTGGCGTCAATATGCCGATGATAGTGCGCACCATGACATATCGTCATGAATCACTCATGGCCTTAGTAGAAAAAGCCGTGAGTGGCGGGCGTGAAGGGGTGGTGCATTTTGATAAAGAAAGATGCGATCGATTTGAGCCATAAGGCTTTAAATGATTAGAGTTTATCTTCGAACGACCATAAAAGAACAACAAATAACAATATAACTGGGCTTATAAAGCATGATTAGCACTGAAGTAGCGATTATTAATAAATTAGGGCTGCACGCGCGCGCTTCAACTAAGCTCACGCAAACTGCAAGTCAGTTTGCGTCCGAAATCTGGATAACGCGTAATGGGCGACGTGTAAATGCCAAAAGTATTATGGGCGTCATGATGTTAGCCGCCGCCAAAGGTTCTTTTGTCAAAATAGAAGCCAATGGTGCCGATGAAAAAGAAGCGGTAGATAGCCTTACAGCCTTGATTGCGAACTACTTTGGCGAAGGCGAGTAATTTTCATGGGAATACTAAAAGTGATTTCTCACGGAGTAAAAGTAGTGATTTCTCGCGAGGTAGATAACATTGACTAGCTTTAGCATACATGGCGTAGGCGTATCTAGCGGCATTGCAATTGGGCAAGCACATCTGATTTCTAACGCTTTGTTAGAGGTTGTGCATTACCAATTACCCAAACATTTAATTAACGATGAAATTAAACGTTTTAGTGATGCGATAGCGACAGTAAAAGCAGATTTAGAAGAAATTAACGGAAGTTTACGTAAAAATGCACCTGCTGAATTAAGTGCATTTATTGGCACGCATTTAATGATGTTGGCAGATAAATCTTTATCTGAAGCACCGAAAAAAATTATTGAGCACGAAAAATGCAATGCTGAATGGGCGATTAAGCTGCAAATGGACGATATTGTTGAGCAATTTGAACAAATCGAAGATGAATATTTACGTGAACGTAAGCAAGACGTCATTCAAGTCGTAGAGCGCGTCATTAAAGTATTACTTGGCCATCCTAGCCAATTGAGTACTGAGCAACAACTTAGCGCCGCCAGCCAAGAGCATAAGTTGATATTGGTCGCGCACGACATTTCACCTGCTGATGCAATTCAATTTAAGCAACATGAGTTTGCGGCATTTATTACAGATGTCGGTGGAGTGACGTCACATACCGCTATTTTAGCCCGTAGCCTTAACATACCATCAATAGTCGCGTTGCAAAGAGCGCATGACCTCATTCGCGATGGTGAGTTAATCATCGTGGATGGCAAACAAGGCGTAGTGATTGTTAATCCTGATACCAGTATCTTAACTGAATACAAGTTGCGCCAAGAACAGTGGGAACTTGAGCAGCAAAAACTACAACGTATTAAATCGACCAAAGCGGTCACCTTAGATGGTGTGAATATTGACTTATTTGCCAACATTGAAGTACCAGAAGACGTGGTTGCCGCAAAGGCTTCAGGCGCTACAGGTATAGGCTTATACCGCACAGAGTTCTTATTTATGAATCGGCGCGAAATGCCAGATGAAGAAGAGCAATTCATCGCCTACAAAACCGTAGCCGAAGCTATGAAAGGTGCAACTGTCATTATTCGTACCTTAGACTTAGGTGCAGATAAGCAAATGAACCCTGATACGATCGTCACTTGCGCCAACCCTGCACTGGGCTTACGTGCGATTCGTTATTGCTTGTCAGAACCGCAGATTTTTCATACCCAATTGCGTGCTTTATTACGTGCCTCACATTTTGGTAATATCAAAATACTTGTACCTATGCTCTGCACGCTATCAGAGCTTCGTCAAACCAAGCTGTTATTAGAGCGCGCTAAAATCAGTTTGCGTAAGCAGAATATTCCGTTCAATGAAAATATTGCACTTGGCGGTATGATAGAAATCCCTGCGGCCGCGATTAATGCTGAAGCGTTTGCCAACGAGCTAGACTTCTTATCTATTGGCACTAACGATTTAATTCAGTACACACTCGCAATCGACCGTACCGATGATGCGGTAGCGCACCTATACAACCCATTACACCCATCGGTATTAAAACTCATCTCCATGACCATTAAGGCTGGCGAAAAGTTAGGTAAATCAGTTTCAGTATGCGGCGAAATGGCAGGCGACTCAAAACTTACCAAATTGCTAATTGGCATGGGGCTGCGTCAGCTTTCTATGCACCCATCGCATATTCTGAGCGTGAAACAGCAGATTTTACATAGTCAACTTGAGGCTATTCAAACGAAAGCGCGCAAAATTTTAAATCTGACAGATTTGGACAAAATTGAACCTATGGTTGCAAAATTGAATCGCATTTCAGATTTAAGAATGAACCATAGGCCATAATTAAAATATATCTATTATCGAAGGGACTTTTATGTCTACTGAACCAACCAATGAAGTGATTATTGAAACAAACTCCACTGATGTAAGTCCTAGCAATGACGATAAAAACATCGCCACGATTACTCATCTTGGTGGCACAGTATTTTCATTTGTACCTGCACTGATTATTTGGATTATAAAAAAAGAGGACAGCGCATACATTGCAGACCAATCTAGAGAAGCGCTTAACTTTCAAATTACAATGGTACTGGCGTATATGCTTGCTGGCGTGCTTTCATGGATACTGATTGGTTTGATATTTTTCCCGATTATTTGGGTACTGAATATTGTTTTTTGCATTATCGCCGCCATCTCTACTAGCAAGGGTGAAACTTATCGCTACCCATTTGCTCTACGTTTAATTAACTAATCCGCTTTAAGGAACCCTCTGTGTCAAATCCTTTATTGTATCTAGCTGGTCTCCCTAAATTTAACGAAGTCAAACCAGAGCACGTCAGTCCTGCCATTGATAGCCTACTGACTGAAGGCCGCGCATTGGTTGAAAGTTTAGCCACTGCCGCAGAGGCGCCAACATGGAAAAACTTTGCACTTAAGTTAGAAGACCACAGCGATAAAATCAGCCGTGCATGGAGCCAAGTCGGCCATATGAACGCCGTGGTGAATAGCCCAGAGTTACGTGAAGCCTATAACGAAAACTTAGCTAAGTTGACTGATTACGGCAGTGATATGTCGCAAGATGAACGCCTGTACGCTAAGTACAAAGCCATTCAAGCCAGTGCTGCATTTACAAGCCTGACGCCAACGCAGCAAAAAATTATCAATAATGAAGTGCGTGATTTCAAACTAGGCGGCGCCGAGTTGCCAGAAGCACAAAAAGCGCGCTTTAAAGCCGTGAGCGAAGAGCTTTCTAAATTGGGTTCAAAATTTGAAGAGAATATTTTAGATAACACCAATGACTTTGCGCATTACGTTGAAGATGCTGCTGACTTAGCTGGCATACCCGCCGATGCCATTGAGGCTGCGGCAGCGGCAGCGAAAGAAGCTGGCAAAGCAGGTTATAAATTTAGCCTACAATTTCCTTCTTATATGCCCGTATTGCAATACGGCGAAAATCGCGCGCTACGTGAAACACTTTATCGCGCCTACGCCACCCGTGCATCTGAGTTTAGCAAGCCAGAATGGGATAACACTAAGTTGATTAGCGACATTCTTAAACTGAAAAAAGAAGAAGCACAAACACTAGGCTTTAGCAATTATGCTGAGCTTTCACTCGCCACCAAAATGGCCGATAGCCCAAAACAAGTCACAGAGTTTTTAGATACGCTTGCAAAACGCGCTAAACCATATGCAGAACGGGATATGCAAGAACTCACCGCCTATGCCAAAAAACTAGGCATTGAGGAGTTGCAATCTTGGGATGTTGGCTATGTAAGCGAAAAACTACGTGAAGACAAATACGCATTCTCAGACCAAGAGGTGAAACAATACTTTCCTGAAAGCAAAGTGCTAGAAGGCTTATTCAAAGTAACAGAAACTATTTTTGGCGTGCAAGTACAAAAAGCTGAAGCACCGCTTTGGCATACAGACGCTGCGTTTTACCAAATTAACGATGCCGCAGGTAGCGCAATTGCATACTTCTATTTAGATCTCTACGCCCGCAACAACAAGCGTGGTGGCGCATGGATGGATGAAGCCATTACGCGCCGTAAAAAAGCAGACAGCATTGAGTTACCCGTTGCCTTTTTAACTTGTAATTTCTCTGCCCCCCTAAAAGGTGAAGATGGGCGCGGCAAACCAGCGCTATTCACGCACGACGAAGTTAACACCATGTTCCACGAATTTGGTCACGGCTTGCACCACATGCTCACTCAAGTGGATGAGTACGGCGTTTCAGGCATTAAAGGTGTGGAATGGGATGCGGTTGAGCTACCCAGCCAGTTTATGGAAAACTTCTGCTGGGAATGGGAAGTGCTGCGCCACATGACCGCTCATGTAGACACGGGCGCACAACTGCCACGTGAACTTTTCGACAAAATGGTCGCTGCCAAAAACTTTCAAGCAGGCATGCAAACCATGCGACAAATTGAATTTTCACTGTTCGATATGCGCCTACACGGTGAGTTTGATGCTTTAAATCCAAACCCAAGTGGCCCCCAAACTGCTTTAGAGTTAATCGAACAGATTCGTGACGAAGTTGCCGTCGTGCGTCCACCCAAATGGAACCGCTTTCCCAATAGCTTCAGCCATATTTTTGCAGGCGGTTATGCCGCAGGTTACTACAGCTACAAATGGGCAGAAGTACTTTCAGCTGACGCTTACAGCTTATTTGAAGAATTGGGCGTACTCTCACATGAAGCAGGACAACTCTTTAAGAATGAAGTGCTGGCTAAAGGTGGTTCACGCCCTGCGATGGAATCATTTATAGCATTTAGAGGCAGAGAGCCAAGTATGGATGCGTTGTTACGACATAATGGGATGGCGAGTTGATGCACATGACTTGAATGCGTAGGCAGAAATCTGTCCACGCTAGACGGAAAAAATTAAAATTGGATAAATTTTATGTCTAAAGTTTCTATTTTTATAGCCCTTATATACCCAAAGCTATTAGTAGACAAAATGCCAATTCAGCTGAATATGCCGACCCATACGCCCCAATTAAAAAAACCGTGCTAAGGACAAAATAGCTATTTTTAAAGAATGTCCTATTTGCAAAATTAAAGTTAAAAGACTTGAAAGACACTTTAATAAAGTTCATAAAACTACAAATCCCGTCTAGAGCGCAATAACTGAAAGGCATTGCGCCGTATGAGAATTCCACAACCACTTTAAAACCTTCTTTCGACGCAATACACTTCGCTATTGACGCACTACATATAGGCAAAAATGAAACACGACTTCTGGCACAACAAATGGCAAAAAAACGAAATTGGCTTTCATTTAGCTGAAGCTAATCCATTATTTGTTAAACATTTCCCAGTTCTCCAACTTACGCCAAATAGCCGCATTTTTTTGCCATTGTGTGGCAAAACCTTAGATATTCATTGGTTGTTGGCGCAAGGTTACCAAGTGGTAGGCGCAGAGTTAAGCACCATTGCAGTTGAGGCCTTGTTTAATGCGCTAAACCTTACACCCACCATTACTCAAGTAGGAAGTTTGGTGCAATACAGCGCGCCGAATATCACTATATGGAATGGTGATATTTTTGAGCTTAACCAAAACCTACTCGACAAGGTTGATGCGGTGTACGACCGCGCAGCCTTGGTGGCACTGCCTTTAGAAATTCGAGAACATTACACCGCACATATCAGCAACATTACTCAACTTTCTCCGCAGTTACTGATTTGTTTTGATTACGACCAAGCGCTGATAGATGGCCCGCCGTTTTGTGTTAATGCTGATGAAGTGCGCAGGCATTATGAGAAAATTTATAAGGTTAACTTATTAGAAAGTGCCACGCTTGAAGGCGGTTTAAAAGGCAAAGTAGTAGCCTTAGAGCAGGTTTGGCACCTAACACCGCACAATACTTATTAAGCTTATGCTTTAGAGCGTTGCCAACCAGTGTTGCAAACTTTCTACTACTGCAAAGCTATTGTTTTTCACAAAGTCGCTAGGCTGTTTTAAATCTGGCACCACCACTACATTTAGGCCTGCGGCAATAGCAGCTTGCGCGCCTAGCTCACTATCTTCAAACGCGATGCATTCACTAGCATGCAAGCCTAATTTTTCAATAGCACGTAAGTATATATCAGGGTTGGGTTTGCCGCGTGCAACTTCTTGCCCACTCGTAAGGTGGCTAAAATAATCGATTACACCTGTGTGCGATAAACGATGGGTAATATGTTGCATGGGTGATGAAGATGCAACACTGCAAATGACGTTGTTGGATTGATAATGTTGCAATAATGCTTGCGCACCAGTTTTAAGTGGAAATACATGGTTGAGCTTATCTAAGTATGCATTTAAGCCATATAGCACGTGATTAAAATTGGCTTCTCCGCCAAGTTGTTGTGTCATGATGCAAGTTGAGTCTGACCAAACACGCCCTATCAGCTCAACATATTCGGCATGAGTATAAGTAATACCGATCTCTTGCGCGGCCTCTATACAGCCTTGCATGATGATGCGCTCTGAATCAATCAGTAAGCCATCCATATCAAAAATTGCAGCTTTAATCATTATGTTATTACTAACCCTATTTAACTGACATGCGTTTAAAGGCGTGCATTATACGGTAAAGACTTGTCATTTAAGTAAACGTGGCCACATGCTAAAATGCCTGCTAATTCTTGGAGAAATCAACTTTGAAACTTGCTACTTGGAATGTTAATTCTTTAAATGTTCGCCTTCCACATGTGCTCGACTGGCTCCGTGACAACTCTATTCATGTACTTTGCTTGCAAGAAACCAAGCAAGAGGATAGCAAGTTTCCTTATGCAGAATTAAAAGAGGCAGGTTACAACGCCATTCATAGCGGGCAAAAAACATATAATGGGGTAGCCATTCTCAGCACCCATGAAATGACAGATGTTGAGCATGGTATTGCAAACTTTGAAGATGAGCAAAAACGTGTGATTTCGGCCACAATTAACGGTGTGCGAGTTGTATGTGTGTATATTGTAAATGGCCAAGCAGTGGGTTCTGAAAAGTACGAATACAAGATGCGTTGGCTAAATGCGCTCAACATTTGGTTAGCTGATGAGCTTAAAAAATATCCTAAATTGGCCTTATTAGGTGATTACAACATTGCACCAGAAGACCGTGATTGCCATGACCCCGCCGCTTGGGAGGGACAAATACTCGTTAGCCCGCAAGAGCGTGCGCATTTTCAAAAACTGCTACAACTAGGGTTGCATGATAGTTTTAGGCTATTTGAGCAAGCAGATAAATGCTTTAGCTGGTGGGATTACCGAATGATGGGCTTTAGGCGTAACTTTGGTATGCGCATAGATCATATTTTAGTCAGCGATGCGCTTAAATCTGCTTGTATCGCGGCGACTATCGACAAAACCCCACGCAAATTGGAAAGACCTTCTGACCACACGCCTGTGGTTTTGGAGTTAAGTGTTTAGAATTTAAGGGGTTTTTTAGGTCTATTTAATTTTAATACCTAATTGCTTAAGCTTACGATACAAATGCGTACGCTCTAAGCCTGCAATATCTGCCAACTTACTCATATTATTCACCGCATCTTTCATATGATGCTGAAAATAAATGCGCTCAAAATCATCTCGCGCCTCACGCAAAGGTTGATCTAAAAATGGCATATTCGTGATGCTGGCCGAATTTACGTCATCAGACTGAATTGGTTTAGATTTTTTAGTTTCATTAGCTTTGCTCTGCACTTTATGGTCATCAAACTGACTCAAGACGCGTTTCACGTCATCTAAAGTGATTTTTTCACCCAGACTTGTGTGGATTAAATTTCTAATCGCCGCATCTAATTGTGCCAAGTCACCTGGCCAATTTGCATTATGCAATGCATTTAAAGCGGCAATATCAAATTCTCGATAGTCTAAGCCCGCAAGTTCAAGCTGCAAATTAGCGATTGCAACTACCAAGTCTGGAATATCTTCTTTATGTTCGTCCAAGGCTGGTACACGTAATGAAACGGCTGACAAAGCCTGAAATAAATTATGGTCAAATAGTGACTCTGCTTGCAACTTAGGTAAATTCTCACTGGTGCTACAGACCACGCGAACATGATACTTATCTGATTTTGCAATCAGCAACAGTAAACCCTTTTGCTCAGCCTTTTTCAGCTCAGCAATTTCTGGAATGTATAGCACACCTCCACGAAGCGTTTCCAAAACATCTAAAGGCGCATCGACCAACTGGTTAAACTCAGTCATTTCTAGCCAAGGGCTACCCGCATCTTGTAAATAGCGTGCGCAAAGCTCTGCACCACAGCCTTTAGCACCAATCAGTAAAACTGGGGTTGGACTAACGCTCACAGCAATTTTATCTAGTCTATCTTTAAGCGCCGTCACTATCGGACTTTTGCCCAAGCTGGTGAGATTCATTTCAGATTTAGGTAACTGCTCACTGTGTTTTAATGCAGCACTGACGGTTTTTAATAGTTTTTGTAAGGCAATTGGCTTCTCTAAGAAATCAAAAGCGCCAATACGCGTTGCTTCAACGGCAGTATCAATTGTCCCGTGGCCAGACATCATCACCACTGGCATCGTCAGCAAACTGCTGTTTGCCCACTCTTTAAGCAAGGTAATGCCATCACAATCTGGCATCCAAATATCTAGCAATACAATATCAGGACGCTCATGCAAGCGGGCTGCACGGGCAGCAGCAGCATTTTCTGCCAACTGCACCTGGTAGCCTTCATCTTGCAGAATGTCGCGTAAGAGCTCGCGTATACCTATTTCATCGTCAACCACTAATATATGTTTTGATGCCATTTTTCTGTCTTCTTTATGATTCTATATTACTCATTACTTCTACTAAGAGCGGGATTTTTATCGTAATGATTGCGCCAGTTTTTTGCAGCACATCTGTCTTGGAGCCATTTTCAATTTTAATACTCCCCTTATGCTCTTCAATAATTTTTTTAACAATGGCTAGACCTAGTCCTGTGCCATGGGGTTTCGTTGTGACATACGGCTCAAAGACATGCAATAACATGTCTTCAGGAAAACCTGAGCCGTTATCTTGCACACACAAAGTTAGCATCTCGCCGTCTATTTTAGTTTTAAGATTAACCGTTGCATCAACTACGTCAGTAAGCGCATCTTGAGCATTTTGCAGCAAATTGTGTATCACTTGGCGCAACATGGTGCTATCACCCTTAATCGGGCAGGGCTGTTTTTCTAAGCTTAGATTAATCTTGCTATCTGACTGGTCGTAAAGTGATGCCACTTCTTTGATTAAACTATTCAAGTCTAATTTTTGTAATTGTGGCGCAGGTGAGCGAGCATAGTCACTAAATTCATTCACCATACGCTTCATCGCGTCTACTTGGTTCACAATGGTTTCAGTAGAGCGTCTTAACATCTCGGCATCTGCATCATTGAGCTTACTTAACAACTTATGCGACATACGTTCTGCGGATAGCTGAATTGGCGTAAGCGGATTTTTAATTTCATGTGCAAGTCGCCTTGCCACCTCACCCCAGGCTGCGTCACGCTGAGCTTGTATCATTGTTGTTGCATCATCAAACACCGCAACATAGCCGCCATCAGGCAAGCGTGTTCCGCGCACTGTGAGTATCTGCTTGCCGTTCGCGCTCAACAACTCAACTTGCGTTTGAGCCTCTTCTTTATGTGCGCCTGCTTGCTCAACATCATCTAAACTATTCTTAGCTACGGTGAGTAAAAAATTTTCACATCGAGGATATTTAAGATTAATTTGATCTAGCTTTAGACCTACGTAATCTTGAAGCGGCACACCCAATATATTCATAGCTGCTTCATTGAATGTACGCAACTCCCCACGAGCATTGAGCGCCATCACACCAGAAGATAAATGCGCCAGTATGGTTTCTAGATAACCTCGCGCAGCTTCAACGCGTGCGCGATTGCTATCCGCCGCCTTAGTTGCGTCGCCTAACTGTTGCGTCATGCTATTAAAAGACTGAACCAACACGCCTAATTCATCTTTGCCATGTGCTGGCAGCATCGTGCTGTAATCACCACTTGCAATAGCCTTGGTACCCTTGGCTAGGATAGTTAAAGGAGCGGACAATCTTCGGCTTAAGACGAAGGCAACAGCAACTGCACTCAACATTGCCAACATCATCACCAAAGTTAATGTAAGCGCAAATACTTCCCTTAATGAAGCACGGCTATATGAAAGTTGCTGATAATCTTGATAGACATCCTGCACTGCTTCAGCGGTGGTAGCTAGGGGCTTAGGTACTGGTTGCAATAGCTGTAATATGCGCATTTCACCAGTTAAATCTTGGCCACTCACTGGTGCTAGCACACGCAAATACAAGCCTTTATTGCCTATTGGCTCAATAGTAGCCTCTATATGTTTACGTGCTCGCCTAAGTTGCGCCACACTGGGCAATTCAGGTAAAAAAGTCGCAGAATCACTGCTTGAAACCTCTAAGATTCTGCCTTGCACTGTTAATAGAGTTAGATCCCGTATGCCACTTTTTTCTCGCAAATCGTTCAATATTGAACGCGTATTTGCTGGTTGAAAAGACAGCGCCGTAGCCATGCTCTCGCCTTTTTCTTTCACATCGGCCAGCATAATATCTAAGGCCGTACGCCCTAAATTAAGGCCACCCTCAAGCGCAGCTTCTACTTTTACGTTAAACCACGATTCTATAGACCTTGTTAAAAAGTTCACTGAAACTAGATAGACGATTAAACCTGGAATAATCGCCATCATAGCAAAGCTGGCCAGTAAACGCAGCGTAAAGCGACTGCCCACAACGCCTTTACGAATTTGTCGATACAGGCGCCAAATCTGATAACCAATTAACGCTATCAAAAATGCCGCCAACACGCCATTGAGCGTCACTAGCAAAGTATAGTATTCGCCAGAGGCTGCCGTATTTGCACTGGCATTTGACAGCAAGTAGAGTAAAAAAACGCCTAAGGCAGCGCTTACTAAAACGACATATTTCATTTGAGAAAAATAATCATTTAAACAAGTTAGGAATCCATTCAAAACGTTGCGAACTCATTTTCCAGTCATCTGAGCCCATAGCATCGCCCTGTAATACTTTTGGTAACTTTTTAGGATCAAGCCGCATCAACACTATTGCTTTATAGTTTTCGCCTTTTTCTACTTCAGACTTTTGAAATACTTTTAAGTCACTGATATCAGACAAATCATCAGTAGCTTCATCTAGACGCACAAAAGCTTTTTGCTGATCACCTCGGACGACTAAAAACTGTCTAGAAAGCGCATGGTAGCTTAAAGTAACATGGTGGGTAACTGTCACCACCTCATCGTCAAACCAATATTTACGGGGTTTTGCTAGCTGAAATTCTATCAAGAAATTAAGCTCAAAGCCTTTGCTAATGGCTTCTTCCATCTTCTCGCTAAATTTCATATCAACATCCGCATTCAGCGCGTAGTAGTCGTCAATCACTGCTAAAGACGCACTCCTGATATTCATACTACTATTGCCCGCCAATGCCGTTGTTGCAAACAGCATAAGCAAGCAGAGCGACAAGAAATGTTTAATTCTTTTGCAGCAATGCATAGAAAAAGCCATCGTGTGCATTTGTAGGGATAAGTTGGCCATTAATCTGGGTTATTTCAGCTGACGCATAACTTTCAGGAAGCGTAAACGGCAGTTGAGTAGCATCCGCATTATTTTTTAAGAAATTATCCACTTGTCCTTGATTCTCTTCATTAAAAACAGAGCATGTCACATAAAGTAATTTACCACCCTTTGCTAACATCTGCCATAAATTAGCCAGAATTTTAGCCTGTTGACGCGTAAATGAGGCAATATCAGCCTCACGTCGTAGCCATTTAATATCCACATGGCGGCGCACGATTCCAGATGCGCTGCATGGCACATCGGCCAGTACTCTGTCGAAAAGTTGCGGCGGTGTTTTCACATCATCCCACCAATCAGTCATAGATGCATCGCCAACTAAAAGGTTCGCTTGTAACTTCATGCGGCTCAAATTACTTTGTACACGTTGCAAACGTGTTTCATCTGAATCTAAAGCCGTTAAAGCTACATCAGCTAACTCTAAAATATGTCCAGTTTTACCACCTGGAGCGCAGCAAGCATCCAGCACGTTCATACCAGCTCGAGCTTCGAGCAAATATGCCGCAAGCTGCGCACCTAAATCTTGCACAGAAACAATGCCATCGGTAAAGCCTGGAATTTTTTCCACAGGCACAGGATTCGTCAAAATCAAAGCCTGCGCACCAATATGGTTGGCTTCAATATCTTGGCGAGTTAGTAGCTGCAAATAATCTTGCATACTGATTTTTTGCGTATTCACCCGCAAAGTCATAGGAGGATGTTGATTACCCATTTCAAGCATAGCCTGCCAGTGGCTTGGATACTGCATTTTAAGCTTGTTAATCCACCATTGCGGATAAGAGTAACTTGCCACATCGCTAGACTTTAGCTTTGCGGCTAACGGTTCTTTTTGACGTAAAAAATTACGCAAAATCGCATTTACTAAACCTTTAGCCCAACTTTTTGGCGCAGGGCGTTTTAATTGGCTCACAGCATGCACCGCTTGGTTTACCACCGTAAACGAGTCTGCTTTATCATGTAATAATTGATAAATTGCCACTAATAGCAAGGCATTGATACGGTCATCCGTTAATGGCTTTTCAAGCAATTGCACTAGGTAAGCATCAATCTCACCATAAAACCGCAAAGTACCATAACTCAAATCCTGCGCCGCGCCGCGCTGTTGCGGCGTAGCACTAGGAAATACCGCCAAAGCTGCAGGCAAGGCCAAAGTAAGATTACGTCCAGACAACACCTGATTTACAGCATTTGCAGCGATTTGTTGAGATATATACAAAGAAAACTTTCTTGATGTTAAAACCAATTGATTAAGCCTTGATTTTACTTGATAAAGAGGCGCTCGGGGCTATTCATACATGAAACTTCAACTACGTAGATTTTAAATCGATCTCACTGATAATATACACAAGCAATAACCCCGTCATTCTGAGCATAGCGAAGAGTCTAGATTTTAAGAGGCGTTCAAACTACTGGATTCTTCGCTTCACTCAGAATGACGGGATGTGAGAAATTTTTAGATCAAACAAGTAACGCTGAAAATCCAACGCCTTTGAACTTAAAATCCCCTGCTACCGCGCCGAGCAGCGCAAGCTTGATGGGGAATTTCGGTAAGCGACTGTCTGAGCGAAGCGAGTTTTCGCTTGCCGCCCAGCAAGCTGAGCAGCACAGGAAACAAGCGGTAGGGGGTGTCTTTTTGTTTGGTTACTTTATTTTGGACAAGCAAAATAAAGTAACTCGCAAGTCGCGCGAAAGCGACTACTCACATACGGTGCAATGTCTTTCAGCTACTGCGCCAGAAGCTAGTTGATGATTTTTATTAACTGAATGGGATGTACCTAGAGATGGCTTAGGTCATTTATTCATTTAAAGCCATAAGAATAACTATGCCGAAAATTATTAAGGTGTAGCCAACAATACCGAACCACATTACTAATGAAAATTTAGCTATTAATCCACCAATCACCAAAACAGCATAACCAATTGAATTAGCAGCTAATTTCTTAGATGGCTTTGATTTCTTATTTCCAATATCACTCATAATTTGTCTAACTATTACCCGCCATCGCCATCAACCGCGCCACCCGCTCCTCAGTCTTAGGATGCGTACTAAACAAACTATCAAACGACACACCTGCCAATGGATTTATAATCATCATCTGCCCCGTTTCTGGATGCGCTTCCGCTGTGGGATTCTGAATCCGATGTGCATAATCACTAATCTTCTGCAATGCACTCGCTAATGATTTCGGGTCTTTGCTAATTTCCGCCCCTACTCTATCCGCTTCAAACTCGCGTGAACGTGAAATCGCCATTTGAATGAGCGATGCCGCCATTGGTGCTAAAAACATCATTAACATGGCCACCACTGGGTTCACATTGCGCTCGCCACTATCATTACGACCACCACCAAATAGCATGCCAAATGTGCCAATGGATGAAATTGCCCCTGCTATCGTTGCAGAAATTGTAGAAGTGAGGGTATCTCGGTGTTTAACGTGAGCGAGTTCATGCGCCATGACGCCACGTAACTCGCGCTCGCTCAAGGCTTGGATAATACCTACCGTTGCAGCCACAGCAGCATGTTCTGGGTTGCGACCTGTCGCAAAAGCATTGGGCTGTGCTTCATTCATCACATATACTTTGGGCATCGGTAATTGTGCATTTTCGGCAAGCTCTTTCACCATATTGTAATAATTGCGAAACTGCCCATCACCATAATTGTTTTCTGCATTTACTTCTTGCGCACCGTACATTTTAAGTACCGCTTTATCGGAGAACCAATAGGCGTAAACATTCATGCCTGTGGCTAGTAGTAACGCCATCATCATGCCACCTGCCCCGCCAAGAGCCGCACCAACCGCACCGAATAGCGCGACAATCGCCGCCATTAACACAGCTGTTTTTAACCAATTGCCAAACATTGCATTCTCCTTTTTTAAAAGTTGCCAGCTTAATTTTTGCTCACTTTGTTAAGGTGATGGTAGTCGATAGTAATTCAATAGCGATTCAAAGCTAGCAAAGTGTTAACTAAATAAATCGCCCACTTGCAAATGATGCCCTTGTACAAAAGCTTGGGCATTTAGACGCTTGCCGCCAGGTGCTTGCAGCTCAGTAATATGCAATAAGCCATCACCACAACCAACCATTACGCCGTCATGCACACTGACTACTTCTCCCGCTTTGGCCTTACCCGATTTTGCCGTAGCCATCCATATGCGACAAACCTCGCCCTTAAGCACACCTTGCGCAACAGGGAAAGGATTAAAAGCCCGCACTTGACGCGAAATTTCAACAGCACTTTTTTGCCAATCAATGGCAGCTTCAGACTTTTCTAATTTGTGCGCATACGTCACCAATGTTTCATCTTGTGGCGTAGATGGCAACGTGCCATTTTGCGCTAACTCTGCCATTGCTTGCACCATCAAATCCGCACCAGTTTTACTCAACGCATCATGCAAAGTTTGGGTAGTATCGCTTTCGGTAATTGGCACAACGCCGCGACTGACCATCGCCCCTGCATCCAAAGCGGGTACAACCTCCATAATGGTCACGCCAGTTTCTGAATCGCCCATCAAAATAGAACGATGAATTGGCGCTGCACCACGCCAGCGAGGCAATAAAGAGGCGTGAATGTTATAGCAGCCAAATTTGGGCATATTCAGTACGACTGTTGGAATAATCAAGCCATAGGCCGTCACTATGATCACATCGGCATGCACAGCCTCTATCTGCGCTTGCACAGCAGCGTCTTTAAGCTTTTCAGGCTGAAATACATGCAAACCATGCTGCTCTGCTAAAACTTTAACAGGGCTGGCTTTTAGCTTCAATCCACGTCCTGCGGGACGATCTGGCTGCGTGAGCACCATGACTATTTCGTGGCCTGCGGCAATCAGTGCCGCTAAAGCCGGAACGGCGAATTCTGGCGTACCAGCAAATATAATTTTCAATGAATTTTCCTAAACAACTACTTTTGACGTGTGAGTTTGAGCATTTTATTTTTAATACGGCTTCGCTTGAGTGGCGATAAATACTCAACGAATACTTTACCCAGCAGATGATCCATTTCATGCTGAATACATATACTTAACAAACCTTCAGCTTTCAATGTGAAGGGTTTGCCATGATAATCTAAGGCCTCAACGGTGACTTTTTCTGCTCGTGTAACGGTTTCATAAACCCCAGGCACAGATAAGCAACCTTCTTCATAATCTTGCTCACCACTTTTTTCAGTAATCTTCGGATTAATAAATACCTGACAATGGTCTTTAGTTTCGCTAGTATCAATAATGAGAAGTTGTATGTGCTGATCCACCTGTGTTGCGGCCAAACCGATACCAGGCGCGTCGTACATGGTTTCACGCATATCATCGATTAAACGACGGATGCTTGCATCCACTTCTTTTAAAGGTTTCGCAACTTTATGTAAGCGCGGATCTGGATAATTAAGTATGTCTAAAATTGCCATAAAAGCCTAGTTGTGTCCTTAAAACGTAAATTGTTATTATAAATAATGCTTGTTTTTCCATAAAAGCTTGATTGTTTAATGAATTACGTGATAAATTTAACGTAATTTCGCGGTTAAAGTAGTTAGTTAATCCGCATATTTATAATGCATTTTTGACCGAGGTCATGAATATATGTTTCGCCATATTATAACGCTGCTCATGTTTTGTTGCATAAGCTTCAACGCTAACGCGCAAGTAATTGCACTAAAAAACGACCATCCTGATCGCTATGTCGTAGTCAAAGGCGATACATTGTGGGGTATTTCAGGTAAATTTTTAAAAGATCCATGGTTGTGGCCAAGTATTTGGAAATTAAACCGCGACCAGATTAAAAATCCTCACTGGATTTATCCAGGTGATGTTGTGGTGCTTGATACTAGTAGCGGCAGCCCACAATTACGTTTACTTCACGAAACAGTTACATTGCAACCAGGCGCGGTTGAAGAACCCTTAGATAAAACGGCTATTTCTACAATTCAACTGAATGCAATTGCGCCGTTTTTGAATCAACCACTCGTCATTGAAAAAGATCAATTAGCTAAATCACCAAGAATTATCGCGGGCCAAGATAACCGCGTTGTGCTGAGCCCTGGTACGCGTATTTATATCAATCAAATTGAAGAAGGCGATGGCTTGGATTGGTATGTATATCGTCCTGGTGATAATTTAGTAGATCCTGACACTAAAAAGGTTTTAGGTGTAGAAGCTACGTATCTAGGCGATGCCAAAATCACTAAATATGGCCAACCAGCCAGCGCAGACATCACTAAAGCCAAAGAAGAAATTTTCACTAAAGATAGACTAGTACCAACAGGGGACGCCGTTGTTACGAACTTTGTACCACATGCGCCAGACTCAGCAATATCAGGTCGTATTATTAAAATTTACGGTGGCGTTGCTGAAGCAGGGCCGCAAAGCATTGTATCTATTAGCCGCGGTAGCGCTGATGGCATAGAGGTTGGTCATGTACTTGCAATTAATCGTTATGGTCGTGTAATCAAAGATCCTGAATATGTTAAAGAGAAAGATGCAAAAGACACTAAATCAGCATCTGAGCTTGAACCTGGCATGGTTAAACTACCTGATGAGCGCATTGGTTTATTGATGGTGTTCCGTGTATTTGAAAACGTATCGTATGCTTTAGTCATGCAAGCATCAGAACCCATTAATACGCTTGATGCTGTAACAACCCCTTAATCTAGGCGGCTCATGCAAGATAATCACAGTGATGCTACCTACAACGA
The DNA here is from genome assembly GCA_038327905.1 of Burkholderiales bacterium. Classification (GTDB taxonomy): domain Bacteria; phylum Pseudomonadota; class Gammaproteobacteria; order Burkholderiales; family Methylophilaceae; genus Methylotenera. The sequence goes on from JBBQLN010000021.1 coordinate 19,780, forward strand.
GACCCTTGTAGAAAAATCACTGTGGATAGCGCTAAGTAGTATTCATGGCATTGGCTCACAAACGTTTTGCCAGTTACTCAAAGCTTTCGGCAATCCAAGTAATATTTTTGAGGCTAACTTTAGTCAACTAAAAGAAATTGTTTCAGAGGGTATTGCAACAGAAATTACACAAGGCATAAATCACGACGCACTGTCTGATTCTCTTCAGTGGCTGTCTCAGCCTAATAATCATTTAGTCACACTTGCTGACACCCAGTATCCCCAAGCACTACTTGAAATTACAGATCCCCCTCCCTTTTTATACGCAAAAGGTAATTTAGCATTGCTTAACCAACTTAGTATTGCGATTGTTGGTAGCCGTAATGCTTCAGTGCAAGGTGAAAAAAATGCTGAAGCGTTTGCACAGGGTTTGTCTGAATGCGGTTTATGCATAGTAAGTGGTTTAGCGCTTGGCATTGATGGTGCTGCGCACAGGGGCGCCCTAAAAGCCAAGGGTTCAACTATTGCGGTAGTGGGCACTGGCTTAGATATTGTATACCCCGCCAAACATAGAGATTTAGCGCATCAAATAGTGGAAAATGGACTGATTATTTCTGAATTCGCTTTAGGCACACCTTCTAAACCGCAGAACTTCCCAAAACGAAATCGCATCATCAGCGGCTTAAGCTTGGGCTGTTTGGTGGTTGAAGCTAATCTGCAAAGTGGCTCGCAGATAACGGCACGCCTCTCCGCAGAGCAAGGTCGTGAAGTATTTGCAATACCAGGCTCGATACATTCTCCCATGTCTAAAGGCTGCCATCAACTCATCAAACAGGGCGCTAAACTGGTCGATAGCCTGCAAGATATTGTTGAAGAGTTGGACTTAAGCAAGCAAGATTCAAATATTAGTGACGTTTCTAGTGATGAAACTAAAACCAATCACACTATGCTCACTCTAATGGGTTATGAACCAGTTACATTAGAAAGTTTAGTCACCTTAAGTGGCTTGACGGTGAGCGAAGTTTCATCCATGCTAATGTTATTGGAATTAGAAGGGAGTGTCGCTAGCCTTGCAGGCGGAAAATATCAAAAAATTGTGTAACTGATTCATCTAAATTTAAGAAAATTTAGAAATTTGATTTATGCATAAACCATCACACTTTATTTAAGAATAACTCTAATTTAAGGATAAACATTATGTTTGAAGTATTGGTTTATATGTTTGAGAATTACATTGATACACACTTTAGACCTGACGAAAGCACGCTTTCAAGAGAGTTAAGTGCCGCAGGCTTTGATGAGCAAGATATAAACGGTGCATTTGATTGGTTTAATCAGCTAGAACTAATGGCCGACCAAGCTGATATATTTGAAACACCTAATCACGTGAGCACACGCATATTCACTGGCGACGAACTTAAAAAAATCACAGGAGAAAGCCTTGGCTTTGTACTTTTTTTGGTTCAAGCCAAAATACTCAATACTGCTCAACGCGAGTTAGTACTTGAGCTAGCCATGAACTTACCTCAGCCGCAAATCAGCATTGAAGAAATGCGTTGGATCGTGCTTATGACGACTTGGGGTGCAAGTAAATCTGGCCCAGATAAAACCAAAGAATATTTGTTTATTGAAGATGCTCTGCTCAATAAACAAAAACCGACTTTGCACTAGCAAGTCGGCTTTTTATTTTTAAAACTTAGAAACATTAGAAATAAGCGAAGCTTACTTATTGCTTATATTTTCAATGATTTTACTAATCATCGTTGAACGATTAAGTGTATAAAAATGCAGGCTTGGCACCCCCCAAGCTTGCAATGTTTCACACAACTCACTGACGACATCTACGCCGAATGCGCGTAAAGAATCTAAATCGTCGCCATATTCTTCTAAACGCATTTTAAGCCAACGCGGAATATCAGCACCACAAATGCTTGAAAAGCGAGCTAACTGTGTGATGTTATAAATCGGCATAATACCAGGTACGATAGGTACATTAATGCCAGCAGCCTGACACTGATCTACAAATCTAAAGTAAGCATCCGCATTGTAAAAATACTGCGTAATGGCTGAATTAGCACCCGCATCTACTTTACGTTTTAAATTCATTAAATCCGCTTTGGGCGTTCTAGCTTCTGGATGAAACTCGGGGTAAGCAGCTACTTCGATATGAAACTGATTACCAGTTTCGGCACGAATAAACTCAACCAGCTCAACAGCGTATTTAAAATCTCCAGCACTCACTTCACCTGATGGCAAGTCGCCACGCAATGCCACCAAACGCTTAATGCCGCGCTCTTGATAAGTTTTAAGCAAATCAAGAATTTCTTCTTTGCTTGATGAAACACAAGAGATATGTGGCGCAGATTGAAAACCTTCTTGCTGAATTTCCAGCACAGTATCCATAGTTCTATCACGTGTAGAGCCGCCTGCACCGAACGTCACTGAAAAGAACTCAGGACTATATTGCGCTAATTTCGCGCGGGTTTCACGCAACTTCTCTATGCCATCGTTTGTTTTTGGTGGGAAAAATTCAAAACTAAATGCAGTTTTTTTCATTTATTAATCTTTACTATTAGTCTTATTTATTGTCAATCACAATGGCCGCAAACAGCCAAGACAACACGCTATACACCAAGGCGCCGATAATGCCTGCCATTAAAGTTCTAACCTCAAACCCTTGTAGCCAATGACCAACGCCATAAAACAATAATCCATTAATCGCTAGAATAAAAAGTCCGAGTGTAAGAATCGTAATAGGTAACGTTAATATGACCAAAATTGGCTTAATCAACATATTGACTAAGCCAATCACCAATGCTGCTACAAGCGCTGTTGTGAAATTAGCCACATGAATATCTGGCACAAAATGCGTGACCAATAATAAAGCCAATGCATTTAATACCCATACAAATAATAGTTTCACGGGCTAACTCCTTAATAAGCGTTAATTCAGCTTAGTAGCGGTATGTGTCTGGCTTGTAAGGGCCTTGTTTTTGCACACCAATGTAAGCTGCTTGTTGATCAGTTAATACTGACAATTGTGCATTTAATTTTCTTAATTGCAATACCGCAACTTTTTCATCTAAATGCTTAGGCAAAGTATATACGCCGACTGGGTAATTAGCAGTTTGCGTAAATAACTCAATTTGCGCAATGGTTTGATTGGCAAAAGATGAACTCATCACATAACTTGGGTGGCCTGTACCACAGCCTAAATTCACCAAGCGACCTTTTGCTAACAAGATGATTTTCTTGCCATCTGGGAAAATCACATGGTCAACTTGCGGCTTAATTTCATCCCACTCGTATTTTTCAAGAGAAGCAACATCAATCTCGTTATCAAAGTGGCCAATGTTACACACAATGGCTTGGTCTTTCATTTTAGTCATATGCTCATGGCTAATCACGTGGTAGTTACCTGTCGCAGTGACAAAAATATCGCCGTGCTCACACGCGTAATCCATGGTCACTACGCGGTAACCTTCCATTGCTGCTTGTAGAGCACAGATTGGGTCAATTTCAGTCACCCAAACTTGGGCTGAAAGTGCGCGCAAAGCTTGTGCTGAACCTTTTCCCACATCACCATAACCAGCCACGATAGCCACTTTACCCGCTATCATTACGTCTGTTGCGCGTTTAATTGCATCAACCAATGATTCACGGCAACCGTATAGATTATCAAATTTTGACTTAGTCACTGAGTCATTCACGTTAATCGCTGGGAAAGCTAATTTGCCTTCTTTATGCATTTGGTACAAACGATGCACACCCGTTGTAGTTTCTTCAGTGACACCGATGATTTTAGCTAGGCGAGTTGAGTACCATGTTGGGTCAACTTTTAATTTCGCTTTAATCGCATCAAACAAGCAAATTTCCTCTTCTGAAGAAGGATGAGCAATCACTGATAAGTCTTTTTCTGCACGTGTACCCAGATGCAACAACAATGTTGCATCGCCACCATCATCTAAAATCATGTTTGAGTAGCCGCCATCGGTCCACTCAAAAATGCGATGGGTATAATCCCAATACTCAGTCAGTGTTTCACCTTTAATAGCGAACACTGGTGTGCCACCAGCAGCAATGGCTGCAGCTGCATGATCTTGGGTAGAGTAGATGTTGCATGATGCCCAACGCACTTCAGCGCCGAGATCTTTTAACGTTTCAATCAGCACCGCTGTTTGAATGGTCATGTGCAAAGAGCCAGTAATGCGCGCACCTTTGAGTGGTTGTACAATTGCGAACTCTTCGCGAATTGCCATCAAGCCTGGCATTTCTGTTTCGGCAATAGCAATTTCTTTGCGGCCAAAAGCGGCCAAGCCAATATCGGCGATTACATAATCTTTGCTTGTATTTTTAATATCATCAGTCACAATATTCATTTTCAATTTCCTTGAATGTGTGACCGGGGGGATGGGGGTTAAACTAGAGATGCTAACGCTTTTCTCACCCGTATCCCGTGCCCGGCACGGTTAATAATGGTGAGCGCCGTTAAAACATTTTCCGAGCCTGGGAGGAAGTATTAAAAACTACAACTCTCGCAGCGCTCCTCGGAATTTCTGAATTATACGCGATATTTTTTAGCTTACAAATAGTAAAAAATACCTAAGTAAGTAATTTTGCTACCAAATCTCGTATTGACTCCAAATTTCATGAATATCATTAATCCCCCAAGCGCTAGGATTTTCGTGACCTACAATAGAGTCTTGTTCATGTGGTTTTGATAAATCAATCAACTCTATCTTGATTCTCGATTTTGATTTAGTCGAGAAAAAAACTTTAACAATCGGTGATAATAAGGACTTAGGGCTTTGATCAACCACGACCGCTAGACGTCCAGACTTAAGCTTCACCATCGAACCAATTGGATAAATGCCTACGCTTTTTACAAAGGCTTTAAATACGCGATCATCAAAATGCTCTGTCCACTGCGCCATACGATGCAATGAAACGCCTGGCTCCCAACCTTCTTTGTAGGGACGATTTGAGGTAATAGCATCATAAACATCACAAACAGCACCCATTTTCGCAAAGATGCTAATTTCATCAGCCTTTAGCTTTTTAGGATAACCAGTGCCATTGATTTTTTCATGGTGATGCAGGCAAACATCAAGTGTTACAGAGTCTACTATATTCGCTTGTTGTAAAAGTTCATAACCACGTTCTGGGTGAAGTTTAACCAAGGTAAATTCTTCATCACTCAGCGCACCGGGCTTGTTAAGTATCTCCATAGGAATGCCAGCCTTGCCTATATCATGCAAAAGCCCAGCCAAACCTGCTTGCTTAACTTCTGCTTCAGACAAATCTAGCTCTTTGGCTAGGGCCACCATCAGCGCACACACTGCTACAGAATGCATATAAGTGTATTCATCTTTATTTTTTAGGCGTACCAAACTAATGAGCGCGCCTAAATTACGGTCTACTGAGGCAGCGATATCATCGACCATTTGCATGGCAACTTCAGCATTGACTGCTTTACCCATGCGCACATCGTGAAACATGCTAGCTACGGCTTTTTTTGAAGCGTTAATAACTTTTTTAGCTTGTGCTTGCTCTTCTGCGGCTGATATTGGTGTTGGTTTAGACGGGGTCAAAGTAACCGATTCAATTGCAGTGACAGGCTCAGTGGATAGAGTCGCTGGCGACTTTACAACCTCATCCAGTTCAGCTATATCCAAGCCTTTAGAGGTATCAATCACAACTTCTTTGATGACGCTGGCTTGCAGCTTTTTTAAATCAGAAGGATTTTCTAATTTGAATGCTTTTTTCCAAAAGGGATGGTCTATCCAAGAACCCTTGAGCTCTTGGATAAACATGCCTAATCGAACTTGTTTTGTCGAGACAACTTTTAACATAGAGCCACCGCTAGATTCATCGAGTGATTCTAGCAGTGGTTCTATAAAATCAATTGCTCAAATAGAAGCTTTTAATGTGCTTACTTTAATAAAAAAGAGCTGATTAAAAACTAGCTTTAAAAGCCTGCAGCAGCGCGCAATGCAGCGGCTTTATCTATCGCTTCCCAAGTAAACTCAGGCTCATCACGACCAAAGTGGCCATAAGCAGCTGTTTTAGCGTAAATCGGGCGGAGCAAATCAAGCATTTTAACAATGCCTTTTGGGCGCAAATCGAAATGATCCAACACTAACTGAGTTAGTAATTTATCCGATACTTTGCCAGTGCCATAAGTTTCTACCATGATAGATGTTGGTTTTGCCACACCAATCGCATAGCTAATTTGCACCATGCATTTATCTGCTAAACCTGCAGCCACAATATTTTTGGCCACATAACGAGCAGCATAAGCGGCTGAGCGGTCTACTTTTGAAGGATCTTTCCCAGAGAAAGCACCGCCACCATGAGGCGCTGCACCACCGTAGGTATCGACAATAATTTTACGGCCTGTTAAACCACAATCACCTTGAGGACCACCCACTACAAATCGACCTGTAGGATTAACTAAATATTTAATATCACCTTTAATCAGCTCTTTTGGCAACATTGGTTTAATAATTTCTTCAATCACCGCTTCACGAATATCCTTAAGCTCCATCTCTGGCGCATGTTGCGTTGAAACCACAACTGTATCGATTGAGTCTGGCTTGCCATCTACATATTTAATGGTCACTTGTGATTTAGCATCTGGGCGTAACCAAGCCAAACGGCCATCTTTACGCAATTGCGCTTGACGCTCCATTAAGCGATGGCTTAACCAAATTGGCAAAGGCATGAGTTGTGGTGTTTCATTTACCGCATAGCCAAACATCAAACCTTGGTCGCCCGCACCTTGGTCTAGCGGGTCATCATGTGCCCCATCAACTCCTTGGGCGATGTCTGGTGATTGTTTATCGTAAGCCACTAATACCGCACAACCTTTATAGTCGATACCGTACTCTGTGTTGTCGTAGCCGATGCGCTTAATCGCATCACGCGCCACTTTAATGTAGTCAACATTGGCTGTTGTGGTGATTTCACCTGCCAGCACGATTAAACCCGTATTGGCTAAGGTTTCAGCGGCTACTCGCGCGGTTGGGTCTTGGGTTAAAATAGCATCTAAAATGCTGTCTGATACTTGGTCTGCAAGCTTGTCTGGGTGACCTTCAGAAACAGATTCTGAAGTAAAAAGATATTCGTTCATTTGTGCGCCTTGGAATTTAAAATTTAAAAAAAATGAAATGAAATTTATACTAAAGGCTGAAGCATAAATTTCAGGTCAAAGACTAGGCACACATTGTACCTAACTATTTGAAGATTAAAAGTAAAAACATCACAATAAAACACGGTTAATTTAACCAATCAATTTATAATATCGGTATGAATCTACAATTTACTAAAATGCAAGGTGCGGGCAACGACTTCATCGTCATTAATGGCATTGATCAGCCATTTCAGCTAAAGGCAGAACAAATCCAAAGCTTGGCACATCGACAATTTGGTATTGGATTCGACCAACTTTTATTGGTCGAATCTTCTAAAATTGCTGATTTCAAATATCGTATTTTTAATGCGGATGGTAGCGAAGTTGCCCAATGTGGCAACGGTGCACGTTGCTTTGTACGCTATGTAGTAGACCAAAAACTAAGCAATAAACATGAAATTAGTGTGGAGACGGCTAGTGGTATTATTACGCCGAAATTAGAAAATAACGGCTTAGCCACCGTAAATATGGGTGCGCCTAGATTCACACCAAGCGAGATTCCATTTGTTGCAGATGAGCAATCAAATAGCTATTCACTAGAAGTGGCTAATCAACAAGTCACGATTTCAGCGGTTTCTATGGGCAATCCGCATGCTGTGCAAATCGTAGAGGATGTTGAGACAGCACCAGTAGTCGCCCTTGGTAGCCAGATTGAAGTGCATCCCCGTTTTCCAGAGCGCGTGAACGCGGGTTTTATGCAAATTATTGATGCGCACAATATCAAACTAAGAGTATTTGAGCGCGGGAGCGGTGAAACGCTGGCTTGCGGCACAGGCGCTTGTGCTGCCGTAGTGGCAGGTATTCAACTAGGGCAATTACAATCACCAGTCAAAGTATCGGCTCGTGGCGGAGAGTTACATATTGCTTGGCAAGGTGGCGACTCAGCTGTAATGATGACAGGCCCTGCAGTAAAAGTATTCACTGGTAGTATCGAAGTATAATCTAATAAAAAAAAACTTATTCATAAGGACGACTATGCAAGAAGAACTTCAAAATACGATTTCAGCTGATGATGTAAAAAGCTATTTGCGCACACATAAGAATTTCTTTGAAGAGCATGCTAGCTTATTGACAGAAATTTTCTTACCCAGCCCGCACGGTAGCGGCGCAATCTCATTAGCTGAGCGCCAACAACTGGCTCAGCGCGACAAAATTCGTGTGCAAGATGTGATGCTTGCGCAATTAATTGAGTTTGGTGAACAAAATGACGTTATTAGCCATAAAGTACATAGCTTTAGTGTTAAATTAATTAAAAATAAAGAGTTAAACAAGCTACAACCGCTTATTGTTGAAAATATGCAGCATGTCTTTGATGTGACAGAATCTCAAGTGCGGATTTGGTTAGAACCAAATGATGATGCGCTTGAGCAAGAAGCTGTTTTCGCGCCTGTCAGCAACACTTTTAGCGATTGGATAGTCGCGCTAGAAGCACCGCATTGCGGCACCAAACCTGAATCAGCAGAAAGTTTAGTTGGAGAGAACCTTCGATCTTTTGCATTTATTCCACTTTATAAAAACAGTGATAAAAAACATGCATTCGGTGTGTTGATACTGGGTTCAGAAGATGAAAAGCGCTTTAAAGCAGATATGGGCTTGATGTACTTAAAACGCATAGGCGATTTAGTCAGCGCGTCTTTCTCTACCTACCTATAGGGCAATGAGCCACTTAGACGATTATCTTCAACACTTAACTTTTGAGCGCGGACTTAGCGCGCTCACACTAAAAAACTACGCTAGAGACATCCAATTACTGGAGTCCTTGGCTGAAAACTCCGCGTTAGATGCCGTTAAAAATACACAAATTAGACGCTATATTGCCACGCTACATGGACGTGGCCTGAGCGGAAAAACGATTGCAAGAGCGCTTTCTGCTTGGCGTGGTTTCTATGACTATCTTGTTCATCATAAAGGCTATACGCAAAATCCCGTGACAGGCCTGCGCGCACCTAAATCAGCAAAAACCTTACCGCAAGCGCTTTCTGCCGACCAAGCGGTTAAGTTTGTAGATGTTAAAGGTGACGGCCTGCTAGAGCGCCGTGACCATGCCATTTTAGAGCTGTTTTATTCATCTGGCCTACGCTTGGCGGAACTGGTGAATTTGGATATCAACATGCTAGATTTCTCTGAAGGCACAGTGACCGTCACTGGTAAAGGCAACAAAACGCGCATCGTCCCTATGGGTAGCCATGCTATGAATGCCATCCAAACGTGGCTTAAAAGCCGCATACTAATTAAGATTGCAGATAGCAATCCAAATGCGTTGTTCGTTACACAACAAGGCAAACGCATTACACCACGCGCAGTGCAATATCGGGTAAAAGAATGGTCTATCAAGCAGGGTATTAACACCAGCATGCATCCGCATTTATTGCGTCACAGCTTTGCAACGCATGTCTTGCAATCTAGCCAAGATTTACGCGCAGTGCAAGAAATGCTCGGCCATGCCAACATCAGCACCACTCAAGTTTACACGCATCTTGATTTTCAGCATTTAGCCTCAATATATGATAAAGCACACCCTAGGGCTAGAAAAAAATAGTAACAAAAAGAAATAGCAATACCATACTAATTTAGTCTGCTATATCAGCATAATATATGGCAAAATAACACGTACAAAAATTTTTTGATAAAGGAAATACATCATGGAACATACTTTACCAGCACTACCCTACGCAAAAACAGCTTTAGTACCGCATATTTCTGAAGAAACTTTGGAGTTTCACTATGGTAAACATCACCAAACTTACGTGACTAACTTAAATAACCTGATCAAAGGTACAGAGTTTGAAAATGCAAGTTTAGAAGACATTATCAAAAAATCTTCTGCTGGCGTTTACAACAACTCAGCTCAAATTTGGAACCACACATTCTTTTGGAGCAGTATGAAGCCAAACGGCGGCGGCGCGCCTACAGGTGCGTTGGCTGATGCTATTAATGCAAAATGGGGTTCTTTTGATGACTTCAAAAAAGCATTTCAAGCTTCAGCAGTTGGTAACTTCGGTTCAGGCTGGACATGGCTAGTTAAAAAAGCGGATGGCTCAGTAGATATCGTTAACATGGGCGCTGCTGGCACACCACTGACAACTGGCGACAAAGCATTGTTGACCATTGACGTGTGGGAACATGCTTATTACATTGACTATCGGAACGCGCGCGCTAAATTCGTTGAAGTATTTTTAGCTTCATTAGCGAACTGGGATTTTGCAGCAGCTAATTTTGCTAGCTAAAGTTAAATAAGTAATTGTAAAAAAGGCCGCTATTGCGGCCTTTTTTATTTTCATGTTCTAAACCTAACTACCCCAATAACACTAAACCCCACACTACCATCACGATAGCCAGCGCAAAAAACACCGCTGCACTACCAATATCTTTAGCGCGTTTTGCAAGCGCGTGATGCTCTGTCGAAGTATGATCTACCGCCGCTTCAATCGCTGAATTCAATAACTCCACAATCATCACCAATATTACACTGGCAATCATCAGCGCTCTTTCAATAGAAGTCTTGCCTAAATAAAATGCCAGTGGAATTAACACAATCGCTAGAAACACCTCTTGCCGAAAGGCATCTTCATGCTTAAACGCTGCTTTAAAACCCTCTATTGAATAACCAAATGCGTTAATCAAACGACGTAAACCCGTTTTGCCTTTAAAGGGACTTTCCATACTAGATTTCATGTTTCTAGGCTTTCTACATTAAATAATCGCGCAATATTAGCATGCTTACTCGCAGCACTTAAAGCCTTGCGTTATCATAGTGCTTTTATTCAGCACATAAGGCATTAAAAATGGCACGCACAGTCAATTGTATTAAATTAGGCAAAGAAGCAGATGGCATGGACTTTCCTCCCTACCCAGGCGAGCTTGGTAAACGCATTTATTTAAACGTCAGCAAAGAGGCATGGGCAGCATGGCTAAAACAGCAAACCATGCTAGTGAATGAAAACCGCCTAAGCTTGGCAGACCCATCTGCCCGTAAATATTTAACCGAGCAAACTGAAAAGTACTTTTTTGGGGATGGTGCAGATATGGCGAGTGGTTATGTGCCTGAGAAAAATTAACTTCCAGCTTTATCTAGCAGAATTGATGCCTTCACTCCGAGGGCCTTAGCTATTTTTAAAAAATTAATGATAGCTAGATTATGCTCCCCTCTTTCAATTCCTCCCATGTAAGAACGGTCAATATCAGCCTTATCCGCCAAAGTTTCTTGTGACATTCCCTGTGATTTTCTTTCCGCACGCAATATAGCGCCTAGCCCAACGAGGGCTGGATTTCCAGAAAATGATGGTGATGGTTTTGCCACGCAATCATGCTATTGTTTTGTCGTACTTGAAACCACGGGATAAGATACCCAAACGTGTTATCATGCCACTAGTAATATTGATAAATAATCAAATTCAATCTTTGAAGTATTAAGGGGTGGTACATGAAAGCGTTATATTTATTGCCAGTGTTATTAATAACACTTAGCGGCTGCGTCTCAGTAGCCGACCATCGAAAAGCGCTAGAAGATTCAAGTGAGCAAAAACTCACTTTAGGGGTTGCTCAAAAAGAAATTAAAGTTGGAATGTCACAAGCAGATGTTGCAAAAGCCTTAGGTTCACCAAACATGGTAACTAAAGACAAAGATGGCGTGGAAACTTGGATATACGATAAAGTAAGTACCGAGTATGCTTACTCTTCGAGCTCTGGTGGTATTTCAAGTCTAATATTTGCGCTTGGTGGCAACATCACTGGCGCTGTTGGTGGTAGCTCAAGTCGTTCCAGTGGGGCGTCTAGTCGAACTCAACGCACTTTAACTATCATTATCAAATTCACCGAATCAGCCGTAAAAGAGTTCACATACAACGCAACATCATTCTAAATAGGAAATAAAAATGAAAAAAAATCTACTAATACTTTTTCTCTTAGCCGCTGTAGTTACTGGGTGTGAAACGGTTCCCAAATCAACTAAAACACCACTTGAACTTCAAGCCATTCAATCTAAAGAATTTGAAACAAGTAAAAAAGTTGCTTTTGCTGCAACGCTATCTGTTTTTCAGGATGTTGGATACACCATTAACTCAGCTAGTTTAGAGACTGGCTTAATTACAGCCAAAAGCCCAACTAAGCAAGATTTTGTACCATTTGTAGGTCAACGTATGAGAGACGTTAAAGCCACAGCTTTTGTTGAAGAAATTGTTCCTAATCGAACTAAGGTTCGTGTAAGTTTAGTAAACAGCTCTGAAACTTCAAATGGATATGGCATGAAAGGTGGTCGTGAGTTTCCTGAAGAAACCCCAGAGGTATATCAAGATATTTTCACTAAAGTTCAGCAAGCGATTTTTGTAAGAAAAAACACTCAATAAATTTCGCATTACCTCATAAAACAATGCCTCTGCGAGCCGTATGGATACTGGCTTGCAGAGGCATTGTTTTTTAGCCATAAAGGCCTATTTTTTGTAAGTTTTTACGCCTTCTGCTGTTGCTAATAGCAATACATTCGCTGGACGCGCCGCAAACAAGCCATTTGTCACTACACCTACGATTTGGTTGATTTTAGCTTCCATCGCCACTGGGTCTGTAATATTTAAACCGTGCACATCGATAATCACGTTACCATTATCCGTTGTGAAGTTACGTAATGCTGGTTGGCCGCCTAGCTTTACTAATTCACGTGCAACATAGCTGCGTGCCATTGGTAGCACTTCTACTGGTAGTGGAAATTTACCTAAGGTTGGTACATATTTAGTTTCATCACAGATACAAATGAATTGTCTTGCGACTGCTGCTACGATTTTTTCACGCGTTAATGCGCCACCGCCGCCTTTAAGCATATGGAGATGCTCGGTGATTTCATCAGCGCCATCTACGTAAATGTCCATGCCATCGATATTGTTCAAATCAAACACTTCTATACCGTGGCCGCGTAAACGTTGCGCTGTCGCTTCACTACTTGCTACTGCGCCTTCAATTTTGTGTTTTACTTTTGCCAGCTCTTCAATAAAGAAGTTTGCGGTTGAGCCTGTGCCCACGCCGATGATGCCTTCTTTTACGTACTCAACTGCAGCTTTTGCGACTTGTTGTTTTAATTCGTCTTGGGTGTATGCCATTTTTCCTAATTCCTTATAGAATCTTTAATAAATTCTTTATAATGTAAGCCAATTCAACATAATACACTGCACAGGTGTTTTTAAAAATACGCAATGACGACTATCACTCAGCAAAACTTAGACTATAGACATAAAATCGAAAACTCACATGTTTACGATGTGGCTAAAAAAACACCATTACAGCTGCAGGCCAATTTATCCGCGCGCATCGACAATCGCGTGCTGCTCAAACGCGAAGATATGCAGCCGGTTTTTTCATTCAAAATTCGCGGTGCGTATAACAAAATGGCGAGCTTGCCTGCCGATGTGCTAAAGCGCGGCGTAATTGCCGCCAGTGCGGGCAACCATGCCCAAGGCGTGGCAATGAGCGCGAAAAAGCTAGGTTGCCGTGCGGTCATTGTGATGCCAACCACGACGCCAGCCATTAAGATTAATGCTGTGCGTGGCTATGGTGCCGAAGTCGTGATGTTTGGTGATAGTTATTCTGATTCATATGTTAAAGCACTTGAACTAGAAAAAACTGAGCAACTGACCTTTGTACACCCTTATGACGACCCAGATGTCATCGCGGGACAAGGCACGATTGCTTTGGAAATATTGGCACAAAACCCACAACCGATAGAAGCCATATTCTGCTGTGTGGGTGGCGGCGGCTTGCTGGCTGGCATCGCGGCTTATGTAAAAGCGTTACGCCCAGAAATTAAAGTGATAGGCGTAGAAGCTAAAGATGCTGAAGCGATGACTGAATCACTTAAAAAAGGTGAACGCGTCATGCTAGAGCAAGTCGGTTTATTTGCCGATGGCGCGGCCGTTAAACAGGTAGGTGAGCATACATTTGCACTTGCTCAACAATATGTAGATGAAATGATAGTAGTTGATAATGATGCAATCTGTGCGGCAATTAAAGACGTATTTGAAGATACACGCAGCATTCTAGAGCCTGCTGGGGCATTAGCAGTGGCTGGACTAAAAGCTTATGCGAAACGCGAGAATCTGCATGGTAAAACATTGGTCGGCATCGCCTCTGGCGCAAACATGAACTTTGACAGACTGCGTTTTGTGGCTGAACGCGCAGAAACTGGCGAGAAACGTGAAGCTGTTTTAGCGGTTACGATTCCAGAAAAGCCAGGTGCATTTAAAACATTCTGCAACTTGCTAGGTAATCGTAATATTACCGAGTTTAACTATCGCTATGCTGATGCTAAAGTGGCTCACATCTTTGTAGGCGTGGCGATTGCGGATCCTACAGAATCAGCCAAGCTCGTGACCGATTTACAGGCGCAAGGATTACCAGCATTAGACTTAACAGATAATGAAGTGGCTAAATTGCACTTACGCCATTTGGTTGGCGGCCACGCGCCGCAAGCTGAAAATGAAGTGGTTTTTAGATTTGAGTTCCCAGAAAAGCCAGGTGCGCTTATGAAGTTTTTAGAAACCATGGGGCATGATTGGAATATCAGTTTATTCCATTATCGCAATCACGGTGCTGACTTTGGCCGCGTACTTGTTGGCATGCAAGTGCCACCTTCTGATAGTGCTGAGTTCAATACATTTTTAGATAATTTAGGCTACCCACACTGGGATGAAACACAAAACCCAGCGTACAAGTTATTTTTGGGCTAAGTTATTTTAATCAGCCATTTCAGTAAATTGGTTGTATTCAGCCGCATTGGTGGCTATATATAACCATACTGAACTTTAGCCGTTATTTAAGTGACTGTTTTAAATCAATTAAATTATAAGCTTGATTCTTGCTTATGATTTATATTCTGATTTTTCATATTCACTCGCGCACATTAACTTGAACCTTAGTTCATTTAACATGCCCAATTAAAACTATGAACTATTTAGCATCAAAAAATTTCTGAGGAGAATTTAAAGTATGAAATTAAAACATTTAGTCATTGCGGTATCAGTCAGCATGAGTGTTGGCGTAAACGCTAACGCGGCAGACAGAGGTAAGGCCTATGTTTCGAACCAAGATGGAGGCGTATCAGTGATTGACTTAAACACGCTCGCCACCACCTCAACCATTGATGTTAAAGGCGAAGGCCCGCGAGGCTTAGCTGTAAGTGATAACGGAAAACTTTTGGTGGTTGCCACCCGTGAAAATGGCAGTGTTTCTGTGATTGATACCGCGACTAATGAAGTGCTAAAGCAAATTCCTGTGGGTCAAAATCCTGAGTTTGTGCGCATTAGAGGCAATTATGCATTTGTATCTTATGAACCAAGTGCTAAAGGAGGCCCTCCACCTGCACCAGGTTCCGCCGAAGCAGCTAATACTGCAAAAGAAGATGATGGTGACAAAGAGCCTGCACGTATTGGTATTATTGATTTGAAACTAGGCAAAAAAATCCGTGAAATCACTGGCGGCCCTGAAACCGAAGGTGTGGAGTTTAGTAAAGATGGTAAGCAATTAGTGATCACCAATGAGGCTGACAATACCGTCACTGTGCACAATATGAAAAGCGGTAAACTAATTAAAACAATTAAAACGCATGAATATGGCGATAGGCCGCGTGGCGTAAAAGTATCCCCAGATGGGAAAACTTATTTAGTAACGCTTGAATACGGTAACAAGTTTATGGTGATGGACAAAAAATTTAAAGTGCTACGCACCGTTGATACTGGTGCGACACCTTATGGCATCTCATATGACCGCAAAGGCGAACGTATTTTTGTCGCGGCTAACAAAGCTAAAACATTAGAAGTGTATGATGCTAAAACCTATGCAAAAATTAAAGATATTCCTACAGGTAATCGTTGCTGGCATTTCACATTTACCCCAGACGACAAAGAAGTGTTATTAGCTTGCGGTAAATCAGATGCTGTATTTGTGATTGATGCTGAAAAACTAGAAGTGAAACAACAAATTGAAGATAAAAAAATGCCTTGGGGTGTGGTCACCTACCCTAAAAGCATGGGTAGTTTAGATACTGCTATTAAGTAACTTTAAAATTATTGAGTATTAAAAAAGCCCCAAATTCCGGGGCTTTTTTTATTTGAGATGGCTAATAATAAAATTCCACTCTTTAGGATCCACTGGCGTAATTGATAGGCGGTTGCCGCGCTGTAAAATACGCATATTGCTTAACTCTGGATATTCGCGTAGTTCTTTCAAACTAAGCAGACGTGTTTTACGCACAAGTTTTACGTCAACATTAAGCCAGCGTGGATTCTCTGGTGTGGCTTTTTCATCGTAATATTTATGGCCTTTAATAAACTGTAGGCGGTCTGGATACGCTAACTTACTAACTTCTGCAACACCAACGATACCAGGCACATCGCAATTTGAATGATAGAAAAATACACCGTCGCCTACCTTCATTTGGTCGCGCATAAAATTGCGCGCTTGGTAGTTACGAATACCGTACCAATCTACGGTTTGATTTGGGAAGCCAGCTAAATCATCAATGGATACATCCGAAGGCTCAGATTTCATCAGCCAATAGCGCATAATTTTACCTTAATTGAATTCTAAATTTAGCATTATGATAATCTATAACTAAATCTAATTATAAAATTTAAATTGAGAACATTGATGGCAAAACAACAAGATAAAAACGTGCTTGGCACCGTATTGCAAGTATGCAGCTTAGATCCATTAACAGGCTTTACCAGAACTGGCTGTTGCGAAACAGGCATAGATGATAGTGGTAGCCACACAGTATGCGCACAAATGACCGATGAGTTTTTAGCGTTTTCAATCTCTCAGGGCAATGATTTAAGCACCCCACGCCCAGAATATGGCTTTGAGGGATTAAAGGCTGGAGACCGCTGGTGTGTTTGTGCCGCGCGCTGGCTAGAGGCTTCAGAAGCAGGCTTTGCTCCACCAGTCATACTAGAAGCCTGCCATGCTCGATGTTTAGATGTCGTGAGCTTAGCAGATTTGAAATATCACGAGCTGCGATAATAGGGTGGAGTTCTCCACGGATTAGCCTAAGCCAGCATCCTGAACCAAAAAGGCTCAAGTGGTAACAGCCTAGAGCGCATTAGGTACACCCGCCAAGAGATTCTTAAAAGAACACTCAACTTAGGGCGCGCACACAACAACTCGAATGACTAAAACCGATGCTATAAACTAGTTCAAGGAATTATTAGCTTAAACCGCACCGCAGAGAACAAACTTTAAAACTGGGATTTTATTTTTTCAGCTCAATAACTGACTGATTAAATACTAAAACAACTGGGTTAATTCTACTATTGTTAATAGCAGAATTATGGGATTTGAAATATTTATTTTAATGCGCAGGCTTTATCAATTTCATTTTGCATATTTGTAATTCTGCGTTTGAAATCACCTATATCCACAGTACCACTTTTACTATTGAGCAATTCGTGCGCTAAATTTAATGCTGCCATCATGGCAATACGCTCAATTCCAACAATCTTTCCACTGTCACGAATGTCACGCATTTTTTTATCTAAAAAATTAACCGCGTTAATTAAGCCTGGCCGCTCTTCATCAGTACACGATACCGTGAAATCCCGACCCATAATATTGACATCAACGCCTTTTATTTCGCTCATTGTACTTACTCAAACCTGCGTTAAGGCAGGCGCTCCATCAAAGCTTCTATGCGCTCACTTGCTTGCGCCATATTTGCTTTCAACAACGCCGCATCAGTTTGTGTTGCGTTTAAATCAAGGCGCAACTGCACGTTTTCACTGCGTAAATCACTACACAATGAAATTAGGCCTGATAATTTGTCTTCTAGCGCTTTTAAGTCGGCATCCATGTGACCACTATAATTGAAAAAAATGATTGTAGTCAATAGCTAACACGTATATTTCAAAGTATTACCACATGTTGTAAATTATTGTTAACGAATTTCTTCAGGCAACTTCAATAATTAAAGCTATAATTCGCACTTGTTGTTAGGTGCCAAGTTTGTTTTCTACAAATAAGGTGAAACTGGGAAATAGGTGCATTACCGCATAAAGCGTTGATTATTCCTATGCTGCCCCCGCAACGGTAAGTGTGTTTTTGATACGTTCAAACAATTTTGCAATATGCCACTGAGTTAAACCCTAGAAAAAGGTAACACTTGGGAAGGTGCAAAACAGTAGGTTTTAAAACCTAAGCCCACAAGCCCGGAGACCGGCCTAATTACTACATCGCTAGGAATACCGCGGGGTGACGGTAATAAAGGCTGCGCTTTATGTGTCGTTATTTCGTCCGCGCTTTCTTTTTTACATTACCCTTCTGTCTTCCCTAGTTTTTAGAAATCCACATGCGGGGTCGCGTGTAATTTAGGGAAATAATAATGAAAAAATCAACGATTGCCAGCCTGATTGGCTTGGCATTTTCTGCACCTACTTTTGCAGCTGATAATATAAATCTGGATGATGTTGTAGTAACGGCCAGTCGCGTTCCTCAACCTCGTGAAAGCGTAATTGCAGATGTTACCGTAATTAATGCAGAACAAATTCAAAGTGCAGGACAATCTACTTTTATTGAGTTATTACAAACTCAACCTGGAATTGAAATTAGTAGCAATGGCGGTGCAGGCAAAACTTCTAGTATTTTTATGCGTGGCACTAATGGCGGCCACGTTGTCGTGTTAGTTGATGGTATGCGTATTATGTCCGCTACAGCGGGCTCTACCACATGGGAAAACCTACCATTAGGCTTAGTAGATAGAGTAGAAATTTTAAGAGGCCCTGCAGTTAGTTTATATGGTCAAGACGCTATTGGTGGCGTAATTCAAATTTTCACAAAAAAAGGTGATGGCCAAACCAAGTTTTATGCCAACTTAGGTTATGGTAGCTATCAAACAACCAAGGCTGATGCTGGCGTTTACGGCCGCATTAATGATACTAGTTATGCCTTAAGCTTAACTGGCACTAAAACTAACGGCTTTTCGTCCTTAGACACTAACAAACCAAATTTTAATGACAAAGATGGTTATCGCAACTTGGCATTCTCTGCCAATTTGAGTCAAAAATTGGCTAAAGGACATGAGATAGGTTTTCAGTTACTAAACAGCGATGGTCACACACGCTTTGATAATAGGTTTAATGAAATTTATTATCCCGCAAATGCAAATTTTTCTTCAAACGCAAAACTTAATCAGCAATCAGTCGCCATTTTCAGTAAAAATCAATTTACCTCATTTTGGCTATCTAACTTGCGTGTTGGGCTAAGTAAAGACAAATCCAAAACTTATGACGCCTCCAACATTCCGTCATTTGACCGCTTTGATACTGAGCAAGATCAGATTAACTGGCAAAATGACTTTTCCTTGCCTGTTGGCACGCTAACTTTAATGTATGATAGATTAGAAGATGATGTCATATCAACAACAGCATTCGACAAAACTAACCGCGTGAACGAGGGTTATGTTGCTAGCTATCTAGCCAACGTTGATGCACATAGCGTGCAGCTAAGCTTGAGAGAAGATCATAACTCGCAGTTTGGTAGCAATGTAACAGGAGGCATTGGGTATGGATTCAGCTTTAACGACCATTGGCGCACAACTGCAAGCTATGGCAGTGCATTCAAAGCGCCAACTTTTAATGACTTGTATTACCCATTCTTTAGCAATCCGAATTTAAAGCCAGAAAAATCTGACAATATTGAAGCAAGCTTACGTTACCAAAACAGCAGTTCACATATTTCGGCAACAGTTTATGATAACCACATTAGAGACCTCATTGCTTTTGATTTAACTACGTTCACAATAGAAAATGTAAATAAAGCACGTATCAAAGGCCTTACGCTTGCTGGTGGACAGCGCATTGGTAATTTAAATATTGATGGTAGCTTAGATATTCAATCACCACGAGACGAAAACAGTGGAAATCTACTGGTGCGACGAGCCAATAGAATTGGCAAGCTTAATTTGAGTTACGACCTAGGTAATTGGCGGTTTGGCAGCGAGTTTATTGCTTCTTCATTACGCTATAACGATAATGCAAATAATAATCCATTAAGTGGCTATGGGTTGCTAAACCTCACTACTTCATACAAAATCAATAATGACTGGAGTGCGCAGGCTCGCATAAATAACGTGTTAGATAAAAATTACGCGCTGGCATTTGACGGTACAATTCCTTACAACACGCCAGGTGCAAACTTATTTGTAAATATTCGTTATCAGCCTGAGTAATGCTATCATTCGCTTTAACTTAAAATTGCAAAGTGCTTCAAATGGAGAACAAAATGTATTTAACCTCAAAATTACCGTCTAGCAGATACTTGTTTATTGCGGCAGCAATTGCATTCTTAATGCTACTCACACGCGGTAGCCATGTGCTCACCAGTGTTTCGCTACCTGATGCAAGTTTAGCGCTGTTGTTAATCGGCGGCTTGTACTTAAGAAAAGCCGCTTGGTTTGTCTTGTTTGCAGTGCTGGCTACTGTGATTGATTTTAGTGCTTCTGCGATTGATAGTTGGTATGGCTTTTGTTTAACGGCGGGTTACTGGGGCATGTTGCCTAGCTATGCCGCAATGTGGCTGGCTGGCTTATGGTTAAGCAAACAAAATGATAGCTTAGACATTGTTAAATATTCATTGGCTGGTTTGTTAGCTACTTTCTTGGCTTTTGTCATTTCTACACAAACTTACTATTTGTTCTCAGGTCGCTTTCCAAATAATGGCATTAGTGAAACTATTCAATACGGCTGGAATTATTTGCCTAGTTACATGGGTTTCACTGCTATGTATTTAGTTGCATTTTGGGTTTTGGCTAAAGCTCTACCAAAACTTAATCTTGTTAAATTAGCCTCTAGTAACATTGCCTAGAATATAAAATAATTGGTTTAACTTTAAAAAACCGCGTTAGATTAAGCTTCTGACGCGGTTTTTTTACGCGCATTTTTGGAGTCTAAATGAAAGATATCACGCTTATTTTAGGTGGTGCACGCTCTGGTAAAAGCGCTTATGCTGAAATGCTGGCTAGTGAAAGTCAGCTTCCAGTGACCTACATCGCTACTGCGCAAGTCTATGATGATGAGTTTAAGCAGCGCGTTCAGCATCATCAAGATAGGCGCCCTGCAGATTGGGTGTTAATTGAAGAGCCACATCACCTAACGCAAACGCTTACAAAATTGGCAAGCAAAAATCAGTGCATTATTGTCGATTGCTTAACCTTATGGTTAGCGCAATGGATATGTCCTGACTGCAATCCACCTAAGAATGTTACGTGGCAATCTGAACGTGAGAACTTTTTAGAAAACCTAGCTAATCTTGAAGGTAAAATTATTCTAGTGAGCAATGAAGTTGGCATGGGAATCGTGCCATTGGGTGAGATTAACCGTCAATTTCAAGATGAGCAAGGTAGGTTGAATCAAGCGGTTTCCGCTGCAGCAAACCATGTCACTTTTGTAGCCGCAGGTTTACCATTAAAGCTTAAGTAGTAGCGTTTAAGCGCTACAAATTCATAAAGTTTATTTTAGGCACTTCACCATTAAACTCTAATTGAGTCACGCTAGCATGGTCTATGGTGATTCTAAACAAGCGCTTTAATGGCATGTGTAACACTTCGGCAATTAATGCCCGTATCAATCCGCCATGCGTCACCACCAATAGATTTTTATCTTGTGAGTGACTGCTTACATCCTCTACAAAGCTTTTAGCACGAGCATGTAACTGTGAAAATGTTTCACCATTCGGTGGCGCTAAATTAGCATAATCATTTGCCCAAACATCAAAAGTGTCTCGTGGAATTGCATCCCAATGACTCATTTCCCAATCACCAAAATGCAGCTCTTTTAGGCGTTCATCGAGTTTAATATTTTCACTCACATGTCCAAGAGTTTCATCTGCACACAAAGCTTGCGCAAGTTGGTGGCAGCGCTTTAATGGGCTGGCATAAATCGCATCAAATTGAAAGGCGCTTAGCTTATTCTGTAACGCCAAGCGCTCAATTTCGAAGTTAACGGATACGTCAACATCACTTTGCCCATAGCAAATACTAGGAGCAATATCTAAAGAAGTATGGCGAACTAGCGTAAGTTTCATAAGCTTTAATAAGGCTTAGCAAATAAGGATGCACTTGCTAACAAGCCAATATAAAAAGCCACTTCGGTCAGTTGCTGCATTGCACCTAAGCAATCACCAGTATAACCGCCAATGCGTGACTTTATTTTTGCACTAAACCACAGCCAAACCAAAGCCACAGGCACGAGTGCAGTAAGAGCTTTCATTTCTAAAAATGCTAGAGGTGCTAAGCCAAAAAATGTCGCAATAATCAACTCATTGATAGCTGGCCTTGTAGCAAGCGGCTTAGATTTACCTTCGGCCTTCACGTAACTTTGCGTAGCCATCACTAACACCGCACACAAGCGGCTTAAAGCGTGACCCGCTATAAGTGAGGCTGGAATCAATGTGGCAGTTTGGTAAGTGAGTGCCTGGTATTTAGTCAGCAACACTAACACCAAACCTATTGCACCATAGCTACCTATGCGTGAATCCAGCATGATAGCGAGTACTTGCTCTTTGCTCCAACCTCCACCTAAGCCATCTACAGTGTCGGCTAAACCATCTTCATGGAAAGCACCTGTCAGTAAAATTGTAGTGGCTATACTTAATAAAAGCGCAATTTCTAAAGGTAATAAAAGATCACTTAACCAAAAAACTAATGCGCCAACAGCGCCCACTAAAACGCCTACCAATGGAAAGTAGCGTGTAGCTTTATTCAAGTCAGCATTATCAAAACTGCTAAACCGAATAGGGATGCGTGTAAAAAACATCACTGCAGTTAAAAAATAATGCCATTGATTTTGAAGTGCGAATATCATATTTTTTGCGAAACACTTGCCGACTCAAACGAAGCCATTTGATTTAGAAAATTAACTGAAGCTTCAACTAGAGAATAAGCCAATGCCGCGCCAGTCCCCTCACCCAAGCGCAAATCTATATTGAGCAGTGGTTTAACTTGTAAAAAATCCAGCATTTTTTTGTGACCCGATTCGTCTGAACAATGCGTGAACACGCAATAATGCAAAATTTCAGGTTGCAATTTAGCCGCAACCAACAATGCCGCCGTAGTGATAAATCCATCAATCAATAATGTGCATTGTCTAGCAGCCGCTTGCAACATTGCGCCCACCATCATCGCAATTTCAAAGCCGCCGAAAGTCCCTAATACTTGCATAGCATCAGTACCATTCAAATCATGATGAGCAATTGCTTGTGCCAAAATATTGGTTTTATGCACCAAACCTGCATCATCCAAACCCGTACCACGCCCTACGCATTGCTCAATCGGCAAACCACATAAAATACTCATCAAGCAACTAGCAGATGAAGTGTTACCTATGCCCATTTCGCCAAAACCGAATACGTTACAACCTTTAGCAATCTTAGCATCTACAATACCTACAGAAAAAGTAAGCGCTTGCTCACATTGAGCTAATGTCATCGCAGGTTCAACTAAAAAATTACGTGTCCCCATCGCAACTTTGGCATAAATTAAATCTAGATTTTCTGCAAACTCATAATTCACGCCACTATCGACCACACCTAAATACATATTGTTTTGCTTGGTAAACACATTAATTGCCGCACCACCTTGTAAAAAATTCAACACCATTTGTGCGGTAACAGCCTGTGGATATGGGCTCACACCAGATTCAACAATACCATGATCACCTGCAAAAATAAGCATTGTAGGATTAGTCAATTGAGGTGTAAGCGTTTGCTGAATCAAGCCGATTTGCAGCGCAACCGCTTCTAGCATACCCAATGCACCTAGCGGCTTGGTTTTATTGTTAATCTTATTTTGGAGTGCGGATTTAAGTAGCTGACTAGGCTGAGTGATATTTAATTTCATCTGAATTACATTAAGTTTTTTAGCAATTATGTTTCGAGATAAGATTTTACATGACTAGCTAAGCTTTAGCATAAAGCCAAGTTAAGTACTTTTAAAATAACTGTGAATTGTTTGAATTATTTTTTTCCAACTCCAAGGAAGTTTGCTATAATGCGCGACTTGCAAACGTTTACAATGCTTGCAAGCGTACTGAGAAGTACGGCCGGGTAGCTCAGTTGGTAGAGCAGCGGATTGAAAATCCGCGTGTCACAGGTTCGATTCCCGTCCCGGCCACCATATACAGCAAGGCTCACAGAGATGTGGGCTTTTTTGTTTTCTGGTCGGGGTTACGCCCGGGTTACGTCCCAAGTCAATCTCCTCTAAAACTCTGCTATCTTAAGCTTTAAATACAGAAGCTCATGCCAATATTATACGGCACAAGGTAATTTTTCGTTTACATAGTATTCAAGCTTGACCATAAAAAGTAAAAAACGGTTATGATTTATGTATATCTAACACGCGGAGTTGCAATTGACTCAAGAAAGTATCCCTGCTTTAATAACTGTGCATATTGAAGCTGAGCAAGAATATAATCCAGCGGAATTATACCCAGCCTATTACCCTTATTGGCGCGATTTTCAAATAATTAGCCTTTACAAATTTACTTTGTTATCACTTGGCATCGAACCAAGAGTGATTGATGATTTGCTGGTCGAGCACCAGAGTGAAAATGTAGATGACGATACAAATGATGAAAAACTAAGCTTTGGTCTACTTCAAGCAGAGTTTGAGAGGCGATTAGCAGTACTTCATAATATTGTTGATGCGGGCACTATAAAAAAAGTGTTATCTGAGCCTATTGCAAAATACAATTTTAATAATCTTTTGCAATGGGCTATTGCTGCCAAGTGGACAATGCCTGAAGAGTTCATTCGTTTTTATCTAACAACGTCAAATAGCACCGCTACTGGTGATAAAACTAAAGCGATCGGTCGACGAGTATTAAAAAAAGCCGAAACACAGCAGAGGTATGCTGCATGGCAAAATAAAGCCGATGCCATATGGTCAAGAAATCCAAGTCTTCATAAAGGTGATGTAGCTAACCTAATATGTCGCGACTTCGGTGCTAATGATCCTATGAAACGTTCATTTGATACCATTCGGCAGAAAATAAAAGAACCCAAAAAACCAGTCTGACTGATATTTTTCTGACCAGTCAATCCTGATACTCCAATTTTTTTCAAATAATTCATATAGTTACACCTTTTTGACAATATTTTGCTTAAAAAATATCGCTCGAGCAAAATCTAGTTTCATCAACTTGCAATTCACTTGATAAGTGTGTGCGAGTTATGAATTCAATTTTATTAAGGCATATATGGATGAAACTATCAAAAACAAAAAAAGTAGTGCTGTTGAATCTCAGCAAGGGAAGAAGCTGTTAACAAGAGACGAAGCTGCAAACTATCTAGGCATAAAGGCCCAAACATTGGCTGTATGGGCATCAGCAAAGCGTTACTCACTAAATTACGTAAAAATCGGCCGACGTGTTCTTTATCGTCAAACTGATCTTGACGCATTCATCGCGGCAAATACTGTAACGATAGAAAACGTTGGTGGCGTTAAATAAATAACAATTTTTTAACAAAAATTTATCAAGTTTGGATATTAAAATCAAATGAAAGGCATGAAAAAGCACACAAGCAAAAAAATACCAGCTGGGCGGGTGCTCAGCTGGTAAATATTAACGGTCATGATTGAGGTGCAAACTCACATTGGTCGCTGCTCAAGTAAACGAGCTAAAACACTAAGAAAACTTATTTTATGGAACAACAATATACAGATTTTAACACCAGTACCGAAGAGAAATACACATTAGAACAACAAGATACGACAAAAGATGATGAAGGGAATGATAAATCACACCAATTTGCAATTAGTAAGTTTAACCACGAGCGTGACAGCCTGCCAAAGGCGGTGAACTTGTCATGGGAGGCGTTTTGCGTAGCATTTAAAACGCATAAGCCTATGTCAAACAAAGCTGGTAACTCAGCATGGTCGCCAGCAACGTATAAAAATGGTGAGGCACGTAGCAATAGAAATGTAATCAGCATCACCATGGCGGTTATCGATGTGGACAATGGCACAGCAGTTGAAGCTGTGCAACAGATGCTAGAAGGTCATGAGTACCTAATTCACTCCAGCTACAGTCACACAACAGACATACCAAAATACCGTGCAATTTTGCCGCTACTTAAACCAGTAAGCGCAAATGAATGGCCAGATAGTTGGCAACGAATTAACCAATGGTTAGGTGGCATTAACGACCCAGCAACTAAAGACGCCTCTCGCTTGTACTATATGCCAGCTTGCCCCTTAGGCTCTACGAGTAGTTTTGTACTCGAAAATAAGGGTAAGCTTTTAAATCTGAACGAGCTACCCGAGCTTAGTGTAGCTTTGGTTGAATACGATGCGCAAAAACTTGCTGTATCAACTTATCACCACATTGATGGCATTGAGCCAATACCTCAAGATGCACTTGGGGATCAATCGCAGTTAGTTGAAATTCAACAACGTTGCCATTTCATACAATGGGCTTCAGCACCAAAAAATCAGCCTATAGTGCACGAGCCACATTGGCAAGCTATGCTGTCAAATCAATGTCGGTTTGAAGGTGGGGCGGAAGCTGCACACGAAGCAAGTAAGCATCATCCACACTACGATGAAATGCAAACAAACCGTAAAATCGAGCGCTGCCTTAGCGGGTCTGCACCAGTAACCTGCAAACGCATTCAGGAGCTCGGCTTTAAAGAATGTCCAGGCGGAGGCTGTAAATTACCTTCAGGCAAAGTAACAAAGTCACCAGCAGGTTTAGGTGTTTGGGCAAATAAAATGTCAGCGGAGGCAACAGCTAGCATAGAAGCAGATGTTTCAACTGGGCCTTCGCTACCTTCAAACCTACAAAAATACATTAAAGGATTTCATTCTGCGGGGTTGGTCTATGTAGGCGGCTCATTCTTTGGATACGAAGATGGTTACTGGCCAAGGCTTGATGGGCAGGCTGACATGCGAAAATCAATCGCGTATTATTTAGGTAAAAATGCAGATGCAAAAGAAATCAAAGAGCTTCTAACGCTTTGTCAGGATTTCTACTCAGCAAAAGCGCAGGAAGTTTCGCCAAACTCTAATTTAATCTGCCTAGCCAATGGCACGCTGAATGTTGAGAGTGGTGAGTTGCAAGAATTCAACCCCGATCACCACCTTGCGACTAAAAATGATATTCATTGGAATGCAGATGCTAAATGCGATCGCTGGCTAAGCTTTTTAGATGAGATTTTTGCTCATGACGCAGACAAAGCTGTGAAAATTGCCTTCTTAAAATTGTGGTTTGGCTATTGCTTAATCCCAGACAGCTCGCAGCACAAGTTTGTTTGGATGGTGGGGGCTGGTGGCAATGGTAAGTCAGTGCTGTTATCAATACTAACTAAGCTATTGGGCGAAAGTAATGTCAGCCATGCCCATATCGAACGACTTAATGACAAAAATGTACGCGCAGAACTACAAGGTAAGCTGGTGAATATATCGTCAGAGATGAGTGCAAATGCCACGCTTGCTGATGGTTACATTAAGGCCATCGTGGCTGGTGACATGGTGGAAGCTGAGCGAAAATACCAACCGTCATTTTCTTTCAAGCCGTATGTGAAGCTTATTGCTGCAACAAATAATTTGCCTAGGCTGATGGATTTAACCGATGGCTTTTTCAGAAGAGCAATTATTTTGTCGTTTAACCGCCAGTTTACTGGAAAAGACATAGATGTAAGCTTGGAGGCTAAGCTGACAGCCGAATTGCCAGGAATATTGGCTTGGTCTGTAGCGGGGCTAAAAGACCTTCGTGAAAATGGCGCATTCAATATTCCATCTTCCTCAAGTGAACTATTAGCTGCCTACCGCACTGAATCTGATCCTGTTAAGTTGTTTACCGACGAATGCCTAGAGACTAGCAGTGAAGGCGGGGGAATTTTGCCAATCGACATATATACGGCTTACAGAAATTGGTGTAGAAGCAATGGCATGAGTGCTTTAAATAGCATCAATTTTGGTAAAGGCCTAGGTAGGCTTGGTTTTATGAAGCGACGCTCAGGTGGAAAGGATTACTGGCGGGTTAAACCCAAAGCAGATAATGCTTACATTACTGATGTGACAGCTGATATAACAAGAGTTGCACTTGAAAAAACAGAGGCGGTGACCGAGGTGTCAAAGAAATATACGCTGTAAGCCACACCCTATTGTGTGTGTTGTGTGTCATTTGTGTGTGGTGTTTTTAATGCATCTCACACTGAAAAACACCAGCAATCATTGGCTTTAATGGTTTTTTGTGTGAGATGTGTGAGTTGAATTTAAAAAAATAATTTACTGTAATAGTAAGCTAGCAAAGGGGATTGGACGTTAGTACATACCAAAATAAACTTTTTGCGATTTATCACACACATCTCACACATCCACAAGAAGTTATGTGTTTTAAGGGGATTTTAGCTATTTGGCATGCTATCAATCACACACTGATATCACACTACCACACACAGCAATTACTTAGCTTTCTAAATTTACAAATTAAGTGCGTATGGCAAACGCATTACATTAACCATTATTCAACCAGTTTAATTTAGTTACTTTAACACTGGCAGCTCACGCCAATCATTCGTGTAGTTGGGGCTCTTAAAGCTTCTACGCATGGTCCAGATTTTATCGGTGCCTTCTGAAGCGAGTTTAATCGTGCCTTTCGCGTATTTCTTGTTAATACGATCCATCGTGGACAT
>JBBQLN010000022.1:0-44334 GCA_038327905.1 Burkholderiales bacterium
TGATTGAAGGTAACCATCGCTTTACTAGTAACCTTACTTCACAAAAAGACTATCACTCATTAATTGAATTTACTAAAGAAAAGCAGCATCCATTTACAGCTTTTTTAAGCTGTAGTGATTCGCGTGTGCCTGTAGAGTTGTTGTTTGATCAGGCGCTAGGTGATGTGTTTAGTGTCCGTTTAGCGGGTAATATTGCTTCAGATAAAGGCATCGGTAGTTTAGAGTTTGCAAGTAAATACTTAGATTCTAAGTTGATTGTAGTGCTTGGGCATACCAGCTGTGGCGCAATAAAAGCCGCTTGCGATAATTTTAGAGAAGGCCATATTGGCGAGATTATTAACCACATTCGCCCAGCCGTTCGCCAAGAGAAAACGGTGCTGGAATCACGTGATTCTAGTAATGAAGATTTTTTAGCAAAAGTATGTGCGCAAAATGTTAGGGTGCAAATTAATCAAATTTTGCACAGCAGCGATATTATTGAAGATATGCTTAATGATAAGAAAATAGGGCTGATTGGTGGTGTTTATGACATCTCTACAGGCCAAGTCGATTTTCTAGAAGACACTGTAAAGTTCTAAGGTCTTCAAGTTATACGATTTTAAAATTCTAAGACTTTAAAGCTTTAGCGCTTTAAAACTTTAAGTATTCAAGGCGCAAAACGAATGAGGCCTAACGATGGCCTTCTTTTGCCATATTGATGGAGTACTTAGGTATTTCAACCACTAAATCCTCTGTACCAACCAGTGCTTGGCAAGATAAGCGCGAATTAGGTTCTAACCCCCAAGCTTTATCCAGTAAGTCATCCTCTTGGTCATCCGATGGATTAAGCGATTTAAAACCTTCACGCACAATCACATGGCAAGTGGTGCAAGCACAGGCTTGGTCGCAGGCATGATCAATATCAATATGGTTATTGAGTAATATATCGCATATTGACTCACCTGTTTTTGCTTCAATCGCTGCACCCTCTGGGCAGAGTTCTACGTGTGGCAATATGATGATTTGTGGCATTTATAATTCCTTTTTTTGTAGGAGGCACGCCCCCGTGCCGATAACGTGTTTAAGTTCTTCACGGCTATTTCGCGACGAGGGCGTTGCTCCTACATGTCTAACATATTTAAATTTTTGCCGCTTAATGCATGGCTCACGCTAGCATTCATGCGGGCTGCGGCAAACTCTTCAGTGGCATGGTTGAGTGCGTCAACGGCTTTGTTAATGGCTGTAGCATCATCAGTTTGTGTCACGGTTTGTAAGTTTTGTATTTCAGTTTCTATTGTTTCTTTTTCTTTTTCACTAACAAGGTGGCTGTCGGCCGCTAGTGCTAGCGTGACTGAGTTAATAATGGCGCCAGCAGAGACGCGCGCCTCAGCTAACATGCGTGCTGTTTTGTCAGCTTCTGCACTACCAAATGATGATTTCAGCATATGCGTGATTTCATCTTCGCTTAATCCATACGAAGGTTTAACCACAACATGCGCTTCAACACCTTTGGTTTGCTCGCGTGCGCTGACTGAAAGTAGGCCGTCGGCATCTACTTGGAAAGTCACGCGTATGCGTGCAGCGCCAGCCGCCATTGGCGGAATGCCGCGTAGTTCAAAATGTGCTAACGAACGACAATCTGCGACTAGTTCACGCTCGCCTTGAACCACTTGTATGCTCATTGCGGTTTGGCCGTCTTTGTAGGTGGTAAAGTCTTGCGCGCGTGCCACTGGCAATGTGCTGTTGCGAGGGATAATTCTTTCTACCAAGCCGCCCATTGTTTCTAAACCTAAAGACAGCGGCGTCACATCTAATAGCAGTAAATCATCTTCGCTGCGATTGCCTACTAAAGCATTGGCTTGAATCGCTGCACCAATTGCCACCACTTTGTCTGGGTCTAAATTTGTTAGCGGAGTTTGTTTAAAGTATTCTTCAACAGCGTGTCTGACTTGTGGCATACGCGTAGCGCCGCCCACTAGTACCACACCTTTAATATCTTCTAGTGTAAGTTTCGCGTCACGCATAGCTTTACGAGTAGGTGCGAGCGTTTTAATTACCAACTGTTGGGTGAGTTCTACAAATTGAGTCGCAGTGAGCGTTACATCTACTAATGTGCCATTACTTAAACGGCATACAATTTGTGCCTCATGGTTATCAGTTAACCATTCTTTTGCCTGACGCGCTTTGGTAAGTAGCAAACGTGTGTCGTTCTCGCTTAGTGGATTAAAATTGCTAGTCACTTCTCTAATCTTATCCAGCACCCAGCAATAAATGCGATGATCAAAATCATCGCCACCTAGCGCAGAGTCGCCATTGGTTGCAAGTACTTCAAACACGCCTTTAGAAAGCTTGAGTATAGAGACATCAAACGTGCCGCCACCTAAATCATAAATGACAAAAGTACCTTCGGCAGCATTGTCCAGACCATAAGCCACTGCCGCAGCAGTAGGCTCATTGAGTAAACGTAGTACGTTTAGTCCAGCCAAGCGCGCGGCATCTTTTGTGGCTTGGCGCTGCGCATCGTCAAAATAGGCTGGCACGGTAATCACTACACCCATTAAGTCGCCACCAAGCGACTTTTCAGCGCGCGCTTTAAGTGTCTTAAGGATTTCAGCGGAGATTTCTACAGGCGTTTTTAAACCAGCACGGGTTTGAATTTGCAATAATTTTGTTGAGTCTGAGCTATCTACAAAGTTGTATGGAATGTGCGCTCTGTCTGCAATATCTTTTAGGCTTCGCCCCATAAAACGTTTGGCTGAGGCAATAGTATTCACAGGGTCAGCACTCTGTTGCGCTTGCGCTTCGTGCCCAACCACTACTTCATCTTCTGGCATATAACGCACCACAGAAGGTAGTAGGGCATGACCTTGCTCATCTTGCAGTACGGTAGCCATACCACTTTTCACAGTGGCTACTAGTGAGTTGGTTGTGCCTAGGTCTATACCCACAGCCAGCTTGTGCTGGTGTGGTGCGGCACTCATGCCAGGTTCGGATATTTGCAGTAATGCCATTAGATAATTGCCATCAGTTTATTGCTATGTTAAATGTCTATTTGTTCAATTGCGCGATGAATGTCTTCAGACACTTTATCAATAAAAATGAGTTTGCGCGTGTCGTCAGTGGCGGCGGAGTAATCTTTCTGCACATCTAGCAAACTGACTAAACTCTCTTGTAAACCTTTAGCTTCAACTCTTATTTCATTAAGTAAGTTATCTAAAGCCCTGATATCTTTAGTTGTCACGGCATCTTCCGTTGCTTCTCGCCACTCCATTTGCTGCATCAAAAAATCTATCGGCATGGCTGTATTAGTTTCGCTAATCGCAGTGATGCCTTGCAATTCTAATAGATATTTAGCGCGATTAGCAGGACTTTTCAGACATAGATAAGCTTCATTTGCCAGGGTTGCCCGTTGCATCGCGCTTAATTTTTCTGCAGCTGAGGCCGTTACAAATCTGTCTGGATGCGACTCAGATTGTATCTTGCGGAAATTGCTTTCTAGTGTAGCTAATTCAATGTTAAAAATTGGTTTAAGTCCAAACAACTCAAAGTAATTCAAACTCACACTGTAAAGCTTTCACCGCAACCACACTCATCTTTTACGTTGGGATTGTTAAACTTAAAGCCTTCATTTAAACCTTCTTTGGTAAAGTCTAATTCTGTACCATCAATGTAAACAAGGCTCTTTGGGTCAACAATCACTTTAACGCCGTTACTTTCAAACGCGGTGTCTTCAGGATGCATCTCATCGACAAATTCCAATGTATACGCCATGCCTGAGCAGCCGGTGGTTTTAACGCCCAAACGTAAGCCAATGCCTTTACCGCGATTGGCAAGGAATTTTTCTACGCGGTTTGCCGCGGTTTCTGTCAGTGATATTGCCATAATCCTACGCAGTCTCTTTCGCAGCTTGTTTTGCTTTAATGTCGGCAACCGCCGCTTTAATTGCATCTTCAGCCAATACAGAGCAGTGAATTTTTACTGGCGGTAAGGCTAACTCTTCAGCGATTTCTGAATTCTTAATCGCATAAGCTTCTTCAATGGTACGACCTTTTAGCCACTCTGTTACCAAAGAGCTTGAGGCAATCGCTGAACCACAACCGTAAGTTTTGAATTTAGCATCTTCAATAATGCCGCTATCATTCACTTTAATCATTAATTTCATTACATCGCCACAAGCTGGCGCGCCAACCATGCCAGTACCTACGTTTGGATCGTTTTTGTCTAACGTACCAACGTTACGCGGGTTTTCGTAGTGATCTAAAACTTTATCTGAATATGCCATTTTATTTCTCCTAAAACTTAGTTAAGAAATTTGTGATTTGTTTGTCTAGCAAGGCTGAGGATTGCGCTGTTTAGTTTTCTAAACAAGCAGTCCGACAACGCCGCTAGGCGGACAAATCATAATTTCTAGTGTGCAGCCCATTGAACTTTGGATAGATCAATGCCGTCTTTAAACATTTCCCAAAGCGGGGATAACTCTCTTAATTTATCAATTTTACTTTTCATTAAGTTGATTGTGTAATCAACATCTTCTTCAGTTGTAAAGCGACCGATTGAGAAGCGAATTGAGCTATGCGCCAACTCATCTGAACGACCTAAGGCACGTAGTACATAGCTTGGCTCTAAGCTGGCAGATGTGCACGCAGAGCCGCTTGAAACGGCAATGCCTTTTACAGCCATAATCAGAGACTCGCCTTCAACATAGTTAAAACTAATATTCAAGTTATGTGGAACGCGGTGTTCCAAATCACCATTCACATAAACTTCTTCCATAGATTCTAAGCCGTGTAACAATTTATCGCGTAAGCGACGAACACGTGCATTTTCTAAATCCATTTCTTCACGTGCAATTTTAAAAGCTTCGCCCATACCAACGATTTGATGCGTTGCTAGAGTGCCAGAACGCATGCCGCGTTCGTGACCACCGCCGTGCATTTGCGCTTCAATACGAATACGTGGTTTGCGCCGCACATACAAAGCGCCAATACCTTTCGGACCGTAAGTTTTATGCGCACTAAAGCTCATTAAATCGACAGGTAGCTTTTCTAAATCAATATGCACTTTACCGGTGGCTTGCGCAGCATCTACGTGAAAAATAATGC
This sequence comes from Burkholderiales bacterium, assembly GCA_038327905.1. GTDB lineage: Bacteria > Pseudomonadota > Gammaproteobacteria > Burkholderiales > Methylophilaceae > Methylotenera. The sequence continues at coordinate 5,082 of JBBQLN010000022.1, forward strand.
CATTTTCACGACAGATATTGCCGATTGCCGTAATGTCCTGAATCACGCCAATTTCATTGTTAACCATCATTACAGAGGCTAGCACTGTATCTGGGCGAATCGCCGCTTTGAATTTTTCTAAATCCACTAAGCCGTTTGGTTCTGGCTCTAAGAATGTCGCTTCAAAGCCATGACGCTCAAGCTCACGTATTGGGTCTATCACCGCTTTATGTTCTGTTGCTAAGGTAATAATGTGCTTACCTTTGCCGCTGTAGAAATTGGCAGCGCCTTTAATGGCAAGGTTGTTAGACTCTGTTGCCCCCGATGTCCAAACAATTTCGCGCGGATCTGCACCCACTAACTTAGCGACTTCTTCACGCGCATTTTCAACTGCTTTTTCAGCAGTCCAGCCATATGGATGGCTGCGTGAAGCTGGGTTGCCAAAATCTTCTGTGAGATAGGGAATCATTTTTGCAGCCACGCGCGGATCAACTGGCGTAGTCGCTGAGTAATCCAAATAAATTGGATGCATGCTATCTTCTGCGTGTTTTGATACTGGCATTTCTAGTGAAGCTGACATTCTTTCATTTATCCTTGCATATTTTATAAATAATTCGATTTACTGGTTTAAATTTATTAACTTAAGCTGCCATGGCTGTCATTTGTTTAAGCCTTAAAATTTCATTGTTTAATGTTGCCAAAAAACTGGTTACTTGGTTCGCTGTATTTTGTGCACCAAAACTAACTCTAACAGCACCGCGCGCTAAGTCTGCAGGCACGCCCATTGCTAAAAGTACATGACTAGGTTCGGAGCTGTCACTAGAGCAAGCTGATCCGCTGGCTACTGCATAGCCTTTACGATCTAAAGCCATCACCAAAGTTTCGCCTTCAATACCCTCTATCGCAAAAAAACTGGTATTCGGTATGCGGTCTACTTGCTTGCCAAAGATGCTGACATTTAATGCTTGTAAACCTTGTTCAAACTGGTTGCGCAAGGCCTCTGTATGCCTTGCAAACTTTGTTCTATTGCTTATTGCTAACTCACAAGCTGCGCCAAAACCAACAATAGCAGCAACGTTTTCTGTGCCGCTGCGCAAACCTTTTTCTTGTCCACCGCCATGCAATAGGGGCTGTATATCTAGTTTTTTATCTACTATTAATGCCGCTGCACCTTGCGGGCCATGAATCTTATGGCTGGAAATCGTCATGGCATTTACATTCAAATCTGTGAAATTCAGATCAATTTTACCTAGTGCTTGCACTGCGTCTGTATGCATGAATGCACCCGCGCTTCGTGCTATTTCAGTAATGGCACTAAGCTCTTGTATGACACCTGTTTCATTGTTTGCCAACATGACTGAAACCAAGCCAGTTGACGCTTTTAACTGCAATCTAAATTTATCTAAATCTACTTTTCCATTTGCATCAACTAAAACTTTTTGATTGGAATAACCGTGTTGTTGCATCGCTATCGCTGGTCGGGTTACGCATGGATGCTCAATTGCACTTGTTAAAATTTGTCTAGCGGTCGCCGCTGATTTAATTGCGGCAATACCCTTAACAGCAAAATTATTGGCTTCTGTGCCACACGAAGTAAATACCACTTGCGAGGTATAAGCACCGCAACCTTCAGCCACTTGCGCTCTTGCATGCTCTACAGCATCACGCGCAGAGCGACCAAAAACATGGCGACTGGTTGGGTTGCCCGCTTGGTTTGTCATCCAAGGTAACATGGCTTCCAATACGCGATTATCAAGCGCGGTAGTCGCATTATGATCAAAATAGATACCGGTCATTTAAATGCTGGTCGTGTTAAGCCGCAGCCTCAATTACCAAACCTTTTTCGTTACAAGCATGATTTGCACGTGGTGTAATCGTAACTTTTTTGTCTGATGTTTGTGACTCAACCATGTCCGCTAAACTTACACCTGCAAGATAATCTAAAATCTTAGTGTTTAGCGTCATCCACAAATCGTGGGTCATGCAACGACCTTCATCTTTACAGTTTTCTTGACCGCCACAGTGAGTCGCATCAATTTGCTCGTCCACAGCACTAATAATTTCAGCGACAGAAATGTCAGCATAATTTTTAGCTAACTTATAGCCACCACCTGGCCCACGAACGCTGCTGACTAGACCTTGACGACGAAGGCGGCTAAATAACTGTTCTAAGTAAGATAATGAAATGCTTTGACGCTCACTTATGCCAGCAAGGGTGACAGGTTTAATTTCAGCAGGCGGCTCACCAGACAGCTTGCTTTTACCTTGAGCGGAGGCTTCATGCAGGGCTAAGTCAAGCATTGCGGTTACTGCAAAACGGCCTTTTGTGGTAAGTTTCATGAGTCATAGCACCTATATAATTATCAGTAATTTTATAATACTTGATAACTTTAGTCAACTATTAACCCATTTAAGTTCACTTGATTAATTAACTTCTATGAAGTAAAAAAACCATCTCAACTTGCGCTAATTTATTTGCTTTTGGCTGTTTTTCTTTTTACTGGTTGTTTTACGTCAAAGGCAGTTGCCACTTTAGTGTCGCTGGCTTCATCGCTATTGAGTGCTTGTAGTTTTAGTGACATTTCTGCTAACTTGGCATCTTGTTCCGTGCTGTGCTCTAACAGTGTTTGAAGTGCTTTACACATTGCTTCGTGATTAAACTTGTCATTATCATCAATCACCGCATACGCAGTAAAGCTAGTATTTTTGTTGGACTCTTCTATATTGGCTTTTTCTTCTTCTAAAATTCGCGCTGGTATGCCAACAGCGGTAGCATTGGCTGGTACATCTTTAACCACCACAGCGTTAGAGCCGATTTTAGCGCCAGCACCTATGGTAATTGGCCCGAGCACTTTAGCACCAGCACCAATCACAACGCCACTTTCAAGCGTAGGGTGGCGTTTACCTTTGTTCCATGAAGTGCCGCCTAGCGTTACACCATGATAAAGCGTGCAATCATCACCAATCACAGCTGTCTCGCCAACGACTACGCCCATGCCGTGATCAATAAACACCCTGCGACCGACAGTCGCGCCTGGGTGTATTTCAATGCCAGTGAGCCACCGAGCTAGATGGGAGTTAAAGCGTGCAAGCCAATATAAGCGTTGCTTCCACAACCAGTGTGATAAGCGGTGCATCAGCAACGCATGCACGCCAGGGTAGGTGGTGAGTATTTCCCAATGTGTTCGCGCTGCTGGGTCGCGCTCAAATACGATGGAGATATCTTCTTTTAGGTGATTAAACATGCCGATATTATGCCATAACTTGCAATGTCGATTGTTTTATAAGCTGTGAATTGCTAGTTTGAATAGTAAATGGTAAATCATGTGTCGCTTAGACTTCGTTAATATTTGGTGTGCTTTTTCGGCTCTATCGTTAAAGTTAAAATACCTCTTAGCAAGTTTACTTCTTCTTTTTCTAACTTTGCGCGGGCGTAAATGCGGCGTATGCGCTCACTGAGTTTTTTGGGGGCATTGGGGTTGAGGTAGCCAATTTTGATTAAAGTGTCTTCTAGGTGTGCATATAAACCTTCTAATGCTTCATTTGTAGCATATTCGGTGCTTGTGGTCTCATCTAACTTGCCTTCAAGCACCGCCATGCGAGTCTCGTAACACATCACTTGAACTGCGGCGGCTAAGTTGAGTGAGGAATACTCAGGGTTGGCTGGAATCATGGCGAGCAGTTGGCAGCAGTCTAGCTCAGCATTCGAAAGTCCGCTCATTTCAGTTCCAAAGACTAACGCGATAGGCTGGGAAGCCGCTATTTTACTGCCTCGCAGGGCGGCTTCACGCACATTTACAAGCTCATGTGAGATTTGTCGCTTGCGCGCACTCATGCCGATGGCTAGCACGCAGCCTTGCAGAGCTTCGCTTAAGGTTTCTGTGACAATTGCATTCTCAAGTAAATCTGCCGCACCAGTAGAAAGTGCAGTGGCGTGTGCGTCAGGGAACTTATCTGGCCGTACTAAATATAAATGCTTCAAGCCCATGGTTTTCATGGCGCGGGCGGCCGAGCCGATATTACCTGGATGGCTGGTTTGACATAACACTACGCGAATATTATTAAATATAGTCTGTGACAATTTGGGGATGCGCCTAATAATGCTAAAATAGCATTTTATCAGTTCTTTAAAGATTATTCGTTATGCATCCAATGCTTACCAATGCAGTTAAAGCTGCGCGCCGTGCTGGCAATATTATTACTCGTGCCTCTGAAGACATAGGCTCTCTCAAAATTCAAACCAAAACCTATAATGATTTTGTGACGGAAGTAGATAAGTCAGCTGAGAATGCGATTATCGATATGCTTAAAGACCTTTATCCAACGCATGGATTTTTGGGCGAAGAAAGCGGCGAATCAAATTCTGAATCTGATTTCATTTGGATTATTGATCCGCTAGACGGCACCACCAACTTTTTACATGGTATGCCGCAATATTGCATCTCAATTGCTTTGCAAGAGCGCGGTGTATTAACGCACGCTGTGGTGTATGACCCAAATCGTAATGACTTGTTTACTGCAACCAAAGGTCGCGGCGCATTCCTAAATGACAAACGCATTCGCGTATCGCAACGTACTAAACTGCAAGATACGATTATCGGCACAGGCTTCCCGTTCCGTGATTTCACACATTTAGACACTTATTTAGATATGTTGAAAGACATGATTAAAAAGACCTCAGGTATTCGTCGCCCAGGATCAGCGGCGCTTGATTTAGCATACGTGGCCGCAGGTTGGTACGATGGTTTTTGGGAAATTGACCTGTCAACTTGGGATATCGCAGCGGGTGGTTTAATAGTGCAAGAAGCGGGCGGTATTGTGGGCGATTTTGAAGGTAATGAGTCATGGCTTAAAACAGGTAATATCGTTGCGGCTAACCCGAAAGTTTTTTCTCAAATGTTGCAAACATTAAGCCCGCATTTAACTGCTGATTTAAAAACACCTAAATAATAATGATTGAGCGTGTGTTCGAGCGGCATATGAATGAATCTGTTCATTCGCCGCAATCAACAGCAAAGTTTATTACAAGTTTAATTGCAGAAATTAGACCGCCAAAGCCTCAACAGGCAGAGGCTGCCATCAAAGCGATTCAAGCGCTGTGTTATTTGCTGAATAGTCACCCTGACAATGCGCGCCAATTGCGTGACGCAATATTAAGGCTGTTAAGCGAACATAAACCCATCTCCCTATTCTTAGCGTCTCGTCACTCAGCTTTTTCAGGTTTTTTTACTGAAATGCATCGGCGTATAGGGCATAAGCTTTTGCCTGAAGCGGTTGATGATTCTTATCTAATTGACTTATTTGCTAACTTCTTTACTGAGTCGAGTGATGAGTTGTGGGTGTTGGCTGTCCCTGACGAAGTTTGGATGCAGCTCATCGTTGCTATTCGTTTTGAAGAGGCTTCAGCAACGCTCACTGAACCATGCAGGCAGAATCTGCTAGAGGCTTCACAAGTACTATCTTATCGGATTGCCGCACTAGGTCTAGAGCCAGAGTTGTTACGCAATCATCCTGAGCTTGAGCTGCATACTTCCCCCTTTATTTCGCAACAAACCGAGTTGGCAGAATTTTTAGCATCTCCTGATACGGACACGAATGCTTTGAATTCAGAAAGTAACGATACTGACATTAAGCATATTCTCGTCATGTTGAATCAATGTAGCGCAGTTGTGATTAAAATTCGACGCAATAGCGCGGTAGTGGGTACTAGCATTCATCTCACCTTTTTATTACAGAGAATGGCGCAACAAATTGCGCGCCTAGAAACATTATTGCAGATTGTTGACTATGCTAACAATGGCGATAGCGAAAGCCGAAAAGAAGGCAACCTTAAGGCGGTACAGCTTTTTAAAGAGCTGGTTTACAGTGAGTGTCATAAGAATGATGTAAGTGAGCATTGGCGCGAAAACATGGAGGTCATGGCGCTACGTGTGACCGAGAATGCTAGCCGCACAGGCGAGCATTACATTACAGGAAATCGCACGGAGTACTTCGCTTTAATGCGTTCTGCGATGGGTGCTGGCGTAATCATTGCTGTGATGGCGATGCTAAAGATTACATTTGCGAAGCAGCATTATGCACCACTCACTGAAGCGATTTTATTCAGTTTAAACTATGGATTAGGTTTTATCTTGATTCATATTTCGCACTTCACTGTAGCAACTAAGCAGCCTGCGATGACTGCGGCAGCCATCGCAGCCAGTATTGATGCTACTGATAGCCATACAAAGGAAATGGATAATCTGGTGGCAATGATTGCTAATACCATGCGCAGTCAGGTCGTGGCAATTTTTGGTAACGTAGTCGTGGCAATTCCAGTTGCCATGTTAATTGCTTTGGGTATTTTCCACTTTAGTGGGCAGCATTTTGTAGCGCCAGAAAAGGCGCATCAGTTATTAGCCGATATTGATCCTATACATAGCGGCGCTTTATTTTATGCGGCTGTTGCAGGCGTTTGCTTGTTTTTGTCGGGCTTAATCGCGGGTTATCACGATAACTTGGCTATTTATAACAAGATTCCACAGCGCTTACGTGCTTTAAAAGGGCTACAAAAACTGTTGGGCATTGCACGATTAGACCGCGTTGCTCATTATGTTGAAAATAACTTAGGCGCGTTAGCAGGTAACTTTTATTTTGGCTGTTTGTTAGGCGGCATGGCGGCGGTAGGTGTGTTGTTTGGACTGCCATTTGATATACGGCATATTGCGTTTTCATCTGCATTTGTTGGTTATGCCGCTGTCGGACTAGACTTTATGCTAAGTTGGCAAGCAGCAGCTTATATTGCATTAAGCTTGGCTCTTATAGGTTTTGTAAACCTTGCGGTAAGTTTCGGTTTGGCGCTGTATATTGCCATGAAATCGCGCAAGGTTCGCTTTAAGCAATGGCGATTGCTGTTGGGTAATTTGGCAACAAGATTAAATCAGCATCCAGGCGAATTTATTTTTCCGCCAAAAAAATCGGCTGATCAAATTACTGCTGATCATGAGTAATACACGACAAACCACCAGCCCAGCGGAATCAATCGCTAGTCACACGCCCATGATGCGCCAATATCTTGGACTAAAAGCGCAGCATCCAGATATGTTGTTGTTTTATCGCATGGGTGATTTTTATGAATTGTTTTTTGAAGATGCTGAAAAAGCCTCACGCTTACTCGGCATTACATTAACACATCGCGGTAGCATTAATGGTCAGCCTATTAAAATGGCGGGCGTGCCCTATCATGCAGCTGAAGGTTACTTGGCTAAGTTGGCTAAGCTAGGTGAAGCCGTTGCGATTTGTGAGCAAATAGGCGACCCTGCAACCAGTAAAGGTCCCGTTGATAGGCAAGTAGCACGCATTTTAACGCCAGGTACTTTAACTGATACCGCGTTGCTAGATGAGTCGCGTGATAATCAGTTACTCAGCATCTTTCAAGCGGAAGGCGTGATCGGTTTAGCACGTTTGAATCTCGCTTCTGGTGCTTTTGTTTTGAGCGAGATTGCAGTCGGGCTATTAGGCCAAGAGATTGAGCGTATTGCCCCCAGTGAGATTTTGCTGGCGGATGATTTTCAGCATGTTGCAATTGGTTTAAGCAAAGTCGCAAAAAAGCGCTTAAGTACCTGGCAGTTTGATTTCGACAGCGCCTTTAATACCCTCACTAAACAGTTCAACACTTATGATTTGAATGGGTTTGGCTGCGCTAGTCTCAACCCTGCTATTTGCGCGGCGGGCGCTTTGCTTGACTATGTAAAGCATACGCAACGCACGACCTTGCCACACATTAACGCCATTTCGGTGGAAGTGACTAGCGCTTATGTGCAGTTAGATGCGGCTACGCGCCGTAATTTAGAAATTGACTTAACGTTACGTGGCGAAGCTAGCCCCACTTTGTATTCATTGCTCAATACCACGCAAACAGCTATGGGCGCGCGGCTTTTACGCCATTGGTTGCATCATCCCATGCAAGACAGAAACTTAGTAATGAAGCGCCATGAGGCCGTGGCTGAGTTAATTCAGAACAATAGTGTCGCTAAGTTGCCTTTGAAAAATATAGGTGATATTGAGCGCATTACAGCGCGTATTGCGCTTAAAACTGCTAGACCTAGGGATTTGTCTGGCTTGTCTGCCAGTTTGCAGCAGTTACCTCTACTGCAAGCGCAATTACAAAGCTCGCAAACCAGTTTATTGCAAACGTTGGGCTCAAGCTTAACTGCGCCTAATGCAGTAGTCAGTTTGCTTATTACCGCGATTAAAGCTGAACCTAGCGTTGTATTGCGTGAAGGTGGCGTGATTGCTGATGGCTACGATGCTGACCTAGACGAGTTACGCGCATTACAAAATAATCATGGCGAATTCTTACTGCAATATGAGGCTGCTGAAAAGGCTCGCACAGGTATTGCCAATTTAAAAGTGGAATACAACAGCGTGCATGGCTTTTATATTGAAATGAGCCGTACGCAGGCAGAAACCGCTCCTGCAGAATATCGACGTCGTCAAACGCTAAAAAATGTTGAACGCTTTATCACGCCCGAACTTAAAGCATTTGAAGACAAAGTGTTGAGTGCTAATGACCGAGCGCTCACGCGTGAAAAATTACTTTTTGCTGAAGTGTTAGAGAAACTATTACCGTTTATCATTGCTCTGCAGACCAATGCTGGCGCGGTTGCTAGCTTAGATGTACTGAGCTGCTTTGCTGAGCGCGCAGAAACACTTAATTATGTTGCACCAGAATTTACTACAGAAGCTGGCATTCAAATTGTGAATGGTCGCCACCCCGTGGTGGAAAGTATTGCCCAACCATTTATTGCCAATGATGTTGCCTTAAACCCGTATCGCCAATTGTTACTGATTACTGGCCCCAACATGGGTGGTAAATCGACCTTTATGCGGCAAACTGCGCTTATTGTGTTATTGGCACATTGCGGGTGTTATGTTCCCGCAAGTTCGGTTAAAATTGGCGAAATTGATCGCATTATGACCAGAATTGGCGCATCTGATGATTTGGCAGGTGGTCGTTCTACGTTTATGGTGGAAATGACTGAAACGGCGAATATTCTGCACAACGCAACAGATAAAAGCCTAGTGTTGCTTGATGAAATTGGTCGAGGCACTTCCACCTTTGATGGTTTAAGTTTGGCTTGGGCAGTGGCTAAGCAGTTGCTAGAAAAAAACCGTAGCTACACATTATTCGCCACGCATTACTTTGAGCTGACACGTATTGTCGATGAGTTTAAACAAGCCGCTAACGTGCACTTAGATGCGGTTGAGCATGGCAGCAATATTGTGTTTATGCATAAAGTTGAAGAGGGCGCCGCTAATCAAAGTTATGGTCTGCAAGTGGCGCAGTTGGCAGGAATTCCTAAGTCAGTAGTGGCAGCAGCTAAAAGAAAATTGACTCAGCTTGAGAATAGTCAAGTTGTACAAAATACTAATCAGCCAGATATGTTTGCCGCGAATGTTGAAACTGCTCCAGCTTTAGTGCATCCAGCGGTGGCTGAGTTAGAAGCGATTCAGCCTGATGATTTAACGCCTAAACAAGCCTTAGAGTTGATGTATAAACTAAAAAATATAATTGATAAGACCTAAGTCTTAGATTTAACAACCAGATGATTTCATATCTTGTTTTAGGCGATTTTGCTGTTGGTTTAAATCTTTCAAATGTGCAGCATCGCCGCCTTTAAGTTTTTCGTTGGCAATGTTGGCAATTCCCGCTTTAAATGACCTGCAAATCCCAAGCTCATCACCTTGATCTTGTGGCTTATTGACTGGTTTTGCTTTTTCCGTTTTTGGCTCTGGCTTATTTGTTACTACTGAGGGTTGAACTGCTGGCTCCGCTTTCTCAGTTTGAATTTGCATTGTTACTTGTGTGGGCGATGGCGCTTGGCTAGGCGCCATTAATTGTCCCGCCTGTTCAATGAGCGTTTTGGCGACTATAGATTTTTTATTTGTAGAGTTGCTAGCACTGCTATTTCGTAGCTTCTGAGATTCAGCCATTTGCCTATTGGTGAGGCGTTCTTTCTCAATAAGCTGCATGCATTCATGTTCAAAAGCATATTGAATTTGCAATGCTGAGCCGCGGCGATTGTAAACATCTTTAATTAATGCCTGCGATGCTACGTCAGAATTAGCATTTATTTGTTGCTCTTGGGTTTTGCCGGCCTCACGTAACTTTGCGACAGCTTTGGCAGCTTCGCCACGCTGTTGGCAGTTGGCATTAAGGTTTGAAGCAGCTTGAGGCTCATTGATAGTTTGATTTATCTTATGAGGTGCTTTTTTACTCACAGCAGGGCTATGTTTTGCACCTTTACAAGGTCTATCCTGATAGGTATTCCCGCAACGATACAGGTCATCCGCTAAAGTGGTTTGAGAGCATGCCAAAAGTGCAAATATTAAAGCATTTAATACAAAAAGCTTCATAACAAGCTCCCAAGCCTTTGATTAGTGGTGATGGCCACCAGCGCCATGCACGTGTTGATGCGTTACTTCTTCTTTATTTGCAACGCGAACATCAGTGACAGTCGCAGTGAAAATCAAACGCTCGCCAGCCCAAGGGTGGTTGCCGTCAACCACCACTTTGCCATCTGCTATTTCTGTCACTGTGTATAAAATCACTTCGCCTGTTTCGTCTTCACCTTCAAACTGCATGCCAACTTTTAATTCATCCGCTGGAAACGCGCTAGCTGGTTCAATTTGCACTAACTCTTCATCATATTCACCAAAGCCATCTACTGGTTGTAAATCTACCACCACAGAGTCGCCCACGTTTTTGCCGTGCATGGCTTCTTCCACTTTTGGGAAAATATTATCGTATCCGCCGTGCAAATAAGCTACTGGATCTGCGCTTGATTCAAGCACGTTGCCATCAGCATCTTTAAGTTCGTAAGTCATTGTTACTACAGTGTTCATGGCAATTTGCATGATGTGTCCTTATTCTAAGCTAAAGTTCTAATTCAAAGTTTGTAAAAAATATTGGGTGAGATTTTAATCTATTTTTGTAAAGCGTGTTTAATTTTAAGTGATTAATGAGACGGCTATTGTTAACGCCCTCTGCCACCACTTCTGTGCGTGCTATTCGGGTTGGCATTAGTTCTACTTGAGTTACTGCGTCCCTCACTAGGACGAGCCGCATTTTGTCGATTAGGTTGATGGCGAGCTGGTGCTGGTGGAGCAAATAATGCAGACTGTGGCATGGCTTGGTGGCGCGCCGCTTCAGACATATTTTTTGTATTTGCCCCTTGTGCAGGTCTAGCATTGCTGCCTTGTGGTTGACGGCCTTCAGCATTTACTTGTGCGCCGTTTCTGTTTGGGGCTTGACCGTTACGTTGCCCGCCGCCTCGATTTTGATTGCGCCCAGCGTTAGGGTTTGTGCCATTGCTACTGCCTTCAGCGTTCGCTGGCACATGTGCTTTTCGTTGTTGACCTTGTCCGTGACCGCGTGGCGGTCTGCCATGTGCTTGCGTTGAACGTGGAGCTTCTGGTTCCGGTTTGTCTGATGGCGTAAAGCCTTCAACCTGAACTTTTGGAATCTCGCGTTTAATCAGCTTTTCAATATCTTTAAGCAACTTCAATTCTTCACGGTCTACCAATGAAACCGCAGCACCACTGCTACCTGCACGGCCTGTACGGCCAATACGATGCACGTAATCTTCGGGTACGTTTGGTAATTCAAAATTCACTACTTGTGGTAATTGGTCAATGTCTAAACCGCGTGCCGCAATGTCGGTAGCCACTAGCACGCGCATGCTGCCATCTTTAAACTGTGCTAAAGCCTTTGTCCGTGCGCTTTGGCTTTTGTTGCCATGTATAGCCGCAGATTGAATACCATCTTTCACCAGTTTTTCAGCTAAACGATTTGCGCCGTGCTTGGTGCGTGTAAATATTAATACTTGCTTCCAATCATTTTGCTGAATGAGGTGACTCATTAATTCACGTTTGTGGCCTTGTGCAACCATGTGTACTGTTTGTTCAACCAACTCAGATGCTGTATTGCGACGCGCTACCTCAACAAAGCCTGGATTGTGCAATAAGCCATCAGCTAAGGCTTTAATTTCGTCAGAGAAAGTTGCCGAGAACAATAAGTTCTGGCGTTGTTTAGGCAACATTGCCAATATTTTTTTAATATCGCGGATAAAGCCCATGTCTAGCATGCGGTCAGCTTCATCTAGCACTAAAATCTCAATACCAGACAAATCCACATTTTTTTCGCCAGCATGGTCAAGTAGGCGGCCGGGTGTAGCCACTAAAATATCCAGCGGTTTTTTCAAGCGTGCGATTTGTGGGTTAGCATTTACGCCACCAAATATCACGGTAGAAGTTAGCGGTAAATATTTACCGTAAGTTTTTACAGATTCCTCAATCTGTGCAGCCAACTCGCGCGTAGGCGTAAGCATCAAGCAGCGTGGGCGACCTTTAACTACCTCGCTCAAAGGTTTTTTGCTGAGCAAATGTAATATTGGCAGTGTAAAACCTGCGGTTTTGCCCGTGCCTGTTTGGGCGCCAGCCAGTAAATCGCCACCGCTTAATACTTGCGGTATTGCTTTAGATTGAATGGGGGTTGGGGTGGTATAGCCAGCGTCGTTAATCGCACGCAAAATGGGTTCAGATAAGCCTAACTCGTTAAAGTTAAGAATTGTTTCAGTTGTCAAAGTATAAAGCTCCAGCTTGAAATTTAAGCCGACCTATTACTTAATGAAGCAACACCAATCGAGGTAGGCAAATATAATAATCATTCAGGTGATATGAAAATCAAGAAGATTAAGGGTAAGGACCGCTACGCTGATTGGTTGGCATAGGGAATTTGCATTATACGGTGAATTTCAATTAAAGCTAGTCAATGGCTAGTTTTAAATTGTGACTTAATTTTAGATACTACGTCAGACTACATGGTTGTCATTCCGTCGTAATCTGGTATCCAGCGAAGTAGGGTGACAATAGCGTATTGCGCCAAAGTAAACTCTCAAACGGCACAATGCCTTGTAGGGTGTCAATAAGTGAAGCGCATTGCACCGTAGTAAATTCCCATACGGCGCAATGCCTTTCAGTTATTGCGCCCTACGCGAGCTCTCCAGTGTCTATAGCCGTTTTAACATAAAAGTTATCACTAATGTATTGCGCAAGCGTTGGGGTCATGCGAACTGTTAGAGCATCTAGATTAGCTAGATTGGTATCAGAATTGACATCGTTATCTATTGCGTATGCAGCATCTGCAAGCAAAGCATTGATGTAAGCATCATGAATGGTAGTCATATTATTTCCTTGAAGGATCGTTGATAACTGTTACGTTTAACTTTTTAAGTAGTTGTTGCACATTTGCTCCCCCTGGTCCGCAGGAGCCATCAAAGGTATATGGCTGATGAACACTATTAAAATCAATAGCACGACTCAACCAACCGCCATCCGCATGAAGCACCTTGTAATTTAACAGTAACTCATGCTTGTTGCTTTCTGTATAAGTCTGCATCTGTGAAACAACTGGGATGGACATATTCTCAACTTTCACAGCTACTAATGTGTCTGAATACACATCTTTGTTAGTCAGCTTATTCTTATCATATTTAATCTGAGTTTCAGTTTCACACAATGCTCTAAACTGAAAGCCTCCAATAATTTCATCCGCCAATGGTGCAGTAATCACAACCAAAAACAATATGACTTGTGTTGCAATTTTTAATATTCCAATTTTTATTTTTGAAGTTAAAAATTTAATAAAGAATAAAGCTGCTAAATTCCAAACCGCTAAAATAAATAATAAAATTAGACCACTCATGCTTCCACTCTCCAGTTGTTATCACTTGCCATCAATGTATTTTTTAAATTGGTCACATACAAAATTACGTTATTCCAATGCCCTATCATATTTCCTTTTTCTCACTATCGTTAGAGTTTGCCTGATTTCCTGTGGAGGCCTCTTTCCCCAACAACACCGCCTCATCCACCATCAACCCTTTCGGTATCTGATGCGTAATAAACAAAATAGTCACTTTGCCTTTAAGCTGGTTAATAGTCTGCGCAAACTGTTCTGCGGTGTGTTGATCTAGATTACTCACAGCTTCATCAAAGATCAGTATGTTGGGTTGCCTAAGTAAAGCACGTGCAATCGCCATGCGTTGCTTCTGCCCACCGCTTAAACCTGTGCCGTGTTCACCAATGTGCGTTTGGTAACCTTCTGGCAGTTTCTCTAAGGTGTCATGAATACCTGCCAGCTGACAAGCTTGAATGATTTGTTCAAAGCTGGCGTGTGGGTTAGCTAAGGTGAGGTTGTCGTAAATACTGCCTGAGAACAATAAGGTCTCTTGTGGTACTACACCAAAGGTGTTTCTTAGCTCATTGGCACTTAAGTAGCGGATGTCTTTACCATCGAGCTTGATATTGCCTTCTTGTGGTTGATAGAACCCCAACAGCAGTTTAGCCAGTGTGCTTTTACCGCAACCGCTAGGCCCCATGAGTACGGTGCATTTATTGGGTTTGATGGTGATGCTTAAATTACGGTACAACCAAGGATGATTCTCTGAATAACGGAAACTTACTTGCTCTAGAGTGATTTTACCCTCACCCCCGCCCTCTCCTTTAAAGGGCGAGGGAGTGTTCGCTCTTGTTGGAATAAGGGAATAGGGTTCTGGTGGTGCATCCATTAAATCACCCAAACGTTTCACTGCAATATCCGCTTGCTGGAATTCTTGTATTAAACCCATTGAGCACCTTTTTTATTTGTTCTAGCTATTGTCTGAATTATCAGATTAAATTGATTGTTAAGTAAATAAATTTAATGGTTTTAAAAGAAAAAACTCAAATATTTTAAATAAACGATTGACTAATTTATTTGTATTTGTAACAAAAGTGCTTTCCACAATATCTGTGGATAACTCTGTGATTATCTGTGAAATGTATTCGTAACATGGCGTTCTATAAGGGTTTTATAAAAATCGTATAAATAGTAATCATTTAATTTTATTAATTTAAAACAATGACTTACATTCAAGCCTATTTGTTGTGAATGTTAGGTGGCATACTTAAAGTAAGACTTTAGCTAGTGTGAATAACTTATCAAGTTTTTGCTTAACATTTAGAAATTAGCCTGCTGTAATATCAGTTACTTACAAACTATTTACTTGATTGTTACAACTTTAATTTTAATCATTTTTCTTATATTTAATGTAAATGTTCACGTCGCCAATTCCAAGGCGCAATCGGATTTTCATCTGCCCAAAGACCTAATGTAAGCCTGCGCGCATTTTTTGCAGCTTGGTAAATGGCAACATCGTGTGAGTATTGTGCGTAATACCAAGCAAAACCATGCTCGGCTAAATAGTAACTGGCATCCACTTGGTTGCATTGAAGCCTGCCTAATGAACGCTGATATTTGTCTACGCCTGATATTTGAGCTGTGGCAATAATATTTTTGCCTTGGCAAAGCTTGATGAGCGCGCGGCGAGATATTAAGCCGAAATTTTGGTTGCGCTCTGGGGCATCAATATCGGTTAGGCGCAATTTGAATTCGGCTTGTGCATTGGATGAGTCTACAGGCCGCAACTTAACGGTGTCGCCATCGTAGACATAAATGACTTTGTAAGCGACTTCTTGAGGGTGGCTAGTGTTCATTAATAAACAAAAACAAGCGCAGGCAACGCAAAACCTAAGCATTAATGTTGACGTTCTTTACGTGTTCTCGATCTAGCAAGCTGTAGTAGTTGGAGGGCTCTAGCACGGTGGGTATTGGTTCAGCTTCCATATTGGTGTGGTCTTTACTGTAATGCAAGCCACGGCTTTCTTTGCGTGAAATGGCGCTTTCAACAATAAGCTCGGCCACTTGCAATAAGTTACGCAATTCGATTAAGTCGTTGCTGACTTTAAAGTTACTGTAGAACTCATACACTTCATCACGTAGCATGTGAATGCGATGCAGCGCGCGGCTTAAGCGCTTATCGGTGCGTACAATGCCTACGTAGTTCCACATAAAGCGGCGCAACTCATCCCATGTGTGGGTAATCAGCACTTCTTCATCGGCATCGGTAACGCGACTTTCATCCCAATAAGGTAATTGTGGTGAAGATTTTTCTAGCTGGCTAAGAATATCTTTTGCCGCCATTTGGCCGAATACTAGGCACTCAAGCAGCGAGTTGCTGGCCAGACGATTTGCACCATGCAAACCTGTGCAGGCAGTTTCGCCTATTGCGTAAAGGTGAGCGATGTCAGTGCGGCCTTTGTCATCTGTCATTACACCGCCGCAGGTGTAGTGTGCAGCTGGCACCACTGGAATGGGGGTTTTGCTGATGTCGATGCCAAAGCCTAAGCAGCGTTTATAGATGTTTGGGAAGTGCTCTTGTATAAAGCTTAAAGGCTTATCGGTAATGTCTAAATACACGCAATCTAAACCGCGTTTTTTCATTTCAAAGTCAATGGCGCGTGCCACCACATCACGCGGGGCAAGCTCTAAGCGATCGTCGTGATCAAACATAAAGCGTGTGCCATCGGCTAGTTTTAATAATCCGCCTTCACCGCGAACAGCCTCACTAATTAAGAATGATTTTGCATGTGGATGAAATAGGCAAGTGGGGTGAAATTGAATAAACTCCATATTCGCCACACGGCAACCTGCGCGCCATGCCATAGCAATGCCGTCGCCCGTGCTGATATCTGGATTGGTGGTGTACAGATACACTTTACCTGCGCCACCTGTGGCTAAAATAGTGTTCTGCGCCGCAATAGTGAGCACTTTCCCCGTGCTTTTATCTAACACGTAAGCACCTAGACAAGTATTGTCGTCAGTGGCTTCGATTTTTGAGCTATCCACTTTATTTTGATTAATTTTGCTGGTGGTAATCAAATCAACAGCAATGTGATATTCCATTAAAGTGATGTTTGGATGCTGTTTTACTTTTTCTGAAAGCGTCATTTGTACCGCATGACCAGTGGCATCAGCTGCGTGAATAATACGGCGATGGCTGTGGCCACCTTCACGCGTTAAATGATAGCCAGAATCATCATGCTCACGTGTAAAACCTACCCCTTGCTCAATCAGCCATTCAACAGATTCTTTAGCATGTTCCGCAACCATTCTTGTGACCGCTTCATCACACAAGCCACCACCTGCAACTAAAGTGTCTCGCACATGATTTTCAATTGTGTCTTCATCATTAAGTACAGCAGCGATGCCACCTTGTGCCCAATCGCTAGCGGCATCGTTAATGCTACGCTTGCTTACCAAGCAGACTTTTTTATCTTTTGCAGTTCTAAGCGCTAAGGTTAAGCCTGCAAGGCCGCTACCAATAATAAGTACATCAAATTGCTGCATAGTATTTTCTATTAGTCACTTCAAGTAAATGAAAAGTTGTTTCTGGAAAATTCTGGAACTATTGGGAGTGTATCGCTGTCTCTAAAATAGGCAATAGAGATGCTGAAAATAAACGTAGCAAAATTAGCGCTGTGAAGATGAAAATTGCAGTTTTGTATTGTTGTTGAGAGGAAAAATTAATAATGCATATTGGTAAAATAGTCGAATTTACGCAACTAAATTTAGTGCAAGCCGTTGCGCAAGGTTATACTTCGCACACTGCAACAAATGATAGCAATAAGAATATAAGTGAATCTAAAACTAACCAAACTAAATCTACAGGACATCTAAGCGTAGTGGCCGTTAATCCTTCAGCAGGTAATCGCGAGATAGATCATGAGCTAGTCCTGCGCGCGCAGCGTGGGGATAAGCGTGCGTTTGGGTTGCTGGTTGATAAGTATCAACGCAAGTTGGCGCGTTTGCTATCTCGTATGGTGCGCGATCAATCTGAAATTGAAGATATTGTGCAAGATACCTTTATTAAAGCATATCGGGCATTACCAAACTTCCGCGGCGATAGCGCGTTTTATACATGGTTGTACCGAATTGGCATTAACACCGCAAAAAATTACTTAGTATCTATGGGGCGCAGACCAACTGTCAGCACAGGCGTAGAAATTGAAGATGCGGAAAACTTCGAAGATGGCGATGAGTTGCGCACCATGGAAACGCCTGAGTCATCCATGATGACCAAGCAAATTGCCCAAACTGTAAATGATACTGTAGCTAGCTTACCTGAGGAGTTACGCACAGCGATTACTTTGCGTGAGATTGAAGGCTTAAGCTATGAAGAAATCGCAACCATTATGAATTGCCCTATCGGCACAGTTAGATCACGCATTTTTAGAGCACGAGATACTATTTCACTCAAATTAAAACCACTTTTAGATACGCCTGACAATAAAAGATGGTAGTTGGTACTGAGTAGTATTCATAAATTAGTAGTTTTAAGAAGCTGTTTTTAAGAAACAACGTAGAAGATTTTGGAGTTAAAAATGACCGAACAAATATCCGCATTGGCAGATGATGAAATTGCATTGGCAGATGCTATGCATTTGATGTCATCTATGCAGCCCAATAGCCCTTCAGCTGACGCATGGCGTCAATATCATATGATTGGTGATGTAATGCGTGGGTCGGATGTGCTGAGCGCTAACTTTAAAGAAAATTTAATGGCCAAACTCGATTTGGAGCCTACCGTACTCTCACCCAATGCAGCATGGCTTAATGAGGCTAAGACACTGAGTGAAGCAGGTGAGTTCAGTGAAGCGAGAAGCAAGAAGCAAGCTTTGGATGTTAAAAGTCAATCGCAATCCAATCATTTGCCTTCCACATGGGCTATTGCAGCCTCGTTCGCAGCAGTGGTGGTCGTGGGTTGGATGGTATTGCAAACTCAGGTTAGCAATCAAGCTGAGCCTGTCCTGGTCGCTAAAGCTACACCGCAGCAAGAACCAACCATCTTAGCCTCAGTAGCAGAGCAAGAAATTCCTGTTGAATATTTAATGGCTCATCAAGCCTCCGCCCCATCAGCAAGCTCTTACTATATTCAATCAGCTAGTTATACAAAATAATGCGTGTAAAAGTAATTTTGCTGGCATGCTTGCTAGCTGGTGAGTTGTCTAGCGTCAGCCAAGGAGCGCTATCAGCCACTGATGATGAAAAGTGGCAGATTCTGCAAAAGGCGGCTTTAGCTGCGCGTGCATTAAGTTACCAAGGCATTTTCGTGTGTCAGTCTGGTCAGCAATCTAAATCAGTACAAATTAAACATTTTTTTGATGGAAAAAATGAATTTGCTCGCAATGAATTGCTCGATGGTTCTCCGCGTGAAGTGCTTAGCCAAGGCAGTAATCTGATTATATACAACCCTAAAAATGAAAAAATAATCATAGAAAAAAGAAGGGGGCAAAATATGTTCCCTGCGGTACTTCCTGCAAACTTAACGGCAGTTAAAGAAAGTTATACCTTGCGTACTGGTGATGTTGAGCGTGTTGCAGGTCGTGAGGCGCAGGTGCTGTATTTAGAGCCTAAGGATAATTTAAGGTTTAGTTATCGTTTTTGGATTGATACTGAGTACGGCTTGATACTTAAATCTGTAATGTTCAACAGTCATAATGAGATGATGGACAGCATCTCGTTCACTGAGCTTAATTTGGTTAACTCTGTTGATTTAGATTGGTTTAAACCTAAAATTGATAGTAAAAAAGACTATGTGATGGAGGATGAAGCTCCAACACAAGCGGATTATAATCCTAGCCCACATTGGATACTGAAGAATTTACCCGCAGGTTTTCGTAAAGTAGATCAAATGTTACGTACTGTGCACGGTAAACCTATCCCCGTCACGCATGTTGTATTTTCAGATGGATTGGCTTCTGTCTCATTGTTTATCGAGCCCGTTACAAATGGAATTAAACCGAGGATTGGTCACAGCGTGGTAGGTAATACTAGTTTTTACTCCAGTGTTGCAGGTTATTTGCAAATTACTGTATTAGGTGAAGTGCCAGAAGCTACTGTTGCTCAAATTGCCAATGCAGTTGTTTTTGTTAAATAAATCATCTTAAATTTACATATATTTACTACTCAGTAACAGTTATTTTCATCAAAAAGTAATAAAGTATCAGCATGATTGAAGAATACGCAGTTATAACAAAACGCGCTGGCACACAAGCGACACTAGAGATTGAGCGCCGCACTGCTTGCGGACTTTGTGGCCAAAAGCGCGGTTGTGGTAATGCTACATGGGGAAAAATGCTTGGGCATGACAGCCATGACTTTATTGCAGAAAATGCAATCAATGCGAATGTTGGTGATAGCGTGGTGGTGGGCATTGACGAAAAGGCTGTTCTTAACTCTACATTTTTTATATACGTTGTGCCATTGATAGGTTTATTAATTGGCACGATTGCGTCTGACTCCTTATTTAAGAATCAATTTTATGTAATTATTGGTGCTGTTACTGGCTTGCTAATAGGATTTTTCTGGGTAAAAGGCCATTTGATAGGTCGCAATAAATCTGGTGTTGCTTTTAGTAAAAACTACCAAGCAGTGATTCTACGTTTAGCTGATGATAAAAATGGACTTGATAAATTTTAGAGCTACCCCAAATACAAGCAGTAAGAATTATTTCTAAATATTAAACTGAGGTGAATAAATGTTAAGAAATTGGTTTGCAGTCATTGGTTTTAGTTTAATTGCAACAATCAGTACAAGTGCTTATGCAAAAGACCTGCCAGACTTTGCCGAGCTTTATGAGAAACACGGCGCTGAGGTTGTTAATATTAGCGTGACTCAAAATGTACATCCTGACCCTAGCGCAATGCCTTTCCCTGGCATGGAAGGCGATGAGCAAATGCAAGAGTTCTTTAAGCGCTTTGGTATCCCGGGTATGCCAGGTCAAGGCGCCCCCCAACAAGATTACAAATCACAGTCGCTAGGTTCAGGTTTCATTATCAGTAGTGATGGTTACATACTGACTAACGCACATGTAGTGAATGAAGCGGACGAAGTAATTGTTAAGCTATCTGATAAGCGGGAGTTTAAAGCTAAAATTATAGGTACAGATAAACGTACCGATGTGGCTTTGGTGAAAATTGAAGCAACAGGTTTGCCTAAAGCTGTTGTGGGTGATCCCGCTAAATTAAAAGTAGGTGAATGGGTGGCTGCGATTGGCTCGCCTTTCGGTTTAGAAAACACCATGACAGCGGGTATTGTTAGCGCGAAAGGGCGTGCCTTACCTCAAGAAAACTTTGTACCATTTATTCAAACAGATGTAGCGATTAATCCTGGTAATTCAGGTGGGCCGCTATTTAACTTGGCTGGAGAAGTTGTGGGTATTAATTCACAAATATACAGCCGAAGTGGTGGTTCTATGGGCTTGTCATTTAGCATTCCAATTGACGTAGCGATTGATATCACAAATCAGCTCAAAGCTACTGGAAAAATTACGCGCGGTTGGTTAGGCATTGCTATTCAAGAGATTACGAAAGATCTTGCTGAATCCTTCGGCATGAAAAACACCAACGGAGCATTGGTAGCGAGCGTTGAGAAAAACGGCCCTGCAGATAAAGGTGGTCTAGAAGCTGGTGATGTCATTACTAAATTTGATGGAAAAGCTATTACAACCTCTGCAGATTTACCACGAGCAGTTGGTGCAACTAAACCAGGTAAAATTGCAGCAGTTGAAGTATTGCGTAAAGGTGCTATTAAAACGCTCAATATGGGTGTGGGTGAGATGCCAAGCGAGCCTGCAGAGGCCGCGCAAACTAGCAAACCTGCAGCAAAAGTTGAAGTTAACAAAATCGGCCTTACCTTAAAAGAGTTAACGCCGCAGCAAAAGAAAAAATTAAACGGCAAAAATGGATTGCTAGTTGTTGATAGTGCTGGTGCGGCAGCTCAAGCGGGTATTCGTCGTGGCGATGTAGTGCTAGGTTTAAATAATAGTGAATCACAAAGTGTAGAGCTGTTTAATAAGCAAATTAATGGTGTTGCGGTAGGTAAAACAATCGCAGTATTAGTACTTAGAGGTGAAAACACCTTATATGTACCAATAAAAATCACTAAATAGTCTAAACAGTATAAATTTTGTTTAATAAAAAGCCGCTTTAAGCGGCTTTTTATTATGATAAAGACAATTTATTAATAATTTCTAGCGAGTTTATCTCTCATTTGAACGTCCAATCACACCCAAAAACCCTCTGACTAAAGTGTAGGCAATCCAAGAAGTAATGCGCTTCATCAAGCTACCTCTTGCCCAATGCTCTGCATCAATACGAAATGCACCATCTTTAATGCTAGCTTGAATGTCGCTTTTAAGCTCTATCGCGAATGCGCTGTTTTTTATAACTACATTAGCCTCGCGCGCCAATAGCAAACTAAATGGATCGATATTGGATGAGCCTACTGTTGCCCAATGGGAGTCAACCACCGCAACTTTGCTATGCATAAAGCTTTTGCGATACTCATAAATTTCGATACCAGCATTTAAAAATTTACTATAGAAAGCGTGTGTGGCAAACATCAAAAAGTACTCCATTCGACCTTGCAGTAGCAGTGTTACCTTAACGCCGCGTTTTGCTGCAGCCAATAAAGCTTGGCGAAATCTTCTGCCAGGGACAAAGTAGGCATTGGCGATAATGATTTCAGACTTAGCATGCACAATCGCTTCCAAGTATGCTTCTTCAATATCACTTCTGTGTAGTACATTATCGCGAATCAAAAACGCTGCTTTAATCTGCAGCTGCTGACAATTTGAAGGCTCAATTGTATCCTTAATGTCTTTAGATAATTTTAAGGCAATAGGATTTATTCGCCGCATATGTATCCATGCGATTCGTCGCCATAATTTTTGTACTATACTTAATATCATTGGCAAAAGGTCACCTTCAATCCGCACTGCATAATCAATGCGTGGAGGTACGTTGTTCGAAGTGTTATTTGGTAAGTCGTAATCATCAATAATATTAATGCCGCCAACAAAGCCAATATGCCCGTCTATGACGGAAATTTTATGATGTAATCGACGTAAACGTCTTTTTTTTAAAGTCCAAGGTGATATTTTGGGACGGTAAAACATCACTTGCACACCACTTAGTTCGAGACTTTCTACGTAAACTTTAGATAAGTCTTTGCTGCCAAAGCCGTCTAATAAAATATTGACCTTTACACCACGTTTAGCCGCTTCTTTAAGTGCGTTGCCAATCTGGGTGCCAGTACTATCTTCTTGATAAATATAACTTTGTAAATGTATTTCCTGAGTAGCACTTGTAATTGCTGATAAAAGTGCAGGGAAATATTCCGCACCGTTCCGTAATAGTTGAATTTTGTTACCACCAATAAAGTAAGTCATATTTTAGTGAGTGTAGAAGTCAATATTGCATGGTCAGAAACGTTTAAAAAGTGGGCCCCAGAGTGGACCTCTACATGTTTTACGTTAAAGCCACGTACGTAAATACGGTCTAATCTTAGCATCGGCAACCAAGACGGAAAGCTGCGCGCAGGTTTACCTGAATGATGCTCAAATACCTCACGCATGTTTAATCGTTCAGCAAAAGAGCGACCTGTACTCATTCCCCAATCATTAAAGTCTCCAGCGATAATTAATGGTGCGTTGGCTGGAATATGTTGTTCTATATACTCAGAAACAGCCACTAGTTGCTGGCGTCGCCATTGCGCAAATAAACCGAGATGCACGCAAACTGCATGTAAGGGCTCATCCCATTTTGGGATGTTGATTTCACAATGTAGCATGCCCCGTTGCTCAATCGCGTGTGCAGAAATATCCTGGTTGTTGGTTTTAATAATCGGAAATTTGGAAAGTAAGGCATTGCCATGATGACCAGCAGGATAAACTGAATTCTTTCCATAAGAATAGTCAGCCCACACTTCGTCAGCTAAAAACTCCATTTGCCCAGAAGTAGACCAAGCAGCAAAGCGCTCGGTATGTTTGGTATGGTTATCCTGTACCTCTTGCAAGAAAATCACATCCGCATGCAATTTGCGTAACATATCGCGTTGAAGATGCAGAGAAAAGCGCGCGTTGAAGTGTGTAAAACCCTTATGGATATTGAATGTAGCAATGCGAAGCGTGTTATGCAAAATTGACTCTACAACTGATATTGTTCATTAGTATTGATAATACCCTAAATGCGCATTAGGGACAGTATGCTATTCATGTTTGGTAAATGTTTAATATGATAGGTTAATTGATAAAAAGTTATAGAATAAGTGCCATATATCTATATCGACCAATCTTAATATGGAGGTGCTAGATGAAAGTTAAACCTTTAATTTTTCTAATGGCCGTGATGTTAATGACAGCAAGCTTTTTAAGTCATGCCGATAGCGAAATAGCTGATAGAGAATCAGGCTGCAAAATTTGGAATTCAAAATCACTGGTTGGTTATACCGTAACTTGGACTGGGCAATGCAGAAATGGTAAAGCCGATGGCGTAGGTAGTTTGCAGTGGTATTTCAATAAACGTCCAGAAGGTCGCTACGATGGCGATTATGTATTAGGCAAAATGCATGGTCACGGCACTTATGCGATGGATGACGGTAGCCGCTATATTGGTGAGTTTCAGGGGAATCTGCGAAATGGCAGAGGGGCTTATCTATGGGCAGACGGCACCCGTTACGAAGGAGACTATCAAAACAATCTGATGGAAGGTAAAGGCACGGTTTACTGGACGGATGGTAGTTTTTACGTGGGTGAGTTTCAACAAGATAAAAAATTTGGTTTTGGGAAGTTAAGCTTGGTGCTCAATAATCCATATATCAAAGAATTTGCAGATTCTGGTCAATGGATTGGCAACTACTATGTGGTAGAGGGTGTTTTTGCCGATGATGATTTGGTTGCATCATGCTCGAGCGAGGCGACTTGCATAAAACAGTTAACGCAAACCGCTCAACTTGGTGGGCGTAAGAAATCAAAGCTGACCAATTAGCTTAATATTGGCTTTTTGAAGGCAATGCCATAATTAATTACAAACTAATCAAGCATTTGTTGTAAAATTACAGCTGGTATAAAAAGGCGCTCTTGGCGCCTTATCTTTATTTATACAGCTGGATTAACCTAATAAAGCGACATAAAAAGTTTTAAAAAGCTTAAAAAGACTACATGAAAAATATTCGTAATTTCTCCATTATTGCCCACATTGACCATGGTAAATCTACCTTAGCAGATCGCATCATTCACCTTTGCGGTGGGTTGGAAGATCGCGAAATGGAGGCGCAAGTGCTTGATTCTATGGATATCGAGCGTGAGCGTGGCATTACGATTAAAGCCCAAACAGCAGCGCTACAATACAAAGCGGACGATGGGCAGATTTACAACCTTAATCTGATTGATACCCCAGGCCATGTGGATTTTAGCTATGAAGTGTCACGCTCACTTTCAGCATGTGAGGGCGCTCTGTTGGTAGTGGATGCGAGTCAAGGTGTTGAAGCGCAAAGTGTTGCTAATTGCTACACCGCTCTCGATTTAGGTGTTGAAGTGACTGCCGTATTGAATAAAATAGATTTACCATCAGCTGACCCTGAGCGCGTGATGCAGGAAATTGAAGATGTGATTGGTATTGATGCAAGTGATGCAGTGCGTTGTTCAGCAAAAACGGGCTTGGGTGTTCGTGATGTGCTAGAGGCCGTCATTAAGAAAGTACCACCGCCAGTAGGTGATGTGACGAAACCTTTCAAAGCATTGGTGATTGATGCGTGGTTTGATAACTATGTGGGTGTGGTCATGCTGGTGCGCGTGATAGACGGCGTATTAAAACCAAAAGATAAAATTCGATTAATGGCGACGCACGCAGAGTATTTGTGTGAGCAAGTTGGCGTATTTACCCCCAAATCGCAACAAAAAACTTCACTCTCTGCTGGTGAAGTGGGCTTTATCATTTCAGGTATTAAAGAATTAGCCGCTGCAAAGGTTGGTGATACGGTGACGCTGGCAGGTAAGCCAGCTACAGAACCCTTGGCGGGTTTTAAAGAAGTGAAGCCTCAGGTGTTTGCTGGGCTATATCCCGTTGAATCAAGCCAATTTGAAGCACTGCGAACTGCACTTGAAAAGCTAAGCTTAAATGATGCCAGCTTACTATTTGAACCGGAAAATTCTACTGCGCTTGGTTTTGGTTTTAGATGTGGTTTCTTAGGTTTGTTGCACATGGAAATCGTACAAGAGCGTTTAGAGCGTGAGTACGATATGGATTTGATTACCACCGCGCCAACAGTAGTGTACGAGTTATTGCTAAAAAGTGGTGAAGTGGTGCAGATTGAAAATCCATCACGTTTACCAGAGCCTTCTCGCGTTGAAGAAACCCGTGAGCCAGTCATTAATGTAAATCTATTGATGCCGCAAGATTACGTAGGGCCGGTGATGACCTTGTGTAACAATAAACGTGGCTTACAAAAAAATATGCAGTATATGGGTAGGCAAGTGATGCTCAGTTACGAAATGCCGCTCAATGAAGTGGTGCTAGATTTCTTCGATAAATTAAAATCAGTGTCACGTGGCTATGCTTCAATGGATTATGAGTTTTTGGAATTCCGTGCGGCAGATTTAGTGAAGCTTGATATTATGGTAAACGGTGAGCGTGTGGACGCGCTAAGCATGATTGTTCACCGAGGAAATAGCGTGCGTCGTGGTCGTGAAGTGGCAGCAAAGATGCGTGAACTGATTCCGCGTCAAATGTTTGATGTGGCCATTCAGGCTTCGATAGGTGCGAATATTATTGCGCGTGAAACAGTTAAAGCGATGCGTAAAAACGTGATTGCGAAATGTTATGGTGGTGACGTATCCCGTAAACGCAAATTGCTTGATAAGCAAAAAGAAGGTAAAAAGCGCATGAAGCAAGTGGGTAACGTAGAGATTCCACAAGAAGCATTTTTAGCTATTTTACGTATTGAAGATTAGTAAATTAAAAATAAGTAAGTCTAAAATAACAGGCGATAAGGATAAATAATGTACTTTGCTTTATTCATGGTGGCGATACTTTTAGTAACTGGTTTCATTTGGCTGCTAGATAGTTTGGTGTTAAAGAAAAAGCGCCCAGTTGGAGCGGCAGAACCTGTCTCAGTCGAATACGCTAAAAGCTTTTTTCCAGTCATTTTTGTGGTGTTTTTCGTGCGTTCTTTTATTGTTGAGCCTTTCAAAATTCCTTCAGGCTCTATGATGCCAACGCTGTTAGCTGGCGATTATATTTTGGTAAATAAATTTACCTATGGCCTACGTGTGCCAATTTTAAATAATACGTTCTTTGAGATTAACCATCCGACTCGCGGCGATGTATTTGTGTTTCATTATCCACCTGAGCCATCTGTAGACTACATCAAACGTGTAGTAGGTTTGCCTGGCGACAAAATTCGTTATCAAGATAAACGATTAACGATCAATGGGAAGTTTTTAGACGTGCAGGACGTGGGTGATTATGCTTATGTAAAGCCTGGCTTGAATATGGTGACGGCTAAGCAATACCAAGAACAATTAGGTAATGTAAAGCATGATATTTTGATTAACGAGTGGGTGAATAGTTACGACTCTGATGCAATAGGAGCAAAGTTTGCAAATGACGAGGAAATAGTCGTGCCTGCTGGACATTATTTGGCGATGGGTGATAATCGAGATGACAGCTCAGATAGCCGCGTGTGGGGATTTGTACCAGAGAAAAATTTAGTCGGTAAGGCATTTTTTATCTGGATGAACTTTGATAAAGGTTCTCGAATTGGTAATTCAATCCGTTAACATGAATAACATTTAACTTGACTAAATTTTGTGGAGAATTTTATGCAGACTTATCAAATGAAACATCAGAAAAATCTTAAAAAACAGTCTGGTGCAACTTTAGTTGGCATGTTGTTTGTTGGTGCAATGCTATTTTTTGTTGCGGTCATTGCCATGAAGCTTTTCCCCGCATATCAAGAGTACTTCTCGGTCAAAACTGTTATTCGTGCTATGAACAAAGAATCTTTAAGTAGCATGAGCAAAAAAGAAATCCAGGACTCTTTTAATAGGCGTGCCGATACTAGCTACGTTACAGTCATCCATGGTTCAGATTTAATCATAGATAAAAACAGTGCAGGTGAAACAACTGTGGCTGCACAGTATCAAGTCATCACGCCGCTTTTTGGAAACATTAGCGTCATGATGGATTTTAATGCTTCAGCAGACGGCAAATAGTTTAGAAATACAGGTAATCAATATATTCAATGACTCAGCAGGATTTATCAAAACGCCTTAGTTACAAGTTTGTAGATAAAAATCTGCTGACTCAAGCACTGACACATCGTAGTTATGCTTCTCAAAACAATGAGCGACTTGAATATTTGGGAGACGGTGCGCTTAATTTTATTATTGCTAATCAGCTGTATCAGCGTTTTCCAAGTTTGGCTGAAGGTGATTTAAGTCGCTTGCGAGCGCAACTGGTGAAAGAAGCCACCATAAGTGAAATTGCATTTTCTTTAGACATTGGTGATGCGCTAAAGCTAGGCGAAGGTGAGTTAAAGAGTGCGGGTTGGCGTCGGCCGTCTATACTTGCAGATGCCTTAGAAGCTATCATTGGCGCGGTTTATCTTGATGGCGGATTTTTTGCTGCTGAAACTTTGGTTTTAGAGTTATATACAGAAAAGCTTAATACCATAGACCCTAAAATTATTGATAAAGATGCTAAGTCTTTATTACAAGAAGTACTGCAAGGCAAAAAAATTGCAGTGCCAGAGTATGCCGTAGTTCACACTAGTGGTGAAGCACATGCACAAGTGTTTATTGTGGAATGTTTTATACAAAAACTTGATATTCGTACCGTAGGCGAGGGCACTAGCCGCCGCATCGCAGAGCAACAAGCAGCCCAGCTTGCTTTGCTAGCATTAGAAAAAATACGCTTTGGTAAAAACCAAATTGCATAAACTAAACCATAAATTGACTATTGGATAGCCCGAAATGACAGACTCAAACTTGGATTCAGATTTGAATGTAGACACATTGTCTGCGTTTAAGTGTGGCACCATTGCGATTGTAGGCCGCCCTAACGTAGGTAAGTCTACCTTGTTAAACCATATTTTAGGGATGAAGTTAGCTATTACTTCGCGTAAAGCGCAAACCACACGCCATCGCTTACTAGGCATCCATACCACTGACGATACGCAGTTTCTGTTTGTAGATACGCCTGGCTTTCAACAGAAGCATCTCAATACGCTCAATAAAGGTTTGAATAAAACCGTGACGCAAGTACTCACCGAGGTGGATGTGGTCTTGTTTGTGATTGAGCCTATGAAATTAGGTGAGGCTGATCGTAAAGTGTTGGCTTTATTATCAGATAAAACGCCGACAATTTTAGTGGTAAATAAATCGGACTTGATGGGGGATAAAGGTAATTTATTGCCATTGATTCAAGATTTTGATTTGGAATTTCCATTTACTGACATTGTGCCAGTGAGTGCAAAAAAGAGCCTCAATCTAGATGAGCTTTTACAAACGATTCGTAAGTATTTACCAGAACAACCCGCGATATACTCAGAAGATGAGTTGACGGATAAAAATGAGCGCTTTCTTGCGGCTGAGTTAGTGCGTGAGAAAATTTTCAGACTACTTGGTGATGAAATCCCTTATTCAGTCGCTGTGGAAATTGAGAAATTTGAAGTAGTCGGTAATCTTCGCCGTATTTTTTGTGCTGTTATTGTCGATAAAGATAGCCAAAAACCAATGCTTATTGGTAAAAATGGTGAAAAAATGAAACAAATTTCTACTGAAGCCCGTCAGGATATGGAAAAGTTATTTGGTGGTAAGGTTTACCTAGAAACATGGGTGAAAGTTAAAGGCGGCTGGGCTGACGATGAAAGAGCTCTCAAAAGTCTGGGTTATTAGCAGGGCTGTCTTATGGCTTAATAGCTTATAGTCTTCACTATGCAGAATAATGTCTATAACATTCCGCTTTATGGCAAGCCAATTGAGCTAGAAGAGCAAGGTATTTATTACGCTATCAATCGTAAAACTGGCGAGATCAACAATGTATTCCAGCTGGTTTGTGAAGGCAATACTCAAGAAGGCCAAGATTGGTATTTGTACCAATTAAAAAACACTGGTAAAGATGGTGAAATGGGCTGGGTGATACTGGCTGACAATGGCGATTATCCTTTAAAAAGTGTGTCTAGTGATGAGGTTAAGCATCATTTTGATAAGCCTGAATATGCTGAACCAAAAGGTGCTTGGCAACTTATGCGAAACTCAAGATATGGTTTTGGTAAATTTACGCCTATTCATGCCGATGAGAACGTGCGTTTTGCGATGATACTTTTTTCAGGCGCAGAAATGCTGGTGCCATTGTTGATTTTAAAGGCTGAGGATCATAGTTTGTCGAGCCCAGTTGAGTCTAAACAATAATGGCGGTTAGTTCTAATTCACACCGCCAAGATAACCAACCCATCTATGTGCTTCATACTTACCCGTTTAAAGAGACCAGTCTAGTTGTAGAGTTTTTTGCACATGGCTTTGGTCGAGTGGCAACTACGGCAAAAGGCGCAAGGCGTCCACGTTCTGCCATGCGCGGCATGTTGCAGTCTTTTCAGCCTTTACTTGCCACTTGGTCAGGTAAGTTAGAGCTTAAAACATTGCATAGCTTAGAGTGGGGCGGTGGTTTACTCTTGCTGAAAGGTGAGGCGCTGATGTGCGGCTTCTACCTAAATGAGTTGTTATTGCGACTGCTTCCACGAGAGGACCCGCATGAAAGCTTGTTTGAGTATTACAGCGCCACCTTAAAAATTTTGGCAAACGGTGAAGACTTAGCAACTACGCTTAGGCGTTTTGAACTAAAGTTATTGCAAGAACTTGGCTATGCCATTCCGCTTCAGCATGATGTGAATCATGAACAGATTTTAGCGGATTCAAGTTATCGGTATCTTGCCGAGCATGGTGCAACACGCTTAAATGCATCTTCAACACGTGTCAATAATGGCATACAGTTGTTCGGAAAAACTTTGATAGAGATGGCGAGCGATGATTACAGTAATGTGCAAACCCAGCAGCAAAGTAAACAACTTATGCGCTATTTATTAGCCCATTACTTAGGTGATAAACCTTTGCATACGCGACAGTTACTCATTGATTTACAAGGTTTTTAATTTTATAAAATTTAGAAGATAGAAGTTAACCATGATTAAATTAGGTGTCAATATCGACCACGTAGCGACAATCCGCCAAGCACGTGGCACTAAATATCCCAGTGTAGTGCAGGCAGCATTACGCGCCGAACAATCAGGTGCAGATAGCATCACGCTGCACTTGCGTGAAGATCGCCGTCATATGCAGGATGCTGACGTTCGTGCTTTGCGTGGCTTATTGCAAACGCGCATGAATTTAGAATGTGCTGTGACTGATGAAATGATAGGCATTGCTGTAGAAGTCGCGCCACAAGATGTCTGCCTAGTGCCGGAGCGTCGCGAAGAGCGCACCACTGAGGGTGGCTTAGATGTGATTGGCAACTTCACTAATGTGGAAAAATCCGTGCAGAGATTAAGCGCTGCTGGCATCCGCGTGTCATTATTTATTGGGCCTGACTTTGCACAAATTGATGCTGCTAAAAAATCAGGCGCGCCAGTCATTGAATTGCATACAGGTACATTTGCTGATGCTGAAAATCCAGTAGATAAAGCGCGTGAGTTGCAGCGTATCAAAGATGCCGTGGCTCACGGTTTAACGTTAGGCTTGGTGGTGAATGCGGGTCACGGTTTGCATTACCATAATGTGCATGAAATCGCTTCTATTGAAGGCATAGACGAACTTAATATTGGTCATGCAATTGTTGCTCATGCCTTATTTGTGGGCTGGGATAATGCGGTACGTGAGATGAAGGCACTGGTCAAAGAGTTTAGCTATAAATGATTTTTGGCATCGGTACAGATATTGTAGAAGTGGCTCGAATCGAGGCTTCCATTCAACAGTTTGGCGATGACTTCGCCAAACGTATCTTAGCTAAGAGTGAATTAGCCAGCTATTTGGAATCTCATATCAAAGCACGATTTTTAGCTAAGCGTTTTGCTGCAAAAGAAGCTTTTTCTAAAGCATTGGGAACGGGGTTGCGTACACCTGCAACGTTTCAAAACATTGCAGTTTCGCATGATGGTTTGGGTAAGCCAGTATTGGTTTTAGCCTCAGAGTTGCAAGCGTTTCTGCAATCTAAAAGTATCACACAAATGCATATTAGTATTAGTGACGAGAAAAGTTTAGCCGCTGCATTTGTGGTACTCGAAACCGACGGGACCGCATGATGGATCAGATGGATTTAGCGCGCCGATTTGGTGGCGTTTCAAGGTTATACGGTGTTGATGGCTTCGCCCAATTACAAGCGATGCACCTATGCGTCATCGGTATTGGTGGTGTTGGTAGCTGGGCGGCCGAAGCGGTTGCACGCAATGCAGTGGGTACGATTACCTTAATTGACTTGGACAACATTGCTGAATCAAATGTGAATCGTCAATTGCATGCGGTAGAAGGGGCATTTGGTAAAGCTAAGGTTACGGCGATGGCTGAGAGAATCAAACTTGTTAACCCTGCGGCCACTGTCAATGAAATTGAGGATTTCGTCACAGCTGAAAACGTAACTGAAATGCTTAATCGTAATTTTCACGGTGTGATAGATTGCATAGACGATGCCAAGGCCAAAGCGGCCATTGTTGCATTTTGTCAGCAAAAGAACATCCCAATAGTGATGACTGGCGCAGCAGGCGGGCGTTTAGATGCAACGCGCATCAAGCAAGCGGACTTAAGCCAAGTCAGTCATGATAAGTTGTTGGCCAAAGTCCGCAATTTATTGCGTCGCGATTATGGTTTTGCAAAAGCAGATGCTGCTAAAAATAAATCAGCAAAATTCGGCGTTCAGTGTGTTTATTCAGATGAAGAGGTCGTTCAGCCAGATCGCGTATGTGAAGCTGGTGACACAGCAATTACTGGTTTGAACTGCGCTGGTTATGGTTCTAGTGTATGTGTGACTGCACCTTTTGGTTTTGCCGCCGCTGGGTTGCTTATACAACTATTGCTGGCCAAAAAGTAGTTTTTTAAAATTACAACCCGCTAAGAATGAAGCTTTAGTTTTTCATCATAACTTCATCAATTTGTCACAATTGGCGCATAACATCTAAAGCATAACAAAATTGAAGATCATATGCGTTCAGCTTACCCACCTTTAAAATTACTCAATCGTGACATCAGTATTTTAGCGTTCAACGAACGCGTATTGAGTCTCGCACAAAATCTTGAATACCCATTGCTAGAGCGCCTTCGCTTTCTTTGTATTGTCTCTTCTAATCTAGATGAGTTTTTTGAAGTCCGCGCAGCACCACATGTAGATGCAATGCGAGAAGATGATCGTAAAAGTGACATTAATGTACAAAGTTATCAGGCAATATCTGAGGTAGCTCACACATTAGTGGATAAGCAATATCAAATTTTTAATACTGAGTTGATGCCTGCATTGACAAAACAAGGCGTGTATCTGGTCTCGCATGGCGATCGTACAGTTGAGCAGC
Source organism: Burkholderiales bacterium (assembly GCA_038327905.1). Lineage (GTDB taxonomy): Bacteria > Pseudomonadota > Gammaproteobacteria > Burkholderiales > Methylophilaceae > Methylotenera. The sequence continues at coordinate 38,380 of JBBQLN010000022.1, forward strand.
GTAAGTGGGTAGCTAAATATTTTGAATTCGAGGTACGCCCATTATTGGTACCTGTTGCACTTGATCCATCACACCCGTTTCCGCAAGTGGCGAATAAATCACTTAATTTTATTGTACTGCTAGGTGGTCATGATGCATTTGGCCGCGAAAATAATATTGCTATTGTAAAAGTGCCAAGAGTTTTACCACGCCTGATTAAATTGCCAAAAAACCTGAGTGATAAACAACAAAAATTTGTTTCTTTATCTAGCGTCATTCGCGCGCATTTGGCGAGTTTGTTTGCAGGTAGAGAGGTGCTTAATTTTTCACAATTTAGGGTGACTAGACATTCAGATTTGGCTGTGGATGAGGAAGATGTAAAAAATCTTCGCACCGCATTAAGGCAAGGGTTGGTACAGCGCAATTTTGGTGATGCCGTGCGTTTAGAGGTTTCTCATGGGTGTGACGAGAAGCTCGCTAAATTTTTACTACAGCAATTTGATTTACCAAAACAATCTTTGTATCGCGTGAATGGATTAGTGAATCTAGCGAGACTGATGCAATTAGCGGATTTGGCTGAGGGAAATGACCTGAAATTCAAACCATTTGAGCCTAAGGTAAGTGAACAATTAATAGCAGGACAATCTTTCTTCACGCAGTTAAAACAAAAAGATATTCTCATTCATCAGCCATACGAAAGCTTCGAGTCCGTTATCGATTTTCTACGGGAGGCGGTTTATGACCCTGACGTGTTGTCTATTCAGCAGACCATTTACCGAACTGGCTCTGATCCGCGCATGTTAAAGTTGCTGCAAGAAGCAGTTCGCCGTGGCAAAGAAGTGATGGCAGTGGTAGAGCTAAAAGCCCGCTTTGATGAAGAAGCTAATATTAACTGGGCAGAAGATTTAGAGTCAGTGGGCGCGCAAGTGGTATATGGTGTTGTAGGATTAAAGACGCATGCGAAAATGTTGTTGGTGATGCGTCGAGAAGGTACTCGTTTAAAACATTATGGGCACGTTTCTACGGGTAATTACAATCCAAGAACCGCACGTTTATATACCGATGTGAGTATGTTAACGTCGGATGTGAAAATCACCCGAGATATGGAATATTTATTTAGGCATATTGCCAGCCAAATAAAATTGCCACGCATGCAAAAGTTGCTCGTTGCGCCATTTAATTTGCACAGACAGATGTTGGCAAAAATTAGAAGCGCTGAGTTGGCCGCAAAAACTGGTAAATCGGCAAGAATTATTTTAAAAATGAATGCGCTTACTGATGTGGCATTAGTGCAAGGACTTGTGAACGCAGGGCGTGCTGGCGTTGAAATTGACTTGATACTTCGTGGTGCTTGTATTTTGCCAATTGATGCGCCTGGATTAAATGGTCGCATCAGGGTGCGATCAATAATAGGGCGATTATTAGAGCATTCTCGCGTTTTCTATTTTAAAATTGATGAAGCTGAAAACATGTGGCTTTCAAGTGCTGACTGGATGAACCGCAACATGATGCGCCGCGTTGAAATTGCTTGGCCAATTATGGATGTTGAGAATCGAGCACGAATTTTGCAAGAGTGTTGTCAAATGTGCTTGGATGATAATCAAAATGCATGGCTTCTTAATGCTGATGGTACCTACTCATTGAGTGTTTCTCAGTCAAAGGTTAAAGGTTTAGAGCCAGAATTAAGTGCACAGCGGTTGTTACTTAAAAAGTATCAAAACTAGCATAGAATGGTGAAATGGCAAATTTGATATTATTGCGTCATGCTGAGGCCGAAGTACATAGCAAAACAGGTGCTGATACTGATAGGGCGCTCACCAAAACCGGTCTTAAAGATGCCGCAAAAATGTCTAAGTGGTTGAATCATCACTTGCCACCAAATACACAAGTATTTTGCAGCCCTGCGCGACGCTGTATTGAAACAGCAGCAGCATTACAAAAACTTAACCCGATTGAAATTAAAGTAGTTGATTTCTTAAGCGTAGATAGTACTGCTGAGATTATCACCAAACAAATTATTGATAACGATACTAGCAAAACAATACTTATCATTGGGCATCAACCTAACTTAGGTTTTGTCATCACAAAATTGTTAGGTATGAATGAAAGCGCATGCGCCGTGAAGAAAGGCGCAGCTTGGTGGCTGCGCCAGCGTGAAATAGATGGTGTTTTGCAGACTTATTTATTTACGGTACAGCACCCTGATTATTAAATACGGTTATTACTAGCTTATTTCTTTTTAGGTCTGCCAGTTTTAATCGTCGGAACTTTGCTCATGGCAGCTTTTAATGCTGCATCAGTCATCGCGGCTAATTGCATAATGCCCGCGCGTAACAATTCACTTTTCTTTGCATGATGACCTTGCTTAGCTAGACGCTCTTTCAATACGTTAATTTGCGCATACTCTGCTTTAGGCATCGTAAAACTATCACGTTCCATTTTCAGCTTAGGTGTTTTCTCTTTTTGAGCTTTATCTACTTTTGCTTTAATCAGCGTAGGTTTTGCCACTACTTTTGGATTGGCTTTAATTGGACTTGCTTTTTTAACTGGTATTGCAGCAGCTGGTTTTGGTGCTGATGCTTTAACAATTACACCCTTTGCAACGACTGGCTTTGACGCAACAGTTTTTTTAACTGGTGCAATTGCTGGAGTGGCTTTTTCAGCAGGTGCTTTTAGAGCTGCAGCTTGAGTCTTATTGATTTTTGACATTCTTTTCTCCTAGATAAACGATATAAACAGTTTATACTGTTAGTAATAATTTGAATATGAATTTTTTATGACAAAATTTTAAGTGTTTGATATTTCTAGGTTCCAGTTGATTTTTTGCCAAGCCACAATCTCCTCATCAAGTAAATAATATGACTGTGGAAACTTTTCTGGCCAGGTTTTTGGTAAGGTTAGGTGGATGGAATTATTAGCATATTGAAGCTGAAACCCTCGTAAATTTGGCATTTTCCGTGCATGACACAAAATGACGGCCAAACGTAAACAGATGAGTTGCATCACGAAAATACGGTCGGTAAAATCAGCTTCTAATCGTTTTAGTTTACCTTTATAGCCTAATATTAATAAGCTTAGGCAGTGTAGTTCACTTTGTGCGAAGCCAGCTGGCTCGGCGTGTTCAAGGATATAAGCACCATGTAAATGGGCGTCAATTGGAGAAATGTTACAACCAATTTCATGTAGCAAACTTGCCCATCCTAGCTTGCGAGCATGTATTTGTTGTTCACCAGGCGCAAATTGAATGACCTCGCTGATTTTTTCAAAAAGTTTTTCAGAAACAGTCGCTACGGTTTTTGCATGGATTTCATCAACGTCAAACTTACGTGCTAAGCGAAGCACAGATTCATTTCTTAAATCTAACATTTCATTGTCGCGCGTGATCATGTCATATAGCAAACCGTGCCTTAATGCGCCTTTTGCGACATTGAGTGTTTCAATGTTTAAAAAGTCGAAAACACCTAACATGATAGATAGTCCGCCACCAATAACGGCTTTACGCTCTTCTTTTAAGCCTAGAAGGCGAAGTTTGTCTACATGTTTCGCTCGAAGCAATTCTTCACGAAGCCAATATAAACCTTCTTTAGTAATGGTATCTATTGGTCTGCCATACTGATATAAAACATCTGCAATTGCGCCAACGGTACCTGAAGCTCCATAGGCAATCTCCCAATGCTTGTTGTTGAAATTAGAGCCTAAAGTGTCAAAAATTGATTCAGCAGCAATTTCGGCACGTGTAAAAGCATTTTCAGTTAATTCTCCACTACCAAAATGTTTGAGTGACCATGCAACAGAACCTACATGAAGTGATGCAGTATGCTGCGATTTGAAGCCTTGCCCAAGAATAAACTCAGTAGAGCGACCACCAATATCAATCACCAAACGTCTTTCATTAGACTGAGGTAAAAATCGACTCACGCCTTGGTAAATGAGGCGTGCTTCTTCTACACCAGAGATGACTTCCACATCAAAGCCCAATGCTTTTTTAGCAAGTTTGATAAATACATCTCGATTATTGGCTTCACGTAAAGTTTGTGTAGCAACAGCACGCACGTGCGTGGCTTTAAAACCTTGAAGTCGTTCGCCAAATCTAGCTAAACACCGTAAGCCACGATCTATTGATTCAGATGTTAGATTACGGTCTTCATCCAAATCTCCACCTTGTCGCACAGCTTCTTTTAGATATTCAACACGCTGAATATGGCCGCTATCCAAGCGACCAATTTCTAGCCTAAAGCTATTGGAACCCAGATCAATTGCAGCTAATAAGTCGTTGTTAGCAGGTATGTTAAGTTGATTGTTTAGGTTATATTCCATAGATGCCATAGTAAATTCTAACTTTAATTTTCTAAGAAAAAGATATTAAAAAAACAATATTATTGTTTATTATGTAATTATAGTTTGAAAGTTTGATGACAAAGGAAAAATTAAGTAGCGTAAATGTAGCTGGGATAGTTTTAATTGAAAATTTTTTCATAAATATGTAACACATTGAAACGTTGCGCTAATTTATACTCCACACTGAAAACACTTTGTAATTCACTTATATTAAGGAGTAGGTATGAAAATTAAAGTAGCCAGTGAAGCATTCATTGAAAAAGCAAAAAACTTAACTGTAGAAGAATTGGAGCGACTACAAAGTCGAATGGGCGGCAAATTAACACGTCGATTAGGTGATGAAAAGCTAAATACAATCGAGGCACAGGCGATACAACTTGAATTGGAAGATGAGCAGCTTCAAGAGTGGCGTGAAAAGAGGATTGAAATCAATAAAAAAGAAAATAATAAGAAAAAAGATAATAAGAAGGAATATGATAAGAAAAAATGAGTTAAATACGTGTAGTAGGCGGATTCTCAAAAAATCTCTCAATCAAAAACTTTTTAGTTGGAATAATCTTTTAAATATTTAGATAAAGTGATGAGTTCGGTTCATCATTAATGTCAATAGGTCGTTCTGTCATATCAGGAAAATTACTGTATGATTTTTAAAAAATACAGAAGTAACTAAAATTCAGGAGCATCATTTATGAAGAACATCCTAGTTGCCAACCCTAAAGGTGGATGTGGCAAGACTACTTTGGCTACTAATCTAGCGAGTTATTTTGCGATGCTAGGTGATAAAGTCATGCTGTCAGATTTGGACCGCCAGCAATCGTCTACCCAGTGGTTACAGCGTCGTTCATTAGAGCTCCCTCATATACATATTCACAATGTACGTGGAAAAGCCCCAATATTTGAGCCAGAATGGCTGATTGCTGACTCGCCCGCTGGTCTGCGAGATGATAAGTTATCAAGCGCTGTGAAAGATGCAGATTGTGTCATTGTGCCAGTCCAGCCTTCAGCTTTTGATATAGGTGCTACAAGATATTTTTTAGAGATATTGACTCAAGAAAAGGCTGTTCGTAAAAACAAAACATTTGTTGCCTTGGTGGGTATGCGCGTAAACAGTCGTGCTAATTCTGCGGTAAATTTAGCTGAGTTTATGGATCAAGCTGGATTTCCAGTGCTGACTTATTTGCGTAATGCCCAAGTGTATGTTGCCGCCGCAGAACAAGGAGTAGGCATTTTTGATATGCGTCCTTCTCAGGTAGAGCAGGATTTACAGCAGTGGGCACCATTATTGCAATGGGTAATGGATGTAACAGAAAGTGACGTTTAATTACCTAATAATTGGCGTTGATTGTATTTATCTAAATTGGATATTTATTCGTGACCTGATGTAAAGATTGTGTTCTATAAGTTATCACGCTTGAAAATTCCTTAAATATCCCCACATAGAGACTATTGTTTTTTTATTATTAACATTAGGAGCTAAATCTATGTCCGCAGAGACTGAAAAAAAGAAACTCACCCAAAGCAATCCATGGCCTTTCAAGCAGAAGTGAAACAGCTTCTGCAATTGATGATTCATTCGCTATACAGTAATAAAGAAATTGTATTACGCGAGTTGATTTCTAATGCATCGGATGCCGCAGA
>JBBQLN010000023.1:0-44272 GCA_038327905.1 Burkholderiales bacterium
CGCAACACGAAGGCTTCTCGTTGACGCGTGGGAAGCTTTTCCAACGCTTTTTCTATGAGCTTTATCGTTTGACTGCGTTCAAGTTGAGCTGACGGCTCATCACTATCATCCTCAACATCAATTGTATCTAAAGGATCTCGCTCTTCTCCATCTTCTCCACCACCAAATGAAGAGAGTAGCGTGGTCCATATATTCCGTACTTTCTGCCTGCGCCAAAAATCTCGCATGGTGTTTTGCAAAATACGCTGAAACAACATAGGTAATTCTGCTGCGGGCTTGTCTCCATATTTTTCCGCAAGCTTCATCATCGCGTCTTGCACGATATCCAGCGCCGCGTGATCGTCACGCACAGCATAAGCCGTCTGCTTAAAAGCGCGACGCTCAACCGACTCAAGAAAGTCTGAAAGTTCTCTAGTCGTTGCCATTGCGCTTATGGTTAGTTGATTTATTGTATGTTAATAACGCAGTCATTAAATGAAAGTATATCAGGTTTATATTTTGAACTAAGCCAAGCTTTAGTTACAATCATATCAATTATTGAATGGGTACAAAATCTAATGTGGCGACTGATTTTTTTAGGGATTGTCATTTACTTACTTGTAGTTGCTTTTAAACGAAGTAATGCTGGTATTAAAAGTGACGATAAAAACATCAAAAAAGATGCTCCAGTAAACGAGCAAGAAATAGAAAGCATGGTGCAATGTGCTTCATGTGCTGTACATTTGCCAAGATCAGAAGCATTTCTGGTCAATGGTAATTTTTACTGCAGCAAAGCACACATCCATAAGTAGTTTAACTATCAATGCCACTATTCAAATTAAATTCTAATGTAAAAAAAAGTTTTGCAGATTCAATTGACTTAACGCTTCAAGGCCATGCAGTCAATGTCCTCAACATATTTCGCTTTGTTTTAAGTTTAGTTTTCATCATCTCTTACCTATACTTGGGTAAAGACTCCATTTGGCAAAGTGAACACAGCTTACTCACCTTTAAGCTGTCTATTGCATACTTTATCTTTAGCATTTTCATCTTGTTGATAAGTCCGTTAAAGTCTAAAGCATATCGACTCTCACTACCACTACAGATCATTGCGGATATTGTTTTCATTGTTTTATTCATGTTTTCTGCTGGCGGTATCAGCAGTGGTTTAGGACTTTTACTAGTCATTATTATTGTGATTGCCAGTTTAGTCAGCAATGGCAGACTCTCCCTATTTTATGCAGCAGTTGCCAGCATAGGTTTGTTGCTTGAACAAACCTATCGAATACTATTAGACGACTTATCCGCAACCTCTTATACGCAATCAGCCATACTGAGTTTGAGTTGCTTTGCCACTGCCTGGCTTGCCTACAGCCTTGCCAAACGCATGCAGCATAGTGAAGAACTCGCTTTGGCTCGCGGCATTGACATTGAAAACCTATCACAAGTAAATGGTCTTATCACTCAAGAGATGCAAGATGGAATCATTGTAGTGGATGAACATTTAAATATTCGGCACAGTAATTTGCAAGCTACAGCATTGCTTTCCTTAACTCAGAATGGTGAGGGTAATTTAAGCCTAAGCAATCAAGCCCCTGAAATTGCTTCTGTGTTTAATGATTGGGTCAAAGGCGCAGACGAAAACAATAACGCTAATATTTCTATAGGCAGTCGTGAATTAAAACTTAGGTTTATGCCTATCAATCAAGAAGAAGGCTCAGGTCTATTAGACAGACATGCTGGTGCGGTCATTTTCATTCAAGATTTGAGCCAAATCCAAACAGCGGCTCAACAAGCTAAACTAGCTGCGCTGGGCAGGTTAACTGCTAATATCGCGCATGAAATTCGCAACCCACTCAGTGCGATTAGCCATGCAAACCAACTGCTTCAAGAAGAAGAAAACAACTCTAAGTCGACTAATAGATTATTAGAAATCGTTGCTGACAATATTGGGCGTATCGACCAAATTATCAAAGATGTACTTGAGCTAAATAGACGAGACCGCACACAGTTAGAAAAATTTGACTTGAGAGAATTTCTAAGCAGTTTCCATGCACAATTTTGTGCAATAGAAAAAGTACCTGTGGAATATTTCCATCTCGATAATTTATCGCAAATAAATATCTCTTTTGACAAACGTCATCTCACGCAAATTTTATGGAATCTTTGTAAAAACGGCTGGGAACACAGCCAGAAACAAGCTGGCAGCTTGAAAATAAGCTGTTCAGAGATAAGCAAAGTTGCTTTAAATATTCAAATTATAGATGATGGAAGCGGCGTAGATAAACAAGATCAATCGAGGCTATTCGAGCCATTTTTCACTACTAAAAATACAGGCAATGGTTTGGGGCTTTATATTTCGCGTGAATTAGCTGAAGCTAATAATGCAAAGTTGCAATATCAAGCATTACCCATTGGTAGCGCGTTTATTCTACATCTAAAAAAGTCTAGCTAAATTCAAAGTCTACATAAATCAAGGCATAATAACTCATGACTGAAAAACCAACCTGCTTAATCGTCGACGATGAAACTGATATTCGTGAACTGCTCACGATGACGCTTGAGCGCATGGACATTGATACGTATAGCGCAAGCAATATCCAAGAAGCCAAGTCATTACTCTCTCAACGCCCATATGCGCTATGCCTTACCGATATGCAAATGCCTGGCGGCACTGGGCTAGATTTAGTCAATCATATTAACGAATTTCACCCGGGTTTGCCTGTCGCGGTCATCACCGCCCATGCTAGCGCAGAAAATGCGGTGTCGGCCCTTAAAGCTGGCGCTTTTGATTATCTTAGCAAGCCTATCTCACTCAAGCAATTACGCCCAGTAATCGAGTTCGCACTCAAACTGACTTCGCAAACCAATACCACCAAGGGCAATGCGCTTGAAATGATTGGTGACTCAGAGCCTATGGTGTATGTGCGCGCGATGATTGCTAAGCTTGCACGTAGCCAAGCGCCTGTTTACATTAGCGGCGAATCTGGAAGCGGTAAAGAGTTGGCAGCTAAACTCATTCACAAAAACAGCTCTAGAGGTGATGGTGCGTTCATTGCTGTTAACTGTGGAGCGATTCCAGAAAACTTAATGGAAAGTGAGTTTTTCGGCTATAAAAAAGGTTCTTTTACTGGTGCGAGTCAAGATAAAGAAGGCATGTTCCAAGTAGCTAATGGCGGAACTTTATTTTTAGATGAAGTGGCTGATTTACCGCTGGCTATGCAAGTCAAGCTTTTACGTGCGATTCAAGAAAAGAAAGTGCGTATGGTCGGCGGCACAAATGAAGAAGCTGTAGATGTGCGTATCATCAGCGCCACCCACAAAAATCTAGCTGTAATGATGGAGGCAGGTTTGTTTAGGCAAGACTTGTATTACCGCTTAAACGTCATTCAACTTAAAATGCCTTCTTTGCGCGACCGTCCAAGCGATATTCCAGTACTGGCTAATTTGTTACTCGCTAAGTTATGCGGCAACCAAAACATCAAGATGCCAGAACTCGATAGCGCAGCCAAGACCTACATCTTAACGATGCAGTTTCCTGGCAATGTGCGTGAATTAGAAAATATGCTGGAACGGGCTTTAGCAATGTGCGATGGCAACACCATTACAACTGAAGATTTAAGCTATGAAAATGAATATAGCGCTAAAGTATTGAGTACAAACGGGCAACAAAATCCAACATTTAACCCAAGCAAAAGCGCAGAACTTAACTTACCCGAATATCTTGAAGACATTGAGAAGCAAGCCATCGTAAAAGCATTAGAAAAAACCAATAACAATAAAACAGCTGCAGCGAAGCTACTTGGAGTTAGCTTCCGCACGCTACGTTATAGATTATCTAAGCTAGGCTTGGCTAAAGAAGGGGATTTTGAAAATGATGACGCTTAATTAAACATCAAACCTACTAAGCTACATTTTCAATAGGCTAATTGTGCTAACAAGTTCAACTTAATACTAGCACCAAATAAGTCACATACATCGCGCCATTGACTAGCAAATGCCACACTCGGATGCCGCCTTTTGCAACTAAGTAGCGCAACCAGATTGATGCCAGCAAGGTCACAGCGATACCTAACACCACCTCTTTGCGCGGTTCCCACGGCGTTAACATAATGCCAATCGCGGGTAATAGAGTCCCTTGAAACACCATAGCGCCAGTAATATTACCAAACGCCAAAGTGTCTTTGCCTTTACGTATCCATAAAATACTGTTTACTTTTTCAGGCAACTCAGTCGCAATCGGGATAATCAGTAATGACAATAACAATGCTGAAATACCTATAATGTGAGAGGCAGCTTCAACGCCGTGAATAAACCCTTTTGCACCAGCAATCAGTAAGGCCACACCCAAAATTAGCTGCACAATAATCACAATCATATTGTTAGGTAAACCAACTTTGCATAAAAACATATCACCACCAGCTTCAGTCGCATGACCATCCTCTACCAAAGCTTTTGAGGCATTAATCGTCATCATCACGTAAACAACATAAATCAACACCATACAAACACCCAAACCATAGCGAACTGTTGTTAAAGTGTGCGGCACATACATGGCAACCGCTGCAAAAGTGAATGCGGCAATAAAGAAATTAAGGTCGCGCGTCAAGCCTGTGCGCTCTGGCCTTAAATGTCCTTGTGTACCGCGTCGTTTCCAAACCGAAATCGCCATCAGTGAAATAGATAAAGTCGCTAGCATCAAAGGCGCGCCTAAAATTGAACCCACACCAATTTCTTCATTGGTCGCAACGTTTTGCGTACCCGCTAACAAAGCGAGCAAGGGCACCATCGTTTCAGGCAAGGCTGTACCCACCGCTGCAAAGATAGAGCCAGTAACGCCTTCAGAAATCCCAAGCTTTTCGCCCAAGTGCTCTAACGCGTTGGTAAACACTTCTGCCGCGATTAATATCACGATAAGCATGAGAAACAATTGCAAAAATACCATCTAATTTTTCCTAACTCACTTCAACGTTGGAGTAACTATTTATTAATGTGATAATTTTATAGCAATACTGTAATTTTCAACTTAAATTTCGCATAAAATCATGGATCATGAAATCTTATTTAATAGATACAGCAGGATTAGTTAGCGCTGCCCAGTATATTGCCTCTCCAAATTTTGATGCTAGGCCTGAAAACGAGGTATGCTTAATTGTCATTCACAACATCAGTCTGCCGCCAAGCCAATATGGTGGCAATGGCATTGTTGAGCTGTTCACTAACCGCCTTAACCCTTATGAACATCCTTATTACGCTGACATTTATACTCGTAAAGTATCCTCTCACTTTCTCATACGACGCGATGGCAAACTTATACAGTTTGTGTCTTGTATAGACCGTGCTTGGCATGCAGGGATATCAAGTTGGAACGGTCGGGAACGTTGCAACGACTTCTCTGTCGGAATAGAGCTTGAAGGTTCAGACTTTGAAGCATTTGAATCAGCGCAGTACCATACCCTTAAAAAATTGATAGGGATCTTAACTAGTACTTACCCAATACAGGCTATAGTAGGACATTCTAATATTGCGCCAATCCGAAAAACGGATCCTGGCCCATATTTTGATTGGTCTCAATTAGATAAATTTAACAAAAAATAAGAAATGATTAATCGTTAAAAATATGCAAAAAAATATTCAACTTTTCTTTATCGTACTGCTTTCTACCATGATGATTGCCTGTGGTGCTAAGGATGCAACTGCTGACAAAAAAGAAGTGAAACCGACGCTCGTTACCGTTACACAAGTAAAAAATCAGGCCGTTGAAACGAGTGAAGAAGCCATTGGTACGCTGGAAGGGCTCACTAACCCAACCCTTTCGGCCGAGGTCGCTGCCCGTGTCATTAAAATTCATGTCAATACGGGCGAATCTGTTAAGCTAGGTCAGCTTATTGCCACTTTAGATGCATCAGACTTCGGTATGCAGCGCAATGAAGCACAGGCTGAAGTGGCGCGTATTGAGGCGCTATTGGCGAACCAAGCCAAAACCGTCGAGCGTAATCAAGCGCTAGTGATAAAAAAATTCATTTCACAAAATGCCGTTGATAACGAGGTGGCGCAACAGAACGTGCTAAAAGAACAATTAGTTGGCGCTAAAGCGCATGTGGGCAGTATTAACCACAGTAGTAGTAAAACCAAAATCTATGCGCCAGCCAGTGGCAATGTTGAGAAAAAGCTGGTTGATGACGGTGAGTTTTTAAAAGTAGGTGACCCCATCGTCATGATTGTTTCTAAACAGCATCTTCGTGCGCACTTACCTTTTCCTGAACACATTGCAGCAAAGCTCAAAACTGGTTTAGAAGTTCGTCTATCCTCGCCAACTAGCGAGACTGTCATTAAAAGTACTATTCACGATTTAAAGCCAATGATCGTTGAGGGCAGCCGCACGGTGGATGTGATTGCTGACATATTAGGTGCTCCAGATTGGCAACCTGGCGCCAGCGTGACTGGCACTGTCATTCTAGGAGAACAAGCAGCAGCAATGATGGTGCCTGAGCAAAGCGTGGTGTTGCGCCCTGCTGGTGACGTTGTTTACGTAGTGCGTGGCAAAAAAGCTTATCAGGCTGTTGTAAAAACGGGCGCGCATCAAAACGGTATGGTAGAACTACTGAGTGGCGTTAATGAAAATGACACTATCGTAGTCGACGGTGCGGGCTTTTTGACCGATGATACAGCGATTAAAATCGCTGACAAAAAATCTGCTTCTTAACTCGTCAAGCCAGAGCTAACCATACATGACCTTGCCAGAACTATCCATTAAACGCCACGTTCTTGCTTGGATGGTGTCTGGCGTGATTATTCTGTTCGGTATCATCGCCTATCAACGCATTGGAGTAGATCGCGTACCCTCGATCGATTTTCCAGTTATTACAGTCAATACCACTTTACGTGGCGCAAATCCTGATGTGATTGACACTAGTATCACTAGCGTTATTGAATCTGCAATTAACACCACACCAGGTATTGAGCACATACAATCAGCCTCATCGCCTGGGGTTTCCAGCATTAACATTACCTTTACGCTGAGCAAAGACATCGATGTCGCTTACAACGAGGTACAAGCCAAAGTGAATCAAGTAGTGCGGCGCTTACCAACCGACACTGATCCGCCTGTAGTGCAAAAAGTAGACACCAATGCATCACCTGTTATTTGGCTGGCATTAAGTGGTGATCGCACCTTACAACAACTCAATTTATACGCCAGCAATGTGCTTAAAAAGAAGTTTGAAACCATTAATGGTGTAGGTGAAGTGACAATAGGCGGGCGCAGAGACCGCGTGATTAGAGTTTACATTCAACCAGAGCGCATGGCCGCTTATAAGCTCACTGCCACTGATTTAATCGCAGCGTTTAATCGCGAGCATGTGCAGCTCCCTGGCGGGTTTCTAGTCAGCTCACAAGCCGAACAATTGTTAAAACTTGACCTTGAGTTTCATAAAATTGCAGACCTAGCCAATATGGTCATTGTCGATAAAGCAAGTGTTCCTATACGCTTAAAAGACGTTGCAACAGTGGAAGATGGTATTACAGATAATCGCCAAATAGCTCGCTATAACGGCAAGCCAACTGTGGGCATTGGTATGATAAAAATTGCAAACGCCAATACTGTTGGGATTATTAATGAAGTCGAACGTAGATTAGAGCAAGACATTCGTCCCAACTTACCGCCTGGCATGATGCTAGAGGTATCCTCCAATGATGGCATCTTCATCAACCAGCTAGTGGCCTCGCTTAAGGAGCACTTGGTAGAAGGTACGCTATTCGCAGCGCTGATTGTGTTAATTTTTATGCGCTCGTTTAGCTCAACATTAATGATTTGTTTGGAAATCCCAGTATCGCTTTTAGGCGCAATTGCCGTGATGTACTTTACAGGCTACACCTTTAACAGCATGACATTGCTGGCCTTGCTATTGCTGATAGGTGTGGTGGTCGATGACGCCATTGTGGTACGCGAAAGCATTTTGCGCCATATGGAAGGCGAAGTTGGCGATAGCATGAGCACCGCCGATTTAAAAACCCCACAAGCGGTTGCTGCATTTCGCACCAAAACTACTATTTTAGGCAGTAATGAAGTGGTATTTGCCGTACTTGCATCGTCCGCATCGCTCGTTTGTATTTTCGCCCCCGTGATTTTTATGGATGGCATTATCGGCATGTTCTTTAAATCTTTTGCTGTGGTTGTAACCTTCGGCGTATTAGTGTCCTTGTTAGTCTCGCTCACACTCACCCCTATGCTGTGCTCTCGCTACTTAAGCGTCACTCATAACGAAAATGCGCTATACAGAGCAGTTGGCCGCCAATTGGCTCGACTGGACAATGTGTATAAAAAACTACTATATTCATCGCTCAACCATCGTGGCTTAGTGTTGCTAATCACGCTGATTTTTGTTGCTGTGAGCGGATTTTTCTCACTTAAATATGTTGAGAAAGATTTTGTTCCAGAAACCGACGAAAGTAGCTTTAGCATTAACGTTAAAACACCACTAGGCTCAAGTTTAGATTACACCGACTCTCGCTTAAAGCTGATAGAGGCAAAACTTTCTCAGCATAAAAATGAAATCGTCAGCTACTTTGCTACGATAGGTACTGGCTCACGTGGACAAGTGAACCAAGGTAATATTAATGTGCGCTTAAAACCCAAAGAGCAACGTGACAAAAGCCAACAAACACTGATTAAAGAATTAAAAAAAGAATTAGATCAAATTCCAGGTGTGCGTGCCATTCCTTCTCCCAGCTCTATAGCCCGTGGTCAGCGTTCTGAAAAATTACAATTTAATTTAACAGGCGCTAATTTACAAGAAATCGGACGTATTTCTCAATTATTACAAAAAGATTTAAGTGCTAATAACAGCATTGGTAAAGTGGATGTAGACGTTCAATTAGATTTACCTCAGCTTAATATGCAAATTGACCGCGTTAGAGCTAGCACACTTGGTATTAGCGCCAATGACATTGCTACAGCAGTTTCAGTATATGCGGGTGGCATTAATATCGCTAAATACAATGAATTAAATGGTGATGGGCAACGCTATGACATTCGACTTAAAGCAAATGAGTTCCAACTAAAGAACACCGATGATTTAAGCAAAATATATCTTCGCAGTAGCTCAGGTGAGCTAGTTCGTTTAGATGCACTCGCAAGCTTTAATAAAGAATTAGGTGCCGCAGTCATCGGGCGTTACGACCTGCAATATGCGGTTAACTTTTACGCTAATCCTAATGTTTCGCTAGGCGAAGCCGTCGATATTGTAAAAGCCACCACGGCTAAAATTGTGCCACCTGACTACACACTCAAACTCACAGGTCAAGCAGAAGAGTTTGGCAAAACTATGAAAAATATTAAGTTTGTATTTGCCCTTGGTTTTCTTTTGCTCTACATGGTACTTGCAAGCCAGTTCAACTCGTTTATACAGCCATTATTCATTATGCTGGCACAGCCGCTCGCTATTATTGGCGGTTTAATCGCGCTACTTATGACAGGCAATACCTTAAACATTTATTCAATGATAGGCTTGGTATTGCTGATAGGTTTGGTCGCAAAAAACTCTATTTTGCTAGTTGATTTAACCAATCAATTCGTAGAAAAAGGCGCCAGCATTAACGATGCCTTAAAAGAAGCTTGCCCTATTCGCCTACGCCCTGTGGTCATGACCTCACTCACCATTATTCTAGCGCTGTTACCAGCCGCGCTTGGTTTAGGTGCAGGTTCTGAAACGAACAAGCCGCTCTCTGTAGCCATTATTGGCGGGATGGTTTCGTCAACTTTGTTAACTTTGGTGGTAGTGCCTGCAGCTTATTCGTTGGTAATGGGTGGACTTAAAAAATTCAAGCTGTAAAAACTAGATGATTGCTTAGTAAGCGCTACCTTTTCTAGCGTCTCTAATTTAAGGCCAGCTAGTTTTGGCTGCCAAATGGCAGGGTTAACTGGAAACTCACTCAAAATACCAGTCCGTAAATAACCACGCCGTTCATAAAACGCAATTAATTCGTGCCTTAAAGTAATCACGTGCATCTGAAATTTATCGACTGCCCAAGTTTCTTGTGCTAATTTTTCGGCCGCAGCAAGCAGGCTTTTACCTATGCCATTTGCCTGTAGCGTTGGGTTCACTACAAACATGCCAATATGCGCGGCAGATTGAGCCCTATCAAGGCAAATTGAACCGCATAACTCGCTATCATTCAAGCAGAGCAAAATAATCGTACTTTCTGATGCAATTAGGCGTTCAACTTCATACACAGAAGTACGTAAGCCATCAAGAATATCCGCTTCAGTTGTCCAACCTGCACGGCTAGAATCGCCACGATAAGCCATGTTCACAAGCGTTGAAATAGCTTCTGCATCGTTTAAAACAGCATTTCTAAAGTATTGCATTTTTGTTCTTAGTTTCAATTAATTTAAGCAAATACTATCACCAAACATTGGATTGGTAGTGTTTTGGCTTGTATTGGACAAAGTACTTACTGGTGCTAATATCTCATATCTGCCTAGCAGCAGTCATGTTCTGCACCACGCCTTACTTCTAAAAAAAACAAACAATATAAGGGAAAACATATGTCAGATAATAAAACTCCCGTAGTATTCACTGGAAAAGCTGGTGAATATTTCGGCATTTGGATTGTGAACTTACTGCTCTCAATCGTTACTTTAGGTATTTATTCAGCTTGGGCAAAGGTGCGCCGCAAAAAATACTTTTACAACAATACGCTGGTGGATGGTGTTGGTTTTGATTACCACGCGAACCCAATAAATATTCTAAAAGGTCGAATTATTGCCTTTGTTTTATTTGTGATTTACAGCGTGGTTTCTGGTATGAACCCAGCATTTGGCCTTTTGATGGCATTTATATTATTTCTTGCACTACCTTGGATTATCGTTCGCGGCATGATGTTTAACGCCCGCAACTCTAGCTACCGCGGCTTACGCTTTGATTTTAATGGAACGTACGGCCAGGCAATCAAAGTGTTTATCGGCTATACATTGTTAATCATCGTCACATTAGGCTTGGCCATTCCATTTGTAGCACAACGCACCCATAAGTTTGTTATAACTGGCCATAAATTTGGGGTGAGCAATTTTAAAATGGAAGCTTTAGTGAGAGATTTCTACAAAATCTATCTCGTCATTTTCATTATTCCACTATTTGGTATAGTCGCTGCCATTGCTATTCCTGCCTACCAGCAATATAAAGTTAAAGCTAGTCAGGTAAGCGCATATCAAACGCAACAGCTCTCTCAAGCCTCAACTAGCATAAAAGCTGATATGGGCGCAGGTGGTTTTATTAAAGTAGCTAACGTGACCGAGACTGATCCAGTAACAACTGAAAATTACGCTACTGAAGATGCTGCAGCTGCTGATACAGCAATGTCTGAAGAAGACTACCTCAAAAGCTTAACGCCTGAAGAGCTTGCCGAATATAACAAACTTATTAAGGGGGCTGAAGCAAATAACCCTGAAACAGGCATGACAACTCCTAAAAAAGATCCACTAGCAGGTGCATTTGCTGGGCTGATTGCTAAATGGGGTGTCGCCGCTGCAATATTAGCTGGCTTAATTGGCATATTGCTATATCTTGCGGTCATTTTTTCATTCGCTGCTTATATGAAATCACGTATTCACAACCTCGTTTTTAACAACAGCACGCTTGAGCATATCGGTTTCTTTAGCAACCAACGTATGCGCGACTTGGTCTTACTTTATATCACCAATACCATTGCTTTAGTGTGTACCTTAGGTCTTGCAACGCCTTGGGTACAAGTGCGCATGGCGAAATATACGGCTAATCATTTAGCTCTCACTGGTGAAACCGACTGGGATAAATTTGTAGGTGAGAAAAAAGAAGCATCACGCGCATTAGGTGAAGAAATTGCTGATATGTTTGATGTTGATATTTCATTCGGCTAATCAGTTACGTGCAATTTGCAGCAGAATATTATGATGGCATCAGCCCCCGCGCCAAGCGGGTGCTGGTGGATATTGTAGACAGTCACTTTACTTTCACAGTATCGGTCATCAATGCTGATGAAACTATCTACAATCAGCCAATCAAAGTATTAATTAATGATTGTCACGTACAAGCCAGACTTGGAAGTGGCAAACGGCTTATTGATTTACCTGACGGTAGCCGCTTAGAAACAGATTTTAAAGAGCTAGAGCGCTGCTTACCTGCAAAACCAGCAAACAGGTTTTGGCAAGGTGTGCATTACGCCGAAACACATAAACTCGTGATTTTTCTTGCCTTTGTTTGCATTGCACTGGCAAGTGCGGCCTTACTTAAATATGGTGTACCTGTGGTTGCTAAATATGCGGCATTAGCAACCCCTGTGAGCATGGAAAAAGATTTAGGTAAACAAACCTTAGATTCACTAGACAGTGAAAAACTTGGCTATTTTGAGGCATCAAAAATACCAGTGACAAAACAAAAAGACATCACGGATGCACTCGCCGCCATGTGTGCCAATACCAGCAATTGCCCTACATACCAATTAAACTTCAGAAAAAGCCCTGTCATTGGCGCGAATGCCTTCGCGTTGCCTGGCGGCTATATGGTCATCACGGATGAGTTGATTGATTTAGCCAAAAATAATGATGAGATCGTCGCCGTGTTAGCGCATGAGTTAGGCCATGTGAAAGGCCGACACGCCTTGCGCCAAACTTTACAAGGCACAGTTTCTGGGCTAATTATCATCGCCATCACAGGCGATGTCAGTAGCATAGTCTCTGGCTTACCTGCTTTAATGATGAATATGAGTTACTCTCGTGAGCTGGAAACAGAAGCGGATAACTATTCGCTACAATCACTCAAAGCGGCTTGTATACCAACCAAATCATTCGCTACGCTATTAATGAGATTAGAAAAAAGTCATGGCGGTGGTGGATCAGTTCCAGAAATGATTTCATCTCACCCTGACACCAAAGCGCGAATTGTGCCATTTTTAAAAGATTATAGTCACTGCAACTAAGCTAGCTAACAAACCGCAACGTTGTTGCCCAGGCCGTAATCTAAGTTTAACTACAACCTAACTGCTAGGTCACATTCAATAAACATTCATATTGCATTCATCAATCCTTCACATTTCAATGACATTCTAGCCTTCATACTAAAAGGAAAGAATAATAGAAACAGGGGGTTATGATGTCACTTAAGATGCGTTTTTATATCAGCCGTATGCACCAATTAGATAGTTTTTTATGTATTGCAGTAAACCACACCAGTCAATACAGGTTGATACGTGATTTTTTTAGAGTTGCCAGCAGACTTGGTGATGGCATATTCTGGTACGGCTTAATGGCTGTAATTTTGATATTGCATGGCGTTGAAGGTTTAAAGCCTGTGATACATATGGCATTGGCAGGCTTAAGTGGCACATTACTATACAAATGGTTAAAAGGTAAAACCTTAAGACCGCGCCCATACGAAGTGCATCAAGACATTTGGCTGACTGGCACGCCGCTTGATAAATTCAGCTTTCCCTCAGGCCATACTCTACACGCCGTTGTGTTTAGCTTGGTCGCGATAGGCTACTACCCGCAAATCGCAGTGATTGTTGTACCATTTGCCGTGATGGTAGGCTTATCGCGCGTGGTGCTAGGTTTGCATTACCCAAGTGATGTGATTGCTGGTGCAGTGATTGGCGCTACAATTGCTAGATTGTCATTTTTGCTAGTCTAGAAATCTAATGACCTAGTTTTCTAATGACTTGGTTTTTAGTGAAAAGCATCTTCAACTAAGGTCTTTTGATAATATTGAATCGGCGTTGAATGCACAATATACAAGTGTTTTAAACATTGCTCACGCCAAACATCTAGCTGATCCACACTAAGATTTTTCAGTTCTGGTTCTAATAGCGGATTCTTGCCATTGAGCACCTCACCGATATCCGCCACAGCCACTTGCGTTTTAGCCACGTAGTAAACAAAGTGCCTAAACACGCGCTTATCAACCACCTGCACGGCCTTATAAATCAGTGTTGGCAGCTTAACCGCGCGTAGTAAACCATCCCAGAATGCTAGACGCTTTAAAGCCTTATTGGTCACATGTAAAGGGCATTCAAATTGAATAGAAATAAATGCAGCAATCACAGCTTGGTGCTTACTCAATAGTTGTTTTGCTGATGTATTCATTAGTGGCGCTAAATGCCCATCCATCGCCCATTCAGAGACAATATGCGTGAACACTTCATTTTTATGCCACATTGCCTCATGCGCTGGAACAAAATGATTATGGGCAATCACATCAATATACAAGTGGCTGATATAACCAATCGCAATTGCCGTTTCTTCTTCTGTGCGCGCAGATTGCATGAGCTGATGACCATGCTTCCAAAGGTGGGTATTGCGATAGTGATGGCTCACAATCGCCAAGTCAGGCAAACAAGCGCCAGCCATCACTAGCTCAGGGAAGCTTTTGATTGCGCGTTGCAAGCGTGGATCTAACAACGGCATTGCCCAAAGAAGCGACTGTGCAAAATAAAGATGTGTCGCCAGTCCCCATGCATTCGCATCTACTGAATACAGGCAACATGGCAGCCACCAGCAATAATGTTTAATGAAACTTGGTATTCGCATAACGTGTAATTTGCCATGCCGTGATTAAGCATTGGTTACAGATATATGACTATTTAGTGAAAATTTTGAAAGCCCAGTGAAGTATTAGTGAAGTTTTAAAAAAAAGTTTCATCAAATCGTCATATTGGGTCGTTATCGTTCGTTTTAACAAACAGTTAATTAACTACTTGATTTAATTAAATGAACGCTAAACTATGAAAATACTATTTATCTCAGATGTCTATTTCCCGCGGATTAATGGCGTATCGACTTCTATCAGAACGTTTGTTTTGCAAATGCAGAATTTAGGGCATGAAGTACATTTAATCGCACCAAATTATGATGTGATCACAGAAGATGAAGCTTGGATTAAGCGCATTCCAGCACGTAGCATCTATTTTGACCCTGAAGATAAACTCATGAAATACGGCGAAGCACTGCAATTACTGCCAGTGCTTACACAAGAAAAATACGACATCATTCACGTACACACGCCATTTGTAGCACATTACTTAGGTCTTAAGCTTGCAGCTCAACTGGATATTCCATGCATAGAAACTTACCACACCTTCTTTGAAGATTATTTGCACCACTACTTGCCTTGGATGCCTAAGTCCATCGCACGTGGCATGGCTAGAATGATTTCCAAACGCCAGTGTAATGCGGTGGATGCAATTGTCGCACCATCAAACCCCATGCTAGATGTATTGCGTAGATACGGCGTTAACGTGCTGTCTGAAGTGATTCCAACAGGCTTACAAGACAGCAGCTTTACCACTGCAGATGGTCAAGCATTTCGGTTGAAGTATGGTATTGCCATAGATAGACCGATGTTGTTGTATGTAGGCCGCGTTGCATTTGAAAAAAATATCGATTTCTTATTACAGATGACTAAGATACTCGCAGAGAAACGACCTGATGTTTTATTGGTAGTGACTGGTGAAGGCCCAGCAGAAGTTAGTTTACATAAGCTTGCCAAGACATTAGAGATAGAAAAAAATGTTCAATTTATCGGCTATTTAGACCGTAACAAAGAACTTAATGCCTGTTATGAATCCGCGGATATTTTTGTATTTGCTTCTAAAAGTGAAACACAAGGCTTGGTGCTACTAGAAGCTATGGCGCAAGCCACACCAGTAGTAGCGATTGCTGAGCTAGGCACAGCCTCTATTTTAATTGAAGGTAAAGGCGCGTTGATTGCCCCAGATGACACCGCAAAATTTGCAGATAGAGTACATCAGTTATTACTAAACCCTGAACATAGATTTGAGCTGGGTAAACGAGCTAAAAGTTATGCGTTGGAAAAATGGACCGCAACATTACAAGCTCAACGGATGGTTAAATTTTATGAGGAAATTATTCTCAACCCATCACCAAGTCAACCTTATCTCAAGCCGCATCTTGACCCTATAAAAGGCTAATTGCAAAGTAGCTAATTACAAATTGAGTAAAATTATCGACTTAAGCTGCTTTTTGCATCACTAACTTTTGCACAATCAGACTACCCACCATATCGCCCTCTACATTCACCGCGGTGCGCAAGGTATCAAGCAGCCTATCAACAGGCAGAAGAATCGCAATAGCTTCGGCAGGCAAACCAACGGACTGTAACACCATCACCATGGTAACCATGCCAGCACTAGGTATACCTGGGGCGCCCATGGCGGCTATCATGGCAGTAAAGAACACAATGAGTTGCTGCGCCATACTTAGCTCTATACCAGCCAAATTAGCAATGAATATTGCCGCGGCTGCTTCGTACAACGCGGTGCCATCCATATTGATGGTGGCACCTAGTGGTATCACAAAGCCTGCAATTTCAGGCTTAACATGTAAATGCTGAGTGGTGCATCGCAAAGTGACGGGTAGCGTGGCTGAACTTGAACTGGTAGCGAATGCGGTAATTAGGGATTCACGTGCGCCGCGCCAAAACCATATAGGTGACTTCCCTGTAAATAAATACAAAATCAAAGGTAGTAACACCACGCCATGAACTAACAGTGACCCGATGATAACCGCTACAAATTTGGCTAAGGTACTCAGCATTGCCGCATCTTGCACCGCAATTAATTTTATCAAAAGTGCCATAATGCCCAGTGGTGCTAAGCGCATCACCCAGCTAACAATATGCATGGTCATTTCCAAGCCTTCTTGCAATAGGGAAAGTATGTTTTTGAAACGCTCGCCACCCATGACCAACGTGATGCCTAAAATAAGCGCGAATGTAACTACAGCCAGCACATTACCTTGTGACAAAGCCGTAAACGGATTGAGAAATAAGCCATGAAGGAACTGTGCAAAAAACTCGGGCAAAGGTAATTGTTTGGCTTCAAAATTTTGCATAGCATCTTGAAACATCGCCAAATGCAAGCCAGCCCCTGGCTTAAAGTAATTGCTCGTGGCTAGCGCCAAAGCAATCGCAATGGCCATACTGCTAATAAAAAACAGTAAGGTAGTCACCCAAACATGATGCATTTGCTGATGTTGCCGTAAATTAGCAATACCAACGGTAATAGAGCAAAACACTAATGGAATCAAAATCATTTTGAGCAAGTCAATAAATAACGTGCCGACTAGCCCTGATGCGAAAAGACCAGTCTGAACTACATTATTTTCAGAGCCCAGCGAATGAAAGTACAAACCAAGCCCAAGACCAAACATTGCACCTAATAATATTTGGACGTTAAGGCTGGGGAGCTTCATGATGCTTACTCTTTAACAACCTTGGTTTTGACAGCTTTAGGCTTGACGACTTTTTCTTTGACTACTTTCTCTTTTACAGCCTTTTCCTTAACCACTTTTGGTTTAGCTACTTTTTCTTTAACCACGGCCTCTTTTACTAAAATCTCTTTAACCACAGCTTCTTTTACTGCTTTAGGTTTTGCTGCTGCTTTTTTAGCTTTTGGCTCAGTCGAGGCCGCTTCTAGTTCGGCTTCATCTTCGGCAACTGCAGGTACTACTAATTTCGCAGGCTTACTTGTGCCATCAGTTTTTTCAAATACAGCTGCAAAAAAGCCGTCGGTATTATGTAAATGTGGCAGTAATTTTAAATAATCGCCCGTATCTAAGTTAATTTGTTGTTGTTTTAAAATTTCAGCTGCGTTGAGCAATTTAAAATCTGGATGTGCTGCCAAAAAGTTTTCTGCGATTTGCTCATTCTCATCACGCAACAAACTGCAGGTTGAGTAAATCAAACGACCGCCTACTTTAGTGAGTTTAGACGCGCGCGCTAAAATGTTCGCTTGCTTCACTGTAAGCTCAGCCAAATCTTGAGGCGTTTGACGCCATTTTAGATCTGGATTACGGCGCAAAGTGCCTAATCCTGTGCAAGGTGCATCAACTAAGACACGGTCAAATTTACCATTCAAGCGTTTAAGTTTAGGGTCAGTTTCACTGCTAATACTTTGTGCATTGAGATTACTCAACCCTGAGCGTTTTAGTCGTTGACCTAAGCTGTGCAAACGTTTTTCTGATATATCAAATGCATACAAACGGCCAGTATTACGCATTAAAGCGCCCATGGCTAAAGTTTTACCGCCCGCTCCTGCACAAAAGTCTGCCACCATCATGCCACGTTTGGGTGCGACTAAATGCGCTAAAATTTGGCTACCTTCATCTTGCACTTCAATTTGGCCTTCAGTAAACAATACATGGCGGCTAATATTTAACCGTAATGGCATACGCAAGCCAATCGGCGAATAAGGTGTTTTAGTAACATTGCTTTCGCCCGAAGTATTTTCCGCAATAAATTTCTCCATCAGATCATCCCGTGTGCCTTTAATGGTATTTACGCGTAAATCTAGGGTGGCGGCATCATGCATACTTCGTGCAATAGTGAGCGCTTCCTTTTCGCCATATTGTGCGACTAGCTTTTCCCACAACCAATCACGCACATCGGCTTGAACGGCCAAAGGTAAGTTCTCAGTCGATTTTGCTTTAATGGTATGCGCCCACTCGATTTGCTGCTCAGTCAGCATCGATTCGATTTTCTGTATGCTCATACCTTGAATGCGTAGCATCCAAGCTAGCACCAATTTACGCGCATCATCAGGATCATTGTCATCATTAGCGGTAACAGCACTTAAAAAACGTAAACGACGCAAAACGCCATAGACACTTTCCGCTACAAAAGCACGCTCTTTGGTGCCGAGGTCACGATTATTGCGAAAGAATTCGCTTAGCTTAGCATCAGCAGGGCTGTTGAATTCAAGCAAGTTAGATAACATTACAGCGGCTTGCCGTATTAGGTTGGGTGTCATTTGGTTCTCTTTAATAGTTTTTACTGGCGATGAATACGCCATCAATCTTAATTACGGCAGCGGCAGAGGTTCTTGTCTGGCTTCTAAACTAGTAATCACTAGCTCATAAACCTTACCTTCGCCGTTAGTTTCACGTATTTTAACAGGTACATGCTTATAATCTAAAGCTAACCATAATTCTGTTTTCTTTTCACCTTCTTGCGCCATTCGTGAAATATGCATTGTTTTTATATCCCCGAGTTTGGTCGTTAATGTTTCTTCACCATCAAACGTGTAGTCATAAACCCCTAGTTTTTTTCCGTTCGTGATGTTTAGCTGCATATTTTGTAATGGCGGCACAAACATAAATTGATACATAAAACTCAATAAATCTTGTGTGCCCGCTTGTAAATCAAAGGTTTGATTGCCCTTTTCACTGCGCAAATTAAGCTTTTTACTTTCCCAATCAAAGTCAGCACTGAAAGTTTTATCTTTCTTATCACCAAATTTGTATAAATAATGCATTGGTTGCAAGCCTATGCCGTCTAAATAACCATCACTTGTCTGCAACAAATCTGGAATAACTAAAGAAGCCAAGCCCTTAGCCTGGATCAAACTTTTTATTTGATACCGCTCACTATTCGGTAATCGTTGATAAACCACTCTAGCTCTTCCTGCTACAGACCTATCAGGAGTTTCATCTTTATCTGTATAGACATCAAATTCAGATGCAATGTATTGATAGGGCTTAGACGTAACCATTCGATCTGTTTCCTCCGCTTGATTTTCAACCATTGGCGGCTCAAGTTCAGCTTGCTCAATCAGTGGTTCTATTGGCTCAGATTCTATTGGAGCGGGCTCTAACGGCGCATGCTCTATTATCGGCTGATTTGCTGGTGGCGCCTCCTGTAAATCAGGGGATTCCACAGCTTCAACTGATTTCGGCTTATTTGATGGCCTAGGTTTAATAGGCGCTATTGGCTTTGTGGCTGGCTTTTCTACAGCAGGTGGATTTTCAATTGATGGCGGTATAACTTTAGGCAACATTAAGCGGGCTTCTATTACGTCACGCTTTTCACTCAAGTTGGGTAAATTAAAGCTGAACTTTCCAATTAAAAATAAATGTAGAAGAAGCGACAGCCCTAATGCAAATGCTAGCCTTCTATAGCTAGCATCTTGGCATAGTGCGTTAAATTTAAGCCTAAAGCGATTAATCCACATGTAACTCAGTAAGTGTTTGTTCTAATTTCGCACCGTCAGAGTCAATCATTAGAAAGCGCGCCAATATGAAGTTTTGCTCTGCGGCCAACCAAAGCTCTTTGCTTTCTGATTGCCCTTTATCTAAATCTGCAGGGACTAAATGCACCGTTTTATATTGGCTTCCAGCAAGGTTAAGCTGCTCAAACTCTGGTTTAACTTTATATTGATATTGATTTAGTTTTTTACCAGTAGTCAGCGTAATCGTAATATCATTTTTAAACGGTCTAGGTAAAAACATAAATTGATAGGCGAAGCTTGCTAAGTCTTGCGTGCCAGCCGTGAGCGGAACAACTTGAGGCTCACCCTTGCCTAACATGCGCAAGGTGTTACTCGACCAATCAAAATCCGAAAATAAAGCCTTATTTGGGTTGCTACCTTGGTGAAGTTCAAAATGCGTCGGTACTAAACCATTGCGAGTGACTTTACCCTTGCTGGTAAGCTTTCGTACACCAAGCAAAGCGTATATACCGAGGCCCTTTGTCGTGCTTTCCACTGTATAGCTATTACCTGTCACCACGTACTGTTCACGGACTTTGGCAAATGGTGTGCCGTCTTTAGAAACCACATAATTGGCTTGAATGCGTTTCGGCATCTTAAGCGGCTGCGCAGCGAAAGCAGATGAGATGATAAAACAAAACGCTAGGGTTACAACACTTATAAATCTAAAAGCTCCAATTTGACTCAGCACAAAAATTCCTTAATATGACTTTACAACAAAGTCTCACTAGCACTTAACGCATCAAGTTAACTTTTAGATACAGTTAGTAAAATATTTAGACTACAACTGTTGGTGCTTCACCCGCTTGCTGTGTGCGGATATGACCAATTTCAAATACAGTTTCACCTGCGTCTTGTAATAGTATTTGCGCTGCTGCAGCCTGTTCTTTAGACACAATAACGGCCATACCAATTCCGCAATTGAATGTTTTATACATTTCTAAATCGGCCACATTGCCCTGCGCTTGTAACCATGTGAATAATGGCGGCATTGCCCAACTACCTTTTTTAATTTCAGCGGTTAAACCTGCTGGTAATACACGTGGAATATTTTCAGTGATGCCACCGCCTGTGATATGCGCCATGCCTTTGATTGGCATGGCTGCGATTAAGGCTAACAATGGTTTCACATAAATACGCGTTGGTGCCATCACAACATCTTTGAATTTTCTGCCATGAAAATCTGACTCAAAATCAATACCTGATTTATCAATCAATTTACGAATCAATGAATAACCGTTTGAATGCGCACCACTAGAAGCCAAACCAAGCACCACATCGCCAACTGCAATGGTTGTGCCGTTGATAATACTTTCTTTATCTACGCAACCCACTGCAAATCCTGCTAAATCGTATTCGCCAGCAGGGTACATACCTGGCATTTCAGCTGTTTCACCACCGACTAATGCGCAACCAGATTGCTCACAACCCTCTGCAATACCTTTAATCACTTGGGCTGCAGTGCCCACCTCTAGTTTGCCACAAGCAAAGTAGTCTAAGAAAAATAGAGGTTCAGCACCTTGCACCAGAATATCGTTCACACTCATAGCGACCAAATCAATGCCCACTGTATCGTGCTTATTCAACTCGAAGGCTAATTTAAGCTTTGTACCTACGCCGTCTGTGCCTGAAACCAACACAGGGTTTTTAAACTTCTTCGGCATTTCGAACAATGACCCAAAGCCACCAATACCAGCCAATACTTCAGGGCGCATAGTGCGCTTTGCAAATGGCTTAATTTGCTCAACTAGCGCGTCGCCAGCTTCCATATCCACGCCCGCATCGCGGTAGCTAATTGATGGTGTGTTTGAAGAATTAGTGGTCAAAACGGCTCTCGCTTAGTAATAATATTTAATAAAAATAAAGGTTTTTGAATGCTTTTAAGTGAGTATTCAATATATTAAGTATAATTTTAACCTATATGACGACTGAACCCAAAAAAACAGCAGCAAAAAATCTATTTATCGATAATCTCTGGCTAATTATTGCTGCGATTGTTGTATTTATTATTTATTTACTGCTGCCCGTACTCACCCCATTTTTAATCGCGGCAATATTAGCTTATATTTGCGACCCTCTAGTCGATAGGCTTTGTCTAATCGGCATAGGTAAATTTAAGATTGGTCGCACGCTCGCCACCGTATTAGTCATGGCGGGTATTTTCGGCTTAATAACTTTATTACTGCTTATTCTAATTCCGCTACTGCAACAAGAGTCTTTGTTGATTGCTGAGCGCTTACCTAGCACGCTCAACAATATCCGTACGACCGTTGAACCTTGGTTACAAAGCAAATTTGGTATTAGTTTTGCGATTGATAGCACGCAGATTCAAAGCATTATCACCAAAAATTGGAAAACTGCAGGCGGGCTCCTTGGTGATGTATTGATCATGGCTGGCAGTAATGGTATGGCACTGTTTGGCATTATTGCAAATTTATTACTGCTACCTGTGGTACTGTTTTATTTACTTCGGGACTGGGATATTTTTATGGCGCGCATCGGCCAAATGATTCCCCGTCAATGGCATGATAAAACCGCCGCCGTAGCCAGTGAAATTGACCTAGTGTTAGCAGAGTTCTTGCGCGGCCAACTTTCAGTCATGCTTGCCATGAGTGTTTTCTATGCCGCAGGCTTGTGGCTTGCAGGATTAAACATGGCCTTGCCGATTGGTCTTGTGGCAGGCTTGTTAGGCTTTGTACCTTACTTAGGATTTGCCCTAGGCGTTATTTTAGCCCTAGTTGTTGCGGCACTGCAATTCACCAGTTTTGGTCAATTGATTCCCGTATTCATTGTATTTGGTTTAGGGCAATTGCTAGAAAGCATGGTGCTTACGCCTACATTAGTAGGCGACCGTATTGGTTTGCACCCAGTGGTCGTGATTTTTGCCTTACTCGCTGGCGGTCAACTGTTTGGTTTTGCTGGCATATTGCTTGCACTACCAGTCAGTGCAGCGATTGCCGTAAGCTTACGTCTCAGCAAAGATAACTATCTAAACAGTGACACTTATCTCAATTAACCGCCCTCAAGTAACTACAGTCTAAACCAATTAACGCGATCAATATTTTGCAAATGAAACAATTGCTACTCGATATCAAGCCTGCGGCTCCGCCGACGCTGGCTAACTTTATTGCTGGACGCAATGACGAGGCGCTTGCTAGCTTAAATGCAGTCATTAACAATGCAGCGCAGTCAAAATTCATTTATCTATGGGGCGAGACTGGTAGTGGCAAGAGTCATTTATTATCAGCCTGCCAAACAATAGGCATGCGGGTGGCAGACAATGTGCATTTGCTGAATAATGATGCGCAAGTTGACTTATTTAACACTTACAATCAGCTTAAGGAAAGTGGCGGTACGCTTATTACGGCAGGTTTACATGCGCCTACTCAAATGGAACTTCGTGATGATTTAGCTACCCGTTTGGCTTGGGGATTAGTTTACCAGCTACATCCACTCAACGATGCTGAAAAAGCATTGGCACTACAAAATCATGCGGCAGAACGTGGAATTCGTTTACCTACCGAAGTGGTGGATTATTGTCTCCGTTATTTGCGCAGAGATTTATCGACTTTAATGACTACTTTAGATGCCTTAGACGAATGGTCACTTACCACTAAAAAACCCGTAACTGTGCCTATGCTGCGACAATTACTACAATTGAATTTAGAAGTTTAAAACGACATGACCACCAATTTTTTATTGATTTTTATCGCCATTCTACTGGTATTACTTAATGGATTTTTTGTAGCAGCCGAGTTTAGCCTAGTTAAACTTCGCAGTACACGTGTTCGCACCATTGCAAAAACCTTAGGCTGGCGTGGCAAAATGTTGGCCAAAGTACATGGCAGTTTAGACACCTACTTATCTGCTTGTCAGCTAGGCATTACCTTATCTTCACTCGGACTAGGCTGGATAGGTGAACCCGCTTTCGCAGCGCTCATCGAGCCTTTACTTTCGCATATTGGTGTGACTAGTCAAAAATTAATTCACAGCATTGCCTTTATTTTTGCTTTCTTTACCATCTCTTATTTACATATCGTACTTGGCGAACTGGTGCCAAAATCACTAGCCATTCGCATGTCAGAACGCGTTGGTATTTGGACAGCGCCTCCTTTATATGCCTTTTACTGGTTAATGTTTCCTGCTATATGGCTGCTCAATCAAAGCGCTAACGTTGTCATTAGAGCATTAAAACTCAAAACAAAAGCTGGCCACGACTCACATTACTCTTCTGAAGAGTTAAAGTTGATTTTGCGCAGCTCACGCGCCAGTGATGAGTTTAGTGATGATGAGTGGAAAGTGCTCGCGCAGGCTATCGACTTCAGAGAGTTGGAAGTGTCTGATTTAATGCACCCGTTTAGCGATGCGGTTGCATTATTCGAAGAGGATTCGTTTGATCAGAATATGGATCGTATTCTACAGCACCGTTATAGCCGCTATCCCTTGGTGAATGGTGAAGGGTTCGTTACGGGCATTATCCACATTAAAGATATCTTTGTGGCTTTGCGTAAAAACGATGATTTTACTCAGATTAAAAGCCTCGCACGGCCCATTGAACAAGTGCCGCCCACCACGCATGCCATGACCTTATTCAGAAAGCTACAAAAAGGTGCACCGCATTTTACTGTGGTCGGCTATGAAGATGCAGCACCCATTGGCTACATCACTTTGGATAATTTATTGTCTGCGTTGGTGGGTGATATTCGTGATGAATTCAGGCAGTCGCAAAGTGAATGGACTAAATTGGACGATGGCTCACTTCTAGGCAAAGGTTCTTTGCCTATCAATACCTTAGAACGGACTTTGGGTATTGATATTGAATCGAAAGATGCAGATACTATCGCAGGACTAGTGCTATGGTCGCTCGGCGACCTTCCTAAAGAAGGTCAACGAGTAGAATTCACAGCTTTTGATGTAGTGGTCAAGAAAATGATCGGGCCGCGCATTTTGCTTGTTAGAGTTTATCCAAAAAATCAGGTGTATGAGCAGCCCTCTCAACACTAAGACACCTTAATCTCTAACTGGCTGCTGGCTTAACGAATAGTTTAAAGCAAAGGAAACCAAGCAATCCAGCGGATAAAGAGGCTAATAAGATCGACATCTTAGCGGCATTGATTATTTCTAGACTCGCAGGAAACGCAAGATTGGTGATGAAAATAGACATGGTAAATCCTATCCCGCCGAGTATGCCAGCCCCGACTACATGCAGCCACTTTAAGTCTGCTGGCAAACTACAAATGCCCGTAATAACAGCAAAGAAACAAAATAGACTCACACCTAATGGTTTACCGAGTATCAAGCCTAATATGATGCCCCGACTGTTAGCGCTCATTAATTCGTTCATCCAACCAGCCTCTATGGTAATGCCCGCGTTTGCCAAAGCAAATATTGGCAAAATAATGAACGCCACTGGCTTGTGTAAAAAATGTTCTAGCTTATGTGAAGGCGACTTTTGATCATCGTCTTTCACAGAGAATGGAATGGCGAACGCCAGCATGATGCCTGCTACGGTGGCATGAATACCTGACTTAAGCATTAAGAACCACATGGCGACGCCACCTATGAGGTAAGGCAACAAGGACATCACTCGAAATTTTCGATTAAGCAAAATCAATATCACCCAAACCAATAAAGCGGCCAGCAGATAGTTAGCAGAAAATTTAGCTGTATAGAAAACCGCAATAAGCACGATTGCGCCTAGATCGTCTATCACGGCAAAAGCCACGACAAATACTTTTAGCGAAGCTGGAATTCGGCTGCCAAGAAGTGCTAACACACCAAGTGCAAACGCAATATCCGTTGCCATTGGTATGCCTATGCCATGCTGGGTTGGTGTTGCTTGGTTAAGTGAATAGTGAATCAAGGCTGGAACTAGCATACCACCAATCGCCGCAAAAATTGGCAGTAAGGCATTCTTGAAATTAGATAACTCGCCAACGTAAATTTCGCGTTCAAGCTCTAAACCAATCAGTAGAAAAAATATGGCCATCAAGCCATCGTTAATCCAATGTTCGAGGCTTAAACCTGCCACATGGATTTGCCAAAGACTTAAATACTCATGGCCAATCGCTGAGTTAGCAAGCAGAATAGAAACGAGCGTAAAGATAATGAGCAAAATACCACTGGCTTTTTCTGAATCAAAAAACCGATTAAAGGTGTTTGATAGTGTGATTGAAGCTATATTCATCAGGCAATCTTTAAAATTTTAATGTTTGGAAGCAAACTTTTATAACATCAGTTATCATTCGACTAAAATTAAGTCTTAAGATATCTATATAAACATACCAATCAGGCTATATCAAATAAAAATGCTTAGAGTCACTGAAATCAAACTACCGCTTGACCATCAACCCAGCGAAATTAACGCCGCCATTGTTAAAAAACTGGCGATTAATAAAGCTGATTTAGTGGAATATGCCATCTTCAAACGTGGTGTAGACGCACGTAAAGCCAATGCGATTTTGTTAGTCTATTCGCTTGATGTCACGGTGAACGGTGAGGCTAAAGTATTAACCAAGTTAGGTAAAGACCCTCACGTAAAATTGGCTCCTGATACTTCATATAAATTCGTTGCACAAGCCCCAGAAACACTAAAAGAAAGACCTGTGATTGTTGGCCTTGGCCCTGCTGGTCTGTTTGCTGCGCTTATTTTGGCGCAATCTGGGTTTAAACCTATCGTGCTAGAACGCGGAAAAGCTGTGCGCGAACGAACCAAAGACACTTGGGATTTATGGCGTAAATCTAAACTTAATCCAGAATCTAATGTGCAGTTTGGCGAAGGTGGCGCGGGGACTTTCTCCGATGGCAAGCTGTATAGTCAGATTAAAGATCCTAATCACTATGGTCGAAAAGTGTTACATGAATTTGTTAAAGCAGGTGCGCCAGAAGAGATTTTATACGTCAGCCATCCGCATATCGGTACGTTCCGATTAGTTGGCATGGTAGAAGAAATGCGTAACAACATAATCACCCTTGGCGGTGAAATTCGCTTTCAAAGCAAAGTCGAAGATATTGAGATTACAGATAATCAAGTACAAGCGGTGGTGCTGGCTAGCGGTGAACGCATTGCCACAAATCACCTAATTTTAGCGGTTGGCCACAGCGCACGTGACACTTTTGAAATGATACATAAACGCGGCATTTACATTGAAGCAAAGCCATTTTCCATCGGCTTTCGTATCGAACACCCGCAATCCCTTATTGATGCTGCGCGTCACGGCCCGAATGCTCAGCACCCTATTTTAGGCGCAGCAGATTACAAGCTGGTTCACCACGCAAGTAACGGTCGCAGCGTTTACAGCTTCTGCATGTGCCCAGGCGGCACCGTGGTGGCTGCGGCATCTGAAGAAGGTGGAGTAGTCACCAATGGCATGAGCCAATATTCACGTAACGAACGTAATGCCAATGCGGGCATTGTTGTGGGTATTACACCAGAAGTGGATTACCCAGGCCATCCACTCGCGGGCATGGAATTACAGCGCAAATGGGAAAGCCAAGCCTATTTATTAGGCGGTAGTACTTACCAAGCGCCTGGGCAATTGGTCGGCGACTTTTTAGCTAATCAACCTTCCACTCAATTTGGTGAAGTCACTCCTTCATACACGCCTGGCGTGCATCTGACCAACTTAGATACTGTTTTACCTGAATATGTGATTTCAGCAATTCGCGAGGCGATACCGCAATTTGCCAAACAGATTAAAGGCTTCGATATGGCGGATGCCATACTCACAGGCGTTGAAACACGCACATCATCGCCAATTCGCATTAAGCGTAACGATGACAATATGCAAAGTATCAATACCAAAGGCCTTTACCCCACTGGCGAAGGCGCTGGGTATGCTGGCGGCATTCTCTCTGCTGGTGTAGATGGCATTAGAGTCGCTGAGGCAGTGGCATTAAGTATGGCAGGGTATTAAGTCTTAGAAACATAATAAGGAGTATCAATTGATTCAGTTTAAGTTAGCGCTAAAAACATTTGTGATTTCGCTCATCTGCTTCTCGCAAATAGCTATCGCTTCGCCAGAGCAGACTTATATTGACAATAAAATTGCCGCTCACCCAAATCAAAGCGGTATTTATGTGCTGGATAAAGGTGAAGACGCTTTACTCGCCCGTGCTTGGCTGGCTGATCACGCAGAGAAAACTATTGAAGTGCAATACTTCATCTGGAGCACTGATAACATTGGCATATTAGCCTCAGAAGCCTTACTGCGCGCGGCTGATAGAGGTGTGAAAGTACGTGTCATTGTTGATGATTTATTAATTGATGCGCCAGATAAATCTTTGCTTGCCCTCGCAAAACATCCCAATATAGAGATTCATATCTACAATCCTCAGCACTCAGTAGGTACGCCATTTTACAAACGCTTAATGAATATCGCAGTTAATTTTCGTGGTGTTAATCAGCGTATGCATGATAAAACTTTTATTGTAGATGGCAAACTCGCCATTACTGGTGGTCGTAATATGGCAGCTGAATATTTTGACTACAACCAAAAGTATAACTTCCGCGACCGCGATGCTTTATTACTTGGCGATGTAGCAAAAGATATGCAAGCCAGTTTTGAGAAGTTTTGGCATAGCCCACTCAGCGCGCCCGTTGAAGACTTATATGATGGCTTAGGGTTGATGCAGAAACATGTGACCGTAAAAGATGATGAGATTCAAAAAATCTATAGTGACTTACATGATTACGCTAATTCACCCGAGAATTTTACACCTGAAAATCGCATGGCGATTAATGATATGCCTAAAGCTTTTGCTGAACTTGCTGAGAAAATCATTTGGACGCCAATTGAGTTTATTAGCGATACACCGGGTAAAAACAATTACAAATACATCATGGGTGGCGGTGGCGTTACCACGCTAAAGTTAGCCCAACTCGTTGAAAATGCACAAACACAAATCGTCATTCAATCGCCATATCTGGTGATGTCTAGCCAAGCGAAAAAGTTGTTTAAAGCCGCGCTGAAACGTGGTGTAAAGGTGCGCATTAACACTAATTCATTGGCCTCTACTGACAATTTAGCAGCATTTAGTGGCTATAGAAACCAACGTGATCAGCTTATCAAAATGGGCATAGAAGTTTACGAATACAAGCCTGACCCGCAAATCAAACAAAAACTAGTACAACATGCTTTACCTAAAGATGCCAAGCCACCGATCTTCGCAATTCACGCTAAAACCATGGTGGTTGATAATAGAACAGTGTTTATCGGTACTTTTAACTTTGATCCGCGCTCACAAAATCTCAATACCGAAGTTGGTGTGATTATGCAAAATGAAGCCTTAGCAAACAATGTACAAAGTGCTATTGATGCCGATATGCAGCCTGAAAACAGTTGGAATGCAACCACTGACAATCCAGACCAGTTCGCTTCAAGTGCTAAACGCCGTAAAGTTACCGCACTACAATTAACACCAATTAAACCTTTGCTTTAATGTAACTTTAGTCACTGCATTAATGCGTATAAGGCGTATGCTAGGTATACAAAGCAATAAATACGATTAATGTCTTTTCGAAAGGAATGGTGATGAAAGCGAATGTTGGTGGAGTAGATAAAGTATTGCGTATTGCAGTGGGTGCCGCCTTAATCACTTGGGCTCTGTTAGGCGGCCCGATGTGGGCTTGGATTGGTGTAATACCATTGGCAACAGGGCTTTTTAATTTTTGCGGTCTTTACTCGTTGCTTGGCATAAACACATGCAAAGTAAAGTGATTTTTACACCTCAAAATTATAACTAGCAATTTGAGAACATAAAAAATGGCGGATTATCCGCCATTTTTTATGCTTAGCCCAACGATTAGTACTTAAATCGTATTACTGCCTAATTAAGTAATCAAACGCGCCCAAAGCGGCCTTTGCTCCCTCACCCATCGCAATAATAATCTGCTTGTAAGGAGTTGTTGTGACATCGCCCGCAGCAAACACGCCAGGTAATGAGGTAGCGTTATGATGATTCACTTCAATCTCACCAAACTTGCTTAAATTAACCGTACCTTTTAGCCAATCGCTATTGGGCAACAAACCAATTTGCACAAATACTGCATCAAGCGCTAAATGCTTAGTTTCACCCGTGACACGATCGGTGTAGGTCAGGCCATTCATTTTAGTGCCGTCACCAGTCACTTCAGTCGTTTGCGCGCTAGTGATAATAGTCACATTAGTTAATGAGCGTAGTTTTTTCTGTAATACTGCATCAGCTTTTAGCGCTGTATCAAACTGGAATAAAGTAACGTGTGCGACAAATCCAGCCAAATCAATTGCCGCCTCAACACCAGAATTACCACCACCCACCACTCCAACAGGCTTGCCTTTAAACAACGGGCCATCACAGTGAGGGCAATAAGCCACGCCTTTGCCACGGTATTCTTTTTCACCTGGAACGCCCAGTTCGCGCCAACGCGCGCCAGTAGCCAAAATTACCACTTTACTTTTAAGCGTAGCGCCGCCTTCCAATTCAAGCTCAATTAAATCGGTATTTTTATTGCCATCTTTACCAGGTTCAGACAAGCTCACTGCCCGTTGCAAGTTCATAATATCAACATCGTAACTTTTCACATGCTCTTCAAAAGCAGCCACTAACTTAGGCCCTTCGGTTTCCTGCACAGAAATAAAATTTTCAATGCCTAATGTATCCATCACTTGACCACCAAAGCGCTCAGCAACGATACCGGTTCTAATGCCTTTACGTGCTGCATAAATGGCAGCAGAAGCGCCTGCAGGTCCACCACCCACCACCAATACATCATACGGTGTTTTGGCGTTAAGTTTTTCTGCTTCTTTTGCAACCGCACCCGTATCGACTTTGGCTAAAATTTCTTCTACCAACATACGACCAGAAGCAAATGACTCACCATTTAAATAGGTGCTTGGCACCGCCATAATATTGCGCGCATTGACTTCGTCTTGATATATGCCACCATCGATAATCGTTGCATTCACGTTTGGGTTAAACACCGTCATTAAGGTGACAGCTTGCACCACATCTGGGCAGTTGTGGCATGCAAGGCTCATATAGACTTCAAAATTAAAGTCTCCTTGCAAACTTTTGATTTGCTCAATGATACTGTCTTCCACTTTTGGTGGATGACCGCCTGTCCATAACAACGCAAGTACCAGTGAGGTAAATTCGTGACCAAGAGGAATAGCTGCAAAACGCACGCCGCGGGTTTCACCTTCTTTTGCAATCACAAAAGATGGCTTACGTGCGTCGTTACCCGTTTCATCTAATGTGACTTTATCGGATAAATTGCTAATTTCTTGCAATAGCTCGCGCATCTCTTTGGCATTCGCACTATCGTCAAGTGATGCTATTAAGCGTATAGGCTGACGCAACATGCCTAAGTAAGTTTGTAACTGCGCTTTTAATTGTTCTTCTAACATCATAACTCTCCTATTTTCGGACGCGCCTTACCACTACGCCACTTTTGATGGGTTTGAAAAGGCACTTTCGGGAATTCATCGGGTACAGCATACGGCTTGCCATACGCTCTACTCGATGCCCTGCTCGCGCAGGGCACATTCAACTTAATTAAATTAAATCTTACCGACTAAATCTAATGATGGCGTTAATGTTTTCGCGCCTTCATTCCATTTAGCTGGACATACTTGGCCTGGGTTAGCCGCTGTATATTGTGCTGCTTTTAATTTACGTAACGTTTCTTTTACATCACGTGCAATTTCATTGCTGTGAATTTCTAAAGTTTTAATCACGCCTTCTGGATTAATCACAAAAGTACCACGCAACGCTAGACCTTCTTCTTCAATATGCACATCAAATGCACGTGTTAATTGGTGTGTTGGGTCGCCAACTAGTGGGAATTTTGCTTTACCTACTGCTGGTGAAGTTTCGTGCCAAACCTTGTGTGAAAAATGTGTATCAGTTGTAACAATATACACTTCCGCACCTGCTTTTTGAAATTCAGCGTAGTTATCAGCAGCATCTTCAACTTCTGTAGGGCAGTTAAAAGTAAATGCAGCTGGCATAAAAATCACGACAGACCATTTACCTTTCATGCTTTCGTTGCTCACTTCTACGAATTTACCATTATGAAATGCTTGTGTTTTAAATGGTTGAACTTGCGTATTAATTAATGACATAGTATTTTCCTTATTTGTGGTTTAAATAAAATTTACTGCTTAATAAAAATGTTAATGGCAACTTCTTAATTGGTAGAAATGATTATAGGGAGTTAAATTTTTTAATCCAATATATCATTCTAATGGTTATGATAAGAATAATTTATCAAAAATCCAAATTTGAATATTAAACCAAATTAAGTGACAGTAATATTCTGCGTTGCAGTTTCACCTAGATTATCATGCCAAGTCACGGCAACAGTATCGCCAACTTTTGCGCCCGTTAATCTAAAAGTGAGATAGGGATTTTTTGAGATACCTGTTCCCCATTGCGCTTCTAGCACTGTTTTGCCATTTAAAGTAGCGGTGACTAATTGCACGAAGTGCGCTGGAATTAATCTATCAAAATCATCTTTTTTGCGCCCAGTTTCCATGGGGTGGCTCATGAGCACTTTTACCTCTGTGTAAGCTCCAGTAGTCGCATCGCCCTTTAGTTGGGCGCGCATTTTCATATTATCAGATGCCATTGCTACCCTTAACCACAGCCGTTTTCTAGTACAACGACATTTTTTGCGTTAGTAAAATATTGATTGCCTGCCTTTACCACCACTTTAACATCTGAAGTCTCCGCCATTTTGATACGCGTCACCACAAATGGCTCAGCACCATTACTGAATGTAAAGTGCGCAATCAGTGGCGTTGGATTTTTTTCCACAAAAATAGAAATAGCTTCGGTATGAGGAATATTACTTTTAACTTCAACCTGAACAATTGCGCCATTCTCAGCTTTGTCTGGCACGGTTATCAGAATATCTTGGCTGAGTTTCTCACTACTAATTTCTAAGCTCTTTTCAGCTTCATTTAACTTAGCGGTTTCAAAGGCAGCCTTATTCCACATAGCAGCAAAGGCATTGATAGGTGCAATCAAAGCAAAAGCAAACGCACCCGATACAAGTTTTACAAAATCTCTACGTTGCATTGTTGACCCTCACTAATCCTTTTTCACATCGCCCTGCATGCGACGAAGCTCGGTTAGCCGAGCTTCGACAATAGATTTTTGATAGAAATCACCATCATTAGCTTTTACTGCCAGCTCCATCTGTTCAATGGCGCGTGCAAGATCGTACTTTCTAAAATAAGATTCGCCTTGTGCTTGATAGCTCAACAAAAGCTTCTTCTGCATAGTATAGGCCTTTGCCAGTACATCGTAAAACTTAGCATCATTGGGGTACAAACCTTGTTTTTCTTTAATCAGCTTTATGGCATTATCAGCCTGCTTAATTGCCAGATAATGGTCTGCATAACCATAAATCAATGCTCGATTATCTGGGTATAATTTAAGTGCAGCAGCGTATTGTTTAGCCGCCTGCTGCGGATTATTTTCAACAACTTGCAAGCGAGCACTTAAATTTTCTATCATGGCATGTTGCGGTGCGTTCTTTTTTAGCCATGCCACTTCTTTTTCAGCTTGTGGCAAAGCGTTTTTTCGCAGATAGGCTACTGCAAGCCCGTAATGCTCGGCCGCTTCATTAGTGAATTTATGTTCACTAATATTTTGTTTAAACACTTCAATATTGGTATCTGCCGAGCCATTATTAGCAATGAGCTTTGCACGCACATATTGAAACTCAACGCTATCAGGCACTTGTCTGTAAGTCATTTGCAACACGCGATTAGCCACATCAGCAATGCGTTCGCCAGTCAACGGGTGTGTGCGTAAAAAGCTAGGCGCACTGCCTTCTGCAAAACGCGTACCACGCTGCAAAGTGGTAAAAAAAGCGGGCATCGCACGCACATCAAAACCAGCGCTATCTAAAATTTGCAAACCAACGCGGTCAGCCTCGCGCTCATGGTCACGTGTGTAATCCAACTGATTCTGTATGCCAACAGCTGAAGCCGTTGTTAAAGCACCACTCGCCAAATCAGGATTAGCGCGTGCGACCAGCAATGCTAACGCAATACCAGCAATATTTTTAAACGTATCATATTTCTGCGAAGCCAACATACGCGCCATGTGGTGCTGTGTCACGTGACCAATCTCATGACCTAATACGCTCGCAAGTTCAGATTCACTATTCGTGGCTAATATTAAACCCGTATGCACGCCAATAACACCACCTGGCATGGCAAAAGCATTGATGGAGTTATCCTGCACCACAAAAAAGTTGAATTTTTGCTGTTTATCACTACTTGCTAAAACCAGTCGATTTCCCAGATTATTCAGATAATCAATCACTTCTACATCCTGCACCACCTCGTCACTGGTCGATACATCGCGCATAATCTGCTCACCAATACGCCTCTCATCAAGCGGCGTTAGCACGGTTTGCGAGACATCGCCAAGTTCAGGCAAACTTATATCGATATTTTTTGCTGGCTCATAAGGCTTACCAGATAGTGCAGGTTCATCCAAACCGCGCATTTGCATATTTGCAGCCAACGCGGAGTTTGTTATCAGCAATATTGCAATTACAATGGTCTTTAATTTCATTATTGTTATGATAACTACTTTAAGTGGTGAGTTCACCCCAATATAAAAAATAAGTCAGTATAGGAACGTAAAAAATGAGCGACGCACCAACTACCATCCTCACCCATTTTGACAACAGCGGCCAAGCGCACATGGTAGATGTTGGCGACAAACCGCACACCAAGCGCATTGCCATTGCCAGCGGTGAAATTGCCATGCAAGCCAGCACCTTAGCGCTGATTAAAAGTGGCGACTCCAAAAAAGGTGATGTACTCGGCATTGCGAGAATTGCCGCGATTCAAGGCTCAAAACGCACCTCTGATTTAATCCCACTTTGCCATCCAATTAGTCTCACTAAGGTAGCTGTTAGCTTTGAAATTAACGATAAAAACACATCCGTTATTTGCACCGCCACCACCGAAACAACCGGCCAAACTGGTGTAGAAATAGAAGCGCTGACCTCTGTGAGCGTAGGGTTGCTTACGATTTATGATATGTGCAAAGCTGTTGACAGAGGCATGAAGATAGGCAACATCAAATTACTAGAAAAACATGGTGGTAAATCTGGGGATTGGATTGCACCTAAGTAAGCACTAACTTATAAACCTTATAGTCAACTTAAGTATACTCTAGCTAATACGCGCGGATTCAAGAGCCATCCTGCTAACTACATTGGTATGGCGTAGCATCTATTTTGGATTTTTCACCTAACATTAACGCTGTAACTAATTTTGCACTCGCTGGCGCCATGGTTAAACCGTATCTAAAATGTCCTGTGTTCAAATAAAGATTTTCTATGGTCGGATGCGCTGAAATAGTCGGTAAATTTTCTGGCGTACCGGGCCGCAAACCGCTCCAGTGCTTGAGTATCGGCTGATTTTTGAGTGCGGGCATAATAGCCTCGGCTTTTGCGCTAATTTCGTTGCGTACTTCTTGGGTGACGCTGGTGTCGAAGCCCACATCCTCTAGTGTGCTGCCTGCTAGCAAATAACCATCGGGTCTAGGAATCATATAGAAACCTTCACGATACACCATTTGCTGAAGATTTTTTTCTGGCTTATACAGCAGAATCTGCCCGCGCATGGGTTTGATATTCAGTTTCGCGCTAGTTTCTTTTAACAACTCAAAACTCCACGCGCCTGATGTGACCACAAATTGGTCTGCGGTAACGGTTTTACCATCAATAGTTTGCCATTCGTTTAGTTTTTGCGTCTCTTTTAACGGCATAAGCTCGGTGTGTTCAAGCATGGTCACCTTGTTTTGTTCAAGCCATTTGCGCATAGCTTGCATAAAGTATGGCGGGCGTATTTGGCAGACGGTAGGTAACCATAAGGCATCTTCACCACCCAAGGACTGTACACCAAATGCTGAAGCTTTAACCGCTTGCGCAGGCATTTGGTGGTTAGTGCACCAAGC
This sequence comes from Burkholderiales bacterium, assembly GCA_038327905.1. Taxonomy (GTDB): domain Bacteria; phylum Pseudomonadota; class Gammaproteobacteria; order Burkholderiales; family Methylophilaceae; genus Methylotenera. Next base: position 35,986 of record JBBQLN010000023.1, read on the forward strand.
AGTGGCAGCTTGCATATCGAAATTAGGTAATAGTAAAAATCCTGACTGCTCAAATCCTGTGTCGACGCCTGTTTCGTGCATCATGCGCTGGCAAATTTCGGCATAACACTCAGCGCCATAACTGGTGAGCACATTTACGGCATTAGAATATAGCCAAGGCAACAGTGGAAAAACAATACCACCACCTGCCCAAGATGACTCTCCAGATGTTTGGCTGGCAATTTGATTGCGTTCTACGATGGTGACTTTACAACCGCGACCAACCAGTTCCATTGCAGTCATAGAGCCAACAATACCACCACCTACGATTACTACATTTCTAGTCATGATTTTTTACTTATTTAGTTGCTATTTTACCAATGAGCAAAGCATTTTGAGCGCTGGTTAAACCCGTAGGCTGGCCGAGCAAAACTATCACATCACCCTCTAACAACAAACTTTGCTCTGTTGGCGCGGCACCCTTTGAGTTTGGTCTGCGAATAGATTTGACTTCCACATCAAAACTTTTTAATTGCATATCAGCCAAGCGCCTTCCAATCGCGTAAGTGCCAGGCGAGACAATCACAGAGTGTAAGCGTACTTGTTGCTTTGCAAGATCTTCATTTTCGGCATCTGAAATGCCGTGGAAATAGCCTTTAAACAGTTGATAGCGCTCTTCACGGAAAATACGAATACGCTTCACCACACGATGAAGTGGCACACCCAGCAACATCAACGCATGAGAAGCCAGCATTAGACTTCCTTCTAAAATCTCAGGTACAACTTCAGCTGCGCCCGCCTCACGCAAAGCCTCCATATTGCTGTCATCCACAGTACGTACTATCACAGGTAATTGCGGATAATTTTCTTGTACGATGTGCAAAATTTTCATTGCAGCACGATTATCGGCATAGCTAATGACCAAGGCTTTAGCGCGGGCGCCACCCGCCGCCTCAAGCACTACGTCACGCGCAGCATCGCCAAACATCACATTTTCACCCGCAGCTGAGGCTTCCAGCACACGTGAAGGGTCAATATCCAGAGCAATATAGGGGATATCTTCTTCCCTCAAAAAGCGTCCCAAATACTGACCGCTTCGGCCATACCCACAAATAATCACGTGGTTATGTAAGTGCTTACCAATATCGTCGATATCTTGCACGACTTGGCCACTATTACGGCTATAGCTCTGCACCAATTTACGCGCAATTCGTCCATTGTATTGAATAAGAAACGGCGCAATCACCATTGAAAGCAGGGATGCGGCAAGTATGACTTGCAAAGCTGGCCCAGTAACTAACTTTTGCTCTACTCCTAACGCCAAAATTACAAAACTGAACTCGCCTGCTTGCGCGAGAATCAAGCCAGTGCGCACTGCCACACCAGTTTCATATTTTACAAATCTAACAACCAAGGTAACGATAGCGGCCTTAAATAAAATAAAGGTGATTAGAACCAATAAAATAATGCCAATATTATTAATGGTTTGTTGTACGTCTAACAGCATACCAACGCTAATAAAGAACAGGCCTAGTAAAATGTCTCGGAATGGAGAAATATCGGACTCAACTTGATATTTAAACTTGGTTTCTGATATGAGCATACCTGCGATAAAGGCACCTAAAGCATAAGACAAACCTGCCAATTTAGTCGCGTAAGCCAGCAGCAAAGTGACCATTAATACGTTCATCACAAATAGTTCGCGCGAGCGCTGACCCGCGACCACATTGAACCAAGGATTAATCAACCATTTTCCGACTGTGAAAAGAAATAACAACATGGCGGCTGCTTTTAGCATTGCCATACCCAGCACGTCAGTTAAGTCAGCACCTACAACCCCCAAAGCTGGAATAAGCACTAAAACTGGCACAACGGCGATGTCTTGAAATAGCAATACACCTATACTCAAGCGACCATGCCGTGAATTTAAATCAACTCGTTCAGCTAATATTTTTGAAACAATAGCTGTTGATGACATGGTTAAAGCTGAGGCGATAACAAAGGCTGCAGGCCAACTTAGTCCTATTAGCTTGGCTATGCTCATCACAACGCCTAGTGTCAAAAAAACCTGCGCGCCGCCCAAACCAAGCACCTTTTTACGCATCGCATAAAGCTGCGGCAAGCTGAATTCCAAACCGATACTAAACATTAAAAACACAATACCGAATTCTGCTAACTCACGGTTCGCTTCACTATCTGGCAACAAACCAGAGGCATGCGGACCAAGAGCCACACCTACTAAAAAGTACGCTAACATTGCTGGTAATCGAAAAGCACGAAACAGGGCTACAGCCAATACAGAGCTGATTAGGAGTATTAAAATTAAAGGTAATGTTTCATGCATAATTTGGCAGTAAATACTTTTTGGTTTTTATTCTTATCTATTGTTTCACATCTATTAGGCTGATATGAAAAAAATCTTAATAGCAAAATTTATGCCTAAAACAATATTATTTTGCAAATTTCAATAAAATTGTCATTATTAGCGCTTGTTTAGGCTTTATAAGTAGGGATTTCCCTTTTATACTAACCAATAACCATTTCAACTTTAAAACAAAGCAGCTCATAAACGCAGTTAAAAAATGTCAGCACAAATTAACAAACCTAATTCTATCAAGTCTAAACAAGCTACTTTAACGCTTGCCCGTGATGTGTTGCTACTAGAGGCTAGTGAAATCAGTGCGCTTGCATCTCGGCTGAATGGCCAATTTACTGACGCAGTTGACCTTATTTTACAGTGCAAAGGCCGCGTTGTGGTAAGTGGTATGGGGAAATCTGGCCATATAGGTGGCAAAATTGCCTCCACTTTAGCAAGTACAGGAACACCTGCTTTTTTTATGCACCCTGCCGAAGCTAGTCATGGAGATTTGGGCATGATTACTAAGGGTGACATTGTGATTGCGCTTTCAAACTCCGGTGAAAGCGACGAGATTCTTGCGATTGTCCCGCCGCTTAAAAGACTAGGCGCAAGTATCATTGCCATTACTGGTAACGAGTCTTCGACTTTAGCAAAAGCCGCCGACATTCATTTAAGTGCGCATGTGGCTAAAGAAGCTTGCCCCTTAGGGTTAGCTCCGACTTCAAGCACCACGGTTGCATTAGCTTTGGGTGATGCGCTGGCGTTGTGCGTGTTAGACCAGCGTGATTTTACCGCTGAAGATTTTGCACGTTCTCACCCAGGTGGCAGTTTAGGTCGACGCTTACTCATACACGTACATGACTTGATGCGCACTGGTGAACAAATTCCGAAAGTGGCTATCAATGCCAGTCTTTCTGCGGGTTTGCTTGAAATGACACGTAAAGGTTTAGGGCTAACTGCGATTGTTGATAGCAATAATATGCCGATTGGCATTTTTACCGATGGCGATTTACGCCGTGCATTTGAGCAAAGTGTGAATGTTGCCACATCTGGCATTAAAGACGTAATGCATCAAAACCCATTTACGATCCATCAAAACAAGCTGGCCATCGAAGCAGTAGAAATCATGGAACAACGCAAAATCAATGCGCTGCTAGTGACGAATGATGTAGGTGTTTTGGTAGGTGCGCTCAATATGCATGACCTCTTATTAGCGAAAGTAGTTTAAGCGTGATGACCATAACAACATTTAGCACTGAGTTATTAGCACGCTTTAAAAACATCAAGTTACTCGTGCTAGACGTTGATGGTGTGATGACCAATGGCGGCTTAACCATAGGCGACGATGGTCAAGAATATAAAACTTTTCATGCGCATGACGGCTTAGGCATGAAATTACTCAAAGCCTCTGGTGTTGAAATGGCGATTATTACCGGTCGCACATCCAACGTGGTTAAAAAACGTGCTGAAAGCACTGGTGTTGCACACTTTTACCAAGGTGCTGAAAACAAACTGGAGGCATTTAATGATTTAGTGCTTAAAAGCGGCCTGCAAGCAAACCAATGCGCATTCATGGGGGATGACGTTGTAGATTTGCCACCCATGCTAAAATGTGGCTTAGCACTTGCCGTGCCAGACTCTCCAGCATTATTATTAAAACATGCACATTATGTAACAGCTAAAGCTGGTGGTCACGGTGCAGTGCGTGAGGTATGCGAACTGATTATGCAAGCACAAGGCACTTTTGATGGACAAATGGCACAGTTTTTAACGCAAGCTAGTATCTCTAATTGAGTGCCTTATAGCAAATGAGCTTGAGTAAACGTTCTGCTATTATTTTTCCGATAATCGTACTATCGGCACTTGCATTACTTACGGCATGGGTTAACTATATGGTTCAGCCACCGCAACCCAAGCTAGATGGCAGTAGTAGGCATGACCCTGATTATATTATGAGTAATTTTGTCACTTCACAAACTGATGTAAATGGTAGTTTGCGCTATAAACTAGCTGCGGCAGAAATGAAGCATTTTCCAGATGACGACACAACAGACTTACAGCGCCCGCGTTATACGCAATTCAGTGTGGGCAAGCCTTATACTCAAGTTGAAGCATTACGGGGTTATGTGTCTAGTGATGGTGAACAAGTGCAGCTAGTCGATAATGTGAAGATCACACGCCAAGCCTTTGCAGGCAAAGGCGAAATGACTGTGGAAACTGAGTATCTTAAAATTTTTCCTAACCAAAACTTGGTGCTTACAGATAGCCCGGTAGTGATTAAACAAGCGCCTAAAACCGTTATTTATGCCACAGGTATGGTGTACGAGAAAGACAAAAAAATAATGACTTTATTGCATAGAGTTCGAGCGCATTATGAGAAGCCAAGCATGGCAGCCAAGCCTAGCAAGAGCGTTATTAAGAAAACGGTTATTAAACCTAAGGCAGCAGTTATTAAGGCTACTGAAAACGCCACCCAAAAAGCTGCTTCACTATTACAAAAATCTAACACGAATAATCTACGCATTCGGAGAAACCATGAGTAAGCCATTAACCAATACACAACTTAATTTGTTTATGAGCTATGTTTTTTTAAGCTTAAGCTTTTTAGGCTTTTCTAGCTTAGCGCTCGCTGAATCAGCTGATAGAGATAAACCTATTGATTTAGAAGCTGATTCTGTAAAAGTTGATGATGCCAAGCAAATTAGCACTTATTCTGGTAACGTGATTTTGACGCAAGGCACGTTGATTATTCGTGCAGATAAATTGATTGTGCGTGAAGACAGCGCTGGCTTTCAGCACAGTACATCTTTAGGCAACCCCACAACTTTTAAACAAAAGCGTGAGGGTAAAAATGAATACATGGAAGGTAGTGCTCAACGCATAGAATATGATGGTCGCATGGATAAAGTGCAGCTATTCACTAAAGCTTGGGTAAAACGTGGCGAAGATATTGTGCATGGTGATTACATTAGTTATGACGCTAACGCTGAATACGCTGAAGTTATCGGTGGCACAAAAACAGTGGATGGCGCAACAACCAATGGCCGCGTACACGCGATTATTCAGCCAAAAAATAAAAAAGCGGCTGAACCTGCAACTGAAAATACCAAACCTACCAGCAGCCCATCCAGTAGCAATCAAACTACAGGTAAAGACGCGCGTTTGAGTAGAACCCTAGAAGTCAGCCCAGATGCTCAATAAGCATTCGAGCTGGAAATTAAATTAGAAGCCACTATTATGAGTAAGCCAATATGAGTGAACTGGTTGTAGAAAATTTACGCAAATCGTATAAAACTCGTACGGTGGTGCAAGACATTTCCTTGAGCATCAAAAGCGGCGAGGTAGTAGGCTTGCTTGGCCCTAACGGCGCGGGTAAAACCACCAGCTTTTATATGATAGTGGGATTAGTAGCACTAGATGAAGGCAGAATAATACTTGATGGTAAAGATTTAAGCCGCATGCCTATTCATATGCGCGCTAGAATGGGCTTGTCTTATTTGCCACAAGAACCTTCTATTTTTCGTAAACTCACGGTGTCTGAAAACATTCTTGCTGTGCTAGAACTGCAAGAGATGACCGAAGATGCGATGAATGAAAAATTAGAGTCATTGCTTGAAGAGTTGCATATTACGCACATTCGTGACAGTGCAGCCGTTAGTCTATCTGGTGGCGAGCGTCGTCGCGTTGAAATTGCGCGCTGCCTAGCGTCAAACCCAAGTTTCATTTTGCTCGATGAACCATTTGCGGGTATAGACCCAATCGCGGTGATTGATATTCAAAAAATCATTCATTTTCTCACTGCTCGTAATATTGGTGTGTTAATTACCGACCACAATGTTCGTGAAACACTAGGTATTTGCGACCGCGCCTACATTGTCAATCAAGGTCATGTATTTGCCTCTGGAATACCGAGTGAAATAGTAGAAAATGAAAGAGTGCGTGAAGTGTATTTGGGTAAAGATTTCCGTCTATGAAACAAGGCTTACAACTTAAGTTTTCACAAAATCTATCGCTTACGCCGCAGTTGCAGCAAGCGATTAAGCTATTGCAGCTTTCAACATTGGAGCTTAATCAAGAAATTGATTTATTAATGCAAACCAATCCATTGCTGGAAAGGGGCGATGATGGTGAGGATGAATATGGCAACTCTACAGACAACAGTGAAGATGAGGTTACCGTAAACACTACCAGTAATGACGGTAATGCTACAGATGTTACAAAAGAGTTTGAGGCTAATAGTGACTTTGACTTTGATAAAAGCAACACTGAGTTTACTGAAAGTAAAACAGAATTAAATCAAAACGAGCCAGCGGAGTTTGATGCCAGCACTTCTGAATTTGAACAAAGTAACACAGATTTTTCTGCAGAATTCAGTGATGATTATGAAGAGTATTCCAATGGCAGCCTATGGGATGAAAACAGTACGCCAGCAGATGATGATAGCGATTATAAGCAACAAGATACCCTGCAAATCAGCTTGCGCGAGCATCTGCTTTCACAACTAAAACTCATGCAGTTATCAGAGCGCGATCAAACGCTCACCATGCTATTGGTAGATAGCATTAACGAAGACGGCTATTTAGAAGCATCGCTCGAAGAAATTGTCGAAGAGATGCCAGAAGAACTAGAAATAGAGGTATTAGAGCTACAAACAGCGCTACGTCACATTCAGAATCTAGATCCCACTGGTGTAGGCGCACGTAACCTAAGTGAATGTCTGTTACTACAACTAGAATTGTTACCTAAATTCACTCCGCATTTAGCACTAGCCAAACTGATGGCAAAACACTACTTAGCAGCCCTTGGTGCTCGTGACTTTGGCAAATTGCGTAAAGAACTAGGTTGTGATGAAGCCACTTTGAAATGTGTACAACAAGTTATCACCAACTTAAATCCTCGACCTGGTAGCGCCTTCAGCATTATTGGTTCTGAACATTACATTCAGCACGAAGTCATTATAAAAAAAGTTAAAGGTATTTGGATCGCCAGCCTCAATGACGCGGTGATTCCTAAACTTAAAATCAACCAGCTTTACGCAGGCATTTTGAAACGTAATCGCGATAGTTCTAGCCAATATTTGCAAAGCCAGATGCAGGAAGCTAAGTGGATGATTAAAAATATTCAACAGCGCTTTTCTACTATTTTGCGCGTATCGCAAGCCATTACAGACCGCCAACGCAACTTCTTGGAATATGGCGAAGTAGCCATGAAGCCTCTAGTATTGCGTGAAATTGCCGAAGAGCTTGAGCTGCATGAATCAACCATTTCGCGCGTTACCAACAACAAATACATGCTGACGCCACGCGGTATTTTTGAACTAAAATACTTCTTTGGTAGCTCCGTCGCAACCGATAGTGGTGGCACCTGCTCTGCCACTGCAATTCGCGCACTGATTAAGCAATTGGTCGAGCAAGAAAATCCTAAAAAACCTTATTCAGATAGTCAAATAACCGATTTATTAGCTAAACAAGGCATTGTTGTTGCGCGCCGCACCATAGCAAAATATCGTGAATCGCTCAATATTGCGCCAGCTAGCTTGAGAAAATCACTCTAATTTTTACGGTGAGTTGTTAACTTAAACTTTTCACTGCAATCCAAACAAAAGAAGCATAAAAAATTCTCTATTCGCATGGCACAGACGTGAATTAAAGTAGTAAACTGAAATTGTTCGAAAAGTTTAAGGCCTTAAATATCTAAGCTAGTTTAAATTTGAAGTTCTGGAAATTTTCACACTCGCTAGGTTTTTGAAAGTTCAAACTTTGAGAATATTTTAAAAAGGAGCAAGTCATGAATTTACAATTAACTGGTCATCATTTAGAAGTAACTCCTGCATTACGCGATTATGTCACAAGCAAATTAGGGCGAATTAGCAACCACTTTGATCATGTTATTGATGTCAAGGTGACCATGAGTGTAGAAAAACTTATCCAAAAGGTAGAGGCTACATTG
>JBBQLN010000024.1:0-44172 GCA_038327905.1 Burkholderiales bacterium
ATATTGGGAATTTTATTCATCATATATCTCCTTAATCATTAATTTATAAGGTTGAGTTCATCTGCCATATCGCTGACGAACTTTTGTGGTTTGAGTTTCCATTTCGATACGAGTGTTTGCGCTCAAGTTGCCGCGCAACTGCGTGGCTAGCGCATTCAACAGCACGGTCAATAGCAACATATAAGTTAGTATCGATATCGTTAATCACAACAGTAGGCATGCCAGCCAAGGTTAAAACAAGGTGACAGCGTTTATATTCCCCTCCACGAGGGCCGTTGATGTCAGAAAGAATAATCCTGGCGCGCTGTATGTAGTTGCTTGCAAAGTCTACCGAGAAATGAAGACGGAGCTGTACATAGTTATACAATGCTTTTGTTAATGTAAAACCACGAGATTGAATATTTGCTTTCATGACCATTTCCTTATCTACTTAAGTTAAAGAAAAAACAGTCTAACGCTAAACTATATTCAATAAAAATCGAATATAGTTGCTTAATAGATCGAAAAAAACTAACTAAATAGATAGATAGATAGATAGATAGATAGATAGATAGATAGATAGATTTTACATGTTGGCAGCTATGGGCCCAAACTTGCCAGTTGGGCAGTTATAAATAATAAAACAATGAATGGCCGTTTTTCTAATGATAGGTGTGCTTTGAACTGGAGTCAGTGGCAGTTTTACTACGGAATATTCAATCTAGCTAAATTGTTGGTTAGAGGATACTTAGAAACCCCTAATGTTTCCTTAACCCCCCCCTTAATATTTAAATAGTGAAACGTCTAAGCAAATTTTCCCAAAGTGTTGATTGGTCTCTTGGTAGCGGAAAGCATCAGCAATATTTTCAACGGGGAAATTTTTGTCAATCACGGGTCGCATACCGTTGGCGTTGATGGCACGCACCATTTCTTGTTGCTGAGTGCGATTTCCTACTAATACACCTTGTAAGCGTAATTGTTTGATGAGGGCGGTCACGATTGATAAATCACCGCCCAAACCAGTCAAAATTCCTATCAGAGAAATATGGCCACCAATTCTAGCTGCAATCATGGATTGCTCTAAAGTGGCTGGGCCGCCTACTTCAATCACATGGTCAACGCCACGACCATTGGTTAATGCAAGGGCAGTTTCACCCCAATTAGGCGTTTTTTTATAATTAATTGCATGGTCAGCACCCATATTGCGTAGTTTCTCTAACTTTGTATCGCTAGATGATGTCGCAATGACGGTCGCCCCTGCCATTTTGGCAAACTGTAAAGCAAATATTGAAACGCCACCTGTGCCTTGAATTAATACAGTATCACCTGGCTTTAGCGCATCATCGGACATCAGTGCGCGCCAAGCGGTTAGTCCAGCCGTAGTTAAGGTTGATGCCTCGGCATGATTCCAGCCTTTAGGGGCATGAGTAAATGCATTGGTAGAAGCGGTTACCAGCTCACGTGCATAGCCATCCACACCATCACCTGGGGTCGTGGCAAAGCCATTCACTAGAGGTTCACCATCTTGCCAAGTAGGAAAGAAGGTGCTGACAACATGGTCGCCAACAGCAAACTCAGTTACGCCATCGCCAATAGCGGTCACTTCACCCGCGCCGTCTGCCATAGGAATTCTTGGTTCTGTTGGACCCCACATACCACTTACGACCGCAAAGTCATGGTAATTGAGCGAGCAGGCTTTGATGCGAACGGTAATTTCACCTGCTATGGGTGGAAGCGCTTCGCTGTTACCTATATAAACTTTGTCGTAGCCGCCACCCATACCGACATAAATCGCTTTGTTTGCCATTAGGTTTATTCCTTTAATAAGAAAAGCTACTACTTAAATAAAAATCCCTGTTTGTTCTTTTCTGAAGCTAATGCCGACATGAGTTTTTCATGATCAGCATTTTGTACTAAATCGTGTGCATGTTGAATAGCAGCTTCAGCGCTTGCAAAATCACCCTCTGCTAGCGCATGCATACCTATTAACAGTGAGTCATTGCTAGCTTTTAAGCGTTGGGCTTCTTGTTTATTGCGTCTATTGGCGGGTAAGAACCTTAAGAAATGCAAAAATCTTAAAAAATAATGCAAAAGAAAAAACCCAAACACAATCAGTAGCAATAAAAAATTGAATGAGAATTGCAAGCGAAAAGGTGGGCGAACAATAAGTACGTAACCTTGATTGTTGCTAGTTATCCAGACTAAGGCAACAAGCAGAAAAAACATCAGTAGCCACCAAAATATTTTGCGTTTAATCATGATTTATAGCTGATTTAATCGGTTTTATCTAGACTTAATTTATAACGATTAACCGCTGCAATGCTTTCGGTCAATTGAGGTAATTCAATATCAATATTATTGCCAGAGAGTTGTTTTAACAATTTAAAGGCTTGTATGGCATTGGCATGTTTAGCATCGTAATATTGGTTTATCCATGTCGAAACGGTTGCCAAGTCTGCTTTGTAGCTGGATTCATCATGTTGCAATAGTGCAATTCTAGCGGTGAGTAAGCGAAGTTTTAAGTTCTCACGTAAGTAAAACTCGTGGTCGACAGAAAGCAGTGGCGGCTCAGGTTTATCTATGCGTTCTACCGTCACTAGATTTTTAATATCCCCCCAAATTGGATAAGCTATTTTTTGCCATGTATTTTGATGTAGCGTTTTAGCCATATTTTGCTGAGCTACTTTTGCATTGAGTGTAGGCTGGCGTTCACTAATTAACGGTATGGTGACACATAAATTGGCTAAGGTTTCTAGCTGAGCGCTCATGCCCAAAACATCTACTTGCGGTAGTTTGCGTAGGTTTTCAATTTCAAGACCAAGTGTTTCTCGCAATTGATTTGCCCGAGGTAAGTTGAGTGGCTCTAAGCGTTTATCTGCCGCCTGTAAGGCTAATAAAGCCGATTTTACATTACCTACAAGTTGTAACTGTTGGTTGGCAATGGTTAAAAGCTGCTCAACCTCAGCCACGGCTGTAGCCTCGCGATTTTCTGCCAGTTGGTCATACAGCGTTTGAAGAACATCTTGCTGGTCGCGCGACTCTTCTAATTTTTGCTCTAAAATTACAGTGCGCGCATTAGCTTGGGTACTTCTTTCTTCTGCTTGTTTGGCTAGCGCAAGGCTTTGTAGATTGTTGGCTTGATAGTCTTCAAGTTTTTGGCTGAGTGATTTTTCAACTTCATTGAATCGTTGACGCGTACTCACCCATTGCCAAGCGAGCGTGAGTAAAGCGATGACAACCAATATCAATGCGGTATTAGACAGTAGTGAGGGCTTACGTCTTTCTGAAACTTCAGTATTAGTAATATCAGCCATTGGTATTCACTAACTTTGATAAGCATTGAATCATGGCTTCATCACCAGGGGCTTCTGCTACCAAAACCTTAAAGCCAAATTGCATTGGTAGCTCAGCGATTCGTGCGTGATTCACACACAAAGTAATATGCCGTAACCATTCTGACTCACCTGCCATTTCTAGCAAATTTTGCATGGCTTCACTACTCGTGACGATAACCGCATTTAGGCGCCCTTGTTGCCACTCGCTGTTCAAAAACTGCGTGTCTGTTTGTGGGTTAACACGGCGATAGCATTCTGCAAAACGCACATTTGCGCCGCGAGATTTAAGTGTTTCCGCCAACACATCACGCCCGCCTACGCCACGAAAAATAACGACATTATTATTAGCTACATCATGCATTTCAGCGAGGGCAAGTAAAGTTTCACTATCAAAACGCGTGTGAGGTGTAAGCACTTGGTGAACGCCATACAGGCTGAGCTCTTTAGCTGTTTGGTGGCCAATGGCAGCGAATTTTAGATTTTCTGGCACCTTACCAAATTTTCTTAGTATTCTTGGCAATGCGTTATCAACTGCATTGGTGCTAATAAATATTGCCCATTCAGTACTTTCAAGTCCTGCAATAACATGCTCAAACGCATGGTAGTCATTTAATGGAGAAATGGAAATTAGTGGAAATTGAATAGCATCTCCACCGTGATTGACAATAGCGTCGCAGAGACTGACGGCTTGTTCTTCGGGCCGAGTGACTGCAACGTGTAATCCTTTTAGTAAGTCATTCGCCATTATGAATAACGACTCTGCCGCTAATTATTTATGACCATCTAAAGCAGAAAGAATATCGTTTGCGCCTTTTGCTAATAACTGATTGGCTAGTGTTTTACCTAGCGTATCAGCTTGCATTCTATTGCCACTAGCTGTTTCAATCAACATCTGTTTACCGTCAACACTAGCAACAAAGCCAGTGATATGAATGTCTTCACCTTTGCAAGTCGCATAAGCACCAAGCGGTACAGTGCAGCTACCAGCGAGTGCGCGGCTCATCGCACGTTCTGCTTCTACGCAAACTTGTGTGTCAGGGTGATTTAATGGCGCTAGAATGGCTAATAAATCTGGGCGATTCGCGTTTATCTCGATGCCTAAAGCGCCTTGACCAACCGCAGGAATACTCAGTTCAGGTGAAATCACATTGCGAATTCTTGCATTCAGTCCAAGTCGAATCAATCCAGCGGCAGCGAGGATAATCGCAGCATATTGACCTTCATCCAGTTTACGCAGACGTGTTTGCAGATTACCGCGCAAGGACTCAATTTTTAAATGCGGTAAACGCGCTTGCAATTGGCTTTGACGGCGTAAGCTGGAGGTGCCAACGATGCTTCCTTCTGGCAAGTCCTCAAGCGAATTAAAATCATTTGAAACGAAAGCATCGCGAGGGTCTTCACGCTCACCAGTGGCAGCCATCATAAAACCTTCAGGCAGGTTCATCGGCACGTCTTTCATGCTGTGAACGGCTAAATCAGCGCTACCATTTTCTAGCGCAGTTTCTAACTCTTTTACAAACAAACCTTTACCACCGACTTTGGCCAATGGGGTATCTAAAATTTGGTCACCAGTGGTCGTCATGCCTAAAATTTCCACAATAGTAGAAGGATAAAGTGTCTGCAAACGGCTTTGAATATGCAAAGCTTGCCACATGGCTAGTGGACTTTCACGTGAAGCAATTACAAGTTTGCTAGGTGCGTTAACGGAAGTTGGGTTAGATGTATTCATAAGCTTAAAATAGACTGATTAATTAGTAGGTTTTATTTTAGCACAAGCCGCACAATCACTTTAGTTTGCTCGGATAAGATGTTGCTGACGGCGACTGACGGCAATCGTCTCGTCGATATTTTTCAACAATGCCACCCAGTGCTTTTCGCTATTTTTATTGCCATCTTCATCAAACTCTTGATAACGTTTTTCATAGCCTAGAATATAGGCTTTTGCCACAAGGCAATTTCGATGCAAGCGTATAAAAATTTTGCCAAACTCTTGCTCCAAGTTATTAAGGGAATCTTCGAGTAGATATTCTTTTTCTGCGGTGCGTACGGTGATATATTTAAGCTCTGCACGCAAATAAATCACATCTGCAATGGGGATTAATAAAATTCTGCCGCGCTCAGAAATGCTGAAATGTGTCTTTTGAGGGCTTAGCGGCGCGATTGCCTCAAGCTGGCTTGGCAATAAGGCGCGTGCCTTTTGTATGGCGGTTTGCAGGCGCTCCAAGCGGATTGGCTTTAATAAGTAGTCTACCGCATTCATATCAAATGCCTGCATGGCATAGCTGTCGAAAGCCGTAGTAAAGATAATGGCGGGTGGTTTGCTCAATTTTTGCAAATGGTAAGCCGCTTCAATGCCATCTATGCCTGGCATTCGAATGTCTAGCAGCACAATATCGGGTTGATGAATATTGGCTAGACTAAGCGCCTCTTGCCCATTTTTGGCTTCTGCAACCACGTTAATATTGCTTATTTCGCTTAAAAGTTCACGCAGGCGGTTGCGTGCAGGACTCTCATCATCGGCGATTAATATGTTGAGTGTGCTCGTCATTTGGAGGTATGAGGCAAAGTAATATGGACTTGATACTCACCATTAGATTGGCTGCTTTTAAGCGTGGCTTCCAAGTCAAAATGTAAAGTTAAGCGTTCTTTTATATTTTTAAGCGCCATTTGATTGCCTATATGACGAGTATTTTTAATGCTATAGGGGTTACTTAATACTAAATGTACTTCATTGCGTTTGGTATAGATTTGAATGGTAATTTTGCCGCCAGTGGGTAAGGGTTCTATGCCATGATATACCGCATTTTCTATGAGCGGCTGTAATAGCAATGGTGGAATAAGTGCATCTGGTGGCATATCATCAATTTGCCACTCAATGATAAGTCGCTCCTCTAAGCGTAACTTTTCTAATGCTAAATATTGTCGACATAATGCAATTTCTTGCGCTAACGGCACCAAATCACGATTATCTGCCATCAGCACGCGAAATAAATCCGCCATATCTTCTAATGCAGTTTCAGCGCGTTTGGGTTGGCTGCGAATGAGCGATAATACTGCGTTAATGCAGTTGAATAAAAAATGTGGTCGAATTCGCGCTTGTAACGCTTGTAGTCTAGCTTCATCAATCGCAGGTGAATAAGCACGTTGTTGCAGGCTAAAGTAATACAAGGTGATAGCCGTCACAATAAAAGCGTAAAACAATGTGCGATTAGCTGAAATTAGATTATTGAATATCAATGCTTGTGCAATTAGCCAATGCAAGCTGAAAGTGGTAAGTAAAACGACGCTGAAAATAGCCACTATGCCAGGCCAATAGCGTAGCTGTTTGAGTAGTGGATAAATTGTATAAAGCAAAAGCAAGCTCACTAACAACATAGGTTGTGCAATTGCTGAAATACTTGTCACAAATGTTAACAACTCGGCAAAACTATCGCTCAAAATTACCGCCACTAGTGTAAGTAGTACGTTGGTAATAATTAATATGCGTAAGGCTACGCCTAAATTACGTAGGTTTGGTAACCGATTACTTTTTCTCATGGCATGGTTTGTGCACTATAAATATTCTTACTTGGTCTTTTTTGAGCTTGAGTAACATCTTAATCTTTGCAATATGCATTATACTTATCGCATAAGTGTATTATTATTAAGCAATAATTGATATAAAAAGTCAAAAATTGAACTAGACAATAAAGTGAAATGATTAGAAAGAAAAAGTAGACGTGACAAAAAAGACAAGTGCATTAAACAACAAAGAGTCTAGCTGGTCAGGAAGATTCAACGAGCCCGTTGCCGAGTTGGTAAAAAAATATACCGCCTCCGTTGGTTTTGACCAACGTTTGGCTGTATTTGATATTCAAGGCTCTATTGCGCATGCGCAAATGTTAGGCGCACAAAAAATTATTAGTTTAGATGACGTTAAATCCATCGAAATAGGTTTAGCTGAAATTTTGCAAGAAGTTGAAAGCGGTCAATTTGAATGGTTGTTAGATTTAGAAGACGTACATTTAAATATTGAAAAGCGTTTAACCGATAAAATTGGTGACGCAGGTAAGCGCTTACATACTGGAAGAAGCCGTAACGACCAAGTGGCAACTGATGTCAGGTTGTGGTTGCGAGCCATCACAGATGATGTCATTGTAGGTTTAAAATGCCTAAAACTGAGCTTACTGGATTTAGCCGAAGCACATTTTGATGCGGTGATGCCAGGCTTTACGCATCTGCAAGTAGCACAACCGGTGACATTTGGTCATCATTTAATGGCTTATGTTGAGATGTTAACTCGTGATACTGGACGTTTTATTGATTGTAGGAAGCGTATCAATAAATTACCTTTGGGCGCAGCGGCATTAGCGGGTACAAGCTACCCGATTGATAGAGAGCTGGTTGCAAAAAAACTGGGTTTCGACGGCGTTTGTGAAAATTCGCTAGATGCAGTTTCTGATCGTGATTTTGCCATTGAATTTACTTTTGCTGCTTCATTGGTGATGACGCATTTATCACGATTATCTGAAGAGCTCATTTTGTGGAGCTCACCAAGATTCGCATTTATCGATATTGCCGATAGATTTTGCACAGGTTCATCTATCATGCCGCAAAAGAAAAATCCAGACGTACCAGAGCTAGTGCGCGGTAAAACGGGAAGGGTTTACGGACATTTGACTGCACTACTGACCTTAATGAAGGGTCAGCCACTAGCCTACAACAAAGATAATCAAGAAGATAAAGAGCCGCTATTTGATACGGCTGATACTTTGTTAGTTACCCTGCAAATTTATGCAGATATGTTACGCTTGCCAGTAGTTGAAAATGGTGTGGTGGTTAAAAAAGGTTTTATAGTCAATAAGGATAATATGCGCCAAGCGGCCTTTGAAGGTTATGCGACTGCTACAGACTTAGCAGACTATTTAGCTAAAAAAGGCATGCCGTTTAGAGATGCACATGAAGCTGTCGCTTTGGCTGTGCGCTATGCGGTAGATAAAAAGGTGGATTTAAGCGATTTGCCACTGGCAACTTTACAAGAGTTTGCAATTGAGATTAGTGAAGATGTTTATGCTGTATTAACTTTAGAAGGCTCATTAAATAGCCGTAACCATATTGGCGGCACGGCACCAGTGCAAGTGAAGGCGGCGATAGCACGTGCTAGAAAATTAATAAGTTAGAAAATAATAGACCACAAGTGACTACATAAATTGATTTTTAGCGAAAAAAAATTCAAGAAAACTAACTTGGCTTTGGCACTACTAGTCGCCATGCACGGTAATTTAGTGCTTGCTGAAGATTCGCCGCAGGAATCATCGCCACCTCTAGATAACACCTTGCAGCTTGATGACCGTGAGTCGACAACGATTACTTGGCCGTTGTTATCTGGCGAAAGTGTGCAAAGCTTGTCGCATCTGTTTTATCCAAAAAATAAAAGAATGCAGCGTTTGTTTGTGGATAGAACGTTGCAGTTAAGTCAAGAAATTCGCCCAAATTTAACTGCTTATACTAAGACCAATCAAGCTAGTTTGATTATCATTCCAAATATTAAATATTTGGCTAAACATAGCGGAAAAATTAGACATGCATCGGCTAAAAAAACTAATGCCAACAAGCCAGTAAAGCAGCCAGAGTTGCACATGAGTTATGGGCTTAAAGATGCGGATAAATTTGCTTTAACGCCTGAAATGCAGACCAAATATGAAGATTTAGTGAAAAGAAACGAGCAACTTAAACAAGATTTGGAAAAGCTCAATGCGAAACTGGCGCATTTGCAAGAGGTCATGGCAGCACTCGATGTAGAGGCAAGACGTGTGCAGAGCTTACCTGTGCCATCGACAACCTCTACTGTTTTACCAACACCAACACCAACACCAACACCAACACCAACACCAACACCAGTAACCGCTGCTGTTCCAGAGCCAACCGAAGCCGAACCTACTGCTAATGCACTAGCGCAGCCGAAGCCAGTAGTGATTAAAAAAATAATTGCCCCTGCGCCTGTAGCTGTGCCTGCAGCACCTAATGCTGAGCAGGACTCATTTATTTCACAATATTTGATTGAAATTCTTGCGGGGCTATTTATTTTAGCTACAATACTGGCTCTCTATCTGTATAGACGTAAACAAGCTAGAACCTTCAGTTATTTTTCAGCTGATAGCCTTCAGCCTATGGATAAGAAAGAGTTCATTTGCGCGACAGATGAGGAAGAGTCACCAAAAACAGTAGACTTTTCACTCACCTCTAGTGAGTTCTCTGGCGCTATTTCAGATAACGACTTAGATGCCATTATGTCTTTGAAAAACAAAGAAGAGGGTGATTTAGTACTTGAGCAAGCTAGAATTTACGTCAATATCGACCGTGAAAAAGAAGCGATTTTGATATTGAAAGCGCAAATTCAATCCGCACCCAAAGCATCGTTAGATCACTGGTTGGCATTGTTAGATATTTACAGAAAAACCAAGCAAAAAGAAGAGTTTATAGAAAGTGCACACCAGTTACATCAAACATTTAATGTGATTCAGCCTACTTGGGATAACTTACCGTTACCAATGGTAATTGCGGATAGCTTACTGGAGTTCCCTCATATTATTGAGCCTTTGATGAGACTATGGGGTGAGAGTGAAAAGAGTGTAGAAAAACTGGTAGAAACCAAGATTTACTTAGATAAGCTATTAACTGATAACCGTGACAGTGAACGTGGTGGCTTTGGTTTGGAAGTGTTGTTAGAAATTAAGCTGCTGCGCGATATTTTAGATCTTCGCGACAAGTTTTCTAATCAAGAATAACGCTGAATTTAAGCCTTAATTAAGGCAGAAATAGTTCTAAAAGCTCATTCAAAAAGCGCTGCCCTAATAAAGTTGGCCGCATATTGCCAGATTCAACTATCAATAGCCCTTTGTTTTTCGCAGTCTTAATCGCGGCTTCAAGCGTGCGAATGTTTAAGCCAGTGCGCTGCTGAAATAAATCTACAGGCACACCATCAATCAAACGTAGAGTGTTCATCATAAACTCAAAACCAAGTTCATCTTTTGGTATTAGCCATTCACGCTCTACAGCATTGCCTTTTAAGGCTTGCTCCATATAAGCTTTGGGATGCTTGGGGCGTACTTCACGAGTGATTTTGTCGTGATAACTGAGTTTGCTGTGCGCGCCTGCGCCTATGCCTAAATAATCGCCAAACTGCCAGTAGTTAAGGTTATGTTTGGCCTGCTTACCTTTTTTTGCAAAAGCAGAGGTTTCGTAATGCTCATAACCATTTTCAGCTAATAGTGATTCAATGGCAATTTGCATATCACTGCTGGTGTCATCATCAGGCAGGCTTGGTGGCGTGCGATAAAACGGCGTATTTGGCTCTAAAGTTAAATGGTAAAAAGATAAATGTGTGGGGCTTAAACGCACCGCAGTTTGTGCATCATGCATGGCATCTGCCAAGCTTTGATTTGGCAAGCCATACATAATGTCACAATTGACTTGTTCGAAAGTTTTCATTGCCAGCACAACCGCTGCAAAAGTTTGCTCGCTATCGTGTATACGCCCTAAAGCTTTTAAATAGTCGCTATTAAAACTTTGTATACCTAGCGATAGCCGGTTCACACCAGCTTGCTTGTAACCGACAAAATTGGCCGCATCCACAGTGCCTGGGTTAGCTTCTAAGGTGATTTCGGCATCAAGCTCTAGCGGCGTAAGCATGCGCACGTAGCTCAAAATGCGGTCTATTGCTTCCGCAGAAAACAGACTCGGTGTGCCACCACCAAAAAACACGCTTTTGATTTTTCGCCCCCATACTTTAGGCGTTGCAAGCTCCAAGTCTGCGATTAATGCATCGACATAAGTACTCTCTGGAATCTCTCCATCTTTATGCCGACTTTCATGTGAGTTAAAGTCGCAATAAGGACATTTTTTGATGCACCAAGGAATATGGATATATAAAGACAGCGGCGGTGAATTGCTTAGGCCAGACAAAGTTGCCTCGCCCGCAAGTGGAGCAATGGTATTAATTGGCTTTTGATCAACCGTCGCCGCAGGCTTTATATCAATGATTTTTTTGATAAGGATTCACCAGCATATCAACAAGACGATGTAATGCCTCGCGCATTTGTTCTTCAGAGACCTCCATCAACAATCCATCTTCAAAAGCGTCTTGGGCAATTTGTTTAATTTCATCAAAGTTTTCAGTCATCACTTTTATTTTTTCTGTGCATGCAACAACGCGGTTGTCGTCGCGCACCCATTTTGGCCATGCTGCTTTTTCGTCTTTACTCATGCGCTTAATCGTTCTATTTTTTGCAATAATTTTGCCATCGCGTGCCCACGGTGGCTGATGCGGCTTTTAATTTCCATGGGTAGTTCTGCCACAGTTTTACCCGTTTTAGCATCTAAAAATAAAGGATCGTAACCAAAACCATCATTGCCGCGATATTCACTTAATATTTCACCCACCCATTGGCCTTCTGCAATGATAGGCTCGGGGTCATGCTCATGCCGCACCAGCACCATCACACAGTAAAAATGCGCATGACGATTTTTTTCACCAACAAGAGCTTTTAGCAATTTCTGATTATTAGCATAGTCCTGTTTTTCTTTTGAAAGGCTTGGTTCACCTGCATATCTGGCAGAAAGCACACCAGGTGCACCTTGTAGCGCATCTACACATAAGCCAGAGTCATCCGCCAGTGCTGGCAAGCCAGTGTGTTTACTGGCATGGCGTGCTTTAGCTAGCGCATTTTCGATGAAGGTGCAAAAAGGCTCTTCGCACTCAGGTACGTTTAACGTACTTTGTGGAATGATTTCAATTTGTAGTGACGCAAGTATGTGCTCAATTTCACGTAACTTGCCTTTATTGCCTGATGCGATGACAAGCTTGCTAAACACTTAAAGCCTCATTTTGTTTGATAATGAGTTGACTGATACCATGCGCAGCCAAATCTAGCATTGCGTTCATGGCGTCGCGGTTAAATGGTTCGCCTTCCGCTGTGCCTTGAATCTCCACAAAACCGCCATCGGCAGTAATAACAACATTCATGTCGGTATCGCAGTCTGAATCTTCAATATAGTCTAAATCAAGCACTGGCATACCTTTATAAACACCTACAGAAATTGCCGCCACACTTTGTTTTAATGGGCTTTCAGTGAGTTTGCCATTTTTTAATAGTGTTGAAATAGCATCATGCAAGGCCACATAAGCACCTGTGATGCTGGCCGTGCGGGTGCCGCCATCGGCCTGAATCACGTCACAATCCATATGAATGCTGCGTTCACCTAGCTTTTCTAAGTCAATAATGGCGCGTAATGAACGGCCAATCAAGCGTTGAATCTCTTGCGTGCGGCCAGATTGCTTGCCTTTTGCAGCCTCTCTATCCATACGGCTGCCAGTAGAGCGTGGCAACATGCCGTATTCTGCTGTCACCCAGCCTTGGCCTTTACCTTTTAAAAAGCCAGGCACTTTTTCTTCCACACTGGCTGTGCATAGCACGTGCGTGTCACCAAATTTAACTAAAACTGAGCCTTCAGCATGCTTGGTGTAATGGCGAATGATGTCGACATTGCGTAATTGATTATTAGCACGTTGGCTGGGTCTTGAATTGCTTGGTTGCATGCTTTTAAATCCTGATTAATCTTTTGAGATAGGTATTATACGTTTAGTTTTAAATACGTTTGCTTTTTAGCAAAGCACGTTGAATTTCTGCGATGGTGTTTTCAATTTCATCATCGGTAAAATCGCCATCGGTTGGTTCGTCTTGACTAGGTTTAGTGATTGGGCTCATGATGGTTGTGGTCGAACCCATCGGCATTGAAATGGTGGAAACTGCAAGATTACTACTTTGCTTATCGCCCCATTGTAAGCCGATTGCACTCATATTATCGCCTTGTTCTTGGCTGGCATTTTCGGCTTGGTCTAGCAGTGTTGTAATGCCATCAGTAATAGACGGTCGGTTGAGTGTGCGCTTAATTTGCTCGTCTGCCACTGCGCCCCAAACACCATCAGTACACAATAAGATGGTATCGCCTTCGGCTAATTCGTGTCTGTCAGAAAGGTCTATTTTAGGAAGAGTATCGCCGCCTAAGCAGCTATAAACTTTGTGTCGGTAAGGGTGCGTAGACATATCATCTTTATTGATGATACCTTTTGAATAGAGAGATTGCACAATGGAATGGTCTTCTGTGCGGTATAGCAAATGACCATCCCTAAAATGGTAAAGACGTGAATCACCTGCGTGCGCACAATACAGCACACCACGCTGCACCACCGCTGCTACGATGGTAGTGCGCGGTGATTCAACCAGCTCTCTTTCTTGCGTTAATTGGTCTATCATGTCGTGAATTTGTTGCATATGATCAATTAAGAACTTAGCTGGGCTAGAAAGCGTGGGTACAGCCAAGCGCTGAAATGCATCTGTCATCGTGGTAACAGCCAATTGCGCAGCTATCTCGCCATGTCGATGCCCACCCATACCATCCGCCACCACTAGCAATAGCGCATCTTTACTGTAAGAGTAAGCCATCCTATCTTGATTATATTTGCGAGGGCCCTGACGGCTATTTTGATAAATGGTAAATTTCATTTTGAATTATTTTTGAGTTTTTATTTAGTGGGTGCAAGCCCTGAAGGCGCTTTCTTTACAGGTGTTCTTTTCATGGAAATTGGTTTATTGAGCACATCCATAGAGATAGGCTTATTCAGCGCATCAACAATTTTGTTAACTAGTGTTGTTTTTTTCTCAGGATCTGGCTTAGATTCTAGTAAGCTTTTTTGGAGAGAAAACACACTTTGTGGGCGCTCTAGATAATCTAAATTCAAACAGCTATCTATAATCTCCAGAAAGCTTTGAGAATAACGATCTTTGCCAACTTTGACAGCAGGGATGAGTAAATCATTTTTAATACGTTGATTTGCAGCTGGCGGTGAGCTGCGAGTTAAGCATGAATACATGGTTGCACCTATGCTATAAATATCGCTCCAAGGCCCTAATAACTTTCGATCATAATATTGCTCAGGCGAAGCAAAGCCTGGCGTGTAACTAGGCGTAAATTTCGCTGCATTCTCACTCAACGCTTGTCTTGCAGAGCCGAAATCAAGTAGCACGGGCGAGCCATCAAGACGAATATAAATATTGGCTGGTTTAATGTCTAAGTGAAGAAGTTTATGCGTGTGCACTTCTCGCAAACCATTTGAAAGCTCACTAAAAACGCGCCTGATAAACTGCTCAGAAACTAATTCTTGTTGCCCTAAGATATATTCTTGCAAAGATTTTCCGCGCTCATATTGCATCACCATATAAACGGTTTCATTGGCTCGAAAGAAATTAAGCACTCGAACGATATTTTTATGGTCAATTTTTGCGAGCGATAAGCCTTCGTCGAAAAAACATTTTAGGCCACGCCTAAATAAAGCGACATCATCAATATTAGGCTGAACAGTGGCACTCTCAGTTCGTAAAGCAATAGAACTGGGTAAATACTCTTTAATCGCAACGGTTTTTTTTTCTTTATCTCGCGCCAAATAGACAAAACTAAACCCACCAGAACTCAAGACTTTTCTAATTTCGTAATCTTGTAGCTGGTAGCCAGTAGGTAGTGCTAAATTGTCAGGTAATGTTGCCAAGCGTTTATTTTATACTTACTTGTTTTATTGAGTTAAATTAGATTAAACATGATTTTAAAACTTAGAGTACATTCAGCAATATAACGCGTAATTGATTGTACTTAAAGTTATTTTTGAAGTTATTTATATAGCTATTTAAGCATGAAGACGCTTGTATTTGATAACATGCTGATAATTGTATTAGTTAAACCTTAGTATATTCAGGAATTTCAATCATGACTTTTAGTATGACCGGCTATGCCGCCTTAGAGCAATCAATAGAAAATGCAACTTTGATTCTGGAGTTGCGCGCAGTGAATAGCCGTTATTTGGATTTGCATTTCAAGCTAGATGACCACTTAAAAAGCTTTGAACCAACCATACGTGAGCTAATTGGCGCGCAATTAAGCCGAGGTAAAATTGAATGTAAAATGAATTTTATTCAGCGCACTCAAGCAGGACAAGCCATGCAGCTAGATGATGCATTAATGCAGCAATTAGCAGGGTTACAAGAGAAAGCACAATTGTACTTTCCACAAAGTCGACAACTCAGTATTGCGGATATTTTACGCTGGCCTGGCGTGTTGTTAAGTAGCACGCTTAACCAAGATTCACTAGTGGAAGATATAAAAAAATTAGTACAAAAAGGCTTGCAAGACCTAAATGCGTCGCGCGCCCGTGAAGGTGAAAAGTTAAAAATGCTAGTGCTAGAGCGATTAAGCCAAATTGAAACCTTGGTTGTAAAAGTAAAACCCTTATTACCCGCGCTGACTAAAGAATATCAATTAAAGCTAGAGAATAAACTGCAGGAAAGTTTAAAAAATATAGATCAAGAACGTATCGCTCAAGAGTTGGTGCTATTCGCACAACGTATAGATGTGGATGAAGAACTCACAAGATTAACTGCACATATTTCTGAGGTAAAGCGTATTTTGAGTAGCGATGCGCCAGCAGGTAAACGCCTCGATTTTTTGATGCAAGAGTTGAATCGAGAAGCTAATACCTTGGGTTCAAAATCAGTTTCGGTACAAACTACGCAAGTATCGATGGAGTTAAAGGTGCTAATAGAGCAAATGCGTGAACAAATTCAAAATATTGAGTAACATTTCAGTACAAATCACATGGTATCAAAAACCCCTTAAAAGCCTTTAACCATAAGGCTTTTTTGTTTTATAGTGTTGCATTAAGAATCAAACAAGCGCAATATTGCTGTGTACCACCACGTGTACCACCTTGTTAGAATGGTGATAATTTGGTGGTACACAACATAAGGGATTGATTCAATGGCTAAACTATCTGATTTAGAGATCCGTAACTGGATTAAATCTAAAGAATATTTTGATATGCGCAGTGATGGTGAAGGGCTTTATCTTTCATACCGCGAAAACTTTTCAACTCCAATATGGCGTTTTAGGTATCGCTTTGTTGGTAAGTCTCGCATTATGAATATTGGTAGTTATCAAAACTTATCATTGGCAGATGCAAGAAAAATGGCTAAAGGACTCCGCGCACGTGTTGCAATGGGTTATGACGTTGCTGGTGAAAAGCAAGAACGCAAGCGTGAAGCCATTGCAGAAATTGAAGCTGAAAAGAACGCCTACACTATGGCTCAGTTAGCAGATGAGTTTTTTCAAAACAGAGTGCTAGGCAATTGGAAGCACCCAAATATTGTACGCGCGCGGATAGAAAAAGACATTAAGCCAGCGATAGGGCATTTGGCAGTTGAAGCGGTAACACCTAGACACATTGACGATTTACTAAAGTCTATTGTTAAGCGTGGCGCACCTACGATGGCGAATGATGTTTTAAGGTGGCTTAAGCGCATATTCAATCAAGCTATCAAGATGCACATTATCACTAACAACCCAGCACTAGCCTTTGATGTTGGTGATGCTGGCGGTAAAGAGCAATCACGTAACCGCAACCTTAGCCGTGATGAAATTGCAAAGCTATTTGCAGCCATGAAAACCGCAAAAGGCTTTAGTGTTGAAAACGAGTTAAGCATTAAGTTATTGCTAGCACTAGCTGTGCGAAAAGGTGAGCTAATCGGTGCGCGTTGGAGCGAGTTTGATTTAGAGGCTGGTGTGTGGCATTTACCAGAGGCACGCACCAAAACAAGCGCGGCTATATCAATACCGCTTAGTGATGTTGTGGTGGGCTGGTTTAAAGAATTAAAACAATTATCATGTGCTAGTGATTACGTACTACCAGCTCGCAAGATGCAAGATAGAATGATTCCACATATTGCAGAAAGCACCTTAAGCGTGGCAATGGCTAAAGTTAACCATGAGCTTGAGCCTTTCACCATACACGATATGAGAAGGACAGCCAAAACATTGTTAGCGTCATTGGGCGTACAGCCTCACATTAGCGAACGATGCTTAAATCACAAGATTAAAGGCGTTGAGGGTATTTATGATGGCTATGATTATTTTGATGAACGCAAACAAGCATTAAATGCGCTGTCTACTTTATTGGTGCAATTAGAAAATGGTGCAACTGATAAAGTAATACCTATCAAGCGCAAAGGCATTACCGTTTAAACAGGCTTGATTTAAGTAGTTAAGTTAGTAGTTGGTAAAAGCAGCTGTTAGTTCAAAGCAGAGTCTTTTTTTTGTTCATTTATTAAGAATCTTTCGTAATCGGCATAGCTAAGGTGAGTATGTGAATCTAAATCTGACTCATTTTTTAGAAGGCTCGTTTCTTTAAAGTCGTGAGTATTTTTTTGTCCAAATAAGTTTGAGGCTTTAAATAAAAATGTATTAATAATGTGTTTCATGGTGCTACCTTTGTTTAAATTAAATTGCGGTTAAACAGGTATCAGCAAAAGTTATGCCATTAAATCACTAGTAAATTAACAATAAATTAAGTGCATGAATATATGAGCTTTATTTATCATTAGTAATAGCTTGATTGAGATATAAAACTGAATTGTAAATTCGTGTAAATTTAATTTAATGTTGATTTTTTTACAGTTATGTTGTTATTCGCTACATCGAATAAAAATTTATTGAAGGCTATACCGTTTAACCACACCTAGCCCCAGCCTAATTAACTAATGAAACGCTATACACAGGATAGCGTTTGTTCTTTTTAGTGCCTAATTCGCTATATAGCGTTTTATGTTTGAAAGCTACCCTTACCTTTTGAACGTTTTATATCCACGAATGATTTAGCAACCTTGCTGTAATCTTGCTGTGGTTTATTAACGCCTAGCATTTGCGCCCACGGCATCGGGTCTTTGTGGATGGCATCTCTCACGCACGCCCAAACGCTCGATTTAAGCACGCTATCGCCTCTTAAGCGCGTTAAAACTTGCTGCTCGATACTTTGCTTATCGTTGGCAGTTAATCGCTTGTAATCGGCTCTACTCAAGCCGTAATGCCGTGCAACTTCTTTGTGAAATAAGTTAATTAAGCGCATTAAATTACCTGTGCTACCAATTAAGCTATTCCCCTGCATCTTGCCATCAATCAACGGCAAAATAAGGGCGTGTGCGTGAGGTGCGCTTTCGTCTAGGTGAACGTCAAAACTCAGCAACTCACCAGCAAAGGTTTTGTTTAACCATTGCAGGCAGTCCACAAAGAAAGGTTTTGTGTCTTGCTGGTGTCGGTCAATCGGTAAGCTAAATAACACCTCTACTGCCATCACGCCATTTTTGCGCGGGTATTCAATGCCAGCTTTCAGCATTTGTACCTTTGCGTGAGTAGCAATCTCTTGAGGTGTGCTATCACTAGCCAAACAATAGTTTAATGATGTTCTAGTCGCGTCAATATTTGCACTAGCTCCTAGTTCGGCTTGAAGCGTGCGCTTATTGTGTTGCAATGCGACTAAAACACCATTTTTACCTTTGATTGTGCCTAGTCTAAAAATATGACTGGCAGCCATGACTAACTCTTTAGATTAAAACAATTAATTGCTATGTTCTCTAGATTGCTTTTTTTAGCTATTGCTACTTTTGCTGAATTTGGTTTTAGGTTAGCTGCCGCCATGACTAAGCCTCAACTTTCGCTGCCAGTGCTTTTTTTAATTCGCCCACATTCCAGCAAGTGGTTCTAGGGGATAATTTGTGTGGTTTAGGTATTGTGAGATTTTTAACACCTCGCCAAACACTTGCAGGGCTGCAAGCATATAAAGCTGTTACTACTGGTAAACGAACGTGCGCACTGTCTGGTAGTTGGTCAAAGTAGCGTAGTGTTGGGTTGATGCTTATGGATTGTTGCATGATGTATAACCTCGTGGTTGTTGGTAACAACACGAATCATATTTATACCAGTAGTGACTGAATAAAAAGAGCTATTCAGTCACTCAATAACTCTTTTCTAAACCTCGCAAGTCTTTGTTTCCACTTAATATAATCTCGTGAAATATTTTTTATTTTAGATTCGCTGGATTTTCGTTTACTTAAGATTAATTTTTCAATC
Source organism: Burkholderiales bacterium (assembly GCA_038327905.1). Taxonomy (GTDB): domain Bacteria; phylum Pseudomonadota; class Gammaproteobacteria; order Burkholderiales; family Methylophilaceae; genus Methylotenera. Next base: position 19,302 of record JBBQLN010000024.1, read on the forward strand.
ACCTCTTTTTGGGTTTCAGTATCAGCTTTTTGTGTACATAATTTATGTAACTCACAATCATAAACAAAATTGCTCATGATATCTTGGGGTTTTGTGTGTCCAGCACCCATGCCTAGCTCGTTATTTATGCTTGTTAATATCCCTTTAGCCTCTGCTAATTCGTTCTCAAGTTTGGATATTAGCTGACTGACTTCTAATCGTTGATACATTAGAGAGTATGTGTATGCTACCGATTGCTTATCGGATGATGGTGGATTATTCATACGCTACCTTTCGCGCACCTTAAAAAAGATGCTGCACCAGCTAGGTAAGGTTCCTAGTGTTCACCCCGTCAGGCTAGATGCAGCTAAACTGCTTTATATATCTTCGCCCTCAATTACGTCTCCGAGCATCTCTGCATCATGTTTGGCTATCCTTTCTTTGGTAACTGCAATGAAAGCGATTAGCTCGTCTCTAGTCATTTCCTTAACAGATTTGTTTAGAATCATCGGTGGTTGAGCTTTTGGGGCTATTAAACCTGAACGATCTAAAATGGTTTTGGCACAGTCCACGCGCGCGCCTACTGGGGCAGTTACATCATCCATAATAGTTTCTAAGGTTTTAATAGCCTTTGATGCTAGTGTGCCATTTAGATGCTTATATTGCTCGTTCCTTATCGCAGCTTGAATGTGCGGTGTAGCTAATAATTGTGATGATGATTGCCTAGCGCTCACAGGGCTATAACCAGCTCGCCTAGCGGCTTCTGAACCACTTACCCCATCATAGACGATGGACTGGATAAAATGAGTCTGATTTGTATTTAATTGTTTCATGTGTGTACTTTAAATTTAACTTTGCATTCGGGACATTTCACTAGCATGTCCATATCTGGAGGGACCCTTAAATTAATCCTGCATCCTTTACAAGAAATGGTTGGCCAAGAGTTTTTAATGCACTCATGAATATTATTATATTTGTAACTTTCTCCACAGATTTGACATACTGATAAAAGTTTTTCAGTTTGCTTAAAATCTTCTCTAATAGAGTCAGATTGCTTTGATTTATTCGATTTAGTGGTTTCATCCACTTTGCTATATTTGTATAGTATTTCATCCCCAAGTACTTTTTCCAGTTCAGGAATGAGCTTATCAATTGAAAGCTTAAACCACTCTTTGCCATGATGATAATCTTTAAAATGCAAATGTAGAAACTGTTCTAAATCCTTAGGAGAATCAACCATAGCTACAAATCTAACTAAGTATGGTGTTGGCATTCCGCTGCCACCTAATTCTTTAGCTCTCAATTCTGGGTCTTTCATTGAAAAACCTAGCTTGAATAAATCAGGCAGCATTGAATCGTTACTAATTACATATACCCATCCACGCATATAAATTTACCATTAGATTATTAAAATAAATGTCCTTGCTCCACCACCTTCAACAACTCGGCTGGCGTCACCTGCAAATAATCACAAAGCCTACCTAGCACAACTCTATCAAAAGAACTCACGCGGTCGTGATACCACCTATCAACCACGGCTCTGGCAATACCAGTATCGCGCGCCAAGTCTGCCACCTTAATTCTTCGCTCACCCAATATCGTTGATAGCTTACATGTAATCATGACTTAATTATCCTTTTTGTGCAATAATTTACTCTTTAAAGAGTAATAAATATTCATTAAACATAATTGTAGCTTGTTAAATCAATTGTTTACACTATCACTAGGAGATTAAAATGACTGAGCGTGAGTTAAAGCTGTTACTAAATGCAAATGCAGTAAAACAAATACAAGTCCACTACGCCTTAATGACGCAAGGTTACATGGTAATTATCAACAGTCAGGCGCTAGAAACCGCCAAACGAGAAACCCGCGAATTCAAAACGCTCGATGCTGCCGCAAAGTTATTGTTCAAAATAGGAGTGGCTAATTTCTCAGTCAAACTAAAAACTAATTTAGTCTAACAAATACCGCATATAAAGCTCCATCTGATTGAGGCTTCTTCATAGCCTATTTGAACTAAACCCGATGTTATGGAAGGGTTGAGGAGCCTCAATAGGTCAAAATACTCATCTGCTAACCAAATCTTTTGAAATACCTGAAATTTTGTAAGTGAGGCTTAGATAGAAATATACACGAGCGCAGACCCCCACCCCCTCGGGGTATGGCTTCTAGCATGAGTATGGCTTGCGGTGGTAATGGTCTGCTAGGTAGTCGGCTGGGTGGCTGACTAAAAAGCAGCTCCAGCACATAATCTTACTGCTCATTGTTGATGATATTTAGTTTAATATATAGGTAGGCTACCAACATGTTAAAAATCGTGTACCAAGGTGTGTACCAGTAAAAATAAATTATTTAAACAACCCTTATGGAATAAGGCTTACAAGGCTCACTACATATTCAAATTCAGCAATTTAGATGATACAGTTAAATTTAGAATAAAATACAGATATGAATATAGGCAATCTTTTTATTATTACAGCCGCCTCTGGCGCAGGCAAAACGAGCTTGATTAAAGCTTTGCTAGCTAAAGATGAGCATTTGAAACTTTCAATTTCTCATACTACACGTAACCCACGCCCTAGCGAGATTAATGGTGTGGATTATCACTTTGTGGATGATGCGACATTTTTGCGCATGTTGGGCGAGGCACAGTTCTTAGAAAGTGCTGAAGTGCATGATGCGCGTTATGGCACGTCACAATCAGCTATACAGGCGCCACTCGAGGCTGGCTTTGATATAATTTTAGAAATCGATTGGCAGGGGGCGGAGCAAGTGCGTCGATTGTATCCGCATGCCATTAGCATTTTTGTGTTGCCGCCATCTATCGAGGCGTTAGAACGCAGGCTGAATGGCCGCGGTCAAGACAGCGCTGAAGTCATTGCTAAGCGGGTAGCTGCAGCGCGCACTGAAATGCGCCACGTGGGTGAGTTTGATTATGTTACAATCAACGATGATTTTGATGTTGCGTTACAGGACATTACGGCAATTATTCGCGCACAAAGGCTTGTAGGGTTAATTCAGCTAGAGCGCTATGCGAGTTTGATTCAAACCCTTACATAAAATTCTAAATTGAGCTCAAAGTATCAGTCATTAGTTAAGCTTTTAATTTAGAGGCATTTATTTCACAGTAATTAATTAGGAAAATCCATCATGGCACGTATCACAGTAGATGATTGTTTAGATCAAATCCCAAATCGTTTTCAATTGACTTTAGTCGCAGCTTACCGCGCACGTCAATTACACAATGGTGCAGAGCCGTTGATAAACACACAAGGTTTGCGTGACAAAACAACCGTATTAGCTTTGCGTGAAATCGCCGCTGGTAAAATTGGCGTAGAAATTCTAGCGCGTATTCACCCTTAAAGTCTGACGTATTTTAGAGTTTATTACCTAATTACTTAGAAAAAGCCTAGTGAAAGTGGTATGCCAAAAACCGCAATCAATCAAAACGCGGAGTTATTCAAGCCTAGTTCAGCACTAGCTTCAGCCCCCTTGCTGCCTGCGGACAGCGAGGATTCTGCACTTAGTTTACGTCTTAAAGAATATTTAAAGCCACAAGATATTGCCCTAGTTTGGGAGGCGTATCGCTATGCCAATCAAGCACATGAGGGCGTGGTGCGCAAAACTGGCGAGCCTTACATTACGCATCCCGTTTCTGTTGCCTGCATTTTGGCTGACTTACATTTAGACGTACCAACACTTCTTGCAGCTTTATTGCACGATGTTGTGGAAGATACTGCTGTTTCCACTCACGACATTAAAGAAAAGTTTGGTCAGCAAGTGGCTGAATTGGTCGATGGTGTGACTAAGCTGGATAAAATTGAGTTTCAAAGTGCCAGCGTTGCGCAGGCAGAGAATTTTAGAAAAATGTTGTTGGCCATGTCGCAAGATGTGCGCGTGATTTTGGTGAAATTGGCAGATCGTTTGCATAATATGCAAACTTTGGAAGCCATGCGGCCAGAAAAGCAAAAGCTTATCGCTAAAGAAACGCTAGAAATTTATGCACCAATTGCCAATCGACTGGGTTTGAATGACATATATCAAGCGCTTGAAGACTTAAGTTTTCAGTATCTCTATCCAATGCGCTACCGGGCTATTTCAAAAGCCATTTTGGCAGCGCGTGGTAATCGTAAAGAGGTTGTTAGTAAGATATTAGAATCCATTAAGCAGCAACTAATTACCTTGAATATTGACGCGGAAGTGTCAGGTCGAGAAAAGCATCTTTACAGCATTTACAAGAAGATGTCGGGTAAAACGACGGCGTTCTCGCAAATTTACGACATTTACGGTTTTAGAGTCGTTGTTAAAGATTTGTCCAGTTGTTATTTAGCTTTAGGTGCCTTGCACGCCTTATACAAACCTATCCCAAGTAAATTCAAAGACTATATAGCCATACCAAAAGCCAATGGCTATCAGTCCTTGCATACCACTTTATTCGGTCCATTTGGCACGCCTATTGAAGTGCAGATACGTAGCTCAGAGATGCATAATATTGCCGATGCTGGCGTTGCTGCCCACTGGTTATATAAAGCTAGCGATGCCCAGCTTACCGCGTTACAGCAGCAAACGCATCAGTGGTTACAGCGCTTATTAGAGATTCAAAGTGAAAGTGTCGATTCTCTCGATTTTCTTGAACATCTTAAAATTGATCTGTTTCCAGATGAAGTCTATGTATTTACGCCTAAAGGTAAGATTTTTGCTTTGCCTAAAGGCGCAACAGCGGTTGATTTTGCTTATGCCGTGCATTCAGACATTGGCAATAGCTGTGTAGCGGTGCGTATCAATCAAGAGTTGGCGCCACTGCGAACAGAACTACATAATGGTGACCACGTGGAAATTATCACAGGCTCACTTGCTAAACCAAACCCTGCTTGGCTAAATTATGTGGTGACAGGCCGCGCACGCGCGCACATTCGACACTTCTTAAAGTCACAGCAATCAACTGAATCAGCCCATCTTGGCGAGCGTATGCTCAATCAAGCGCTGCGTGCTTTGCATGTCGAGCCAACTCAAATCACAGATGATCATTGGCAAAAGCTAATACGCGATTATGGCCTGAAAAAGAAATCACAAATATTGACTGAAATCGGCTTAGGCAAACGCCAAAATGTCATGGTTGCCCACCAGTTATTAGCGATGCTTGGGGTGCAGGAAGCGCCAGAAGAGGGTGCTATTGGTAAGTTCTTGGGAGGCAAGTTTTTCGACAAGATTTTTGGCAAATCTACTAAGCCATTAGACACTATTACCATCCGTGGTTCGGAAGGCATGGCGGTGCAGTTTGCGCAATGTTGCAGACCGATACCAGGTGACCCAATTCTCGGCTTTATTAATAAAGATAAAGGCTTAGTCGTACACACGCACGATTGTCCAGCAATACGTAAATTCCGTTTAGACCCAGACAAGTGGCTAGACGTGGAGTGGGAGCCAGAAAGTCAGCGTCTATACAAAACCAATCTTAATTTAACGGTAGCCAACCAGCCAGGTATGTTGGCGCAAATTGCAGCAGGTATTGCAGAGGGCGGCTCTAATATTGATAACGTGAGTGTTGAAGAAGAGGATGGCAGTAAATACGCCAATCTCTACTTTACGGTGCAAGTAAAAGACCGTATTCATTTGGCTGAGTTAATGCGTAGCTTGCGCAAAATACCTGATGTGGTGCGTATTAACCGAACTAAGGGTAATGCTGTGGGCAATGGCGCAAAAAAATCTTCTCAATAAGCTTGGTTAAGAAATTAATTGCAGATGAGTATTAACCTGAATAGCTTACCTGAAGGTTTACCCATTCCTTTAGATGATGGTTTGGCGGCGCATTTAGAAGGCCTGCACCTACCTGAAGTAGTATTAGCATCAACAAATGGAAATAATGTTCATTTGAACGCTATTTCAGGCCGATTGGTTATTTATGTCTATCCAATGACTGGCCGCCCAGACGCTCCACTGCCAGATGGATGGGATGAAATACCTGGTGCGAGAGGTTGTACGCCGCAGGCTTGCGATTTTAGCAACCACTATCTTGAGTTGCAGCACCTAAACACCATGGTTTATGGGCTGAGTTCGCAAACCACGGAATATCAGCTAGAGCTCAAACATCGTTTGCATTTACAATTTGACTTGCTGAGTGATTATGCATTTCAGCTAAAAAATCATTTAAATTTACCTGTATTTAAAGTGGGCGAATTGTTGCTATACAAGCGTCTCACCATGATTGTTGAAAATGGCTTTATAAAAAAAGTTTTTTACCCAGTTTTTCCTCCTAATCAAAATGCTTTGCAAGTCGTCAACTGGCTTAAATCTAATTAGCTGGCATGGCAAATCTTTCTGAAATAAAAACCTTTAGCAAGCCGCTAGTGGCTAATCTGAATAAGCTTGGCATCAATACCGTTCAAGCTTTATTGTTGCACCTACCGTTGCGCTACATTGATGAAACGCATATGACTAGCGTGCGTGATTTGCGAGTTGGCGAACCGTCGCAGGTTGAAGGCGAAATTGTGCATGCGGAAGTGACCTATAAGCCGCGTAAAGCTTTAATCGCAAGGCTGGAAGATGCGAGCGGGCAACTCACTTTACGTTTTCTACATTTTTACCCTAGCCAAATCGCCTCGCTTAAAGTGGGTAATCAATTGCGGGTTTATGGCGAAGTGCGTAGTGGTTTTTTTGGTTATGAGATGGTTCACCCCACTTGTAAAACCGTTGGCGAAAAAACCACGGTGGCTGAAACATTAACGCCTGTTTATCCATCGGTAGCGGGCCTGACGCAAGGTAATTTGCGCAAAGCGATTGCCATTGCATTAAAACAAAATGGTATGGACGAAACCTTGCCATTGGGTGTGTACCAGCAGTTTCAATTTCCGAGTTTTTCTGCAAGTTTAAAAACTTTACACAATCCGCCGCCAGATGCTGATTTACAGGGCTTAGAAGATAAAACCACACCAGAATGGCAACGTCTAGCCTTTGATGAACTGCTTGCACAGCAGCTTTCTATGCGTAAACACTATGCGCGTCGTCGCAGTGTGGATGCGCCACAGTTTAAACAATCCCAACAATTGGTTTCGGCTTTGCTTAGAAGCTTGCCATTTGCCTTAACGCATGCACAACAAAAAGTGGCTCTAGAGATTCAAAACGATTTAACGCAAGCGCACCCCATGCAGCGACTATTACAGGGTGATGTAGGCAGCGGTAAAACTATCGTCGCTTGTATGGCAGCATTGCAGAGTATAGAAAGCGGTTGGCAAGTGGCGCTAATGGCGCCAACAGAAATTTTAGCAGAGCAACATTTTCGCAAAATGTTAGGTTGGCTCACGCCTTTGAATATAAAAATGGCTTGGCTCACGGGTAGTCAGTCTAAAAAAGACCGTGAAGCTGCGATGCAAATCATTGCCGATGGTAGCGCGCAGTTAGTGATTGGCACGCATGCGCTATTTCAAGAAGCGGTGCAGTTTAAAAAGCTAGGCTTAGCGATTATTGATGAGCAGCATCGCTTTGGTGTGCAACAACGTTTGGCTTTGCGACAAAAAGGTCAACCAGAGCCGCACCAACTGATGATGACTGCTACGCCAATTCCACGCACTTTATCCATGAGTTACTACGCAGATTTAGATGTGTCAGTGATTGATGAGTTACCACCCGGCCGCACGCCAATTGTGACTAAGTTAGTATCTGATGTGCGTCGAGATGAAATTCTGCAGCGCGTGCGCGAAGCCTGCGCGCATGGTAATCAAGCCTATTGGGTATGTCCGTTGATTGAAGAGTCTGAAGCTTTGCAGCTGGCAACAGCCAACGATACATACGCCTTAATGCAAAATGAATTTCCAGAATTAAACATCGGGCTAGTGCATGGCCGCATGAAGCCTGCAGAAAAACAAGCCGTGATGGCAGCCTTTAGCTCAGGCGAAACACAGTTGCTAGTGGCAACCACAGTGATTGAGGTTGGTGTCGATGTCCCCAATGCCAGTTTAATGGTCATAGAGCACGCCGAACGCATGGGTTTGAGTCAGTTGCATCAACTACGCGGTCGCGTCGGCCGTGGCGCCGCAAAAAGCACTTGTATCCTGCTTTATCAAAATAAGCTTTCTGAGACTGCACGCGCAAGGCTAAAGGTAATTTATGAAAGTAGTGATGGGTTTGCGATTGCTCAAGCTGATCTCAATTTACGTGGTCCAGGTGAATATTTAGGTACACGTCAAAGTGGTGTGCCTATGCTAAAAATAGCAGATTTTAACCGTGATGCAGATTTGCTAAATGCCGCTAAAAATATGGCAGATCACTTAATTAAAGAATATCCGTCTGCAGTAGAAAAGCACTTGGAAAGATGGATGGGTCGCGCAGATGAGCTGGCCAAGGTTTAGCGTAGAAAACACCTGCCCTGCGAGCCGCATGGATATTGGCTCGCAGGGCAGGTCATTTATGCGATAATTCCTCTCGTGAAAATTCAGAAAAATCTTTCAAGTACCCGCCAGCGCTGGCTTAAAAAGCCTATACAGGCTAATAAGCTGCAACTGTGGTTAATCGATAAAGGCTCTCTTACTGCGCGATTACAGCAACATTTCAGCAAATTTGCAGTGCAGCCTATTGCAGTAGAATACGACAAATTAACTCAAGATGAAGCTACTTTATTGCATCAACCAAGTTACCAAATTGCTTTGATACGCGAGGTCTTACTCATGGGCAATAATCAGCCTGTGGTCTTTGCGCATAGTGTATTGCCAAGAGCCAGCCTGCGAGGCGCATGGAATGCACTTGGCAGGCTGGGTAATCAACCGCTTGGTGCGATTTTGTTTGCTAATCCAAAAGTGAAACGTACCACCTTGAGCTACATAAAACTCACACCAAATCACGCACTTTATCAACATGCAACGCGACATTTAATGCCAAATGTTGATACAAGCAAGCCGCGTTACTTGTGGGCGCGACGTTCTATTTTTAGCTTAAGTTGCGCTAATATTATGGTTACCGAAGTGTTTCTGCCGCAGTTGCTTGTTACAAAGAGTGATTAATTAAACCAACCAACGAATCAGAACTTAAATTTGAAATTAAACCTGAGTGCTAAATAACTTCAATATGAAACTACAAACCATCATCAAAAAATTAGACGCCTATGAGCGTTTAATGCGTTTAGATAAACCTATTGGTATTTTATTGTTACTGTGGCCAACGCTTTGGGCATTGCTCATAGCAGGGCACGGCAAGCCTGATTGGATTGTTGTCTTGATATTTGTCACAGGCACTGTGCTGATGCGTAGTGCGGGTTGTGTAATGAATGATATTGCAGATAGCCAATATGATGGCTTGGTTGAGCGTACGCGACATCGCCCTTTAGTGAATAATGAAGTGAGCAAAAAAGAAGCCTATCTATTGGCGGTAGGTTTAAGCTTGGTAGCGTTTGGCTTGGTGTGTACGCTTAATACATTAACGATTAAGTTATCGTTGCTAGCCTTATTGTTGGCGGCGAGTTACCCTTTTACCAAGCGATTTTTTGCAATTCCACAGGCTTATTTAGGCATCGCTTTTGGTGCGGGAATCCCAATGGCATTCGCTGCCATTTTGGGCTACGTGCCACCAGTGGCATGGCTGTTGTTGCTAGCCAATGTATTTTGGGCTGTGGCTTATGACACTGAGTATGCCATGGTGGATAGGGATGACGACTTAAAAATAGGCATTAAATCCTCCGCCATTACCTTTGGACAGTTTGACGTAGTGATAGTGATGATTTGTTATGCGCTAACCTTGTTCATACTTGCCATATGTGGAATTTGGTTGGTCATGGGATATGCCTATAATATTGGCTTAATAGTGGCAGTCGCAGTCGCTTTTTACCATTACACTTTGATAAGAGCGCGCGAAAAAACCAACTGCTTTAAAGCTTTTTTACATAACAATTGGTTTGGTTTTGCTGTGTTTGCAGGCTTGGTATTACACTATTTGCTTAAACTTACCGCATAGCAAATACCACTACTATTTAACAACTACTTGTCAGATTCAGGCTCTATCGACGGTAAATCCCACTCAATCTCGTTTGATTCAGATTGATTTTTAGCGTTATGTTTAGCCTTGCTCTTTGTTTTAGCTTTTTCTTTAGCTGACGCTTGTTTTGGCGCAACTTCGTTAGGGAAATCTAGCGAAAACTCTAAATTAGCATTCTTATTCGCTATTTTATCACTGTCATCTAATACAATTTCGTCTGTTAGGTCGTAGACTTCTGCGCCAGTTGCATATTCAACTTTCTCTACAGGCAAGCTAAAGTCTATTTCTTCTGCCCGGAGTAAATTGTCATTTTCAGGTGTGGAATTCTTTTCAGGCACCTCAAACTCTATATGCTCAGGTTTATTGTTGCTCTCTGGGAGTGCCTCATCATTTGGAAGTATGTTGACTTCATAAGAAGTCTCATCCTCGAACGAACTAAAGTTAGACTTTGTACCCATATCAATATCATTTAACTTGCTTGCAGGCTCTGTACTTTTCTCCACTAAAGGCTCAATATCTGTAAACAGTGTGTCATTAAATTTAGCGTTGTTAGTGTTAGCAGTAGCCATGATTGCTTGGCTAACAGTGGGTTGATTAAGGCTGAATTGATTAGGGTTAGATTGTTCTGGACTCGCTTTAAATATAGTTGAATTGGCATACTCTAAGTTTTTAGCAATGTTTTTTAGAAAGAAAAGGTCGTTAAATGCGCCTTGATCCAGTCCTTCTCTAGGCTGAGAGCGTTTGTTGAAAATCAAATCATTTAAAAATCCAACCGCGTATGGAGAGCCCCAGACACCTTCTAAGCGTGTCACTATATGTGGATAATCTTCTATTGAGGAGCCATTTGAATCAGAGTGGCTGGAAAATTTAGCAGCTTTAATATTGAAGTGTTTATTACACTCAACTACTGCTAAGTCATATTCAGTTTCTGACCCTTCTTTGGACAATAGATTCAGTAATTTAAGCCAAATGGCGGGAGACTCTGAGGGCGATTCACTTAAATGATTTTGTAGTAATTGTATGGCTAGCGCGGGACGCCCATGTTCAATAAACACATCTGCATCTTCAATAATGCTGCTTTGTACTTCTTTATCTGCAACAGCTATTGTTTGCGAATTTGCGATATGTAAGCTCTCCGATTGCGGTTCGCTTAAAATAGGCTCATCCAAAGTTAGTGAGTTATTATTTTTTGAGTTAAATTCATTCGCTGAATTTGTATTTAGGTTATTGGACTTACTGTAATCTGTGGGCTCGTCGCTATCAAACCAAGTATCTTTAGTTTGTGATTTTCTTTTAGAGAGTTTGCGACGGATCATCTCAACCAGACCTAAAGCGATAAGTAACCCTAATATAATTTTTGCAAATTGTAACCAATCAAAGCTTTCGCTTTCTACTTTAGTTTTTTGTGCTTCGGTCACAAGTTGAGCATTGCGGGTTTGTAAGCTGGCAATTTGTTTTTCTAAGTGCGCTAAACGGTTAGACATTACAGTCACTTCGTCCAAGGTGTCTGTAGCAGATTGAGCGGAAGCCACTTCATCTGGTCTGGTAACGTCAATTTCAGTTGCTAAGCGAAGTGATAAGCCAGGTTTATCTGCACCTTCACTCACATTGGTATTGCCAGCAGAAATAACTAGAAAAGGCTTATCAGTTGATTGGTGTAGCACGTTTGTATTTGTATTGTTTTGACCTTCTGAGCTTGCGCTAGCTTGAGGTGAAGTGCTTGTATTTTGTTTGCCAGTGTAGGCTTCTAGAAGCTTCTCATCAACTGAGGCGGTGCTCTTAGGTTTTTTTTTCTTGGCAACCTTCTTTAATGGAATTTGCGCTGCAGAACCGCCATCAGTTTGCCCAGTGGCGTCTATAGACAGTTTTTTTTTGCTGCGGGGCTGTTGAGGTGATTTCTTTGCGTTATCCGTGCTAGCTTCACCATCTGGGCTAGCTTCTCCAGTGCTGGCTTTTTCAATCGCTGGTAATGGTGCTGGATCTAGTAATAATACATATTCACGATTTACATTGGGCTCACAATGAAATGAAACACGTAAATTAACAATCGGTTCCGAAATGACATCATTACTTGTAATGGTGATTTGATAGTTGCCATTATTACTTGACTTAAGGTTAACGGATGCTTTTCTGATGGCCGGCGTATCTCCAACATCTGTGGCGCTAAAACAGCTGGCTTCAGGCGGAGTTTCTACGTCTGTTACATTAATTGTAACTAAAAATCTTTCACCTAAATTAGATTTAAGTTCGGCATCGCCCAAACCTAGAGCTAGGCTTAGGTTAGCGTAAAAAAATAGCAATAAAAGCGCGAAAAATCTCAATTTAAATAGTGTTCCAAAAACATGTAATGTTGAAATTAAAGTTGATTATAAAGAATGACTTTGCTTATGAAAGTTAAATTTTATTTTAATATCGTAGCATAAGTCACGTAAAACAATATAATAATGCTGGTCAATACACCCAAAAGGGTTATAATTTTTCACCAAAATTCACTAAATAATTCCTTAAAAAGGAATTCGTGGTTTATTTTGATGTGTTCTCAGTTCGTTAAATCTAAAAGTATTTAAAAATTCACTTAAATTACTGAACATATTGTTTGACAAAGTACTAGCGTTCGGCATAAAATCCGCCTCTTAATTTTTTTAGCTCACAGTATTGGTAACACAATGAAAACCTTCTCAGCAAAATCACATGAAGTGAAGCGCGATTGGTTTGTGGTTGATGCCACAGACCTAGTTCTAGGCCGTTTAGCTAGCGCAGTTGCACACCGTTTACGCGGTAAACACAAAACTATTTACACACCTCACGTTGACACAGGTGATTATATTGTCGTTATTAACGCCGATAAATTAAAAGTGACTGGTAACAAAGCTGACGGTAAGCTTTATCACAGTCACTCAGGTTATCCTGGTGGTATCAGCACAACAACTTTCTCTAAAATGCAAGACAAGTTTCCAGGTCGCGCTTTAGAGAAAGCAGTAAAAGGTATGTTACCTAAAGGTCCTTTAGGTTATGCAATGATCAAAAAAATGAAAGTTTATGCTGGCGACAAGCATGAGCATGCGGCACAACAACCGCAAACATTGAAAATCTAAGGGTATATAAAGATGATCGGTAAATATAATTATGGTACAGGCCGCCGCAAGAGTTCAGTAGCGCGCGTGTTTTTAAAAACAGGTAAAGGTAACATCGTTGTTAACGATAAACCAGTAGATGAATATTTCTCTCGTGTGACTGCACGTATGATTTTACGTCAACCACTTGAATTGACTAACAATCTAACCAGCTTTGATATTATGGTGAACGTTATTGGTGGTGGTGAATCTGGCCAAGCTGGTGCGGTACGTCATGGTATTACACGTGCGTTGATTGACTTTGATGCAAACTTGAAAAGTGCATTGTCAACCGCTGGTTTTGTAACACGCGATGCTCGTGAAGTTGAGCGTAAAAAAGTTGGTTTCCGTAAAGCGCGTCGTCGTAAACAATTCTCTAAACGCTAAGCTCTTAATAAGTCTTGTGCGGTTGAGTTACGAAAAGGTCGCTGTTGCGGCCTTTTTTGTTTTGGTGGCTTGCCTATAAGTTTGTTATGCTATGTCTTTGCAGATGCTTGAGTGAGTTTAAAAATTGACGGATAAAAAATTAAAAATTGGTATTGTTGGCGGCACTGGATATACGGGTGTGGAGTTGCTACGCTTGTTAAGTATTCACCCTAATGCCGAGTTAACTGCAATTACCTCACGTGGTGAAGCTGGTTTGCCGGTTGCTGATATGTTCCCCAGCCTGCGTCGATTTGTGGATCTAAAATTCACAGATCCCGCACAATCCAATTTGACTGAGTGTGATGTCGTATTTTTTGCGACGCCTCATGGCGTAGCGATGAGTCAAGCGCAAGCGTTGCTTGATGCCAACGTTAAGGTGATTGATTTAGCTGCAGACTTTCGTTTGAAAGATACGACCATTTTTGAAAAATGGTACAAAATGCCACATAGCTGTCCTGAAATTCTTAAAAAAGCCGTATATGGCATTCCAGAGCTTTATCGTGAGCAGATTAAGACAGCACAAGTCATTGGTAACCCTGGTTGCTACCCAACAACGGTATTATTAGGTTTAGCACCATTGTTAGAGCAAGGCTTAATTGATTTCTCAGCGCCAATCATTGCTGACTCTAAATCTGGAGTTTCAGGTGCAGGTAGAAAAGCCGAGGTCGCAACTTTATTCGCAGAATCCAGTGATAACATGAAAGCTTATGGCTTAAGCGGACATAGGCATCATCCAGAAATTCATGCGCAGCTCACCCAGTTGGCGAATGAAAGTGTGAAATTCATTTTTGTGCCGCATTTGATACCGATGATACGCGGCATGCTTTCAACGATTTACGTTAAACTGACAGACAAAGCAAAAGCGTTGGATTTACAGGCATTGTATGAGCAGCGCTATCAGCATGAGCGTTTTGTAGACGTGTTACCAGCAGGTGTATTGCCTGAAACTAGATCTGTACGTGGTTCTAATCAAATTCGTATCGCATTGCATCAGCAAGCTGAAACAGATTATTTGACGCTAGTTGTGGTACAAGACAACTTGGTGAAAGGTGCAGCTGGTCAAGCGATACAAAATATGAATATCATGTTTGATTTAGCTGAAAATACTGGTTTAGAGGTTGTGCCACTTTTACCATAAGTGACACAATCGAGATAAATGAGACCAGTTAAAAGAAAAATTCGTAGGCATTTTGGCTTAACAGCTAAGCAGGTAGCGGTTCGGTCGCAGCGTCCATGGTATTTTCAATGGATCGTTGCAACGCTATTTGTCGTTGCGGGGTATCTGCTTGCTTATTGGCAGTTTACAGGTGGCGAGAACCTAGTTGCAAAATTAAATCAGGCCGTACTTGAAAATCAGGGCTTTCAGACCAAGATTATACAAGTTGAGCAGCAGATTAAAATTGAGCAAGCTTCACAAAAGAATCTGAATGAAGAGCTAAAGACAGTACATGATGAAAATATCAAGTTAAAAGAAGATTTATTGTTCTATAAGAACATGTTAGGTAAGAAGTAATTACCCTTATTTAATGGCGAAGCATGAAAAATTTCAAGCTCACTAATTAAGATTGGAAGCAAAATGTTTTTTAAAAGAAGCAATCGAATTCAAAATAGCATTGATACACTCATCGGTGCAGAAACTCGTATTGAGGGTAATGTTAATTTTTCTGGCGGTTTGCGTATTGATGGTGCTGTACGTGGCAACGTCACTGAACCAAATGCCAGCCCAAGTACACTAATATTGAGTGAGCATGGTCGAATTGAAGGCGCAGTGAGCGCTTCAAAAATTGTTGTTAATGGCAAAGTGACTGGACCAGTCAGGGCTGGTCAGTTTATCGAGCTACAAGCTAAAGCGCACATTACAGGTGACGTTTATTATAAATCGCTAGAAATGCATACGGGTGCAGTGATTGAAGGTAAGTTAGTTTATTTGGGCGAAAATACACAAGAGCTCGATACGGGTGGGAATTAGTTGATTTTAAATAGTGATTGACCTTGCTGCCACACAGTAGCACAATGATTTTATTAAGAAATTTAGGAGTACGTGATGAACACAGTAACAGAAGTACAAAATTTAGACTTAGGTGAAATGCCTGCTCCATTGGTTTTTACCGACAATGCGGCAAAAAAAGTGAAAGAGTTAATTGAAGAAGAGGGTTCACCTGACCTTAAATTACGTGTATTTGTGAGCGGTGGCGGTTGCTCTGGCTTCCAATATGGCTTTACTTTTGAAGAAGAAGTGAATGACGATGATACACAAGTACAAAAAGATAGCGTAACCTTGTTGATAGACCCAATGAGTTTACAGTATTTAATGGGTGCAGAGATTGATTACACCGATAGCTTACAAGGCTCGCAGTTTGTGATTCGCAATCCACAAGCGACAACGACTTGCGGTTGTGGGTCATCATTCTCAGTTTAATGATAAGTTATAGTTATTAACAAAAAAGCCAAGCTGATGCTTGGCTTTTTCGTCATCATCATAAGTGTATTTAAAAAATCAGCGGCGCAATAAATGCAAAGAATCCGCCTATTAAAAATATCAATACCGAGAATAAGTAAACTCTAAACGAAGTTTTACGTGTAGCGATACAAGTTGCGGCTAATGTTGGATCTGCCGGACAAGGCAAACTCCTTGCTCGCCATTGCATGATGCCTGAAATAATTAACATCAATGCAGCAAAGGTAAATACACCTAGTTTATGTTCAGAAAACCAAACGAGCTGAGGTACGTTCGATACCAAAGTTGACATCGCCGCCCCTGCACCTATGCCAACCAATAAGGCGGGTAGTGCGCAGCAAATTAATGTACCGCCACTGGTAAATAGTGATAATACAGAGGTTGCTTTAGTTTGTCTGAGGCTGGTAATTTCATCTGCGCTGTATGCTGCCATTTACTTTCCCTCCTTTGCCATGACTTCATAATCCGCTTTAATATGTGCGATAGGGTGCTCACTGATTTCGATAGAAGTGACTTCATAGCCGGCATCTTTAATCAAATCTTTTACAGTGTCGTTGGATAATGTTTGGCCGTCTTTAAGTTCCACTGCGACAATACGTTGTTTTAAGTTGACGTATACATCTTTAGTTTGCGAAAGGGCACGCATTTTCTTCTCAATCCCCTGCGCACAGAATGCACACACCATGCCGTTTACGTTGGCTTTGATGGTTTTTGCAGCAAAAGCGACATTGCTAAATAGCGTAGATAAAATGAGTGAAGTGAATAGTAGTTTTTTCATGATAAAAATCCTTAAATAATGGTCTTTTTTTAAAAAATATACATAAAGTTAAATCGTGGTTCGCGCGAGTTATTCACGCCAGCCTCAATAAAGAAGTTTTTGTTAATGAAGCGCAGCATGGGTGTGATTTCAATTTTCTCAGATAAGCCGTTCATATTGCGAGCTTCTAGAATGAACCAAGGCTGAGTTTTGTCATATTCAGTCTCATAAAATGAAAAACCAGCGCGTATTGCGCTGTAATCATGATTGATGTCTGAAGCGCGATAGAGTCTATGTGTTGCTAAAAAGTAAACTCGCGTTGTTTCATAATCAAACTGTACCCCTGGCGTTACCATTATATTGTCAAAATTTTGGTCGTTACCTGCTTGTTTGTCTTCACCTTGCAGCACACCAAGCCCACCCATGAACCATAGGTTTGCTTGGGCATGAGGCATATTCCAGCGATTGAGCAGGCGCGTATAGGTAAGCTCTTCTAAAGTGCGCGTTTTGGTTTTGTCATCAGCGCGCATATAGGCTACGCTCACACCAAATGCATCACGTGGTGTAATGGCATAGTTGATAAATATTTCACGCCAGTTATTGTTTAAATCTCCCATGGCCATGGCTGATTCACTAAATCCCATAGGTGCCGCGGTGGCGTGTTGATGGCTCAGTAATAGCACCAAACAAGGTGTTATTAGGCTTTGTGGTTTGATAAACATGGTTACCCTTTCTCATGAATAGCTAAAACATCACGCCTATTTAAATGCTACAGGCGTGACAAGGCTTAATCTAAGAAAGGTGTATGGGTGGGCGTTGCAGGTTGGGGAGCGTAATCGAGGCGTAAGCTTGGTGCGCTAAGCTAAAGGTTTGTGATGAGGTTTCTAAAGTAGCGGATTTCAAATGGCTAGGCAATGGCGCCATTGCACACAGACTAGCGCAATGAGAGCAGTTGGCTTTGCAAACATCGCCGTTATGTTTCAGATTAATGTCATTTGAAGCCGTACTATTCATATGTTCATGGCACGGCATTGTTTGCGCTTTTTCACTGACTTTATCCATAGTCATCATGCTATTACATAAAAGCATGTTTGCTGCAGCTATGCTTTGTAATGGCATCAAAACCAATAACAGGTAAATAGCAATATTTGAAAAACGTTTTAACATGCAATTTAAGATAGTTGAAGTAAATTAAAGGTTCAATTTATTTTAGGCATGGTGACTATGAACATTTGCTTTTAGTCATCATGCCTAAGCCTAGATCAGCGTTTGTCCATAGGCACTAAATCTCTACGTAAATTGCCTTTGTAGAGTTGACGTGGCCTGCCAATTTTGTGCTCTTCATCTGAAATCATCTCAGACCATTGTGCAATCCAGCCTGCGGTTCTAGCGAGCGCAAAAATAGCCGTAAACATCGAGTTGGGAATGCCCATCGCACGCATGACAATGCCACTATAGAAGTCTACATTTGGATAAAGTTTACGAGAAACGAAGTATTCATCTTCCAGCGCAATTTTTTCCAGTTCCATAGCTAATTTAAACATTGGGTCATCGTGGAGCCCTAACTCATCCAGCACTTCATGGCAAGTGGTACGCATAATTTTTGCGCGTGGATCCATATTGCGATAGATGCGGTGACCAAAGCCCATTAGACGGAATGTGTCAGTTTTGTCTTTTGCACGTTTAATGAATTCACCTATGCGTGATACATCACCAATTTCTTCTAACATTTTGAGCGTGGCTTCGTTCGCGCCGCCATGTGCAGGACCCCACAGCGAGGCAATGCCAGCAGAAATACAAGCAAATGGGTTGGCACCACTTGAGCCTACTAATCTGACGGTTGAGGTTGAAGCATTTTGCTCATGGTCTGCATGCAAGATTAAAATGCGCTCAAACGCTTTGGCCAACACAGGGTTAGGGACATACTTCTCGCAAGGTGTCGCAAACATCATATGCATGAAATTTTCAGCATAGTTCAGATGATTTTGTGGGTACATAAACGGTTGCCCCAAGTTGTACTTGTAGCTCCAGGCCGCAATAGTGGGTACTTTTGCCAATAAGCGATGCGCAGAAATCTCTCTATGTTTCGCATCACGAATATCCATCGCATCAAAATAGAAAGCAGAAAGCGAGCCCACCACACCAACCATTACTGCCATAGGGTGAGCATCACGCCTGAAGCCGCGGAAGATATTGCTTAGCTGATCGTGCAACATCGTGGCACCACTGATTGTGTCAGTAAATTCCTTGGTTTGTGTTGCATTTGGGAGTTCGCCATGAAGTAATAAGTAAGAAACTTCCATGAAATTGCAATGTTCGGCTAATTGCTCAATCGGATAACCGCGATAGTAGAGCAGGCCTTCTTCACCATCAATAAAAGTAATGTTCGAATCACAGGCGGCAGTAGACAAAAAACCTGGGTCGTATGTGAACACACCGTGTTTACCTAGGCTTCGAATGTCGATGACATCGTTCCCAAGGCTACCACTAAGCATGGGCAATTCTATAGAGGGAGCACCGTTATCAAATGTAAGGGTGGCTTTGGTTGGTTTGTTCATGTTGAACCTTGAATATTAGTCTAAATTTAAATTAATTATACTTTATTGATAAGCATAATTGCGCATCCAAACATAGCTAATTCATGTGGGAGTTTAAGTTAAACTAAGCTCAACTCTGGTAGATGGCGCCTAATATTCGAGCACCTTCTGCGCCAGTCACTTCAGGTAAGCTAGCAGTTTGTTGATTAAGGCAGAGTTTAGCTAACCAAGCGAAAGCAATGGCTTCAACCCAATCTACACCGATACCTAGCTTATCGGTAGTTTCAACTTTTTTACTACCTAACAAATCTTGTAGCTGCTCAACAAGCAAAGCATTGTGGGCACCGCCGCCACATAAATAAATTTCATCTATATCGCCACAATGATGCTTCAACGCATGGTGAATGCTATTTGCAGTGAGTGAAACTAAAGTACAAGCAACATCTTGTGGCCGATAGTCACTTACTGCTAAATGTTGCGTAAGCCATGCGTCGTTGAATAAGTCGCGCCCTGTGCTTTTGGGCGGGATTAGGGCAAAGTAAGGTTCTGCCAACATTGTAGCTAATAATGGCGCAATGATTATTCCAGTGCTTGCCCATGCGCCATTAGCGTCGTAGCTTACATTCATGTGCTGCTTAACCCATGAATCTAGCAGCATATTGCCTGGACCAGAATCAAAGCCAATTAAATTAGAATTGCTAGCAAGATAAGTGATGTTAGCAATGCCACCTATATTGATAACGGCACGATTGAGTTGTGGGTGGGCGAACACTGCCTGATGGAATGCTGGTACTAATGGCGCACCTTGACCGCCAGCAGCGATGTCTCGGCTTCTGAAGTCGGCAACTACCGTAATACCAGTCAGTTCCGCTAATAAGGAAGAGTTGCCAATTTGTAGGGTAAAACCTAACTCTGGCCTATGTCTTATTGTCTGACCATGACAGCCAATTGCAGAAATTTCTTTTGGATTTAATTTTGCTATCGCCAGCAACTGATTGACCGTATCCGCATATAGTTCAGCCAGTGTATTAGCCATCAGTGCAGTTGTTTCTAATTCATTTTCTGTGGGGTGTTGCAGCGCTAAAATTTGCGTACGAAGTTGAGATGGGTAAGCTAAAAAGTGTGTTTTTAGTACACGAGGATGTTGACCGTCGTGAAGTTCAACTAGGGCAGCATCCACACCATCAAGACTGGTGCCAGACATCAATCCGATGAAAAGTCCGCCAGCCATGATATTTAAACTGAGTTACTAAAGCTTAACTATTCTAGTGCGGCAATATTGCTGTTTCCAAGCAAGTCTATTTGCGCCGACAACTCTTGGCTAATTACATCAAATGCCACTTTGTCTTGACCTGTAATCGGGTCAGCTTTAGGTAAAGCAACCGTCATAGGGTCTCTATGTTCACCATTGACCATAAATTCATAATGCAAATGTGGCCCAGTAGCCAAGCCAGTCATGCCAACAAAGCCAATCACATCACCTTGTGCAACTTTTTCACCTTTATGCAAACTATCTGCAAAGCGAGATAAGTGACCGTATACCGTACTTACGCCATTTTCGTGCTTAAGTACAATCACATTGCCATAGCCACCTTTTTGACCCACAAAGTCAACAACCGCATCACCAGAAGCTTTAACTCGAGTTCCTGTAGGTGCAGCTAAATCAACGCCTTGATGGGCTTTAATGCGCTGCAAAATAGGGTGAAAGCGACCAGTACTAAAGCTTGAACTTACCCGCGTAAACTCTAAAGGTGAACGCAAGAATGACTTATGCAAGCTTTTACCTTCGGGTGTGTAGTATTGCATTTCGCCTGAAGCATCACGAAAACCAACAGCCTGATAAGTTTTGCCATTATTAACAAATTCAGCTGCAAGTACGCCACCCGTTTTTACTAGTTCGCCTTCGTCATAGCTACCTTCGTAAATCACATTGAAGTGGTCCCCACGACGTAAATCTGTATTAAAGTCAATTTGGCTTTCAAACATTTCGGCCACTTGAACCGCTACGCTATCAGGAATATTGGCGTCATCAGTTGCACCAAACAAGGATCTTCTGATTTTAGCTGATTTTAAAATTGGTCTATTTTCTAGCTTGTGTGTGACTTTAATAGCGGTATAACCAGAGGATGTTTGGTTGATATTGATGAATTGATCGGTATCTAATTGATACTCTAATGAAATTAAATTACCGTCGGCATCCGACTGCGCTTCTATATTACGGCCAGGTTTTAATTCAGATGTAATCTCGCTCGCAACTACATCATTACGAATAAAGTTAATCGCATCACGGTTATGCACATTCAGACGAGACAATATATTGTTTAGAGTATCATCGCGGCGTACATGCTCTTTATACCAAAAATGCTGTTCAGCAACATGAGTAGGCGCATCGGCGTTGTCATGCAAAGCGATTTCTTCAACCACTGTTGCGGTCGTGATGTCACCTGTAATAGTTTGTGGTGCAATACCAAAAGCAGTATAAATGCCAAATAAAGGTAAGCAAGAAATTGCTAAAATCCAGCGCAATTTAAGCTTACGCTCAGCTTTGTGCGCGATTTGCGCTAAAATAGCGCTTTGCTCAGAAGCAGGCTTTAAATTCTGAATAGCTGAAAAATTAAACTCAGCTTGATGTTGTTTAGGCTCGTTAATATCCACGGGCAGACCTCTAAAAAGGTTAATACGGTTGTGGATAATAACAGAAAACTCAATTAGAACAAGTAAATGAACTGTAAAAGTTAAATCTTTACAGTAAAGATTAAGGATGTAAATTAAGTGAATATAGACGAAGTAAGTATCGACATCGGTTCAGAAATCAAGCAACAGCTTGCGGTGATTAAGCGTGGCGCAGACGAGCTATTGATTGAAGCCGAGCTAGTTGAAAAGCTTAAAAAAGGCCAGCCACTTAGAATTAAAGCGGGCTTTGACCCTACTGCGCCCGATTTACACCTAGGGCATACCGTGCTGATTAATAAGCTACGTCAATTCCAAGAGTTGGGTCATCAAGTCTTATTCTTAATTGGCGACTTTACTGGCATGATTGGTGACCCAACAGGTAAAAGTGCTACGCGTCCGCCACTCACAGCAGAGCAAGTGCAAGAGAACGCCAAGTCATACACGGCGCAAGTATTTAAAATACTTAAGCCAGAGCAAACTGAAGTAGTTTTTAACTCAAAGTGGCTCAATGAACTAGGTGCAGCAGGTATGCTTAAGCTCGCGGCTAGTCATACGGTTGCACGCATGCTAGAGCGTGATGACTTTACTAAGCGCTTCAAAAGCAATCAGCCGATTGCGATACATGAGTTTATGTATCCACTATTACAAGGCTATGATTCCGTGGCACTTAAAGCTGATGTTGAGCTTGGCGGCACCGACCAGAAATTTAACTTGCTAATGGGTCGTGAGCTACAAAAGCAAGCGGGCATGTCACAACAGTGCGTGCTTACTATGCCGTTGCTGGAAGGCCTAGATGGCGTTAACAAAATGTCTAAATCGCTCGGCAACTATATTGGCATTGCCGAAGCGCCAGAAGTTATCTTTGCAAAAATCATGTCTATCTCAGACGAGTTAATGTGGCGTTATCTCGAGCTACTCTCATTTGAAAGTATAGAAACAATAGCGCAATGGAAAGCACAAGTGGTGGCAGGTGAAAACCCACGCAATATTAAAGTGGCTTTCGCACAAGAAATAGTCGCACGCTTTCATAGTCAAGTCGATGCCGAAAAATCCCTCAATGACTTTCAAACGCGCGCTAAAGGTGGCGTTCCAGATGATGTGCCAGAAATTGACATTACTATTGAAGGTGAAAGTGTTGGTATTGCGCAATTGCTTAAACTCGCAGGTTTGGTAGAAAGCACTTCTGAGGCTTATCGTGCAATTGAGCAGGGTGGAGTGAAGTTGGATAGTGAGAAGGTTAGCGACAGGAATCTGCAGCTGAGCAAAGGTGCTATATTGGTGGCTCAAGTGGGTAAGCGTAAGTTTGCAAAAATTACTATTCTTTAAATATTTGTTTGTTGTGGCTACTCACTTAGTCTTTTTACATGATTTTGTTATTTGGAAGATTAAGAATGGGTGAGGTTTTCACCAAATTAATCTTATAGGGATGAGTTGAGTTGTTGTAAAGACTTGCAATTTTCTTTACATATATTTGCGTTTCTGTGTAAGGTGGCACCCCTTTGTATTTCTCGACTGTAGCCTCACCAGAATTATAGGCAGCAGCTACTAGTTGTACGTCCCCTTTAAAGTAAGCGAGTAGCCATTGTAGGTAAGCAAGTCCACCGTTAATATTATCCTCTGCTTTATATGCATCTTTTACACCAAAACGCTTGGCGGTTTCAGGGATGAGTTGCATCAGACCTTGCGCATTTTTCGGTGAAGTCGCTTGTACATTGAATCCAGACTCTACTGCAATGAAGGCCATTGCTAGATTTGCGTCAATTTCGTAGCGTGGGGCAAGTTTGTTTACCAGCTTAAAAATGCGGTTCTGGGAATAGAAGAGTGCGGCGGTTTTATCTGAAATAGCATTTCGTTCGTTTTGAGCTGATTCAGAACTAAATCCACTCACGATAGGTGCTGGTGGGTCAGGTAACAGGCACGCAGGTAAACTAGACTTCGGCAAATTATCTGTAATGGTCTCAAGAGACTCTTTGGCGCCAATATGCCCTTGTTCCGCTGCCAATCTGTATAGTTGTAAGGCAATACTTTTGTCTATTGAAACGCCTCGCCCATTGTCATACATCCAGCCTAGTGCATATTGAGCAGCAGCATCTCCAGATTTTGCTGCGCCACAATAGCTTGCTACAACTTCTGCGTAGTTTTTAGGGGAGCCTTCAGTGCTTTTAAACTTGAAAGCCATTGCTACGAGTAATGAGTTGGGATTTTTGAGGGGCGATTTAGATTCTTGCGAATTTAAAGTGGTACTAGTTGATGAGGTAGCTACAACTTCGGTATTCTCTTGTGAGTTCGCAGATTTTTCAGCGTCGCTCGCCATTACGCTGTTGCTACTAGCTAGACTGGCTATTAATAGCAAAGATTTTATATTTAATCGATTAAGGCTTAGATTCATTTGTTTTAACGATATCGCTCCACGTAAACTCATAAGTTAAATACAAAAGAAACATCTCTCGTATAATATGTATCTTTATTTTATTGATTTTTGCATTTGAATCAATGACCCTTTAGGGCCATAGGCGTCTGGAGTTGAATTAAGATTAATAAATCAATCGGTGCGCTGATTGATTTATAACAAGTTGTAATTTTCCATATTTTGGCTTGACCAAACTCGTAGCCTCTGTAAAATGCGCACTTTCGCTAACAAAACAAGCATGCGAAAAACAGCAAAGCATATGAAAATATGTGGCTTTAAAAGAAAGCTAAAAATAATTGAAGATTCGAGTAAATTATTGTTGACCAGAATTAAAAGCCCTGTAAAATGCGCGCCTTCGCTAACAAAACATCGTAGCAAGTAAGTGCTTCAAAACACAAAATATCGTGTGCAAAGATACCATCAATATTAAATAAAAAGTATTTCAAATTTAGTATTGACGCCGCTGAAAAGCTCTGTATAATGCGCACCTCGTTAACGCAAAGCGTTCACGAGAAGTTGAAAAGAAAACATATTTTCGACACAGCTCTTTAACAA
>JBBQLN010000025.1:0-43747 GCA_038327905.1 Burkholderiales bacterium
GCGAGATCCTTTAGATACAATTGATGTTGAGGATGATAGTGATGAGCCGTCAGCTCAACTTGAACGCAGTCAAACGATAAAGCTCATAGAAAAAGCGTTGGAAAAGCTTCCCACGCGTCAACGAGAAGCCTTCGTGTTGCGTTACTGGGAAGAGATGGATGTTGCTGAAACGGCAAAAGTCATGGGGTGCTCAGACGGAAGCGTTAAAACGCACTGCTCTCGGGCCGTTCACTCATTGGCGATAGAATTGAAAAAACAGGGCCTAGAAAAATTAGGGCTATCAAGTTTAATGTTAACCAGCGAAGGCTCAAAAGGCTAGGAGGTGAGCTATGGAAACTCAAAAACATATGCAAAACAGTAAAATTAATGAAAATTTAGTGAATGAAGACCTGACATCTGATGAGCAGGTCGCTAAGCATATGGCAAGCTTATTGAATGATAACGCACAACATTTAAATGCTGTTACTTTGAAACGCTTGTCGGAGGCGCGTAGTTTGGCACTCGGTAAATTAGAGGCTATCCACGGCGTCAATCAAAGTGGTAACGTATTGCAATGGATGGGACATGGCTTTGGCCGCTATTTTGAGCAGCATCGTTTGATGTCTGCTGCCATTATTGTGACTGCCATGCTGCTTACATTTATAGCTATACAAAAATTTAATGCAGATAATAATTTAGAAAATAGTGATGCATTCTTGTTGGCGTCTGAGTTGCCGCCAGAAGCATTTGCAGATAAGGGGTTTGATACATGGGTAGTTTCCAAGCGAGATTAAAGATAGTCGCAGTATTTTCGGCTTTATTATTGGTGTGTGGTTTTATGTTTAGCCATGTGGCATTGGCAGATGATGCTAGCGTCACTTGGGCGCAGTTGAATGATGGACAGCGACAAGTACTTAATCCACTGGCTTCTGAATGGGACACGCTGCGTCCTTGGCAGCGTGAGAAAATGCTGGACATAGCGCGGGATTACCCAAAAATGAGCCAAAATAAGCAAGATTTGGTGCAAAAGCGACTTAGCAATTGGAGTCGCATGACGCCGTATGAGCGTGAGAATGCTAGAAAGAGCCATCAGCAGTTTCAGTCTTTGTCTGCTGATAAGAAAAGTGAGCTGCGTCAAAAATGGCTTCAATACCAAGAGCTGCCCGAGTCAGAAAGAGCTAGATTACGTTCCGACTCGCCAGATACTTATAAGGATGCAGATTTAAATTAGGTTTTAAGTCAGTTTAACAAGCATGCAAAACGAGCAAGTGTTAAAAACACCTGCCCCAAGTTTTTTTAAACTTGGGGCTTGTCTTATTTATGAGGCGCTCGTCATTATTGCGCTTTCCCTAGTCTGTACGACCATTTTTGTTTTATTAATGGGCGACGCCACAGTAGGGATTAAACGATATTTGTTGCAGGTGTTTCTATGGCTGACTGCTGGGGTATATTTTGTATGGTGTTGGCAAAAGAGTGGGCAGACTTTGGCCATGCAAACTTGGCAGTTTAAGTTAATCAATAAAAATGGTGAGTCATTAACATTGACGGCCGCGATGATACGTTATGTATTTTCTAGCCTAAGTTTAATTGCATTAGGCTTAGGCTATCTTTGGATAATGGTAGATCGAGATAGACTTTTTTTACATGATAGAATACTTAAAAATAAAGTTATCTTCGCTCCACGTAAAAAAGCATAGCCACTCCCGCTATCAAAAACAAGATGGTTGGCATAATGGCGCTAAATAAAGGCGCCCAATCATTGAGAAATCCTAAATGGGCAAATACGCGATTGAGTATTTGATACATTACCCCGAGCATAATTCCCACAAAAATCTTAGCGCTAGCACCCGCGGCGCGTTGTTGTACGAAGCCAAATGGTAGCGCTAGAATTACCATCACCATGCACGCGAGTGGGTAAATCATTTTTGCCCAAATAGCAACTTCATAGCGCGTGGTTTTTTGTTTGTTAGCACTTAAATGATTTATGTAGGTGTATAAGTTCCAAGCAGACATTTTTTCTGGCATTACAAGTAACACGTTGAGCAGCTCAGGGCGGATGAGTGAATGCCAAGTCGCTTCTGGAGATTGAGTTACCTTGACAGAGTCTTGAGCAAAGTTGGTTTCTGAAACATCCTTTAGCTTCCATGATTCTTCTTTAAATTCTCCACTTTTAGCATTACTAACGGTTAAAAGTTTAGAGTTTTTGTCGAATTCGAATATGTGGATGTTGAGTAAGCTTGCGTCAGGTAGCACTTCCTCAACGTTAATAAAGCTGTTTCTATCCTTTACCCAAAGCCCTGATCTAAATTCTTGAGCTACTACTGAGTCCGTAGCTTTAATCCGCATACGTTGTGCTACCTTCTCGCTAATCGGCGTAATAAGCTCACCAATTAAAAAAGTAATAACGGTAAATATGGCGCCTATTTTTAATAATAAAACTGCTATATCAAAAATAGATAATCCGCTTACTCTTAACACTACCAGCTCGGAATAACGTGCTAACTGTCCTAGGCTATACATGCAACCCACTAATACTGCCACAGGCATAACGTCGTAAATATGACCAGGTGCACTGAGTAAGACGAACAGTAAAATTTTAGCTAGACCATAACTTCCCTTGCCTAAAGCGTCCAATTCTTGAATCAAATCAAAAAATGAGAACATGGCGATGAGTGCGAGCATCACCATTAGTACATTGCTAACGATTTCTTTTAGTAAATATTTATTTAGAATTTTCATTGTGATACATAGTCTATAGTCTGGATTTTGCTGGCATTTTTAACCATGACGGCAGTGGAATGCTAGGAAGAATTGTCAACTGTAAAGTGCGTCTATAAAACATAAAAAAAACTAATAGCGCAAAGACTAGATGTATAGGCCATAGACCTATAATTCCGCTCACTTTCCCTTGCGCGATCCAAGCTTGAATAATGTTAAGTAGGTTGTTATAGATAATATAAATCACGATGGCAAGTGCAAAGTTTGCTGAGCGACCAGCACGAGGGTCTAATGCGCTTAAAGGGATGGCAAGTAGTGCGAGTATTAGCGCAGAAACAGGCATAGCAAGGCGCCATTGTAATTCGGCAATATTGTTATTGCTGTTATTCATGATTAAGTCATGGCTAGAAATTGATTGTGTAGAAGGCGGCTCACGCTTTGCTTCACCAGCCTCTACACGAATAGCGTATTTTTCAAATTCAGTAGTTGAGTATTCTGGAGTGCCGCGAGCACCTTCATAACGCCTTCCACTTTGCATGAGCAGGAAATTATCGCCGTTTTTTTCAATAAGCCGACTACCTTGAGCAGCCACAATAACACCCACTTTTTGATGTTGTATGGATTGTACAAAGATGTTTTTAACTACATTACCTAATTCATCAAAGCTTTCTACAAAAAATACGCGGTCTGCATGCGCTGACTCTTTAAAAACACCAGGACTAATGGCCGCTAAGTCATCGCGGCTTTCCAGTTGAATGCGAAAATCTTCTACCTTGTTGGTTGCCCATGGCGTTACAAATAAGCTTAAAAAGGCAATAATGATGACAATTGGAAAGGTAAATGTCAGCACAGGACGTATCCAGCTGATAATACTAAGTCCAGAGCCAAACCAAATGACCATTTCGGAGTCTCTATACCAGCGAGAAAGTGTAAGTAGTATCGCTAAAAACAGACTAAGCGATAACAATAAAGGCATAAATCTAATGATGTTGAAACCCAGTATGGTGGTGATAGCGTCGTTAGGCAATACGCCTTTTGCTGCTAGTTGTATTAAGTATCCCGCACGTTGAGCAATGACAATCCCTATTAAAATAAGGAAGGTGCCGCTAGCGGTAGCAATGAGTTCTTGTAAGAGTGAGCGCCTAAAAAGCATATGTTTTATTGGTAACTAAATATTTACAACTATGAATTGTGTGTAAAACACGCGATAATTTAACTTAATAACATAAAAAGGTAGAAACTATGAAATCCAGCACAATGGAATTTAGCATAAAAACCGACGATCTGGTAAAGCTACGGAGCGATTGCCTAATTATAGGCGTTTATGAAGATAAAAAACTGCCAGATGCAGCGCAAGCTTTAGATGTAGCATCCTCGGGGTATCTTACTAATATTCTAAAACATGGAGATATGGACGGTAAGGTTGATACCTCTCTAATGCTTCATAGTGTGCCAGGTACAGCCAGTGAGCGTGTTTTATTGGTTGGATTGGGCAAAGAATCCGATTTTACTGAAAAGCAATATTGCAAAGCTGTGCGTGCTTCAATCAAAGCTCTAGCCAATGGCGGGGCAAGTAAAGTCACTTCTTTCTTGGCTGAGTTGCCTGTAAAACAATTAACAATTAAGCAAAAAGTGGCACTTTTGGTTGAAGTATGCCTAGATACAAGCTATAAATTTGATGCAATTAGAAAGAAAAAAGAAGAATCTAAAAAAGGCATTGCAACGCTGAATATTAATGTTGTAGCAGCTGATGCTAAAGAGGCTAAAGCAGGTTTGGCTGATGGTGTAGCATTAGCTTCAGGCGTGAGTTTTGCAAAAGATTTAGGTAACTTGCCACCAAATGTTTGCACACCTAGTTATTTGGCTGAACAGGCGCAATCACTAGGTAAGAAACACGATTTTAAAGTTAAAGTTTTAGAGCGTGATGAACTTGCAAAGCTAGGTATGGGTTCATTTTTAGGCGTTTCTCAAGGCAGTGAAGAGCCACCTAAATTTATTATTATGCAGCACTTAAAAGGTAAAAAAGACCAAAAGCCAGTAGTACTAGTAGGTAAAGGTATTACTTTTGATACTGGCGGTATTTCATTGAAACCAGGTTCTGAAATGGATGAGATGAAGTACGATATGTGTGGTGCGGCTAGTGTGCTAGGAACATTCAAAACCATCGCTGAAATGGACTTGCCACTCAATGTGATCGGCGTTATTCCCACTTGTGAAAATATGCCAGATGGTCGCGCAATAAGACCTGGAGATGTATTGACCAGTATGTCAGGCTTAACCATTGAGGTATTGAATACCGATGCTGAAGGCCGTTTAATTTTATGCGATGCGCTGACCTATGCAGAGCGCTTTGAGCCAAGTGCTGTGATTGATGTTGCAACACTCACTGGTGCGTGCGTGATTGCTTTAGGCCACCATGCCACAGGCTTATTCAGCAACAATGATGAGTTAGCTAAAGAGTTATTACAAGCGGGTGAAAAGGCATTAGATCGCGCATGGCACATGCCGATGTGGGATGAGTACCAACCTCTGCTGGATAGCAATTTTGCTGATATCGCTAATATTGGTGGGCGCGCTGCAGGTAGTATCACTGCTGCTTGCTTCTTATCACGATTCACCAAAAAGTATGATTGGGCACACTTAGATATTGCGGGCACTGCATGGAAATCTGGCAAAGAAAAAGGCGGTACTGGCCGTCCAGTACCATTGCTCACGGCATTTTTAGTCAATAGAGCGAATGGCACTAAAAAATAAAGTGTGCTATGACCCGTGTTGAATTTTATTTTAATGTAGTTGATAAGTTTGAAAAAACTGCTGAGCTCTGTGAAAAGGCGCTCGTTAAAGGCCGACAATTAACGATTTATACGCAAGATGAAGCTATGAGTGATGGTATACAGAAGTCACTTTGGCAGCATTCTGCCAACAGTTTTTTAGCAAATAGCAAAACAGATGAGCTTATTAGTCAATATTCGCCTATCGTCATAGATTCTCAGGGTGAAAATTTACTACAAGACGATGTATTAATTAACTTGCACTCAACGCAACCATTATTTTTTAGTCGATTTAGGTATTTAGTAGAGTTAGTCGGCAATGATGAGGCGGACAAAGCTGCTGCAAGAGAGCGCTTTAGGTTTTATAAAGATCGTGGCTATGATATAAAATCAACTGATGCAGCAGTTGTTTAACTGCAGCTTATGTTTACGTTTGTAAGTGTTCAATCGAATTTTAATTAGGCTCAATATATGCAAGAAGAAGATATTCCCCTATTAACAGAAGTGCATGTAAGATCTGCGCAATCTAGTAAATCGATTAATATTACTGCAGATTTGATTGCAGAACTTACTGCGCAAATTAAGTCGCAATTACAAAAACAACTGGAAGACGATGTTGAGCAAGCAGTCATACAGAAGTTTAAAAAGCGTATGCATGACGACCTGCTAAATGAGTCGGCTGAAATTCAAAAGGCCAGTCAGAGCTTTCTTAATAATGCCCTTCAAGAGCAGTATGAACTCCAATCCCAGCAGCTAGAAGAGAAATCAAGAGTTACTCAAGAGCTAGCAACTACAGGGTTAAAGCAGCACATCAATGAAGAGCTTAATACCTCTCAGCAGGCAAGTCATGCCACGTTGATGCAGACCATACACGAGGCCATTGTAAAAGCTCAGCAAACTTCTGTTGAGCAAATT
This sequence comes from Burkholderiales bacterium, assembly GCA_038327905.1. Taxonomy (GTDB): domain Bacteria; phylum Pseudomonadota; class Gammaproteobacteria; order Burkholderiales; family Methylophilaceae; genus Methylotenera. The sequence goes on from JBBQLN010000025.1 coordinate 6,384, forward strand.
AAAGATTCTGTAGCACAGCAAGTGAACCAAGCGGTGGCAAATGCTCAGCAGGCTGTCATGGACAACAGTGTGTCTTATGTAGATAAGGCTAGAGCCGATTTAGCCACTGAAATTCCTAAAATGATGCATGCCAATGCTGAGATTATTAAAGCGGATTTAGCTAAGACTTTAAATGAGATGCAGGCTAGAAGCTTAGATGGACTTCAGGCGAATCTGAGCTTAGCCATGCCTGCAATAGAACAGGCAGTCACTAAGCAGTTTGAAGAGAATCTGTCGAGCTTAGAAAGTAACGCACTTGAAAACGCAACACAGGTTCTGCAAGCAAGTGCCAAATTGGCTCAGACTGAGTTAGAAAGTGCATTAAGCCAGATTCAGACAAATGGCATTGCTGAAGTGCAGGCTAAACTTATAGAGTCTTTGCCAGTTATGGAGCAAACACTTAGCAATAAAGTGCAAGAGACTTTAAAAAACTTAGAAACTGCCACCATTGAAAATGCGACGCAAGTCAGTACCAGTATGAAGTCAGAGTTAGATGCAGCTTTATTGCAAATGCAAGCGCAGGGTATTGCAGAAGTGCAATCAAAGTTGATTGGTGCATTGCCGATGTTGCAAGACTCATTGACGGAGAAGCTGCAGGCTAATTTATCTGAATTGGAAACAAAAACAGTTGAAAATGCTAGTCATACATTGCAAGATAAAATTACACGTTTGCATGAAGATATATTGACGGATCATCAAAATAATTTAGCGCGTGAATTGGCTGCAGTATACCAAGGGTTAACGGCGCAATCTCAGGCTGAACTTAATATCTATTTAGATGCTTTGCAGTTGAAGTCTAAGCAACAATTAGATAAAGAAGTTAGCGAAGCTTTTCCTTCTTTATACCAAGGCTTAACAGATGAGTTAACCGCTTCGCTAAATAAAAATTTAACTGATATGTCAGCCGCAAGCAAACAAGAGTTTAAGCAATCACTTAGTGCAGAATTACCTGAAGTTGAGCAAGTATTATCAGATAAGGTGAAAGAAATACTAAACACTGAAGTGCCAAAAATAGAGCAACAGTTAAGCGCAAGCATTAAAACTGAAATAGAAAAACTTTTAGATTCTGTTCGCCTAATTTTTAGTAAGTAATATTTTCTGACATACCTTGCGCTTTAATTTAGTAAAAATTATAGGCCTTCAATTAAAGCTTGGTAGGCATCTGCGGATAATAATGACTTACCAACATCCGCTTCACTAGGTTTGTATTTAAATATCCAAGCTTGATAGGGTTTGTCATTAATTAACTCTGGTGAATTCACTAGTTCCTGATTTATTTCAACGACTACACCATCCACCAATGCATGTAAATCCGATCCAGTTTTAACTGATTCAACTAAGCCGCAAGGCTGACCAGCTACTAGTTGGCTACCAATTGTAGGCGCATCGATGAACACAATATCCCCTAATAAATCTTGTGCGTAATCTGTGATGCCTGCTTCCCACGCACCGTCAGCCGCGACTTTAGTCCATAAATGTTTGTTGCTATATAGCATGTTCTTTGGGGTTTGCATTTTGGCTACTCTAAAAGAATGGGTTAATGATGAATAAGCCAGTGATTATATTGCTAATAATAGAATTGTAAAAATTAAATTAAAGGACAATAGCTACTTTAGTGAGTGTTAAATAAATTAAATTTTTTTAATGACAAAGCTAAAGTTTTTATATAGAATAATCTCGTAACTATATGACGTAAAAGAAACTAATTTATTTATGCGCAAACTTATATTACTTTATATCGCCTTAACCTTAAGTCTGTCACCTATGGCTTCGCACGCGGCTGCAAAAAAATCGCATAAGCACGTTGCTAGTAGCACTAAAGCCACACATACTAAATTGACGGTTAAGAAAACCAGCAATAAGAAATCTAGTAAATATAAACTAATTAATTATAAAGCCAGTTCTCAAGTTAGCCATAGCAAAGTGAACTCGCGCATACGTGCCCACAAAGCAGAGATGGTCTATGCTGAACCTTATGATGGAAGCGGCCCTTTATTATTAGCCTCATCAAAAGCGCTAGTAATAAATCAGCTGACTGGTGAGACCATTTATGCAAAAAATACTAATCAATCTACACCTATTGCCTCAGTCACCAAGTTGATGACAGCAATGGTGATGTTAGATGCGCATTTGCCGATGGATGATTTATTGGTTATTGCTGATGAGGATGTAGACTATTTAAAAGGTACGCACTCTAGATTAAATGTAGGTACGCCACTCACGCGAGGCGAGCTTTTACAGCTCGCCTTGATGTCATCAGAGAATCGCGCAGCCGCTGCATTGGGTCGTAACTACCCAGGTGGACTCAACACATTTATCGCGGCTATGAATAGTAAAGCCCAAGTTTTGGGTATGAAATCCACGCATTTTTATGATCCTACAGGGCTTGATAGTAATAATGTGTCAACAGCAGAAGATTTAGTAAAAATGGTGAATGCTGCCTATCGCTATACTGAAATTCGCCAAGTAACAACAACAGCTTCACAAGAAATTACCTTGTATGGGCGTGAAAATCCAACCAATTTTGTGAATACAAACTCACTCGTGAGGGGTGGAGATTGGGTAATAGGTTTATCTAAAACTGGTTTTATCAATGAAGCTGGGCGTTGCTTAGTGATGCAAGCAGAAATTTCCGGTCAACCAATGATTATTGTATTGCTAGATTCAGCAGGCAAACAGTCGCGTATTGGCGATGCTAATAGAATTCGTAAATGGATTGAGTATAACGATAATGGATCATTGGGCGAGAATGTCAGCGGCTAAATATAGCATTTGTATTTGATACGACAATAAAAAAGCGGCTAAAAGCCGCTTTTTTATTGTTAAAATTTAAATGTTTCTTAAATTATTGAGCAGTAGCTTTCTTCGAAGCCGCTTTTTTCGCTGCAGGTTTCTTACTCGCAGATTTAGTTGCTACTGGTTTTTTAGCCGTAGCTTTAGCTGCAACAGTTTTCTTGGCAAGAGCTTTTTTTGCAACTGCTTTTTTCGTTGCCGTCTTTTTAGCTGGTGTTTCTTTTTGCGCTTTAGCCATCAGCAATTCCAAAGCTTCATCTAAAGTGAGTGATTCAGGCTCCACGCTTTTTGGCAATGTTGCACGAATCTTACCGTGCTGCACATAAGGTCCATAGCGGCCTGCAAACACTTCAATCTGACCATCTTCAGTCGGATGGTTGCCTAGCGTGGCTATTGGTGCTGGGCCTGTGTGAGCCGCTGCTAATAAAGCCACAGCGCCTTCTAAATCAATGGTGAACACACTATCTGTTTTCGGAATCGATTTGAATTTAGCATCATGATTCACATAGGGGCCGAAACGACCAATATTAGCCACGATTTTTTTATTTGTTACAGGATGCAAACCAAGGTCGCGCGGTAAAGAGAGCACCATTTTAGCGGTTGTTAAATTCATATCCGCTAATGAGATTTCTTTAGGTACGCTGACACGTTTAGGTTTCTTTTTGTCACCTTCAACGGCTAAACCAAGCTGTAGATATGGGCCATATGGGCCATTCATCAACATAATTTCTTTACCTGACTCATCATCGTTACCAATGATGACTGGGTCACTACCTACCTGCGCGGCACCATTTAAGCTGCGTTTGTAATCACATTTTGGTTCGTCGTTATAACCTGTACAGCCAATAAATGTACCAAAACGACTGAGTTGTTTTTGTAGTGGCTTGCCACATTTAGGACAAGCTTCATCAATCAACTCATTACCTGGGCGCTCTACATTAGCTTTGCTCAGCAATTGTTGGTTGAAACCTTGCCAAAACTCAGCCATGAGCGGTAACCACTCACGCTCTCCCTCGGCAACGCTATCAAGCGCATCTTCGAGGTTGGCGGTAAAGTCGTAATCTACATACTTGGTGAAATGCTCGGTTAGAAACTTATTCACTACGCGCCCAACATCAGTCGGCGTAAAGCGTTTTTTGTCTAACAATACATATTCACGGTCTTGCAGCGTACTAATGATGCTGGCGTAAGTAGATGGGCGGCCAATGCCGTATTCTTCTAAGATTTTAACTAAGCTTGCTTCACCATAACGCGGTGGCGGCTCGGTAAAATGTTGGTCGCCGTAGAGTTTTTCAACCGTTAGTACTTCGCCAGTTTCAAGATGCGGTAGTTTGCTTTCGCCTTCTTCTTCCTCATCATCTGTACCTTCCATATATACCGCTATAAAGCCCGGGAATACAAGCGTTTGGCCAGAAGCGCGGAATAAGTTAGCGTCAGAACCCACGCTTAAATCTACGCTGACAGCATCAAATTTAGCAGGCGCCATTTGACAAGCTAAGGCACGTTTCCAAATAATTTCATACAGTTTAAATTGCTCATCCGTTAAGTATTGGCGAACGCTTGCAGGCGTTCGACTGATGTCAGTTGGACGAATCGCCTCATGCGCTTCTTGCGCACTTTTTGATTTGGTTTTGTATTGAATAGCAGTTTTTGGCAAATATTCCGCATCAAAATTCTTTTTCACGTAGTCGCGAATTTGCGCAATGGCCTCAGCCGCAATGCTGAATGAGTCGGTACGCATGTAAGTAATCAAGCCCACTGTGCCGCTACCTACGTCCATACCTTCATAGAGCTGTTGAGCAACACGCATGGCGCGTGAAGTCGTAAAGCCTAATTTACGTACAGCTTCTTGTTGCAGCGTAGAGGTTGTGAAAGGTGCAGCAGGACTGCGGCTACGTTGCTTTTTCTCAACCCGTGAAACGGTCGTTTTGCCTGCGCTAGCAAGTAGTAACTTACCAACAATGTCAGATTGTTGGTCGTGGTTAATCACTGTGAACTGCTCAACTTTTTGATTGTTGAGTTGTATTAGTTTTGCAGTGAAGCCATGGTTATGTTTTAACGCATCTAAATGAATGGACCAATATTCTTGTGATTTAAACGCTTCAATTTCAAGCTCACGCTCAACAATTAAGCGTAGTGCGGGGCTTTGCACACGTCCTGCAGATAAGCCGCGGCGGATTTTTTTCCATAATAAGGGGGATAAATTAAAGCCGACTAAGTAATCTAAAGCGCGGCGCGCTTGTTGCGCATTCACCATAGGCATGGAAATGTCGCGTGGCTCAGCAATCGCGTGCTCAACTGCACTTTTGGTGATTTCATGAAACACCACACGTTTCATGAGCTTGTTTTTGAGTAAGTTTTTAGACTTTAAAATCTCGGCAATATGCCATGAAATTGCTTCACCTTCGCGATCCGGATCGGTTGCGAGATAGATGCTATCCGCACTTTTCACAGCCTTGGCAATCGCATCTACATGTTTGCTGTTGCGTTCGATAATATCGTACTTCATAGCGAAGTCATTGGCAGTATCTACCGCACCATTTTTCGGAATCAAGTCGCGCACGTGTCCGTAAGAGGCGAGCACTTCAAAGTCGCTTCCAAGATATTTCTTGAGCGTTTTTGCTTTAGAAGGAGATTCAACAATTAACAGTTTGGACATGCATGCCTAGAAGAATGAGTGATTAAATGGGCTGAATTATAGAATTACTAAGCTAACAACTCGGATAATAGCAAGGTAAATGGCTATAAGACAACAACTTACCGCACATACTACGCAAATTTATCAATTAATTTGTAACATTATGTGTTTCGAATAAATTCGATTCGGGTGCCATCCGCGCTATTTAAGCTGAGTGCTTCACTTTCTTTAGCAATATCGCCAAACTTTTGATGATCAAACATGGGATCTTCATCATCAGGCTTAGCTTGGCTCAAGCCTTTAAAGTCATATAAATTAAAATCGGCTAGGTGAGAAGGCTCAACATTACCAATCGCGCGGAAGATATTGTTGATGCGACCTGGTTGTTCGCGTTCCCAATCTTGTAGCATATCTTTTACTTTTTGGCGTTGTAAGTTTTCTTGGCTACCACATAAGTCACACGGAATAATTGGAAACGCCATTTGGCGGGCATAGCTGGCAATATCTTTTTCAGAACAATAAGCCAGCGGGCGAATCACGATATTTTGCTTATCATTGGTTGAAAGCTTAGGTGGCATGGCTTTTAGTTTGGCGCCAAAGAACATATTTAAAAACAATGTTTCTACAATGTCATCACGGTGATGCCCCAGTGCAATTTTATTGGCGCCCAGTTTTTTTGCCGTGGTGTAAATAATGCCGCGGCGTAAGCGTGAACATAAGCTACAAGTGGTTGCGCCTTCTGGAATCTTCTCTTTTACAATTGAATAGGTATCAGCTTCTACAATGCGGTAATCAATGCCAAGCTTTTCAAAGTAAGCGGGCAGAATGTCAGCAGGAAAGCCCGGCTGTTTTTGGTCTAAATTCATGGCAATGAGCTTGAAGTTGATCGGCGCACGCTCTTGCAAAGCCAGCAGAATCATCAGCATGGCATGAGAGTCCTTGCCACCGCTCATGCACACCAGTACGGTGTCGCCTTCTTCTATCATGTTGTAATCGCCAATCGCTTTGCCCGTGGCGCTAATCAAGCTATTGCGTAACTTGATGAAGTTATTGGAATGGTTTGCTGGTAAATGGTTAATCATAGCTTATTGAGTTTTTTGTTTAGTTTGTTGTTTAAAGATTTAAAGAGCGTCCGCCATCTACAGCCAACACATGGCCTGTGATAAAAGGCGCATCTGTCACCAAAAACCTCACCGCTTTCGCAACGTCTTCAGCCTCACCTACGCGCTTAAGTAAGGTTTGATTAATAACGCGTTGACGATATACCTCATCAAATTGAGGATTGTTTTCTGGCCATTGTACAGGGCCTGGTGCGACTGCATTTACACGCACTTCAGGGCTTAGTTCGTGCGCTAAAGATTTAGTCAGCGTCACTAAACCCGCTTTTGCTACGCTGTAAACAATGTAACCTTTTTTCGGGCGTTCTACGTGCATATCGGTAATGTTAACAATGCAGCCATGATTTTTGCGTAGTTCTGGTGCGGCTGCTTGTGATAAAAACAAGGGTGCTTTTAAATTGCTACCTACTAAGTCTTGCCATTTTGCCTCATCAATCTCGCCAACCTCAGTGGGATAGTAAGTGGATGCATTATTGATGAGCACATCTAAGCGCCCAAAGTGGCTAATGGTTTCGCTAATTAAATTGGGTAAGCTGGCGATATTTAATAAGTCGCCCTGAATAATGGCTACAGAGTTTGGGCGTTGTAAAGTTAACTCTGCTTGCAAGGCGCGCGCTTCATTGATTGAACTTTTGTAATGAATCATTAAGTTGAAGCCATCCGCATGCAGGCTACGACATATAGCCGCGCCCACGCGCTTTGCGCCGCCAGTAATGAGTACCACTTTATTTATGTTGTTTGAAGCCACGCATTAATCCAATCTTGTTTGTTAGCCATTATAATCTATGTCTATGAATACATTGCCCACACCTTCAGTTGAAGCCCAAAAACATAGTCAACAACTAATCACGCTGATTCAAGAGACCATTAATGGACAAAAAGGTTGGATAAGTTTTGCAGAGTTTATGCAATTGGCGCTTTATGCACCCAGCTTAGGTTATTACAGCGCAGGTAGCCAAAAGTTTGGCGACAGCAAAAACGGTGGGGGAGATTTCGTTACAGCACCAGAAATTTCGCCGCTGTTTGCGCAAACGCTTGCTAATCAAATCTTACAAGTGTTGAATTTAACGCATGGTAATATTCTGGAGTTAGGTGCAGGCACAGGAAAGTTAGCCGCGGATATTTTGTTAACTTTGACAGAGAGTGACTCAGCTCCAGCCAAGTACTTCATCCTAGAAGTAAGTGACCACTTGCGTCAAGTGCAGCTAGAGACCTTGCAGCGTAAATTGCCGCAAGATTTAGTTCAGTGCGTGGAATGGTTGAGGGAGTTACCATTAAGCTTCAATGGCGTCATTGTAGGTAACGAAGTCTTAGACGCGATTCCAGTGCATATTGTGCACGTGAAAGAGGATGGCATTTGTGAGCGCGGCATAGTTATAGAGTCTGAGGGGATTGCTTGGCAAGATAGAGTTTTGAATGAGCCAAGTTTGTTAGATGCTGTTAGTAAGCTCAATTTGCCCGTAGGTTACGTGACTGAAGTTTGCCCAGCTGCCAGTGGACTGATTACTAGCCTTGCTCATAGTCTGCAACAAGGCGTCATTTTGATGGTTGATTATGGCTTTTCTGCACGCGAGTATTATCATCCGCAACGCAATCAAGGCACGTTGATGTGCCATTATCAACATTATGCTCACAGTGAACCTATAATCAATGTGGGCTTACAAGATATTACTTCACATGTTGATTTTACAAGTATTGCCCAAGCAGGCGTCAATCATGGTTTGACCTTAAGTGGCTTTTGCAGCCAAGCACAGTTTTTAATGAACTGTGGAATTTTAGACTTGATGTCGCAAGTGTCACCGCATGACATGGCTAACTATGCGCCACTTGCAGCTGCTGCGCAGAAATTATTATCTCCCGCAGAAATGGGTGATTTATTTAAGGTTATTGCTTTGAGTAAAAATATAGATGAACCTTTGGTAGGTTTTGTTTCAGGTAATAAATCTCATACACTTTAATGAACGAGCATTGATATAATGCGCACTATGACAAAATTAAACCAAGCCGAAGAATCTCCTGCCTTAGATGAAGATAAAGAAGCCTTAAAAGGTCGTCGTATTCGCAGTTTCGTGTTGCGTCAGGGTCGCGTGACCAAAGGACAAGCACATGCTTTAGAAGTTGGTCGGCCGAAATTTGGCATTAATTACTCGTCAGAAACTATCGACTTAAACGCAAAATTTAATCGTGCAGGTAGTAAGAAAATATTAGAAATTGGCTTTGGCATGGGGGAGACGACTGCAAAGATTGCCCAAACTTTACCGGAGTATGATTTTCTGGCGGCTGAAGTACATACGCCAGGCGTAGGTGCTCTGCTTAAGTTAATTGAAGAGTCAGCGCTTACTAACATCCGCATTATTCAGCATGATGTAGTTGATGTGCTGCAAAATATGTTGGCTGATGAGAGCTTAGATGGCGTACATATTTTCTTCCCAGATCCTTGGCATAAAGCGCGCCACCACAAGCGCCGTTTGATTCAAGCAGGATTTGTAAAGTTACTGTGTAGCAAGCTTAAACTTGGTGGCTATCTGCATGTGGCAACGGATTGGCAAGAGTATGCCGAATGGGTGCTAGAGGTATTAAATGCAGAGCCACAATTGCAAAACACTGCAGAAAGTTATGCTGAAAAGCCTAGTTATAGACCGCTGACTAAGTTTGAGAATCGTGGAATAAAACTAGGGCACGGCGTTTGGGATATGGTGTTTAAGCGTCAATAAAGCACACTGATTATTGGCTTCAATAACGCGTACGTTATCTAAAACTGCTTAATCTCAGTAACTTATTCTGGGGTTTCGCCCTCAACAAGATTAAATGACTTACGCACTAAATCCTCTGGTGTTTCTGCAAACAGCCATTTGCCAATTACTGTTTCAGCTTCTTCCACACCTTGTTTTTTCAAGCTTGAGAACAGCTGAATTGTACATTCGCTATGGAAATGATTACCCCATGTTTCAATAAGCTCTTTGCGTACCTTGTTGAGCGTGAGCAAGGCTTCGCCACGCGATAATTTATCAGATTTTGTTAATAACACATGCACGGGCTTGCCACTCGGACAAAACCAATTCAACATTTGACGGTCCAAAGGTGTAAGTGGATGGCGGCTATCCATCACCAATACAAGGCCACCTAAGCTTGAGCGCTCGCCTAAATAGCGAGCCAGAACGTTTTGCCAGTGTGCTCGCATCGCTTCTGGTACCTTGGCGTAACCGTAACCAGGTAAGTCGACTAAATGTCTGTCATTGCCTAAGGTGAAAAAGTTAATCAGCTGTGTGCGGCCTGGCTGCTTACTGACAAAGGCTAAGCGATTGTGATTGGCAAGTGTATTAAGTGCGCTCGATTTACCTGCATTTGAGCGGCCAGCAAAAGCCACTTCAATACCACTGGCTGGAGGTAAATCGCGTAAATGGTGTGCTGAAATAAAAAAAGCAGCATTTTGAAACAAAGGCATGAAAATCCGATTCTATTTGGGGTGTCTTAAACTTGGTCTTCTTAAATATAGCGATGCTTATACGGCACTTTTTTGCAATTTGCGACACAAAACTCAGTGCTATATTTAGAGACCATGCAAACAATGGTGAAAAATGCTATCACGAATAGGGCTTTTTCGCTAAAATAGCGCGTTAATTGATTGAATAATTTAGCTAAGTGTAAGAATTTTTGATATTTGGGAGCGGCAATGCAATTTCGTCATCTAATGAAGGTAAGCACAGTAAGAGTCGGTTTAATACTAAGTGTAGCATTTGGCCTGTCGGCACAAGCCGCAGAAGAGGCGGCTAAGCCATTAGCGCCAGCATCAAGTGCAGAAAATACGGTTAAAACTGTTTGTTCAGCTTGTCACGGCTTAGACGGTAATAGTGTGATTACCGCTAATCCAAAATTAGCAGGGCAACATCCTGAATATCTAGTTAAACAATTAACAGAATTTAAGTCTGGTAAGCGTGCAAATGCTGTGATGTCTGGTATGGCAGCTGGTTTAAGTGAAGATGATATGAAAGGCTTAGCGGCTTATTTTTCTGGTCAAACATTGAAGCTTGGTGCGGCTAAAACTAATGGTAAAGGGTCATTAGGCGAAAAAATCTACCGTGGCGGTATCGCTGCGACTAACGTTCCAGCATGTGCAGCCTGTCACGGCCCAACAGGTGCAGGTTTACCTAAGCAGTTTCCACATTTAGGTGGTCAGCATACTGATTACACCTTAACGCAACTAAGAACGTTCCGCACAGGTGAACGTGCAAATGCACCTATGATGATGACCATTGCAACAAAAATGACTGATGCTGAAATGGCTGCAGTGGCTGATTACATTCAAGGCTTACGTTAATAAGTTACGTTAGCACTAAAGTTAAGTTGGAAAAAGAAAAAGGGTAGCCATTTGCCACCCTTTTTCTTATTTGAACGTAGTAAAACTCTTAATTAAGCTACTTGTTCAGTAGCTAACATTTCCAATCTGAAGCGCACTTCACCATCGTTGTTATCCACTAAACTTAATTGATAACCTGCATGGCTAGCCTGTTGTGCTGCGTGAAATAAGCCAACACCAAGGCCGTTTTTTGAACTGATGTGAGATTTAAATAAGCGTTCTGCCACGTTAGCTGGAATGGCCGAACCAGTATCCGTGACTTCTAAGCAAAAGTGCGCGCTAGGCATTAAACTAACTTTAATAACCGTATTCGCCTCTAGTCTGGCTTTTTCCAAAGCGTTATGTAGTAGATTATCCACCACACTATCTAACACGTCGGGGTCAATGTCGGTTTTAGGCATGTTGAGTGGCGCTTCAAATGATATTTGCAAATTAGTATGAAGCTGTTTAAAGCCTTTCCACCAATTGGCCACTTTTTCTTGGCTCTTTTTCTCCGCACTAGGGCGCTCAAGCTTAGTTAAAGTGCTCGCTAAACGCTGGTTTAATCGCGGGATTTGTTTTTTAACTAGCTCAATTAGTCTTGCGTCATCGCTACCATCATCGCTACTTTGCTCAGCTGCGGCAGATAGCGTACCCATCGATTGCAAAATGTTTTTAATATCATGTGTCAGGCGTGAGCCAGTTTCATAAAGAGACTGCATATAAGTGTTTTGAATGATCATCTCTTCACGACGTTTAGCTTCGTAAAACTCACCTAAAATCTGCGTTAATAATTGCACGTGCAAATACATAGCAGGACTAAACTGCCAACGTGAGTAAAGCGTAACGTGTAGCTGATGAAAGTTAAAAGTAGAGATAAACGGCGTGGCTTCTCCAATCTGATCTTTATTACCTTCCACCTCCCACATCAAGCCACTTACCCAATTAAGGCCAACTAATTCGCGCATTGCCGCTTGTAAAAATTTGTCAGCAGTCGGTTCGTATTCTGCATATTTGGCAATTTGTCTTATCCAGTGCTCAAATGGCAGGCCAATGCTCAGCAAGTATCGCGACATCAATAACTCTAGACCAGAAAAGGTTGCGCTTGGATTCCATAGCCAGCTTAATACAACCAAGGTCGCTGCTAAGCCCATGACAACTACTATCAATAATTTTATGTAGTGAATCTTCCAAATAACGCCAATCGCAAAGCTGCCGAGTATAACGATAGCGGAAAGCAAGAAAATCAATAAAGTATAAAAGAAGTCAATATTGGTGGACTGTGATGCGGACTTATGTTTAGCGGATAAGAATAAAATAGCAAGCGGCAATATTGGTAAAAAGTAGGTAAGTATGAAGGCTGCTGCAGCTAAATCATCATTTGCAGTCAGTAGTTTTGGCACGACCCACAGTAGCAAAATGCCCAGTAAATAGGTCGATGCTAATATGTTTGGAAGCCTGTCACGAGCGGTTTCCTCTGAAAAAATCCGACCGCCAATCAGTGCGAATAGACCTGCTATCCAAAAGGCAATGACCCACCAATTTAGAAAGAACATGCCAACGCCAGCACCCACTACAATCAAAAAAACTGCCTGCCAAGACAAAGAGTTGGTTTGTCGCATCACGGGTTGCCACATTAAAAAACAGCCGTAATGACATAAAAATAAGGCTCTATGTAGGCCGCTAGAATCACCCCAAATTAATAAGGCATGTAATGATAAAATCATTAAAGCCATTAATCGATCTGAATCATTAAACAGTTTGCGAGCTAGTTTGAATAGTATTTGCATAGAGTGGCTCAATGAATGGTTGAAGATATCCCGCTGATTGGTATTGTATTCTGATTTTTAGTAATTTAATCATATCAAAAAGCGTTAAGAATTAAACATAAATGATGATTTTTCGACACTTAATTGACGGATTCTCAGCAAAATCTTACAAAAACTAGTGAAAACGCATGAAAGTAAGCCAAAGTTAAGCTGGTATGGTATTTGCATATAGTTTGCTGAAGGTTGAGCGTTTTGATTTGAGTTGAAACGACTTACATAATTTTATAGTTCGGGGAACTACATGAAAAAACAAGCAGGTTTTACATTAATTGAGTTGGCGATTGTTCTAGTAATCATCGGTTTACTCTTGGGTGGTGTATTAAAAGGTCAGGAGTTAATTAACAGTGCCAAGGTTAAAAATATGGCAACAGACTTTAAGAACATTCAAGTTTATATCTATGGATATCAAGATAAATTTAGAGCATTACCTGGAGATGATGCATTAGCAGCAACTCATCTAACTGGAGGAGTTAAAGCTACTACAGGCACAGCAGGCAATGGCGTTATTGAAGGTGCTTATAACTCAGCAACAGTGACTGATGAGTCAGTATTATTTTGGCAGCATGTTCGTTTAGCAGGTTTGGCTGCAGGCCCTACAGATACGGCTGATGCAAATTATTTCCCACACAATGCTGATGGCGGCAGAATTGGTATTTCAAGTGTCGCAGGAAACACCGCTGTTGATGTACTTCCAACGGTTGGTGGTATATCTGGCGCATTCGTTATTTGTTCAGAAGGCGTATTGGGTAAGTTTGCTAAACAACTTGATACAGCATTGGATGATGGTAATACTCAAACTGGTTCAGTTCGTGTTGTTACTGCGGGTACAAAAAGCATCGGTTTGACAAATGCATTAACGCTTGATTCTAATCCATATGTAGTTTGTATGGCATTCTAAAAATTAAGTTTAATTATCAGTTAATTTTTTTAAAAGCCCACTTCGGTGGGCTTTATATTGCCTGAGTTTCACTTACCTCAAAAAGCAAAACAATATAACTGCTTACTTACATACCAAATTGTTTTAGAATAGAAGCTTCGAAAAAATCCAACAAAAATAGAAGTACAATTTAGCTACACATGACTAATTCTATCGTAGAAATTGATAATCTTTCCTTTGGTTACAAAGGGCGATTGCTGCATAAAGGCATCAATATGGTGTTTCCACGCGGCAAAGTTGTGGCAATCATGGGCGGTAGCGGTAGTGGTAAAACCACTTTATTACGTTTAATCGGCGGCCAAATTAAGCCGTCTAAGGGTGAGGTGCGTGTTCAGGGCGATGTAGTGCATAAGCAAGACCGCGATGGAATATTTAAATTGCGTCGTAAAATGGGCATGTTATTTCAGCAGGGTGCTTTATTTACCGATTTGTCCACGTACGAAAACGTAGCGTTTCCTATGCGCGAGTTAACCAACTTGCCAGATTCTATGATTCACGACTTAGTGTTAATGAAGCTCAATGCGGTGGGGTTAAGAGGTGCGCATACGCTTATGCCAGCAGAGCTTTCTGGCGGTATGGCAAGGCGTGTGGCTTTGGCTCGTGCAATCGCATTAGACCCACAGATTATTATGTATGATGAGCCATTTGCTGGCTTAGATCCAATTTCCATGGGAGTAATCTGCGGCTTGATTCGCAGTCTCAATGATGCCTTAGGTGCTACCTCTATTATTGTTTCTCACGATGTTAAAGAAACATTTTTAATTGCAGACTATGTGTATTTTCTTGCCAATGGTGTGGTTGCAGCAGAGGGTACACCTAATGATTTAATGCAATCGACTTTACCATTTGTGCACCAGTTTGTGCATGGCGATAAAGATGGCCCAGTGCCGTTCCACTATGCGGCTGGGGATTATCAAGCTGAATTGATGCAACAATTGCATAATTAAAAAATGACTAAATCGAATCCATTATTAAGCGTTATTAAAACCCTGCAGGGCATTGGGCACCGCATGATCGAGCGCATTTGGCGCTTGGGGGCGGGCGCTAGACTTTTCTTTTTAACTATCATTTATTCAGGTGAAAGTTTTAAACGATTTCATCTCACTTTACGAGAGATTTACGCTACGGGTGTAATGTCACTACTGATTATTATAGTGTCAGCATTTTTTGTGGGCATGGTATTGGCTCTGCAAGGCTATAACACTTTGCAAAAATACGGCTCATCCGAGGCAATAGGTGTTTTGGTGGCGCTTTCATTGGTGCGTGAGCTGGGCCCCGTTGTGACGGCTTTATTGTTTGCTGGGCGGGCGGGTACAGCGATTACCGCTGAAATTGGCTTAATGAAAACGACTGAACAACTTTCAGCCATGGAAATGATGGCGGTAAACCCAATAGCCCGCGTGGTGGCACCAAGATTTTGGGCAGGTGTAATCTCTATGCCAATTTTAGCTACGCTGTTTTCTATGGTCGGTATTTTGGGTGGATATATCGTGGCTGTCCCACTCATTGGTGTGGATGATGGCGCATTTTGGTCACAAATGCAGGCCAATGTTGACTTTCAAACAGATATTGTAAATGGTGTGATTAAGAGTCTAGTATTTGGTGTAGCCTGCACCATGATTGCTTTATTCGAAGGCTTTGACGCTCCGCCAACGGCAGAGGGTGTGAGTCGTGCAACAACCCGCACGGTGGTCATTTCATCGTTAACAGTGCTGGGTTTGGATTTTGTTTTGACCTCTTTTATGCTGGTTATATAGTGCAAAAAGAATAGTAAAATTTAGGGGATACTTAAGTGGATAGAACGAAAATTGATTTATGGGTAGGTATTTTTGTAGCATTAGGCGTTGCTGCCTTGCTAGGCCTTGCTATGAAGGTTGGTAATTTAACTTCAGGTAAAATTGGTGAAACTTACAGTGTCACGGCTGCTTTTGAAAATGTAGGTAGCTTAAAACCACATGCGCCAGTAAAGAGTGCTGGAGTAGTTGTTGGGCGTGTAGATAGTATTTCATTCAATAGTAAAAGTTATGAAGCAATAGTGACCATTAACATTGATAAACGATTCAACTTTCCTAAAGATACGTTCGCTAATATTTATACTGCTGGTTTGTTAGGTGAGCAATATGTTGGCCTTGAGGCGGGTGGCGATGAAGAAGTGCTTAAAAACGGTGATAAAATTGCCAAAACGCAAGACGCCGTAGTGTTAGAGAAAATGATTAGCCAATTTTTATTTAGCAAAGCTTCAGAAACTAAAACTGAAGATAAGCAGAATGCGCCTGCAAGCCAGACGGATACTAAACCAGCTGAAGCTAAGTCAACCGAACTGGGTGATCCACCGTTTTAATGACCTACTTTTATATATTTTATGTTTAAGTATGTATAGTTACAATTTAAATTCAATCTCGAATCAGAAAAAAGGGTTCAAATGAAATCAGTGTTAAAGTTTTTAGTAGGTGCTACTTTTTTAGCCAGTTTGTATTCAGGCGCGGCTTTTGCCGCTAGTGATATCGCACCAGACGCTCTGGTGAAACAGACAGCGGATGATGTGTTGAACATCATTAAAAATGATAAAGAGATACAAGCTGGAAATCAGCAAAAACTTTATGCGGTGGCTGAAGAAAAAATTCTGCCTAACTTTGACTTTGATCGTGTAAGTAAAATGGTGTTAGGTAAAAACTGGAAAACTGCAACGCCAGAGCAGCAGGCAAGCTTTCAAAAAGAGTTTCGTAGTTTGTTATTGCGCACATATTCTGTTGCATTGGGTAAATACAAAGATCAAGTGATTGAATATAAACCAATGCGCTCTGAACCAGATGCAAAAAATGTGACTGTGAAAACTCTGATTCTGCAATCAGGTGGTCAGCCAGTTGCGGTAGATTATAGCTTGGTGAAAGGGTCGACAGGCTGGAAAGTATACGATATTGTGATTGAAAACGTGAGTTTGGTGACGAATTATCGTAGTCAGTTTAGCAATGAAATTCGTCAAAATGGCATTGATAGCTTGAATACAAAATTAGCTGATAAAAACAAAAGTGCTGGTCTTAAGTAAGTTTGAATATAAACAAAAATGACTGAAGTAACACAATTTAATATTGTTCAACTTGCTAATAAATGGCACGTTTCCGGTGATGTGCTGATGGATAACGCTAATTTAATTTTGAATCAGAGTGATGCATTTGAAATGGCTGATGAAATTGAGGTTGATTTTACCGATGTCTGCAATGTAGATACGGCGGCGTTGAGTTTGATGCTTGAGTGGCAGCGTCGCGCAGTTGCCAGCAAGTGCAGAATAAAGTTTGCTAACTTACCAGTTAACTTATCCAGTTTGGCTGACTTATATGGCATACAAGATTTTATTCCATTAGCGCTCATTAAATCCTGTGAAGTATAGGGCTAGTACAAATGTCAAATAGGTATTGTAATTTGTAAAAGTAACACAATATAGAAATTGAGAATAACGGCTTGTTCATGAACAAGCCGTTACTTATTTAACTAACAGTTATCCAATCTAACTAAATTAAAAGCCGCATCTCTAGTCAAAAAACAATGAAGCCTGCAATCCAAATTAATGACATACATAAAAACTACGGCACCTTGCAAGCCCTGAAAGGCGTTGATTTAACGATTGCTCAAGGTGAGTTCTTTGCATTACTTGGTCCAAATGGCGCAGGTAAATCAACTTTAATCAGCATACTTGCTGGCTTAATTAAACCTAGTGCAGGTAATATTTCTGTGATGGGCTTTGATGTGGTCAATCAATATCAGCAAGCTCGACAATTACTAGGTATTGTGCCGCAAGAGCTGGTGTTTGATCCATTTTTTAATGTGCGTGAAATGTTGCGATTTCAAGCGGGTTATTTTGGGCGAGGGCCTGAAAATGATGCATGGGTAGATGAAATTCTTGAAGGCCTAGGATTGGCCGAGAAAGCGCATGTGAATATGCGTAAGCTTTCTGGTGGAATGAAGCGTCGCGCGTTAATTGCGCAAGCCTTGGCACATAAGCCGCCAGTGATTGTGCTGGATGAACCCACTGCAGGCGTCGATGTTGAACTGCGTCAAATGATGTGGGCGTTTATTAAAAAGCTGAACTATGAAGGTCACACCATTGTTCTCACTACGCATTATTTAGAAGAGGCGGAGACTTTGTGCAGCCGCGTAGGCATGATGAAGCAAGGTGAAATTGTTGCTTTGGATAGCACGGCTAATTTGCTGAATAAATTTGCAGGTAAGCAACTTCGCTTGACGCTGGGTGATGTAGTTTTGCCCTCTGCTATACAAGCTTTGCTACGTAACCAAGAAAATGGAATTTACACTTTTGCATTAAATGATATGGCTCAAATTGAGATGGTGTTATCTGCTTTGCGCGCAGCTGATATTAAAGTGATAGATATGCAGTTAAATGAAGCAGACCTAGAGGATGTATTCATGTCGCTAGTTGGTCAATCACCCGTGAGTAAATCTTGATGAATAATTTATACTTTAGCTCATTTAGAGGTCCTTGGACGTTGCTTAAAAAAGAGCTACTTCGTTTTTGGCGAGTCGCATTTCAAACAGTTGCCGCGCCAGTTATCACTGCTTTGTTGTATCTGCTTATTTTTTCTCATGCGCTAGAAAGCCATGTGCATGTATATGATGGTGTGCCTTATACGTCATTTTTAGTGCCAGGTTTGATTATGATGTCAGTATTGCAAAATGCTTTTGCCAATAGTTCATCTAGCCTAATTCAGTCAAAAGTAATGGGCAATCTGGTGTTTGTGTTATTAACACCGCTCACGCATTTACAATTCTTTATCGCTTTCTTGTTTGCGGCGATTATTCGCGGCTTAGTCGTTGGCTTAGGTATTTATTTAGTCGCCATGTGGTTTGTGGATATTCATGTAACAAATTTCTGGATGATATTCGCTTTTGCGTTGTTGGGAAGCGCATTACTTGGTACTTTTGGCATTATTGCAGGGATATGGGCCGATCGATTTGACCAGATGGCTGCATTCCAAAACTTTATTATCATGCCTTTATCGTTTTTATCGGGCGTGTTTTATTCTATACATTCGCTACCGCCATTTTGGCAAAAATTATCGCAACTAAACCCGTTCTTCTACATGATAGATGGCTTTAGATACGGTTTCTTTGGTAAAGGTGATGTCTCGCCATTGATTAGTTTGACTATTGTTGGTGCTTCATTCTTAGTGTTAGCAATGATTACGCTAAAAATGTTAAAATCAGGCTATAAATTAAGAGCTTAAGAATCAAGGGATTATTAAATTGCTAATTGCACAACAGCTAGAGGCTTACATCACGCAAAATTTGGCCTGCGAATATATTAAAGTGCTGGGTGATGATGGCACGCATTTCGAATCAGTGGTTGTAAGCAATGCCTTTGTAGGCAAAAATATGGTGCAACAGCATCAACTAGTCTATGCCGCGCTAGGCGATAGAATGCGCTCAGAAATTCATGCGCTTTCAATGAAAACCTACACACCTGAGCAGTGGCTTAAGCAATCTGCTTAAGCGTATTCAACAGGCACATAAAGATAAATTAAATACAAAGTAATGGAGAAATCAATGGACGCACAAGCAAGAATTAAAGAAACAGTAAGCACCAATCCAGTAGTGCTTTACATGAAAGGCAACCCTAAATTTCCACAATGTGGTTTTTCAAACATGGCAACTCAAATTCTAGACGCATGCCAAGCGAAATATGTTTCAGTGGATGTTTTGCAAGATCAAGAAGTGCGCGAAGGTATTAAGCAGTTTGCTAATTGGCCAACTATCCCACAACTTTACATTAATGGTGAGTTTGTTGGTGGTTCAGACATCATGCGTGCCATGTACGAAAACGGCGAGCTTCAAACGATGCTAGATGCGGTTAAGTAATTGGAAAAGTTAATTATACAAGGCGGTAACCGCCTCAATGGTGAAATCACCATCTCTGGCGCGAAAAATGCTGCTTTGCCAATTTTATGTGCATCATTATTAGCTGAAACGCCTTTGCATTTAAGCAGTATCGCTGCGTTAAAAGATATTGATACTACAATTAAATTGCTCGATATGATGGGCGTTAAAATCACGCGCAATACTAGCGAAGTGACTTTAGATGCGAGTGACGTGACTTCATTTGAAGCCACTTATGAAATGGTGAAAACCATGCGCGCTTCTATTTTGGTGTTAGGCCCTTTATTGGCGCGTTTTGGTACTGCGCGTGTTTCATTGCCAGGTGGTTGTGCAATTGGTTCGAGACCTGTCGATTTGCACATCAAAGGCTTGCAAGCCATGGGTGCTGCGATACATATCACGCATGGTTATATTCAAGCCAGCACTTTACATTTACCTAATCGCCGTCTTCAAGGTGCAAGGTACTACATGGATATGGTCACCGTGACAGGTACGGAAAACTTAATGATGGCCGCAGCTTTAGCTGAAGGCACAACCGTACTAGAAAACGCCGCTAAAGAACCTGAGGTGGTCGATCTAGCCGAGATGCTCATTAAAATGGGCGCAAAAATCACAGGCGCTGGCACGGATGTAATTACGATTGTTGGTGTTGAAAAACTTAACGGTACAACACATAACGTTGTGTGTGACCGTATTGAAGCAGGTACTTATATGGTAGCCGCCGCGATGACTGGCGGTGAGGTTAAATTACTCAATGCCCGTGCCGACTTGCTAGATGCCGTGATTGAAAAGCTACGCGATGCAGGTGCAACCGTAACAAGTGATGCAAACAGCATTACTGTTAAAAGTGATGGCAAGCTTAAAGCGATTAACATTCGTACGGCTCCACACCCAGCATTCCCAACAGATATGCAAGCGCAGTTCATGGCGTTGAATACTGTTGCCGAGGGCGTAGCAAAAGTCACTGAAACCATTTTCGAAAACCGCTTTATGCACGTGCAAGAAATGCAACGAATGGGCGCAGATATTAGTATTGATGGCAATACAGCGCTAGTTAAAGGCATTGAGTTCTTAGATGGCGCAACTGTCATGGCAACAGATCTACGTGCTTCTGCAAGCTTAGTGTTAGCTGGATTGGTTGCGCGCGGCGAAACGGTGATTGAACGCATTTACCACTTAGACCGCGGTTACGAGCACTTAGAAGCTAAATTAAACGCACTTGGTGCAAACGTAAAACGAGTGTAAATATGATTACCATTGCCCTCTCAAAAGGCCGCATCTTTGAAGAAACCACACCGCTCTTAGCGGCGGCTGGCATACATCCAGCAGAAGATCCAGAGTCTTCACGCAAGCTAATTATCGGCACCAATCGTGAAGATGTAAGATTGATTATTGTTCGCGCTAGCGATGTACCTACCTATGTACAGTATGGCGCGGCAGATTTAGGTATTGCAGGCAAAGATGTGCTTGATGAGCATGGTGGCGATGGTTTGTATCAACCAATCGACTTGCAAATTGCAAAATGCAAAATGATGGTGGCAGTGCGTGAAGACTTTGATTATTTCGCTTCGATTCGTAGAGGTGCACGTTTAAAAGTGGTAACTAAATACGTTAAAACTGCGCGTGAACACTTTGCCGCAAAAGGCATGCATGTAGACCTTATTAAGCTTTATGGCTCTATGGAACTGGGCCCTTTGGTTGGTTTGGCAGATGTGATAGTCGATTTGGTGAGTACGGGCGGAACTTTGCGTGCCAATAAACTCAAAGCAGTAGAAGAGGTTGGCGAAATTAGCTCAAGACTTGTTGTAAATCAAGCTTCTCTGAAATTGAATAGAGGTAAAATTCAACCTATTATGGATGCATTTACAAGTGCGATTGCATCTAGAGCAAAGAGTTAATTACACAGATTTAAATTAAACATAGGTCAATAGCATGAAAATCAGACGTTTTTCTACTGCAGATGTAGATTTTGATAGCAACTTAAAAGCCTTACTCGCCTTTGAAACAGCGCAAGACGATAGCATAGATGAGGTTGTAGCCAGCATACTTAAGGATGTTAAAAAACGCGGTGATGCCGCCGTGTTGGAATATACCAATCGCTTTGATAAGACTAGCGCAACTACTTTACCAGAATTGGAAATTAGCCAAGCTGAGTTGAAGGCCGCGCTAGACGGGTTACCAGCACATCAGCGTGATGCATTAAAAACTGCCGCAGACCGCGTTCGCGCTTACCATGAAAAACAACTCATGAGCTCATGGAGTTATACCGAGGCTGATGGCACTTTACTTGGACAACAAGTGACTTCGTTAGACCGTGTAGGCTTATATGTGCCAGGTGGCAAGGCGGCTTACCCATCTTCTGTGCTGATGAATGCGATACCAGCCAAAGTCGCGGGTGTTAAAGAGCTTATCATGGTGGTGCCTACGCCAAATGGCGAGCGCAATCAGTTGGTGTTGGCTGCTGCTGCGGTGTGCGGTGTGGATCGCGTATTTTGTATTGGAGGCGCGCAAGCCGTTGGTGCTTTAGCTTATGGTACCGAAACTGTGCCTCAGGTGGATAAAGTGGTTGGGCCAGGTAATGCTTACGTGGCTGCTGCTAAGCGCCGAGTATTCGGTGTTGTTGGCATTGATATGGTGGCGGGGCCTTCTGAGATTTTAGTGATTTGCGATGGCAAAACTGACCCAGATTGGGTGGCGATGGATTTATTCAGTCAAGCCGAACATGATGAATTGGCGCAAGCCATTTTATTAAGTCCAGATGCTGACTTTTTAGATAAAGTGAATACAAGCATTTTGAAATTAGTTGAGGAAATGCCACGCAAAGATATTATTCGCACTTCATTAACGGATAGAGGTGCGCTAATTCAAGTGCGCGACTTGGTAGAAGCAGCCGAAATTTGCAACTACATTGCACCTGAGCATTTGGAGCTTTCAATGGATGAGCCGTTAGCTTTCAGTAAAACTATAAAGCATGCAGGTGCTATCTTTATGGGTCGGAATACTTGTGAGGCGCTTGGTGATTACTGCGCAGGGCCAAACCATGTGCTACCAACCTCGCGTACCGCACGTTTTTCATCACCACTAGGCGTGTATGATTTTCAAAAACGCTCAAGCTTAATCATGGTGTCCGCTGAAGGCGCGCAAACATTAGGTAAGGTAGCCGCAACTTTGGCTTATGGTGAAGGTCTGCAAGCGCATGCCCGGTCGGCAGAATATAGGTTAAAAAGCTAAGCCAATATGAGTAAATTTTGGAGTGATGTGGTACATAAGCTCACGCCTTATGTACCAGGTGAGCAGCCTAAGCTAGATAAGCTAGTGAAACTCAACACTAACGAGAATCCTTATGGACCAAGCCCTAAGGTGATTGAAGCGTTAAAGCTTGAAGCGGCAGATTCATTACGTTTATACCCAGACCCTAATTCAGATGCACTTAAAGCCGCAATTGCGGAAGTACATGATTTGCAGGCTAAGCAAGTGTTTGTCGGTAATGGCTCAGACGAAGTATTGGCGCATGTGTTTCAAGCGCTATTAAAGCATAGCCGGCCACTGTTTTTTCCTGATATTACCTACAGCTTTTATCCAGTTTATTGTGGTTTGTATGACATTGAATATCAAACAATCCCTTTGGCGGAAGATTTTTCAATCAATGTTGACGATTATGATCAGCCTAACGGCGGCATCATATTTCCAAACCCAAATGCACCAACAGGTATTCCGCTGCCGTTAGCGAGCATTGAAAAATTGTTAAAAAGAAATACGCAGTCAGTAGTAGTGATTGACGAAGCTTATGTTGATTTCGGCACCGAATCAGCGGTGAGCTTAATTAATACTTACCCTAATTTATTGGTAACGCATACATTGTCTAAAGCGCGCTCATTAGCAGGCTTGCGAGTTGGCTATGCCTTGGGGCATCCTGACTTAATTGAAGCATTGACCCGAGTGAAAGACAGCTTCAATTCATACCCTATAGACCGCTTCGCTTCTGCTGGTGCGATTGCCGCTATGCAGGATGCAGTATATTTTGATGATACGTGTCACAAAGTCATTGCAACACGTGAAGCGCTAGTTAAAGATTTAATTCAGTTGGGTTTTGATGTGTTGCCATCAGGCGCAAACTTTATTTTTGCTAAACACAAAACTAGGGATGGCTTTGAACTGACCTCTTTACTTCGTCAGCACAATATTATTGTGCGCCATTTTAAATCGCCAAGTCGAGTAAGTCCTTACTTGCGCATTACCATCGGAACTGACACGCAGTCAGAAGCACTCATCGACACGCTGAAAGAGCTACTTTTAGACGCTTAGCGGAAAAAACTGGTGTAGTTACTATAACTTTCACTATTTCAGTGATGAAATGCTAGAAAATCAGCAAAACTTCAAAAATATTTCTTAATTTCACATTAAGTGCGTGTTATTATCGCGAAATGTGTGTTTTCTACACAATAATAAATTAATTCACTTTGTATTATTAACCTAAATAAGTCACTTATTACTTATTTTTAGTTGGAGGATGTAGCATGGCTCAAACCCAAATGGCATTAGATTCATTAGATTTCGATGGTACCGTCGCTTTAGCAACCAAAGTTGCTCCACACGTAGATATTTTGGAAATTGGTACACCATGCATTAAGCATAACGGTATCAAACTGTTAGAAGTTTTACGCGCTAAGTTTCCAAACAACAAAATTTTGGTTGACTTGAAAACAATGGATGCTGGTTTCTATGAAGCTGAGCCATTCTACAAAGCAGGCGCTGACATCTGTACAGTATTAGGTACTGCTGATATCGGAACAATCAAAGGTGTAATTGATGTTGCTAATAAATACGGCAAAAAAGCGCAAGTTGATTTGATCAACGTTGCTGATAAAAAAGCACGTACGATTGAAGTGGCTAAACTAGGTGCGCACATCATTGGCGTTCACACTGGTTTGGATCAACAAGCTGCTGGTCAAACACCATTCAATGACTTAGCTATGGTGAATGCTTTGAATCTAGGCGTTGACATTTCAGTTGCTGGTGGCGTTAAAGCTGCTACAACACAACAAGTTAAAGATGCTGGTGCAACGATCATTGTTGCTGGTGCTGCTATCTACGGTGCTGCTGATCCTGCTGCTGCTGCTGCTGAAATTACAGCAATCGCTCACGGCGGTGCTGCTAGTGCTGGCGGTGCTAAGAAATTCTTACCATGGATCATTGGTGCTGCTGTTTTAGTGTTGTTGTTTACTTTGCTAAGTGGCAAAAAACCAGAAGCTACTGAAACTCCAGCAGTTGAAGCTCCGGCTGCAACTGCCCCTGTTGAAGCTGCGCCAGCAGAAGCTGCACCTGCTGTTGAAGCTGCTCCAGTTGAAGCTGCCCCTGCACCAGAAGCAGCTCCTGCTGCTGAAGCTGCACCAGAAGCTGCTAAATAATTATTGATTACTATCTATCACTTGGTTGGTCATCAGCTAAGTGATAAAAATGCAATTAAGTAGTTAGTAAGCTGGTGAAAATGAGGCCTAGTAAAGATATTGTTATCTTGCTAGGCTTTGTTCATTTATTAAGCACTATATTTATAAGCAGTTATCTAATAAATATAGAATGTTGTTAGCTTTAATGTATTCAAAAAAACCAATAGCATCTGGTTTAGGTTAAAATATTTACTTATCAATTTATATGCACTTTAGCTTAAGTGATTCAATATGCGCTCTGCAGAAGTAGTTAGAAATACCTTAGAAACACAAATCACAGTGGCCATTAATTTGGATGGTACTGGCGTTTCTCAATTCAGTACAGGCTTGGGTTTTCTTGACCACATGATTGACCAAATTGCTCGTCACGGTATGATGGATATTAGCGTAAATGCTAAGGGTGATTTGCACATTGACGCACACCACACCGTGGAAGATATTGGCATTACCCTTGGACAAGCGTTTGCTAAGGCAATCGGCGATAAAAAAGGAATACGTCGCTATGGCCATGCTTATGTGCCGTTGGATGAAGCGCTGTCACGTGTTGTGCTAGATATTTCAGGGCGACCAGGCTTGGAGTTTGGTTGCGTATTTACGCGCGCTTCAATTGGTGAATTCGATGTTGATTTAATCCATGAGTTCTTCCAAGGTTTTGTGAATCACGCTAATGTCACTTTGCATATTGATAATCTAAAAGGCCACAACGCTCATCATCAAGCTGAAACGATTTTTAAAGCGTTTGGTCGTGCATTGCGTGTAGCTGTAGAGCTAGATTCACGCATGGCAGGCATTATGCCATCCACCAAAGGAAGTTTATAAAGCTAAAGCGCTTGTAACGCGCGAGCAGCAACCCATGAAAATTGTAGTATGAAAAAAATTGATATAGCAGTAGTTGACTATGGCATGGGTAATTTGCGCTCAGTGTCTAAAGCATTGGAGCATGTAGCACCCAATAAGAATGTGATGGTGACC
The DNA here is from genome assembly GCA_038327905.1 of Burkholderiales bacterium. Taxonomy (GTDB): domain Bacteria; phylum Pseudomonadota; class Gammaproteobacteria; order Burkholderiales; family Methylophilaceae; genus Methylotenera. The sequence goes on from JBBQLN010000025.1 coordinate 32,382, forward strand.
AATAACCCTGTAGATATAGCCAATGCCGAGCGTATTGTGTTTCCGGGGCAAGGTGCGATGCCTGATTGCATTCGCGAGCTGGATGCTAGAGGTTTGCGTGACTCTGTGATGCATGCCGCTAGCAATAAACCATTTTTGGGCATTTGCATTGGCTTGCAAATGTTGTTTGAGCACTCTGAAGAAGGTAATGCGGCTGGCTTGGGTTTATTTAAGGGTAATGTGAAGCGCTTTGCTGCTGCAGAAATGCATGACGCGAATGGCGAAAAGTTAAAAGTACCGCATATGGGTTGGAATCAAGTTTATCAGTCGAAGAATCCGCACACGCATGCATTATGGAACGATATAGAAGATGGCGCACGTTTTTATTATGTGCACAGCTATTATGTTCAACCTGATGATACAGCTATTCTGTCAGGGTATAGCGAGTACCCAAAAGTATTTACGAGTGCAATTGCAAAAGATAACTTATTTGCAGTGCAGTTTCATCCAGAAAAAAGTGCAACGGCAGGCTTGCAAATGTTAAGTAATTTCGTAAACTGGTTACCTTAAATAAAGGTAACAATAAAGTTATTATTACAATAATTTTTAATCGCTTAATTTCAATTATTATTAAAACAATCACAATCAAATCATTATGTTAATTATCCCAGCAATTGATCTTAAAGACGGCCACTGTGTAAGACTCAAACAAGGCTTAATGGAAGAATCCACCGTATTTTCTGAAGACCCAGGTGCCATGGCGCGCCATTGGGTAGCTAGCGGTTGTAAACGCTTGCACTTGGTAGATTTAAACGGCGCATTTGCAGGAAAACCTGTCAATGAGGCAGCGATTAAATCTATAGTGCGTGCAGTTGGTGGAGAAATTCCAATTCAACTCGGTGGTGGTATTCGCGATCTTGAAACGATAGAGCGCTATTTAGATAATGGCATTGATTATGTGATTATCGGCACCGCTGCGGTAAAGAACCCAGGTTTCTTGCATGAGGCTTGTGATGCGTTTCCTGGTCAAATTATCGTCGGTTTAGATGCAAAAGAAGGCAAAGTCGCTGTAGATGGCTGGTCAAAATTGACAGGTCATGATGTGATTGATTTAGCGAAAAAATTCGAAGGCTATGGTGTAAGTTCTATTGTTTATACCGACATTGGTCGCGATGGCATGCTGACAGGTGTGAATATCGAGGCAACCGTCGCGTTAGCTCAAGCCTTAACAATCCCCGTGATTGCTTCTGGTGGCGTGACTAATTTAGACGATGTGCGTAAACTTTGTGCTGTTGCTAGCGAAGGTATTATCGGTACTATTACAGGCCGCGCAATTTATGAGGGTGCGCTTGATTTTGCTGCAGCACAACAGCTAGCGGATGAATTAAGTGCTCGCTAAACGCATTATTCCATGTCTAGATGTGACTGATGGACGCGTAGTTAAAGGCATTAACTTTTTAGAGTTACGCGATGCTGGCGACCCTGTTGAAATTGCTAAGCGCTATGATGACCAAGGTGCTGATGAGCTCACTTTTTTAGATATTACCGCCAGCTCAGATAACCGAGGCTTGATTCTGCATATTATTGAAGAAGTTGCTTCTCAGGTATTTATCCCATTAACGGTGGGAGGTGGTGTGCGTGAAGTTGAAGACGTACGCAGACTATTAAATGCTGGCGCAGATAAAGTCAGCATTAATACCACAGCAGTGCTCAATCCACAAATGGTACAAGACGCTGCAAGCCGATTTGGCTCGCAATGTATCGTAGTGGCGATTGATGCTAAAAAGGTAGATAACCAGCCCTTTGAGTGGGAGGTGTTTACGCACGGCGGACGCAAAGCTACTGGCTTGGATGCTGTTAAGTGGGCAGAGTATATGGCTCAACTAGGCGCTGGCGAATTGTTAGTCACAAGCATGGATAGAGATGGTACAAAAATTGGCTTTAACAACCCGTTAAATCGAGCTATTTCAAATGCGGTGGATGTGCCGATTATTGCTTCTGGCGGCGTGGGAAACTTACAGCACTTAGTTGATGGCGTAAAAGTTGGCGGTGCTGATGCAGTGTTGGCTGCGAGTATTTTCCATTATGGTGAATATACCGTGAAGCAAGCCAAAGAATATATGCGGAAAAATGGTATTGAGGTAAGACTTTGAATTGGTTAGATGATATTAGTTGGGATGCCAACGGACTTGTGCCTGTCATTGCGCAAGAACATACCACAGGGCGTATCCTTATGTTTGCATGGATGAATCGCGAAGCTTTACAGTTAACTAATGACACTAAGCAAGCTGTGTATTGGTCACGCTCACGTAATAAGCTATGGCGCAAAGGTGAAGAATCTGGACATGTGCAACTTGTGCGTGAGATTCGGTTAGACTGCGATGAAGACGTCATTTTAATTAATGTAGAGCAAATCGGCGGTATTGCCTGCCATACTGGACGACATAACTGCTTTTTTAAAAAGCTTGAGAATAATGAATGGTTAATAGATCAGCCCGTCATCAAGAACCCAGAAGAAATATACACGGAAGTAAAAAAGTGAGTGACACATTAAATCGGTTGGCAGAGTTATTAGAGCAACGTAAGAGCGCAGATCCAGCAAGTTCTTATGTGGCTAAACTATATGCCAAAGGTATGGATAGCATACTTAAAAAAGTAGGCGAAGAAGCTGCCGAAACCATAATTGCTGCGAAAAATGGCGACAATGAACACCTTATATATGAAACTGCAGATTTGTGGTTTCATACTTTGGTGATGTTGGCGCAGGCAGGTTTAAAGCCACAAGATATTCTGGATGAGTTGGCAAGGCGCGAAGGCCTTTCAGGCTTAGAAGAAAAAGCTGCTAGAGAAGAATAGGGCGCGAAATAATGAGTGAAGATTGTATTTTCTGTAAGATAGTCAACGGTAGCATTCCTTCAAAAAAAATCTATGAAGATGAGGATGTTATTGCCTTTAATGACATTAACCCCTCGGCCAAAGTGCATTTTTTGATTGTGCCTAAATTACATATTGAAAGTCTAGCTAGCTGTGAAGCTCAGCACCAAACTTTACTTGGAAAAATGCTCGTACTCGCACCCAAACTTGCAAAAGACCAAGGATTAGCGGGTTTCAAAACGATCATCAACACAGGTAAAGATGGTGGTCAGTTGGTATTTCATATTCATGTGCATGTGCTTGGTGGTGGTAATGCGCCACTCAAAGTTTAATTATATTTCTGGAGAGTTATCATGGGTTCATTTAGCATTTGGCATTGGTTAATTGTATTGTTGATCGTGGTACTGATATTTGGAACTAAAAAGCTTAAAAATATTGGTGGTGATGTAGGTGGCGCTGTGAATGAATTCAAAAAAGCGATGCGCGATGATCAGGTTGCTGATAACAAAGACGCTAGTCAGACAATCGAAGGTGAAGTAACGAACAAAACTAAGCAGTAATAGCTATGTTTGATGTTTCTTTCTCCGAGTTAATCGTTATTGCAGTGGTGGCTTTGATAGTCATTGGCCCAGAAAAGCTGCCAAAAGTGGCACGCACGCTCGGTGCAATTGCAGGACGCATGCAGCGATACGTGGCGCAAGTGAAAGAGGAGGTGAATCGTGACCTACGTTTTCAAGAGCTGCAGCAACTGCAAGAGGAGATTCAAGAAACGGTTACAAAAACCAAGGAAACTATTCAAGCTGGCGTGCAAGAGAATATAGAAGCTGTTACTAAGGATTTTTCAGCGCTTAAATTAGAAGCAGACACTCCTAAGGCGCCAGATGTTGTATCTTCCTATCAAACGCCCGTAGTTAAAATACCCAAAGTTAAAAAAGCTAGAACTAAAAAAGTGTCAATAAAAGAGTAACGCCAGTGACTCCAACAGAAAATTTCGTTTCTCACCTCATTGAATTGCGTAACCGCTTATTGCGCATAGTGGTTGGTTTTGTCATCGTTTTCATTGCATTTTTTCCTTTTGCTAACAAAATTTATGCGCTATTAGCAGCCCCTCTTTTAAGTAAACTGCCTGCAGGCGGGCAAATGATTGCTACAGCGGTTACCACGCCATTTTTTGTGCCAATGAAAGTCGCCATGATGGCGGCATTTATTGTTTCATTGCCGCATACCATGTATCAAGTGTGGGCATTTGTAGCACCTGGGCTTTATGCACATGAAAAGAAATTCATGATTCCGATGATTATTGCTAGCAGCTCTTTGTTTCTAGCTGGGATGGCATTTGCTTACTTTGTGGTATTTCCAGTGGTATTCGGATTTATTGTTGGTACTGCACCGCAGGGCGTGGCAGTGATGACGGATATTGGCAATTACTTAGATTTTGTATTGACGCTATTTTTTGCTTTTGGTTTGGCATTTCAAGTGCCGATCGCAGTGGTAATGATTGTGCGTTTCGGCTGGCTAACGGTCGCTCAACTTAAAGAAGCGCGTGGTTATGTTGTGGTTGGTGCATTTGTCATAGGTGCGATATTCACGCCGCCTGATATTATTTCTCAGTTTATGTTGGCTATGCCAATATGGCTTTTGTTTGAGCTGGGTTTAATTGTAGCTTCACTCACTAAGCGAACATCAGAGCAAAATATCTTGCCTCCAACTGCCTAAACCTTAATCAGCTTTTTCAGCGGCTGGCTTAGGCCTTTTACCTATTAATACCATAACGTTCAATCTTTGGTCAGCTCTGGCAATCTTCAGTGTTGCTTTTTGATTTGGCGTGAGTGCTGCAATCAAATTCAACATGTTGCTAGTGTCGGCAATCGGTTTGTTATCTATCGTTAATAAAATATCACCCGCACGAAGCCCCGCTTTTTCTGCAGGGCTACCTTGTAGTACACCAGCGATTAATGCGCCTTCAGCAACTGGCAGTCTGAATGATTCTGCCAGTTCAGGCGTGATGTCTTGTGCCTCAATGCCTATCCAGCCTCTTGTTACGTTGCCTTGACTAACGATTTGATCCATTATTTGGCGCGCCAATGTGGCTGGAATGGCAAACCCAATGCCCATAGAGCCGCCGCTACGTGAGTAGATTGCGCTATTAATGCCGATTAAATTACCATCAGTATCAATTAAAGCGCCTCCTGAGTTGCCTGGGTTAATTGAAGCGTCGGTTTGAATAAAGTTCTCAAACGTATTAATACCTAAATGATTACGCCCAAGTGCGCTGATAATGCCTTGTGTCACAGTTTGACCGACGCCAAATGGATTGCCAATAGCTAAGGCAACATCACCAATGTTTAATTTGTCTGAACTGGCAAAGGTAATTGCAGGTAAATTCTCTGCTTCAATTTTAATTAAAGCTAAATCGGTATCAGGGTCTGTGCCCACCACTTTGGCCGACATTTTTCGGCCATCAGCGAGGGCAATTTCAATTTCATCTGCTGAGGCTACCACGTGATTATTAGTTAAAATTAAGCCCTGCTCACTGACGATTACACCAGAACCTAGGCTATTTTCAGGCTGAGCTTGAGTGTCAGGATCATCAAATTGGTCACCAAAAAAATGACGGAAAGTTGGGTCATCTAAATATTTTTGATGTGGATTGTCTGGTGCTTTTTTACTAGTAAAAATATTCACGACGGATGGCATGGCTTTCTTCACCGCTTGGCTATAAGAGCCAGCTAAATTAGCGCCAACTTTAGACTCGGCTTGCTTTATTACCACCGCATTATTTGGCTTACCCAACATATTTTCTAACAAGTTGGGAAAAAATAGCCGTAATACAAAAATTACAGCTAAGCAAATCGTTACAGTTTGTGCAAAAATGAGCCAGAGTTTTTTATGTAGGTGATTGTTCATTTTGAATTTTTTATAATAATCATGTAAAAGCGCTGTTAATCTCAATAATGATTGTGTAAATTTTAGGATAATCTAGCGTTTATTTGAGTAATGTCATGTTCGAAAAGTAATATCAGGCTATTCTAGCGAATATTCAAGAGCGATGTGATAAAAGGTCGTAAAAAAATGGTAAAACTTAATGAGTTGGTTAACTATACCCAAACACTTATGCAAGTAGAGCATTTCAAAGACTACTGCCCAAATGGACTTCAGGTGGAAGGGCGTCCAGAAGTAAGAAAAATAATAACGGGCGTTACTGCCAGTATGGCTTTATTAGAAGCGGCTAAGGAAGCCAATGCTGATTTGATTTTGGTTCACCATGGCTATTTTTGGCGAAATGAAGATGTTAGAGTTGTTGGAATTAAACGTAATAGATTAGCATTTTTGCTTAAAAATGATTTGAACTTAATGGCCTATCATCTACCCTTAGATGTACATGTTGAGTTTGGCAACAATGTGCAGTTAGGTAAAGTATTGGGTATTAGTCCTAGCGGTTTTTCTGGTGAATCTAACATTATCGCTTACGGTGATTTAGCTGTGCCGATAACTTTGCAAGCTTTGGCTTTGAAAATTGAAACAACTTTACAACGAACCCCTTTAATCATCGGAAATATGCAAAAAATGGTGCAAAAAGTGGCTTGGTGTACTGGTGCGGCGCAAGGCTATATCGCTGCTGCCATTGAACTAGGCGTGGACGTTTATATTAGCGGTGAGATTTCTGAGCAAACTACACATCAGTCAGCTGAATCTGGGGTGTCATATATTTCAGCAGGACATCATGTAACAGAACGTTATGGTGTTCAAGCATTAGGTCAGCATTTAGCCGACAAATTTGATTTAATACATGAGTTTATAGATATAGGAAATCCAGTTTAGTTGTTTTATTTCAGTTACTTATAAAATAAAGCTTTAATTGATATGTAAAAAATTGTATAATCGCAGCCTTTATAATTGTGTCATATTTTTTGAGCTTCATTATTTTTAATACATAAAGTAATGAAGTGGATGTTGTAAGTCCCAAAAGGGCAAGAATTCATAATCAGCAGTCGAGGGAATCATGTCAGACAACCATAGTGATAAGCAGCAAGCAAGTTCGCAGTCGGAATCAAGTGCTTCAATAGATCAAGATAAACGTAAGTTTTTAATTGCCACATCAGCTGTGGGTGCGCTTGGTTGCGCTGCAGCGGCGGTACCATTTGTAACTAGTATGACTCCGAGTGAGCGAGCTAAAGCAGCTGGCGCGCCAGTTGAGGTGGATATTAGTAAGGTAGCCCCAGGTGAGATGATGACTACTGAATGGCGCGGTAAGCCAGTATGGATTATTAATCGTACCGATGAAATGACGGCGGAATTAGTTAAGCACAATGGAGATCTTTCGGATCCAAGTTGTGATGTTACTTCTCAGCAGCCTAATTATTGCAAAAATCCAAGTCGCGCTATTAAGCCAAATCTTGCGGTAATTGTTGGCATCTGCACACACTTGGGTTGCTCTCCTTCTGCTAAGTTGCAGCCTAAGGGTGATATGGGTGATAACTGGACTGGCGGATTCTTCTGTCCATGTCACGGCTCTAAGTTTGATTTGGCAGGACGAGTGTTTAAAGGCTCCCCAGCACCAATCAATTTGGTGGTTCCGCCATACAAGTATTTAACTGACAATACCTTGCTTATTGGCGTTGATACTGAAGAGAAGGCTTAATCATGACGAATAAAACTGAAACAAAGCAAAACAAATTTTCTAGCGCGCTTAATGGTGGTTTGAATTGGGTTGATGAGCGTTTTCCGCTTACTAGCAATGTTAAGGCGCATTTAACTGAGTACTATGCCCCTAAGAATTTTAATTTTTGGTACTTTTTTGGCTCGCTGGCTATGTTGGTGTTGGTGCTGCAAATCGTAACGGGTATTTTCTTAACGATGCATTACAAGCCTGATGCCGAACTCGCTTTCGGATCAGTAGAATACATTATGCGTGATGTGCCATGGGGGTGGCTCATTCGTTATATGCACTCAACAGGCGCTTCAATGTTTTTCGTGGTGGTTTACCTGCACATGTTCCGTGGCATTATTTATGGCTCATATCGTAATCCTCGTGAACTCCTTTGGCTGTTTGGCGTTGCTATATTTTTATGTTTAATGGGCGAGGCGTTTTTCGGCTATCTATTACCATGGGGTCAAATGTCATATTGGGGTGCACAAGTGATTGTGAATCTCTTTTCAGCAATTCCATTTGTTGGTCCTGATGTATCTCAGTGGCTGCGTGGTGACTATTTGGTGTCTGATGCAACGTTGAATCGCTTCTTCGCTTTCCATGTGATTGCATTGCCTATGGTGTTATTGGGCTTGGTTGTAGCGCATTTAATTGCTCTGCATGAAGTGGGTTCAAACAATCCGGATGGTGTTGAAATCAAAAAGAATAAGGATAAAAAGACCGGTATTCCATTGGATGGCATTCCGTTTCACCCTTATTACACAGTAAAGGATTTGGTGGGTGTTGCAGTATTTTTAATCGTATTCTCTGTGATTATATTTTTTGCACCTGAAATGGGTGGCTACTTCTTGGAGGCAAATAACTTTGTTCCAGCTAATCCAATGGTAACGCCAGCACATATTGCACCAGTATGGTATTTCACTCCGTACTATTCAATTTTACGTGCAGTTCCACCAATCTTTAATTCGCAGTTCCCTGGTGTCGCAGCCATGGGCTTGTCGGTCATGGTGTTTGCTTTGTTGCCTTGGTTAGACAAAAGCCCAGTAAAATCTATTCGCTATCGCGGTGGACTTTACAAAAGATGGTTAGCTGCATTTGTGGTTAGTTTTCTCATTTTGGGTTATTTGGGTACAGTGCCTTCAAACGTTTGGGGTCAGTTTGGCTCTTGGTTGGGAGGCGCCGATCGCGCTACAGTAGTGGCACGTATCTTTATGGTGGTTTATTTTGCATTCTTCGCTTTAATGCCTTGGTATACCAAAAAAGATAAAACTAAACCTGTACCAGAAAGAGTGACGGGATAACATCATGAAAACAACAAGCATAATGAAAAAAGCATTATTGGTTTTAGCACTTTTACCTTTAGTTGTATTCGCAAATGAAGGGGGGCATCTAGATAAAGCGCCTATCGATGCATCAAACCATGAGTCATTACAGCGTGGAGCGCGTACCTTTGTTAACTACTGCTTAAATTGCCATAGCGCAAGTTATATGCGTTACAACCGTCTAATGGATATTGGACTCACTGAAAATCAGATTAAAGATAATCTGTTGTTTGCAGGTGAAAAAGTTGGCGATCAAATGAAAGTTGCAATCAATAAAGCAGATGCTAAAAAATGGTTTGGTGTTGCACCACCAGACTTGTCTGTAGAAGTGCGTGCTCGCGGAGCGGATTGGGTATATAGCTATATGCGTGGTTTCTACCGTGATAGTGCAAGCGCAACTGGTTGGGGCAACTGCGTGTTTGACCCAAACACTTGCAAGGTAGCTATGCCGCATGTGCTATATGAGTTGCAAGGTGAGCAAGAAATGAATCATGAAACTCACCAACTGACATTAACAAAGCCTGGTCGCATGTCTGTAACAGAATACGATGCTTTAGTGGGTGATTTAACAAACTATTTGGCTTACATGTCTGAGCCTGCAAAACAACAGCGCAATCATTTGGGCTGGTTTGTACTACTGTTTTTAGGAGTGTTGTTGGTACTTACTTACAAACTCAAAAAAGCTTATTGGAAAGATATACATTAAATATGATGACTTTATACTCGGGGACAACTGATCCCTATAGCCACCGATGCCGTATTGTTTTGTTTGAAAAGGGCATGGATTTTCAAGTAATTGATGTTGACCTTGCAAACAAACCAGAAGATTTGGCTGTGATTAACCCATATAACCAAGTGCCAGTGCTGGTTGAACGTGATTTAGTGTTATCGGAAGCTAATATTATCAATGAATATATTGATGAGCGTTTCCCTCACCCACAGTTGATGCCACCTGATCCAGTAATGCGAGCTCGCGCAAGACTGTTCTTGTATAACTTTGAAAAAGAGTTGTTTGATCACATTAAAGATATTGAATCTGGCGATGATGAAAAGGCCGATAAAGCGCGCACTACTATTCGTGATAACTTAACGCAATTAGTGCCAATTTTCTCTAAACAAAACTATTTATTAGGGGACGATTACTCGATGCTAGATGTTGCTGTAACGCCTTTATTATGGCGTTTAGGTCATTATGGCATAGACTTGCAAAATCAAGCAGCGCCGATTTTAAAATACGCAGAACGTTTATTCTCAAGACCGTTGTACTCAGATGCAATGACACCCTCTGAAAAAGCGATGCGTAAGTAAATAGCACGCAACTGTAAAAATGACTGACTTCACTTCAACTAAACCTTATATGGTGCGCGCTATACATGAATGGTGTATGGATAACGGCTGTACTCCGCACCTGCTAATTGCGGTGGACAGCCATACTCGCGTACCTATGGCTTATGTTAAAAATGGTGAAATTGTGTTGAATGTAAACTACTCAGCCACTAAGGATTTGTTGATAGATAATGAAGCCATTAGTTTTTCAGCAAGGTTTGGCGGTGTTTCGCAGAATCTATACGTGCCGATGCATGCAGTCAAAGGTATATTTGCACGTGAAAATTCTCAAGGGATGTTTTTTGAAATAGAAGAGCCTTCAATAACTACTGCCAAAGAAAAAGAAACTTCAGCAAGCCAAGATGCAACTTCAGAAGATGTAAACTCACAAAAAAGTAAAAAACCAACATTAACTATCGTAAAGTAGGTTACTTTTTTCAAAATATCAGTATAATACGCAACTCAAATAAACGCCGGATTAGCTCAGTTGGTAGAGCAGCGCACTTGTAATGCGAAGGTCGTCAGTTCGATTCCGACATCCGGCACCAAATTCTTGGAACATTTACCCTTTTATACAATTTGACAGCCAGTCAAATTTTCAGCATAATCGCGGGTTCGGTTTGGAGGGGTGGCCGAGTGGTTAAAGGCGACGGACTGTAAATCCGTTCTCTCAGAGTACGAAGGTTCGAATCCTTCCCCCTCCACCAAAGTTTTAATAAGCCACGTTATGTAGTAAAAGTAGTTGCATGAAGATACTAGCCTGTTGGTGTTGGTTTAGAGTTTAGATGGGTGCGCGGGTGTAGCTCAGTTGGTAGAGTTTCAGTTTTCCAAACTGAATGTCGCGAGTTCGAGCCTCGTCGCCCGCTCCAATAACTAAATTCAGCGCCCATGTGGCTCAGTGGTAGAGCACTCCCTTGGTAAGGGAGAGGTCGCGGGTCCGATTCCCGCCATGGGCACCAAGTGTTATGTAGTAAAATGGTGTAAATTTGATTTAGAGGTAAGATTTAATTTGAACAAGTTTTATTAATTTTAATAAAACTTATAGTTAATAAAATATTGTAAAGGACTGAAGCAATGGCAAAAGGTAAATTTGAGCGGACCAAGCCGCACGTTAACGTAGGCACAATTGGCCACGTTGACCATGGTAAAACAACACTAACAGCAGCGATTACCACAATCCTGTCTAAAAAATTCGGTGGCGAAGCAAAAGCCTA
>JBBQLN010000026.1:0-43133 GCA_038327905.1 Burkholderiales bacterium
AAACTGGACAAGAAATATCTTAAACTGGAAAACTTCTCCAGTTGACTTATCCTTCTTAAATGAGCATGAACGTCCCGCCGGAAAACGTGGTTTTGTCAGTGCAAAAGGTGATCAATTAGCCTTTGAAGATGGCACGATAGCCAAATTTTGGGGTACCAATATCAGCGCTTATGCAATCTTTAATACCTCTAAAGACAATGTAAAGTTGCAGGCTAAACGGCTCTCTGAACTTGGATTCAATCTGGTTCGCCTTCACCATCACGATTCATCATGGGTTGAACCTAATATATTTGGTTCACAAAAATCCAACAGCACAAAAACCATTGATCCTGATTCAATAGAAAAACTAGATTGGTGGATCAAATGCCTTAAAGATGAAGGGATCTACGTCTGGTTGGATATGCATGTAGAAAGAAAACTGAAAGCGGCTGATGGAATTTCGGCTTTTGAAGAAATAACCCATGGAAAATCCGAAGTCGATCTCAAAGGTTACAATTATGTAAATCCGTCCGTACAGCAAGCCATGCAAGAGTTCACAGAATCCTACATCACTCATCGTAATAAATACACGAATACAAGATATGTTGATGAACCCGCCATAGCGACAGTGCTAATCACTAACGAGAATGATGTTACCAACCATTATGGCAACGGCCTTTTACCTGATAAAAATGTACCCTACCATAGCAAGCTTTTTATGGCGGCTTCTGAAAGCTTTGCAAAAGCAACTAATCTACCTAAAGATAAAACTTGGCGCTCTTGGGAACATGGTCCATCTAAGTTATTTCTGAATAATCTTGAACATCAGTTTGACGTCAAGATGATTAAACAACTGCGTGACTTAGGTGTAAAAGTCCCAATCATTACCACTAGTACGTGGGGAGGAAATCCGTTAAGCGCACTACCCTCACTTACATCAGGAAATATGATTGATGCACATGCATATCAAGGCTATGGTGCATTAGAAAGCTCTCCCCTATCTACAGCTAACCTAACCCACTGGCTAGCCGCTGCTCAGGTATTGGGCAAACCCATGAGTGTCACTGAGTGGAATGCAGAGCCTTTTCCACTACCTGACAGGCATACTTTGCCACTTTATGTGGCAAGCCAGGCTGGTCTCCAAGGCTGGGATGCAATGATGCAATACGCCTACTCGCAAGAACCATTGCGAGAACCAAACAAGTGGGAAGGCAAACCGTCTAATTGGCATGCCTATAACGATCCCGCAATACTCGCAACCATGCCAGCAGCGGCTTTGCTGTATCGGCGAGGAGATGTTCAGGAAGCAAAAACAACTTATGTGCTAAATCCTGGTAAAGATTTATTTTACAATGACATCTCCCCTGCTAATTCAGAATTTATCAGGACTGCTTCGGAGTTAGGTAAACTAGTGATTAGCATGCCTGCAGTTGAAGAATTGCCTTGGTTACAGAAAAGTACAATTCCATCTACTGCAAAAGTAACCAAGGATAAGCACCTCTCATTAATCCCTGACGATGCAACGGAAGCCACTTCAGACACTGGAGAACTAAAGCGTAACTGGGATAAAGGCAATATGGTAATCAATACAGCAAAAACTCAAGCAGTGATGGGCTGGATAGGTGGTGAAAAGTTCACGCTGAATGATATCAGTATTACAGCAATCACAAGGAATGCCTCAATAGCAGTTCAAAGCATTGACGGTATGCCAATTAATAAATCTAAAAATATTATGATTAGTCTTGCCGCTCGTTCTATACCAGAAACTGAAGGGCAACTACCCTTTTTATCTGAGCCTGTAGAAGGTCAGATTTTAATCAAGGCTCCCAAAGGACTTAAATTATTTAAACGTGACATAAACCAGAAAAAACAGGAAATTCCAATCTCATACAAAAATGGGCAGTATGTCATTACGCTGGATAAAACTATGGGAACTTATTGGTTATTTTTGGTAGGATAATTTAAGTCACAAGACTTGCAATGTGATTTCCCAAGCGCAAAGACATCATGACAATAGTCAATGTAGGATTACATCCTCCCCCTGTCGGGAAAACGCTGCTACCTGCGATGTATAAATTATCAAGTCCATGTACAAGCTGATTTCTATCCACTACCCCTGATTTGGGATCCTCTGAAATTCTGGTTGTACCCATTTGATGGCAATGATGTCCATAATCACTTATTTCAATCGTATCGTCAAGAATAAAATCTTGCAGTTGAACCCTAGCCAGTCCAATTCGAGCAAGTTCTTTGGCTACCTCTTGCCCTAGAGTCCGAACTGTTCGATTATCGGCCTTACTTGGACTCCAGTTTAGAATTACCCTGCGCATTCCAAACATATCTCTTTCGGAATCAAGAGTGACCCTGCTCTTTGGGTTGGGTGCCTGCTCTATTAGACTAGTAATAACACCATCACCCGAGCAATCAAAATCCACCATCTTTCTTGATAAATCGGTCAAAGTTTCAGACTTGCAAATAAAATTTCGAGCACTATCCTTAAGCTCGCGCAATCTGCCGTAACTGACTTGACGCATATTGGGATTAAAGTCTAACACAGCATTACCTATGTGCTTACTTTTCATTAAGAGCTCAGTAGGATTTACCTGCAGCACCCCCTCTTTCCATATCTTGTGATCTTCTACAACAAACCTGCCAAGTTGAACATTAAAGTGCTCCATAAAGCAGCGACCAACCATGTCATGCTGATTACCTACACCAGCACGCATTTGATTATCTGAATTTAATAACAATCTAGCATTTTCAATAGCACCTAAAGCAAGTATGAATTTCTTTGCGGTAAAAGGGAATTTATCACCTTTGTAATTTTGAATTTCAAATACACTTACCGAGCCAAAATTCTCATTTAATTTAATATTTGTTAAATTTGCATTGATATACAAATCAATCTTATCTGAGCTTTTAAGCTCATCAAAATATTTAGTTTTAAATCGTGTAGGAGGGCTAAACTCCTTAACTGAAAACCTGAATTTGCTACCCTTCAATGCTGTCTTTTGAGTCTCTTTAAATGCATTTTTAGGTAAATCCAAAATGGAACAGGCCGTTTCAAGGTGTTTGAACATTTCTGCTCTGCTGCCAATTGGCCATCCAGGCATCTCAAAATAATCTTGTCGATCAAAATCTACAGGGTCAAGAAAAGAGCATCTTCCTCCCCAATGATTTGATGTGCCTCCAAAATATCTTAGCCTGCAATTAGTAACAGCGTCCCAGTTGATAAGACCAACGCTTTTCCCGTGATATAAATTTTGTGAAATTTCAGAGTAATCTAGACTGCCTCCTTCTAGAAGAGCAACCGTCTTACCAGCTTTTGCTAAGATTCTAGCAATCGTTATTCCAGCAGGACCCGCGCCACAAATACAAACATCATACGATTTCTTTATTGAATTAGTCGCAAATGAATTCAGATCGGAAAACATATCATCTAACTTTCAAGTTCAAGTAAATCACTTTTAAGCATAACCCATCCACCCACTATAATGAATTCAGGTGCGACGAATTTAGACATAACAAGAGGTGTTTTTGGTGAAAGCTTAGGTATGGAGCCAGTTAAGAATAGTGTCTGGACAGCCACAATTGACAGAAAGTCTCTACGGCTTATCAAAAAATATCTCACTAACTATAGGTTTAAAAAAAATCATTACCTCAACAAACCTATAATCAACTAGTAATAGTAAGAACGAAGTTCAACTTCAGCCCTATTAACTACTACTCCAAGAATATTTGATTTTACTAGCAGCCTCATGGTTTCAGTAATTTCCGGCTCAGTATGAAGCCCATTTCCTATGACTAACAACACACAATCTACTTGCGGTAACAAAACCATTGCATCATCAGCATTTAAAATGGGAGGTAAATCAAATATTACAATCCGTGAATCATATCGCTCTTTTAATTCAATGATTAATTGTTGAATATTTTTAGATGATAACGTTTCAGAAGCTTTCAATACAGGCTTGTTGGTTGGAATTATAGTCAAGCGAGGAATTCCTGGATTTACAATTATTTCCGATAAATCGGCTTCACCCACTAGAAAGTTATTAATTGATTTATTATGCTTAATCCCAAGATATTCAGCGACTCGAGGTTTGCGTAAATCAAAATCAACGAGCATTGCAGTTTTTTGTGGCTGTTGCGCAATACTAATCGCCAAATTAATCGCAACAACTGACTTACCTGCGGTAGGAGTAGGAGAAATAATCGCTATGGTACGCCAATTATTTTCTTCCATTTTCTGTAATACTTGAGTGCGTAGTGAGTCAAATATCCAACTGTTTGGATCAAGTTTATTTTGTGAAACAATTCGATGTTTCTCTAAATGTGCACTATCCAATTGAATGACATTCTGACTATTGTAAACAATAGTCTCAAGATCATTGTCAACCTCAGGTGTGATTCCGCTATATTTTTTACGAATTACTGTTGCTTGTCGCACTTTACCATTTTGCTGAATCTTAGCTTTGTCTAAAGCATCTTTAATCTTTTCCATAAACTGCTTTCACTAAAACTTAGCTAATATCTTTGTAACAATCTCATCAAGAGGCATCACAAATAAATGAACTAACAACAAAACAAGAAGGGTAACTATAAGAGTGCCATACATAATATAAGAAGCTACTAATTTCTTATACTTTAATTCGGCTTTAGTTGTTATATAAGGGATTGTCGCAATAGGCTGAATTTTCATAATTGCAGCCAATGCATCTACTCCTCTGATCCGCTTATCGAAACTCTCCATCAATACCGCTAAACCAATTGCAGAAAAAATAGCACCAATAAACCCAGCAAGTATTATCAATAAACGATTTGGTTTTATAGGTTTTTCTGGCAAAAGTGGTGCCTCCACTAATACAAAACGCTCACCTTTATTTTCCATCTCAATATTTTTGGCAAGCTTAGAATTATCTTGCTTAGTTTTAATCTCTGCATAAGCAAATTTAGCATTATCATAATCTCTTAACAAAGTACTAAGCGCACCTTCAGTTTGTGAGCTCTGAATAACTCGCCCTTCAGTCTGACCAATTTTCACACGAATGTCTTGTTCTTCGGCTTCTAAGGATTTGAGGCGTGCATTAGCTGTATCGATTTGCGCTTGCACTTTAGCTACCATCATGGATTGAGCAGTGATAGACTTGACTGGTGCCGTTGACTCAGCGGCTGTACCACTCTTTTCAAGAAGATCTATTCTGCGTTGTAACGCACGTATAGACGGATGATTTGGACTATATATAGCGCTTTGTTTAGCCAACTCCAATTTTAGCTTATCAAGCTCCGAGGCACCAGTGCCTAATTCTTGAGGAGTGTTTAATCCTATACCTGCTTTTGCGGATTCCAAACTGACGTCCAAAGAACGTAACTCAGCCTGTGTTGTGCTATATTCTCGCTGTGTAGCTCTCAGGTCGTTTTCAAGGCGCTCTATGCTTCCTATCTGCATGACCTTGTTTTCAGGAAGCGAATTTGAATGGCTTCGTTTATATTCAGTAATTGCTTTCTCAATAGTCTCTAAGGCAATTTTCTGTTTCGCAGCTTCTTTACTATAAAACTCTGCTGTTTCAGTAACTCTTGCTTTGCTTGCTCTGTCATTTTCCGCTAAAAATAGTTCAATAAGGTCTTTTGTAACGTTGTAAGTATCATCAGAATCATTGTGTTTAAATGACACTTCAAAAGCAAACGTCGCCTTTTCACCCCATTGACCAGCGTCGGCTCTTAACAGATCTACCATGATATTTGATTGCGCAGCTTGTGCTATGCGTGTTGGTGATATGTTTGGATTTTTATTTAGACCATATAACTTGTATTTTTCAGCAATATTGAACAGGTTTTCTTTACTAAGAACAACTTGTTTTAGCGCTTCAAAACGATCAGTAGCATATTTTTCTTTAGATAAATCAGATTGAACTTGCTGTGATTCAATGAGAATGGTGCCTGTTGACTGATAAACTGGCGGGAGTTTAAGCGCAATTACAACTGCAGAAAAAAATACTAATAGGAAAAATCCTACAACATACATTAATCTACGCTTAATGATATTTACATAATCATTAAGCGTCATTTCTCGTTCAATTGACATTAGCTCGTATCACCTTATTGTTATTTAAAAATCTAGTGTGTTATACACTAATGAGAAGCCAACTATATTGTCCTGAATATTTGTGGGATTATTAATAACTTTATGTGTGGCAGATATTCTTGTGTTCCAATGATTGTTTAAAATACGATCATAAAAGACTAGAACTTGTTGAAATCTCAAGCCTTCCACAAAAATAACCGGATCTTTTCTATATCTATCAAACTGATATTCCGCTCCAATTTTGTTCGCTTCAGTTGCATTAAACGTCCATGCTGCTCTAAATGAATCAGCCTGACGAAAACCACCGACACCAGTAGGAACCATATCTCGGCTCAATCCAACACTATAACTTGCGCGATCAACCACTTTATCAGTCTTGAGACCTAATAGCCAATCAGTATTTGATTGACGACCTGAAAGATTATAAATACCGCCATAAGCTGACAAACTGAACCCTGTGCTAATCTGATAGTTCGCCCCTGCCTTTAATCTAGCAAAGTCAGTGCCATCAAAAGTTGCATCTGGATGCAACTGTGCATAACCAATCTGAGCAAAAGTCTCTAGCGTTTCAGAGTTTGCATATGTTAACTGTGATCTAATATCAGCATACTTATAGCTCTCAAGGACTCCAGGAACACTGTAAGTAATATCATTATAATCGCCCTCAGTAAGAACACCCAATCTAGAACTAATCGCATGCTGCCATTTTGCAGCTAAAACCTTAGTTTTTTGTGTATTGTCCAAGGTAAGAAATTCGCCAGTGTTTTGCACTTCAGCAATACGAGAAGATCTTTCTTGATATTCCGCTCTGACCCCAAACATGCCAGAATCGTAAGTTCGATCCCAGCCAACCGCGACTCTAGGATCTTCTCGATTAACAAGGACACTTTCATTTGAATATCTTTGAATTGTCAAAGCTCCATCTATGTACCAGCGATTAACTTCTTGGTTAACATCAAGCCTAAATTGGGGAATAAGTGAATAGACCCAAACAGGATCTTTTTTTGTACTGGAGTATGCCGGATTTGAATCGAAATCAATCCCAGTGCTTATCGATGCGCTTTTCGTAACTTCAGCGGCGTTTACATATGGCATTAACATGGATAACGTAATAGTAGCTAATAACTGCAATACTGGCTTATTGCCTTTACAACACCACATTGGCGTATAACTATTAAATTTCACTATAACTCCTGAATATCGATATAAAACCATTTGTATTATACCTAATACTCAGGTATTTCAAACATCAAATCAAGGTACTACAATAGTATCACCAGGTTGTAGCGTAATATTGCTTTCCAAATGCTCACCTCTAATCAATTGATCATAGTTAACACGAATAGCCTTTTGGCCTTGCGGAGTATTTCTAATCACTTTTATATCGTTTCGATCAGCGAACTTATCTAACCCACCAGCAATACTCAATGCATCAAGAACTGTCATCGGTCCAGTCATTAAAACTTGACCTGGCTTCAACACCTTACCCAAAACATGCACTTGATTTCCAGCAATATCAGCAATAACTACTGAAACCTGAGGGTCTGGAAGATAAGGTTTTAATTTTTCAGCAATTCTCTTTTCGGCTTCAGTCGAAGTCAAACCAACAACCTCTACCCTACCAGCGAGAGGATAGGTGATACTTCCGTCCGGCAACACAAGGCTCTCTTTTTGCAGCTTATCTTCGCCCCATACTGACACCTGAACCAAGTCCCCTTGACGAAGCCTGTAGCTTTGTGAACTCTCAGCACTCACTATCGAACTTGACATCAAAAACATTTGACTGACAATCAAGCATAAAAGTGTTTTAATTTTCATAATTATTTTCTCTTTCAGGAAATGACATTATAGATTTAGGCTAAACACTATAACACGTAGAATAAGTGAGTAAGCCAAATCGATTTTTTAGAAGTTGGGGAAATCCGTCTTACTTAATTTAGTATAATTAATAAAACTTAAGTAAAATTAATAAAACTTAAGTAAAATTAATAAAAGCAATCCATCATAAATACATTACTTAGAATCAAATTCTTGAACGATTAGATAAGATAACAAAACCAAACAAAGCCAAACTTAACAACAACCCAGAGTTTGGCAATGTTATATTATCCTTGTCTGAACCTTGAGATAAAATGTTTTGGTTTTCACTACTTTCAACATTGATGACTTGTTTTTCAATGCCCTCGCTTGAAGCGGTATTTACAATAGCAAGTGATTTACTAGAGTTATTTTGTGTTCTGCCTTCGGACGCCAAAGTCGCCGTTGAAGCTACTGAAAATACACCTGCTAATAGTATAAATGCAATTTTATTTAACATATTTCATCCTATCAAAACAAAGAACAACGATTTATTCTTGTCTCTATTCTATGAATTGACGGTAAAAATCACAATGGCCCATTGGGGTCATTGCATTGATTGCAACTAATTTAAAATTAAATTAAGTACATAAAATCATATAGATACAATATATTATGAATTTTGGACAAACATAATCAGCCCCATTTTTAATTTCCATCTCATCATTTATCCATAGTCACGCATCCGATCATAAGATACTTTTTTCATTTTTTTTAAATTATCACCAGCTTTGCTGAACCTAAACCCCTACTAAGTTTACAAAACACTAGGTTTCCCTGATTTAGGTTGCAAGTTGTGGCGTATATCCTTAAGTAGTGATTGCCAAAAATTGTTGTCAAGAAATAAGCGCCTCGGTTTGATAAAATTAGTTTGGAATGGCATTAAAATAGCCACTGGCTAAACAGAATAAAGCAAGAATGTACTGGGAAAACGATAATGCTTAATAAAGTAATGTTTGTAAACCGTAATGCTGCAGAAAATACTCCAGGATTTAAAGACTGGGCACTCATCTCCATTACCGAACCAAGCTCTACCAAAGCCAACCTGATGGCTGGTTGGTATGCTGTGCATCGTTCAGAGTTTGATGATGCGATACCCCAGCATGGTCTAAATAAATCTACAATTTTAATTACAGAAGATCATGCGATGGATATTGTTGACTTTGTTTATTCAATCGCACCTCACGCCAAGGGTGTTATGGTGCATTGTAAAGCTGGAGTTAGCCGCTCTGCGGCCGTTGCCAAATGGATCGCAATTACATTTAATCTGCCGTTTCATCATGACTATAAAGATTATAACAAGTACGTTTTCCATCAACTGAATGAAGCTAATGAACGCAAAAAAAGAAGGTAACAATAAGCTTGTTTACCCGCGCTAGTTAAGTCACCCCTCAAATCTAATTAAATTTGTTTTTAATTAGGTGATCTACGCTCAACTTACCTGCACCGCCAAATAGTAATGGCAAAAACATTACTAGATAAATGAGTGGTAATTTGTAGTTACCAAATCCATCACCATCTTCATCAACAATTCTGTAACCTTTTAGCAGCTCACTTAAACTATTAAAATGTTCAGGCCAATGCACGGCTGATATTGCGACTATTGTGAGTATCATTAATGATATTGAAAAAAAACGAGTGGCTAAGCCAAAGGCTAATGCAAATGCGCCTACAATCTCAAAGAATGTTGAAATGCCCCAACTAATATCTGGTGGTAATAAATTGAATGGGAATGGAAAAATTATGTCTGCAAACCAATTAGTACCGTGCAGTTTTTCAAAGCCCGATTCACCAAACTCCCAAGCCAATAGCAACCTTAAGAATAATTGAGGTATAAAGTCAGATAGCTTATCTAATTGGCTGATAGTGCCTTTATATAAATTTAAACCGCTGGAGATTAAGTTTGCTGTAGTCATTTCAAGTCCCTTTTTAATGTTTATTTATTTGTATAAACATTAGTCGCGATAAACTAAAATGACTTACAAAAAACTGCGACTTATGGATTAAAGACTATTTACTTGAACCTTGCTACTTACTTTAGGAGCTTTTATATATTTATAATAGATTCTAATGCCTAACAAAACCATTAATATACAAGCATATAGAAGCGGTTCTCGGATGTCTTTCTTAACTAACCACCAAAAATGTACTATAACTAAAATTGCGATAAAATAGACCAATTGATGCAGTTGTTTCCAGCGTTCGCGTAAACGCTTCATCATGCTATTGGTCGATGTTAAGGCTAATGGCACACTTAAAATAAATGCTGCAAAACCAACAAGTATACGTGGGTGTTTGGCTACGTCTTTCGTTATCGCTAGCCAGTCGAATGCAAAGTCCAGCCATACGTAAGTAATGATATGTAGGCACACGTAAAAAAACATGAACAAACCCAGCATGCGCCTTATTTGTATTGGCCATGCACGGCCACTTAGCAAGCGAATTGGTGTTAATGTGAGCGTTGCAAGCAATATGAATAACGCCCAAAATCCAGTTGAATGCTCGATAAACTCTATTGGATTAGCACCTAAGTTATCCACAACCCCTAGCCAAACTAAACGTATCAACGGAATAAGGCATATTATAAATACAACAGCCTTAATCCAAGAGATCTGTTTCTTAGACGGGTTCTTATTAAGAAAAGCTAACATGGTGATTACCTTAAAAGTTTTTACGCAAATCCAACCCTGCGTACATCTGCCCTACTTGCTCGGTGTAACCATTAAACATTTGTGTTTTAATCCGCCCAGCAAACAAGCCAGCGCCAATACGTCTTTCAGAAGATTGTGTCCAACGTGGGTGCTCTACATTTGGGTTCACATTGGCATAAAAACCGTACTCGCTTGGCCCAGCTTTCATCCAGCTTGAAACTGGCATTTTTTCTACGAAACGAATCTTAACAATGCCTTTTATTCCTTTAAAACCATATTTCCAAGGCGTCACTAAGCGCAAAGGTGCGCCGTTCTGATTGGGCAACTGCTCACCATATAAGCCAACTGCCATAATCGTGAGCGGATTCATCGCTTCGTCCATGCGTAAGCCTTCTGTATAGGGCCAATCAAGCACTTGTATGTTTTGGCCAGGCATTTGTTGCTTATCTGCTAAGGAAACAAATTCCACATATTTAGCATTAGCATTAGGCTCAGCCCATTTGATTAGTTGCGCTAGAGGTAAGCCAATCCAAGGAATCACCATAGACCAGCCTTCTACACAGCGCATGCGATAGATGCGTTCTTCAAGTGGAGCTAGCTTATAAATATCTTCAATACTGATTGTTTTGTTCTTTTTAACCTCACCTTCGATACTAACTGTCCAGGGATAGGGTTTAAATAATTTTGAGTTAATAGCAGGCTCGTTTTTATCTGTACCGAATTCGTAATAGTTATTGTAGGTCGTGATATCTTCATAAGCGGTGAGTTTTTCACTCGCGCCATAAGCGGTTTTGTTATAGCCTGATATTTTTTGACGCGCACCAAAAGATGTTGGTTTAACAATGGCTGGCGCATTAGCACGCCCTACCAACCTGCCCGCACCCTCGGTGGTGCCAGAACTCACAGTAGCAGCTTTAAGCGGATTACTTATTAAGCCTGCAGCACCAGCAATTAAGCCAAAACCTGCTTTTTGAATAAAATCACGGCGGTTGTCAAAAACTGATTTTGGCGTTATTTCTGATGGGATGATGTCTGACTTGTTTTGAATAATCATGGCGACTCTCAATTAAAAAATTTAATTACAAAGAATAATAAAATCTTACTGTTACCTATTAGTCGCCCCTGAATAAATTTACTTACACATTATTCAACTAATTTTTATTGTTGCTAAATTTACAGCTAAAACAAACCAGCGGTTTCTTGCTGGATTTCTGCTTCCAACTCTTTGTCTTTAGTGTTTTTTGCGATAGATTTTGCATTTTCAATCAAGCTCTTAGCTTCCGTAGTGTCGCCTTTTGCTACTTTCACTTGTGCCAACACGTAGCTAGCTTGTGCCTCATAAAAAGCACCACCCTGCTCTTTGGCAAATTTAATGATTTTGTTAAGGATATTTTCTGCATTAGAATAATTCTTAGTTAAGAGGTAGTAGCGCCCTAATTCAACGCTAGAATGGGCATACTGATCTAGTGTACCCGCTGTGTCGTTCATCAAATAGGCTTTAAGCTGATACTCAAGGGCTAATTCATTCTGATTCATTTTATGATGTGTTAAAGCGGTTTTTTCATAACTTTCGCCACGTTCGTTGTCATTAGCAGAGAGTTTAATGCCCTCAACGTACTCTGGTAATGCTTGTTCATATTGATTGCTTGCAAAGTAAACTTCAGCTATTGCATTGTGTGCAACACGCTCAAAACCTTTGTTATTAGCGGCTTTTGCATTTAATAATGTTTGCTGAAAACTCGCTATGGCTTGCTCATTTTGGTTGAGCTTATGGTAAGTGCGACCAATAAGTAAAGATGAAATAGTTTTATCAAAGGAGTCAATAGAGAGCATATCAGCTTGCTTAAAAGAAGCTAATCCGGCATCTAATTTTTCGCTTGCTACTAAAGCGCGGCCTCGGCAAATAAATGCTTCAGTCTCTTTGTTATTATTGCTAATTGCCTTCTCAGCTTGTTTTAAGGCTGTGGCTATATCGCCTTTGTCAAGCGCAGCTTTACATGCAGTTACTTCGGAATTTTCAGCATAAACATTATTTAAAAACAATGTGATAAATATAGAACTTAAAGTAACTTGTAACTTCATTTTAATTTAACTTTCATATGAATTTAGGATTATTTGTATAGGTTATATCAATTAAATTTACAGCTGTTACAAGTAAATAGCCCAATCATACGCGGCATCCCCTTTAGCAAAAAAACTAGGATTCAACAACGAATCTTTGGTGTTATAGCGTAACGACTGATTACTCAGATCAACGATATCACCACCCGCTTCTAGCAAAATGCAATGTGCTGCTGCGGTGTCCCATTCAGAGGTTAATCCTAATCTCGGATACACATCGGCACGACCTTCAGCAACTAAGCAGATTTTTAGAGAGCTGCCCATGCTAATTAGTTCAGGCTCTATACCAGAAGCTTCTTGCAAGTGATGCAAAAATTGCTGCATTTTTTCGTTAGTATGCGATCGACTACCTGCAACTGTTGGCTGTTTTGGGTTGAATTCGCGCGTGAGAATTTTATGAGGTTGGCATCTAGCATGCTGTTTGTAAGCGCCTTGCCCAACGCTAGCGTAATATAACAAGTCTGTCACTGGGGCATAGACAACGCCTAGTACGGGCAACTGATTGACGATTAAGGCAATATTGACGGTAAATTCACCGTTTCTTTTTACGAACTCACGTGTACCATCAAGCGGGTCTATCAGCCAATATTGATGCCATTGGCTACGTACTTCAACATTAATAGTATCTGACTCTTCAGAGAGAACTGGTATATCTGGGGTGAGCTGGATAAATGCTTCAACAATGATTTGATGTGCCGCTAAATCTGCTTTTGTGAGCGGAGAGCTATCATCTTTTCGTTCAACATTAAAGTCAGTTGAATACACTTGCATAATGGCATCACCTGCAGCCTTGGCTATTACGATGACTTGCTCAATATATTGCTGATAGCTCATGTCAATTTTCAAGCCAGCAAAGCATGCAAGCCAACTTCATCCAATATCGTTAAGCTTAACTCTTGCGCCTTATCTAACTTGCTTCCTGCGTCACTACCAGCAACTACATAATCAGTTTTCTTTGACACGCTTCCACTTACCTTACCGCCAACGGCTTCTATCATCTCTTTCGCCTCATCTCGCGATAAACTTGGTAAAGTACCAGTAAGTACAAATGTTTTGCCGACCAAATGGCCTGTGGCTATTTGCTTGCCGTCAGTTTCGGGCCATGCAATGCCTGCCAATTGAAGCGCCTTAATTACATCTTTATTATGTTGCTCACCTAAAAAGTTACTAATAGACTCTGCTACCACTGGGCCAACATCATTCACTGCCAACAGAGACGCCGTATCTGCCTGCATTAACGCTGGAAAGTTGCCAAAGTGTTTAGCTAAATCTTTTGCTGTAGCCTCGCCCACATTGCGCATGCCGAGCGCATATATAAAGCGTGCTAGCGTAGTATTTTTGCTGTGGTCAAGCGCATCTATTATATTTTGCGCAGATTTAGTTGCCATGCGATCTAAGTTGCTTAACGACTCTAAACTTAGTTGGTAAATGTCAGCAAGTGTATGCACTAAATTGGTTTCGACAAGCTGATCAACCAGCTTGTCACCTAACCCTTCAATATCCATCGCACGGCGTGATGCAAAGTGTGTAATAGCCTGTTTGCGCTGCGCTGGGCAGAACAATCCGCCTGTGCAGCGAGCTACGGCTTCATCTGCTTGTTTTAGAATATGTGAACCGCATTCTGGACATGTTAGCGGCATTTCAAAGCGTGTTGCGCTAACTGGGCGTCTTTCTAGCACTACGTTGACCACTTCAGGAATCACATCCCCTGCCCTGCGTATGCTAACTGTATCGCCAATGTGCACATCTTTACGACGAACCTCATCTTCGTTGTGTAATGTGGCATTGGTGACAGTTACTCCACCAACAAACACCGGCGCCAACCTTGCAACTGGCGTAATGGCACCAGTACGACCCACTTGCACAGTAATATCTTCAACAATAGTTAAGGCTTCTTGTGCAGGAAATTTATGTGCAATGGCCCAGCGTGGCGCGCGCGAAACAAAACCGAGCTCATTTTGCTGATTAAATTGATTCACTTTGTACACAACACCATCAATATCAAATGTTAGCTGATTACGCATTCCACCAATTTTTTGATAGTAAGCGGCTAAACCAGCGGCACCTCTAACGGTCTGACGTACTTCGCTGACGGGGAAATATAAGCGCTGCAAATAATCCATCGCCATGCTATGGCTGCTTAAAGTTGGAGTACCCTCTGCAGCCCCTAAGCCATAAGCAAAAAAACTTAATGGGCGCGTTGCGGTAACCTTTGCATCTAATTGACGTAGACTACCAGCCGCTGCATTGCGCGGGTTAGCAAACAGCTTTTCACCTTTGGCTAGCTGTGCTTGATTAAGCTTTTCAAAGTCGCGCTTAAACATGAGCACTTCGCCACGTACTTCAAGCAGTTTTGGCGCCTGTTCACAATTAAGTCGCATAGGAATTGAATGAATGGTA
Source organism: Burkholderiales bacterium (assembly GCA_038327905.1). GTDB lineage: Bacteria > Pseudomonadota > Gammaproteobacteria > Burkholderiales > Methylophilaceae > Methylotenera. The sequence continues at coordinate 15,094 of JBBQLN010000026.1, forward strand.
CGCAAATTATGCGTTACGTCTTCGCCAGTATAGCCATCGCCTCGCGTTGCACCCTGCGTGAACACACCATTTTCATAGGTCAAAGTAATTGCCAAGCCATCAAACTTAGGCTCAACGGCATATTCAACCTGTTCTTGCCCCAAAGCTTCGCGAATACGCTTATCAAACGCTTCCAGTTCGCTATCTTCAAATGCATTATTCAGAGACAACATGGCTTGTCTGTGCGTAATGCTGTTGAAAGCGTTGAGTGCTGAACCACTTACACGTTGCGTGGGAGAATCCGCAGTAATTAAGCTAGGATATTGCGTTTCAAGGGATTGCAACTCACGATAGACGCGGTCGTATTCGCTATCAGGCACTGAGGGCGCATCAAGTACATAGTATTCATGGTCATATTGCGCGATGAGTTTACGTAATTGATTACAGCGTATTTCATGCGCTAACATTTAGTGACAACCATTGAATAAACTAACTTTAGAAAATTACGTGATGTGATTAAGAAAACAATCGATGCGCGCTGTCTGAGCCTGGGGTAATGCCTCGAACCAACATATTTGCTTGCAGAACTTTCAACTGTTGACGAATTTTTTCTACTTGCATATCACCTAACAATTTATTGTTGTCATCTACCAATGTTGCATTTAAGCCAATTTCCATCTGCCTTGCTATCTGCACCATATGATTAAAAGTTTCAGCTGATTGTTTCACATGTGGAATATCGAGCTGAAAAGTAATGCCTTTAACCACTGATGATCTCAACATTTCCGGACTAAATGGATGGTCATCACGATTAAACATAATAAACGACGGATGCAGCTGTGGTTTAACTAAACTTTCTTTGCTTGCACTGGAATCGCCTGATGATTGATCGAAGTATTTAAAGGCGCCATCGGAGGTGAGAATTAAACCTTGCGACTCTGCCAGGCCACGAAGTTTAGTCCCTGTAAATGCTCCGCTATCACCATGTATTAAGTGAAAACCGATTGTTTTATCAACTTCTATACAGAACAAATCAAGCGAGTTTGCCGCGCTTAATGCATCTCCTGCGTTTTGCCACTCAACATGTCCATTGATATCGAGCCCAAAAGTTTCAACTGCCAACTGAAAGCGATTTAAAGTGCTACGATCAATTGCGCCACCACGATCCGCCAATTGTATGCTGCAAGCCACTTTTGAAATAAGTCTATTCAAAGCCTCTTGGTTTGTTTGCATGTCTCTAAGCAAGTGCCATTGTTTATTAGAATCTAAAACATGCACAAAAACTGGTTTGTCAAAACCATCAAATAACGAAGTGATAGTATTGTTTAAAGTGCTAACTGGAGTTTCATTAGATAGATACAGTAAAGCAGTTAAATCCATTTGTCCCTGCAATGTTTCAGGCAAGGTCACCGAATGCTCTTCTTGGGCTGGAATATTTTCCGCAGTTGGTAAGCTTGGTTTAGCTTTAATTTGGCTAGTTGGCTCTTCGTCAAACACTGCCCTAAAGTCACTCGTTTGTTTACCAGCAAGTTCTTGCGCTAATTCATGCTTATTATCATGCGCTGAAATTTGGGTGGAAAGTCTATCTATCTTTGAATTGATGAGATCGTTGTAGGCATCATTTATAGACTCTTCCTCTTGCGCAACCTTTTCAAATCCATTTTCTTGTGGTAACTCTATGAATCTATCTGAATTTACATCTACTCTCTGCTGATCTTGCTTATTCAGAACAATCGTTTCATCAATCGAAAAGTTGTCTGTTGCGCGGCTATCTAGGTCACCTTGCAGAGAATCAAAAGAAGACATGCTTTCAAATTTCGGCTCATCAAATTTTCTTGACTGACTTAAATTAGGCTTGGTTAAATTGGGTTCACTTACATCACCATCATCAAGTAAAGCGTCTCTTTGCAAAGGGGAAAAACTCTTCTCAACTTGATTGTGAAAACGTCTTTCTTGCCACCAGTTAATAACGAGCACTGCTATTATAATCAATGCTCCTATGGCGATTAAGGCTATTTGCAATTCACTCATTTACATTTAACTTTCAAAATTTCTGTCATTATTTATTACACTCAATTATTTTATACGGCTACTTCTTCCATCAAACGCACTGCTGCTTCCATATCAACATCTACAATACGCGAAACGCCAGACTCTTGCATAGTAACACCTATCAATTGCTGCGCCATTTCCATTGTTATTTTATTATGACTTACGTATAAAAACTGTGTTTTCTCAGACATTTTTTTTACCATTGTGCAAAAACGTTCAGTATTGCTGTCATCCAAAGGTGCATCCACTTCATCCATCAAGCAAAATGGTGCTGGGTTCAATCTAAACAAAGCAAAGACCAAGGCTAATGCGGTAAGCGCTTTTTCACCGCCAGACAACAGATGTATCGTACTATTTTTCTTACCTGGCGGTTGCGCAAAAACTTGCATGCCTGTATCTAATATTTCTTCGCCAAGAAGCTCCAATCTTGCTTGCCCACCACCAAACAGTGTAGAAAATAACTCCATAAAATGGCGGTTAGCCTCATCAAACGTGGCTTGCAAGCGACCTCTTGTTTCTTTATCTATTTTACGAATGGCATCTTCCAGCGTTTCGCTAGCATCACTTAAGTCTTTACATTGACTATCCAAATACTGCTTACGTGTTTGCTCGGATGCTAACTCTTGTATCGCCGCCAAATTCACCGCGCCATGCTCTTCAATATCTAAAACAAGCTTGTCGCGTTTATTTTCCAAATCAACAACTTTGAGTTTGTTTTCAGTGCCGCTCACAGTCAAATGTTCTGTAAGCTCAGCCTCACTGATATTAGATGCTGAAAGTTCCGCCTGGCATTGCTCAAAATATATGCGAGATTCTTGCTCACTGAGCCTACTTGCTTCCAACTTGTCTCTTAGGGGATGCAGCAATTGCTCATTCTGCATGCGCAAGCGCTCTTGCTGTTGCAACGCCATCTCACAATCACTCATTTGGTTGCGTGCAGAAGCTAAAGCTAGCTCTTGTAGCTGTTTATTATTAATTGAAATCTCTAAATTGGCTTTTAAAGCTTCCATTTTAGTGGCTGCTAATGTGGCTTCTAGTTCATTACAACGTATTTTAAGGCTAGAATTTTCTTCAAATGAATTATTAATTTTATTATTTAATTCATTGATATTATTGTTATTTAATTTTATATTAAAAGTTTTTTCTTGATGAGCATGCTCTAAAACTTGCAATTGAGTTCGTGCATGATTTAACACTATCTCAGCTTGCTGTCGGTTTGCTCTAGCCACATCTTTTTGACTTTGTAAGTGCGACATATTTTGCGAAGTTTCAGCGAAAATTTGCTCTTTAGCAGCTATTTCCGATTTAAGCTTAAGCAGTTTCTCATTGGCTAATCTACTGTCAGCTTGCAGCACCATTTGCCGCTGCAATGCATTGGCTTGCTGTTGTTTCAGTTGCTGAATCGATAAACCGAGCTGATGGGCTTGATGCGTGGTAGTTTTTAATTGCAGGCCATGTGTTTGTTGCTCGCTGCGCAACGCTTGCAATTGCTGCTCTAGCGAAACAACTTGTTTATCAGTCTCCACCAAAGATTGCTGTAAGTTAGGTAATTTTTTCTCTAAAGTGCCCAGTTGAGCCTGCCGTTCTAGCACACCGTGCAATAAAGACTGCGCACCAAAGTAACTAACGCCGTGAGCAGTGTATAAATCGCCTTGCCTATTCACCAAACACTCACCCAAACCTAAGCTTTTACTCTCGGCATTTGCATCTTTGCCATCTTCAAGCATGTAGATGCTTGTTAACCAGTCTTGCATCACCGCTTGTAAATCTTGGGGGGGATTTTCAAGCAATGTGTAAAGTGATGTTCGATGTGAATGCGTCAATTTCTGGCTAGCCGCTACTAATAAATCAGTGCTAATCGCCAAACTCAGCGCCGCTGGCGGCCTGCTTATTGCAGAGAACTCAGAGGTGATCAATGCATTCAATCTGGCGCCTAAAGCCGATTCCAATGCGGTTTCCCAGCCAGATCTAATACTAATTTTTTGCCAAATATGTGCATTTTTTTCTAAGCCTACATGCTTTAACCAATGAGACATGCCACCTTCGTTATTTCCGTTACGCATGGATTGCTGGATTTTATTTAACGAATTTATTTCAGCTTCTAGCAGATTCAACGCCCGTTGTTGGAGCAAATGTGCATCCTGACTATTTTTAAGCGTTAAATTGAGTGTTTGCTCATTTTGTACAGCTTCGGATGCTTGCTTTTCAAGACTTACAATCTCAGTTTCCAAGATGGATAATTGCGTTTCTTTTTCCTTTAGTGCATCGTCACTTGGAAGTTGAATGCTATTCAAACTCTGCTGAAAGCGCTGCAGTTGCTCATTCGTTTCATTACTAGATCGAGTTAAGTGCCCAATGTTTGCCTGCTCTAAACTTAATCGCTGCTCAGCATTCATTAGAGCGCTTTGGCAGGTATTAAAGGCGCTAAGGGCCGCTTGAAAATCTCTAGATAATGCTGGCAAAGCTTCGCGCGCTTGTTTGAGCACCGCATCAGCTGCAGAAAAATCTGTATTGGCTAACTGCAATTCATTTTGCGCTTTTAACAGATTTTCTTGAAAGCTGTATTGCTGAGCAATATTTTTATCCAACTGTGTGTTGAACTGTTGCAGTTGCAATTGCATACGTTCTCGCGCATCTGCTGTATTTTTAACTTGATTCTCAATGTTTGAAACTTCTGAATTTGCCTCGTAATATTTGGCTTGCGCTTGATTCATGGCTTCAGTAGCTAAAAAATTTTGTTGCCTCGCTACTTCCAACGCACTTTCGTTATTTCGCAAGCTTGCCATTTGTGCTTCAAGCTCGTTCACTAATTTTTCTACATTACGCTGCGCCCTTTCCCACTGAGCGCTGGCGTCACGCTTTTTAAGTAGCCACACTTGGCCTTTAGTAATATTCAAAAGGGCTTGTAAGCGGTGATATTCGGCTGCCACAACGGCTTGAGACTGCAAACGCACAATTTGCTTATCTAACTCGCGCAGAATATCTTCCACACGTGTAAGATTCTCCCGCGTATCACGTAAGCGCAACTCAGTTTCACGTCGCCGTTCCTTATACTTACTAATGCCTGCCGCTTCTTCCAAGAAAATACGTAACTCTTCTGGCTTAGCTTCAACAATGCGGTTAATGGTATTTTGACCAATAATGGCATAAGCGCGACCACCCAACCCTGTACCTAGAAATAAGTCTGCCACATCTCTGCGGCGTACCACTGTATTGTTGATATAGTAAGTAGAGCCTTTTTCACGCTCAATCACGCGCTTAACAGAAATTTCAGCGTACTGACTCCACTCGCCTGCCGCACCACCTAAGCTGTTATCAAACACCAGTTCAACACTTGCACGAGAAATAGGTTTGCGGCCGCCAGAGCCGTTAAAGATAACAGCATCCATACTATCGCCACGCATTTCTTTGGCTGACGACTCACCTAATACCCAGCGTACAGACTCCATTACATTAGACTTGCCACACCCATTTGGGCCAACCACACCCACACGTTGGCCATGGATATGCAGCGTTGTTGGGTCAACAAACGATTTGAAACCTGCAAGTTTTAAGTGTGTTAAACGCAAATTGATTAGAGGCTAATTAAATGAAAATAAATTAAGCTAAATTTTTGTAGAATTTTATAAGCTAGTATAATAACTTTTTTTAAGCCAAAACACCTTATGACTTCACATTCAATCGGCGGAAAACCAACCGCACAACCGACTAAAACATTAGAAATATTTGAAAACCCTAACACAGCGCGTGATTTTCATATTCATATGGAAATTCCTGAGTTCACCTGCCTTTGTCCTAAAACAGGTCAACCTGATTTTGCTGTCATTTATTTAGACTACATACCAGATCAAACCTGTGTTGAGCTGAAAAGCCTGAAACTGTATATGTGGTCTTTCCGTGACGAAGGCTGCTTTCATGAAGCGGTAACAAATATGATACTAGATGACCTTGTTGCTGCTACTCAGCCAAAATTCATGCGTGTAACCGCTAAATTTTATGTTCGTGGCGGAGTATTTACCAACATAGTTGCTGAGCATCGTCAAGCAGGTTGGCAGCCATTGCCTCGAGTGGAGCTTACTCAGTTTGAGAGCCAATCGAATATTCGAGGGTAGTTTCAAAGTGATTTTGAAATAAATTAGCCACAATTCAAAAATGCTGGTTAAAGTTATTGACAATAGTTCGCGTCATCATTAATATGGCGCCTCGCTGATGACGCAGGTAATTGTTAGCGAAAAAGATGTAGATAAGAGGGGGTATAGCTCAGCTGGGAGAGCGCTTGCATGGCATGCAAGAGGTCAGCGGTTCGATCCCGCTTATCTCCACCAAAATGTAAAGTTTACTAAATTCCGCTTAGATAAATGAGTGATTTATAGTAGAATGATGCTGTTGTAATACGGTACAGAAATTCTTAGGTCCCCATCGTCTAGAGGCCTAGGACACCTCCCTTTCACGGAGGCGACCGGGGTTCGAATCCCCGTGGGGACGCCAAGTCATTAACTTATTTGACTTCTTAAAAAAATGCTAGCAACCCTCAAAGTTGGTAGTAAAGAATGTTACTATTAAACGCATCAAATCCTCAACAATCAAAAAAATTCCTTATCCTGTATTTCCCAGAGCTCGGGTAAAGTATTTTATCTCCTTAAACAGCCAAACTCGGCAGTAAAGGCCACTTTTAAAGATAAGCTTTTACTAACGAATTTCATATCAGGTTGTATGCAACAGAAAGTCATTGTTTTAAATTACACACTCAAATCTCTAGTTAAAGCGTAACTATATAGCAAACTATTTGAGTGAAAATTTGTTGCTTATGCTGATTGAGTTAATTGCCATTGCCCCGCAACAAACTGCCAAATTTGTTTTTGTTCTGCATCCCATTGAAACAAAAATAGCCAGTGATTTTGAACTAAATCCGCGACCGCTTGATGCTTAGCAATAACTGCTGCGATAGCTTCACGTGGTGCAGCGATATAGACGCTAAGCCTTAATGGATGATGACGCCACTCTTGACCATCGTGTAGCGACTGCATCGACAAACCAATTCTTAAGTCACCCCCATTACCTTCAAAAACGCCATAGTTTCCACCCACTACATTATGTAATAGCTTATTGCCACTTCCGTATTTAAAGTTATCTGTCACCGAAGCATAATATTGTAAGTTGATCCAATTAGTGACGATCATTGGTGCTGTCATTATCAGCTCTAATACATTATATCCATCATCTTCTTTATACTTGTAATCATGCAGAAAACTGCGACCAGCTAAGTCAAGATTCTGTGTAAATGATCTAGGCGCAACAATAAAGGCAGCATTATTAGCCAAGCCCCATTCAGGGCGCAATTGAGCCCAGTCACTCGCACGTTCTTGGAATTTTTGATTTCGTTGTGTTCTATCTTCCGCAATAACCCCTAAGCTCACTGCACGTAATTTTTGTGCGGCTGCTGTCGCATCACTTAACCAGCTTTGCCATAGCTGCGCATCTAGCACACCAAAACAAACCAGTTCATCTGTCGTTGTATTGTGTAGACAAGCAACGAATTGCGTTTCTGTTGGAATCTTGAGACCTAACTTGCTTAACTCGATGCGCACTCCCCTCGTGTTTAAGACTTGCGCTAATACTTTCACATTGACTTCACCTGACTGGCCGCCACAAGCACCACAATCAAGACCTGCTGCGTGCGGATTATTTGTTGAGCTACTACCGTGACCAACCAATAAAATTGTTGGTGCAAAATACTTGTTCAAACCCATCGCATGCAAGATGCCTGCAGATAAACTAGCCAATTCTAAGTCAGAGAGTAATTTCCCATCACGACTTAATTGCCAAGCACCTTCAAAGTCAATTTGATTAATGCTGTGCACAGGCTTGCTAGGGAATAAAGTGTTTTTAACTAAACTCACGGCACGATATAAACCCTTTGCCTCTACAAAACCAAAGCCTGATGGCCCTGCGTCAGCACTTTGTTTTTCTGCAACTTGTGCACTCATCAAACCAGATGCAACTTTACGTTTTGTCACGGTAGCTGTTTGCTCTGCACGGATGGAGGCTTTAAGCAACCCAGGTAACTGTGGTCTGGTATATTGACTCCCAGAGATTGAGTATTCGATTGGCAATCCGAAAAAACCAGCAAATCCTAGAGTTTGAATGCCTGAGTTTTGCGCTTCTAAGGCGCGGCGCATCGGTTCTGAGCGGACGTCAATACAGAAGATAGCCTGCAGTTGATGCTCAGAGGTTTCACTTTGTTTACTGCAGACAAGCTGCTCTTGTAGTGTTTTTTGATAGGAATATTCTAAAGCCCGTTGCCAAACCCATTGAAACTGCTGTTTAGCATGCCATGTTTTTTCTAACTCCCCTACTTGTTGCAATTGCTGCTTGAATGTTCTCTGAACTAAATTAAATTTATCTAATGATTGCGTACTTGCATGTTGCCATAGCACCCAATCCCAAGCCATGCGCACAGCCAGCAACTGTATGAGAGATGAATTAGATTTTCCGTCAAACGCATCTTGCCATGCTTCGTAAGCCAGCCAAGAGGCCCAACCATGTACGTCTAATAAAAGTGCATAGCAATAGTCAATAAATGCATGCTCTGCATCATTTTCAACAAACAAGGTTGCATGCACTTTTGCAAAAAGTGCATCGACGTGATTTGGTAAGTTTTCAAAATGCACGCTTAAACCAGATTCAGACATCAAAACTTCTATACCTTTATCTTGGCGTGTCACATCTAACCATACTTGATAAAAGTTATTTTCTAGATCTTTAATATATTGCATTTGCTCTGGATATTGTAAATATAGGGCAGTAAACTGGCTAATTTGCTGCACTACTTCTTCTCGCCAAGGCATTTTGTGATCGTGACTCGGATCTGCATCCAGCAAATCACATACATTCAGCCAATGCGGTTGATTATCTGTTGAAGTCAAATAAGTCAACAATTCAGTCTCTGATGCTATAACGCCTAAATCACGTACAGCCAAATCAATATGACTAGACTTTATTTGCACCTGCCATAAAGAGTGATAATAGGACTTAGGCATGAGTAAATGCACATCACCTAATGCTTGCAGTTTTGCAGCAACATCACTCATTGCTAAATCGCGCATTTTCCACCAAGGGTTGACGGCAATTGATTGATCTAAGGGCCAAGTTGGTGCAATGCGATTGCAAGCGATAAGTACATCATCTTGAATTTGAGTGGCTAAGTTTGCATTTTGTGTAGTTTTAAAATTCATTTTTTCACCTGAAGAAGACTTAATCTAGTTTGCACTGCATTTTTTGGGAGCCTGATTGGCCATATTTTTAGAGTGATACGTGTTGCCCATTGGTCTAGATAAAACCCTGCATTAAGGGCGATAAAAAGTTTTCGTGTATAAATTTGACTTGGACGATATTGCAATAACAAATATAAGACTAATAAACTAAGGAAAAGACTACTAATCCAAAGATCAGCCATCGCACTATAAGTATGGCTTGCTGTGGGCAACATAGCGCCAATGCCAGTTTTTAATAAATAGTAACTTGCTAAAAGTGCTATGCAGTGCAATAAACTTTTTATAAAAGAAAGTAAGCTAGCTCTAGTTAACCGTGTAGCAAGCGCGAACACCATAGCAAAACCAATGAGCAGCCAAGGACTAACTGGTAAAGATAACCCAACAACCAAATGCAGGCTGGCTAACAAGCTAAGCGTGAAGATAACTGAGATGAGCCAAGATGATGCGCTTGGCTTTGCTACCATTACATAATTTTTTTGAATTGCATCATCGACAGCACTGCCAGAGTTTAAGAATGCATAGGCTTTGTAGCAAGAATGAGCAATTAAGTGTAAAAAAGCCAAGTCATATAAACCAAGCGCACATTCTACTAACATCAGCCCCATCTGCGCCATCGTTGACCAGGCTAGGCGCACCTTAATGCTAATCCGCGTCATCATTACCAAAGCAGCAATGACCGTGGTAAGACCAGCGACCATTAGCACTAACCACTGAGCGATTTCAACTTGCGTAAATAACGGCGCAAACAAGAGTAATAAAAATCCACCCATATTAATGACGCCAGCATGCATAAGTGCCGACACAGGCGTTGGCGACTCAACAACCTGAATGAGCCAGCCATGCAGTGGCAGTTGTGCACATTTAACAAGCGCTGCTAAAGCTAACAACAACGCTGCCATTTGTTCTTGCCAACTCAAAATTGAAGTTGGATATGCTTTAAGAATGTCGGAAATTGCTAAGGTGTCGTGATGAGAATAAAGCAGTAAAAAAGCCGCTGCTAAGAAAAATTCTGCAAGCCGTGCAAAAAGAAATTTTTTATGAGCAGCTAAAGTAGCACGATAGCGATCTGGATAAAACATCAATAGCTGATGCATACTAAGGCTGATACCAAGCCAAGCCAACCAAAAAACGATGAGATAATTGCTCGAGACTGTGACCATGACGGCGAATACCGTCAGCAGAAACCAGCGCAAAAATCTCCTATTATCAGCATCAGCTTCAAAATTAGTTTTGGCGTAACAAAGCACAATAAACGCGATAAAACTAATCAGTACAAGCATTGTTACATTCAGCAGGCCTTGGCTAAGCCAGCTCATGGGCCATGGCATAACGTTATGGGTGAGAATTAATACCCATGAAGTAAGCGCAAGTAATGCGCTAAGGCCAATCGCAGCTTGAGCCAGCTTCCAGCGCGATTGAAATCTGCCCAACATTACTGCCAAAATCGGTAACAATACTGCTATGGCTAGTGTATATGTAGTTAAATTTTCTAGCTGCATGTGATTTTTCCTTATTGCTATTTGTAATGGTAAAATTATCACACAGAGATTTGGTTAATAAAAATAGATTATAATTAACAAATACATCTTTTTTATAGAACATTTATGAGTAAGCTTAATTATCACCATCTTAACTACTTTTGGCAGGTAGCCAAGCAAGGTAATTTGACTAAGGCGGCTGAACGCTTGCATGTTTCTCAATCTGCGCTTTCATCGCAAATTGCTCAGCTTGAGCATAATATGGGTGTTGAACTATTCTCCCGTCAAGGTAGGAAGCTTGTGTTGACCGATATTGGTCACACTACATTTTCTTATGCGGATGAAATTTTTAGCAGAGGATCAGAATTAGAAGCTCTTCTACTGCAAGGAGTTCAAGCAAAAAATCAGTCAATCAAAATTGGTATGCTAGCCACGATGTCACGTAACTTTATTGAGGGCTTTGTTGAGCCGCTTATTAACCGGCCGAATACCAAGTTTTCTCTCCATGCTAGAGGGCAAGCTTCTATGCTTAATGCGCTAGCAAATCACCAAATAGATATTGCCTTGACTAACATCGAAGTCAACGGTGCTAATGATCAACTTTGGCAATGCCAACTACTTGCAAAGCAACCTATCGCAGTGATTGGACGACCAAATCTAGACTTGAATGAAACATTTTCTATTGACTATGCTAAACAAAATTGGATTTTACCTGTGGAAAATAGTCCGATTAGATCGGCATTTGATGGATTTTGCGCGCTCCATCAGTTTACGCCAAACATTGTCGCAGAGGCCGATGATATGGCGATGCTGCGTTTGCTAACTCGCGATACGAATGCAATCGCTGTTATGCCAGAAGTGGTTGTGAAGGATGAACTCAAAAGTGGAAGACTGATCAGCTATATGAGACTTCCTAATGTATTTGAGTATTTTTACGCAGTTACAGTTCAGCGGCATTTGCCAAATGAGGTCATTAACGAATTGATGCTCAATGCAGTGAGTACTGGATAAGCTTGTTAAATAATATATTAAGAGGCATATTCAGTTTAAATTAGCAATTCGCCTATCTTCTAGAACCTTACACGCAAACTACTTCATGGTGCCTTTGCTTTTTCCATACGATCTTCAAACTCTCCTATATATGCTGCGAGCGTGTTTCCAGAGTGTTCTATAATTGTACGAAGATTGTCCTCAAGCCGATCTAATTTTGTAATAACTTCATTATTGGGCTCCACACGCAGGTTTGTTAGCTTTAACAACTCGGCTTCTAGAAAACTTCGTAATTCATTGAAGCGTGAGGCTTCAGCTTGATCCGCAAGCACTCTGCTGGCTTGTAACTCTTTTGATTGTCGACGAGTTTCAAGCAGTGCGGAAGTTTGCAAGTACACCACAAAACTGAGAAATATAACCGTAAGTAAAATTAATAAACCAAGCATAGCGAGCCCCAGCGGTATTTTGGTTGTTGTAAAGCCAAGCGATAATTCGGTAGGCGTAATGAAAACACTCCAATTGAGCGCGGCAAAAGCCGCGATGGCAGCCAAAACGACAAGTAGTAATATAGTAGAAAACTTCATGATGAACTCCTGCAGTGATTGATCGAGTCTTAGGGTTTACAACAAATGTTCGATTCCATTAGTCGCTATTAATTTATGTAAAAGAAAACGCAGAAATTAATTCTAAGCGATATTTAAATAATTAGATGAATTAGTTTATTGCCATCAGCTTTTGCAACGACTCTACCTATTCTTTAACTATACATTTAAATTTTGAGCCTCTAATATTAAGCGATGCTCACCTAAAAGAACATGCTGTCAGTCATCACTTCAAATCCTCCACCTTAAAATTCTAGCAAGTTATTAACCTGACATATTAAGTAATGATGTTAATGTACCAGAACGAATATGCAAGTCACGTTGTGGAAATGGAATTTCGATGTTGCATTATCTGAGTTCATCTTCGATAGCCCAAAGGTATTGAGCTACTATTTTGGCGGGATGACCAATCGAAGTCCATCTATTCTTCTCAACAAATAGAATAAAAAGCTGCCCAAGAACATTACCCCAGCAGCAATATAAAGACCTGCAGAGTAACTCCCAAAGCTAGAAGCTATTTGCGCTGTAACCGCGGGGCCGATAATTTGGGCAACGCCATAAGAAATTGTCATTTTCCCCATCATCTTGGCTGGTTTAGTTGGGTAATAGCGTCCAGCCATAGTAAGTACAAGGCTGACGATTCCCATACAGGTGCCACCAAACAAGAGTGCTCCAGCCATCGCACCGAACAACCCTCCTCCAAGTACTGGAAGTAAAATGCCGATTATTTGAATAACTGCAGCAATTAAAAGTGCGTTAAGTTCACCAATTCTGCGAGCAATGAAGTCCCAAGCAATGCATGAAGGAGCGGCAGCTAAACCAATAACAAGGAACACTGAATTTCCTTTTCCTTCAAGCCCTGGTAGCAAATTCACTATCGCTACAATGAATGTTGCCGTGACCACATAGCCGAATCCTGCACAAAAATAGGCTGCCATAAAAAGTTTTAAAAAAATTGGACTTGGCGGACAATCCAGCATACTTTCTCCAGACTTTGTGACTGCGGCTCGATCTGGAGGGGGTAACCAGCCTAACGCTGGAATGAGTAAGATAAAGCCTATGGCGGAAAGAACAAACCATTGATTACTCCAGCTTAGCAAGGGGTTCATCACCATCACAGCTGCCGAGCAAACTACAATACCTAAACCAACACCAGAGAAATGTATGCCAAGCTCACGGTGGTGATTATGACGAATCAACCAGTTCAATATCAATCCACTACCAAGCATTAACCCAGCTGCACTGCTCAAACCAGCAATGAAGCGCGATATTGCCCATATGGTAAAGTTGTTTGTCATTCCCATCATGATGGTACTGACAACGGCAATGATCATACCAATACGATAGAGTCGATCTTTAACAACGACGTCGCTGATTACTGATGCAAGGAGTGCGCCACATAAATAACCTGCGTAGTTGATGGCGGCCAGCAAGCCTGCATGCGCAAGTCCAAGCCCAGCTTGTGCATGCATTAAAGGAAGCAGCGGGGTATAAGCAAATCGAGCTATGCCCATCACGAGAATTAGACTAAAAATTCCAGCGAAAAGTACTTTCATGCGCTGAAATTGCTCATTCGAGTAAGGCAATATAAATTTTTTAAGCAAGATGATTACCAAGCAACATTAGTCATGCAGACTATACATTGTAATTTACTCTAAGTGGAAGCGTGCTTGCACTCTACACACGCTTAAGCTCAAAACGACAATGCGACCTCATAAGATTTGCATGGGCATTACACAAACTTACCCTTGGATTTTCTAGCTACAATCCGATGCTAAGATTGGCGTTATCAGCTTATAGACGATGGGTAAGCGCGACTTGAAATCTGCGCTGAAGCTCTTTTTTCGTCAGCTTAGTAAATATTAGTAAAACTAGACAATAGCGCATAAATCATGCGCAATAAAACTACTTATTAACCTCTATTATTTTGAAACTGGCATGACACGCAATGCAATTTTTCATGAGAGTATCTAGCTGATTACGGCTAAGTATTGGATCGCCATGTTGTAGTGCATCAGACGCAATTTGGTCAAACTTATGTCGTGTATCAAATCCTAGCGTTTTCATTGCAAGCGGTATTTTTGTTAGCAATGCGCCTGGAGTGTTTTTTTCGGCTTGCATTCCAGCTTTTGAGGCAAGCTTCGCTACGAGCTTTAAATCATTGTTGGTAATAGCCTCGCTAACACCTTGCGTACTAATAAGAAAATTCCGCATTTCGTTTAGTATTAGATTTCTCTCATCTTTACTGAGGTTAACAGCAACTCGCTCATCTTCAGAAGCCGCAACATCGCCCTTTACAAGTTTATAACCAAGCATGGCAAGTACTAGCAACAGTATTGCGATTACACTCCATAATATTTTATAATTTTTCACACTAACCATTAAAACATATACATCACAGTTGCCATGAATTTATCCGTATCACGTTTACGAGTCTTCGGGTCAACTGTTCCATACAAATCGTCTTCTTTAAAACTGAAGTATTCTAATTTTCCACTCCAGTTTTTGTTGTAGTTGTAACCAGCCACTAAATCTAGCTCTTTGCCATATTGGTTGCTGTTAGGTGCGCTACCAAGTGCAGTAAAATCTTTATCGGAGTTAAGCCAATGGTACTCAGCAGAAAGTTGCACATCGAACACTTTGCCATTAAGCGTGATGAAAGTATCTTCTATGCCATCTTTTGGTGTGGTTAAGAATGAATCACCTAAACCTTGAAATAAATGCCCAGTCGCTAACGGTGTTTGAAAGCCATAAAGGCTGTTATTGCTAGAAAGCACTTCGCGGTCAATTCGTGCTGACCAATTGCCAAACCCTGCACCAGCGCCAAGTCGCCAATAGTGTGCATCTATGCGGCTATCGCCACCTCGATAATCATCTTGTTTAGCATACTCAGCGGTGTAAAGTACTTTCCAGTCGGCATCTACTTTGTGGCTGCCATCTGCACGCAAACCAAGAGTTCTACTTGAGTTGTTGGTAAAGGCTGTGCCTGTTGTAGGATATGTAAAACCATTATATGGCATCGCTTGGAAATACCCATAACCCGTCAAACTTTCAGTGGGTGAATACTTCCAAGTAGCATGGGCAATATCTACATTGCCATCACTTATGTATTCGCTAGTGATGCGCCTTACTCCTTCAAAGTGAGCCGCATAGATTTCCACATTCGGAATACTTTTGTTTTCAATGGCAATACCATCAAACACTTGCATGATTTGGCGGAATTCCACATTACCTACAAAGCGTACATTATCTAGCTTGACCGATTGGCGCCCTACCCGTACTTTAGTCTCTGGTATGCCCGTCCACTCTATAAAGAATTGGTTAACGCCTGTGTAATCAGGATCTACAACTAATGGATAATTTTTCTTATCTGCTGGAGTAGCTGTAGCTCCACCAAAGGTGGCATCGGTGCCATCATAAAAGTCATTATTAAATTGCGCCACATTAATCAACTGTGCTGCGATACTGAAGTTATTAAAAGGTTTGGTTTGCCAGCCAATTAAACTACGCATAGTCCAAGCGTTGGATTGTTCAGTTTTGCCATCCTGGTCGACATTCTCATAACGCAGACGAAAGCTGGTCATCGGCTTACCCATAGTGATAGCCTCCATCAGCGTTGCTGGCGTTGAGCTAGCCATATCTTCAGCCAATGTTGGCAAGGCGTATAAGGCAGCCATGACTGCTAGTAAAATGCTTGATGTACGGTTCATATCAATATCCTATTTCGTTTTTAATATATTTAATCAATCAGCGCGTTGTATCAGTGGTATTACCCGAATATCTCTTTGCAACTACATCTAAAATCGGTTTAATTCCAGTTAGCGTTCCGCTGGCCTGCATTTCTATTTGACCTTGATTGTTTAATAGCGTGACTGTATTGGAGTGCGCAACATCGTCATCTTTGATGACTTTATATCTTTCGTTGAGTGCATTAGAAAGTGTACGGACTAATTCATTAGTGCCACGAAGTAGCTTCCAATTTGAATTTAATCCTTTTTTCTCAGCAAAAGCTTTAAGTGTTTTTGGGTAGTCAGTATCTGGCGTAAGAGAAACCAGCACAAAGCCAATTTTATTGCGCATATTTGCTGGCACTTGCTTTTCAACACGCTTCATACTCTCCACAATAATCGGGCAAGAGTTAGAGCAGCCAGTGTAAATGAGTGCGATAATCTGTGGCTTACCAGCTAAAGACTCCAGCTGAATAGACTCATTATTTTCTGTTAGCCATGTTCCACCAACTTGATAAACAGAGTCGCTAGGTAATGCTGGCGCAGCAATAATGGAAGTGCTGAAACAAACTAACAAAACTAGCATTAACGCTCTCATGGTCTGAATCCTTTGGTGTAATCCTTAATCATTGCCATCTGCCGCGCACCTAAAACCCAAGCTACCTAGTGTGAACTTTGCATTGAGACTAGAACGAAATCCATATCGCATAAATGCTGCGTAATCACTTGGATTTACCGCGCCAACAGTACCCGATGCACAGAAAAGGTCTTTATTCACAGCGCTATCACCACGCGACTCACCATCAATAAGACTTGAGTTAAAATCTTCAGTCCACTCCCAAATTAGGCCGTGCATATTATGCACACCCCAATAATTAGCTTCGTCTTTACCGACCACTGATGGCGCCTGCTTGGCAGCTTTAGCGTACCAATCTAATATCTTTTGGTTGTAGCCTTTTTCCAGACTTCCGTCTTTCTGAGTTAACGATGCTTGCGCTACATATTCCCACTCAGCAACGGTAGGTAGACGCTTCTGCTGTGCCTGACAATAAGCTTGCGCCGCATACCAAGATACATAAATCACTGGCTTTTCTAAATCAGTTGGATTGGATTCATATTGACTAGACGTTTTTTGCCAATGGCTTAAATAACCACTTTCCGCAAACAAAGCAGGAACTTCATCTCGTTGCCACTTTTTATTTTCAGAAACAAACTGTTGAAACTCTCGATTAGTCACGGGTTGCTTATTTAGCTTAAATGGCGCAACACTAACTAGCGGACTATCCGAACTAAGGTACAGCGGGCGATACTCGCCCGCTGTAATGTTTGCCATACTATCTTGTCCCCAAGTGCAGGGGGAAATTAACACCATAAGGACAAAACAGTATCGCAACATAGTTAACTTAGATATTAACCATGTCCATCAGCAGCAGGTGTGGCTTTACGTTGTTTGTCCACTTGTGCTGGCGATACTTGACCACCGTTATTGCCAAAACTATTCAATACGTAAGTTAAGGCATTTGCAATTTGCTCGTTATTAAGTGCAATCGCAGGCATCACGCTGTCGAAGTTCTTACCATTCACAGTGATAGGGCCTGAGCGACCATGCAGTAATATACCAATTGCACGGTCGTGATCCGCATTTAAGAAATCAGATTTAGCTAAAGGTGGGAAAGCGTTAGGTATACCTTCACCATTGGCTTGGTGACATGCTAAACAGTTAGATTCGAAAACGTTTTTACCTTGTGCAATCTGTTCATCTTTAGACAAGGCTTTAGCAGGTACAGCTGCCGTTGGGTTAGCAATAGATTGAGAAGCTGAGCCTTCTGGCAAGTAAACAGTATCGGCTTGTTTACCAGAGTAAATGATTTTATCTTCAGGGCCAGTAACTTTCAGCATGCCCAATGCACCCTTATTGAAAGCGCGGAAAATAGAGTGATCAACAATAATAAACGTACCAGGTACATCGACTTTAAATTCAGTAATGGCTGAGCCACCTGCTGGAACTAAAGTTGTTTGGACATTACTATTTTCTAACTTGCCGCCTTCTACGTAAACCTTATCAAAAATCTCACCAATCACATGGAATGAAGACACCATATTAGGGCCACCATTGCCTACATATAAGCGAACTCGTTCACCAACTTTAGCTGTAATCGCCTTATCGCCATTTAAAGCGCCTACCGAACCATTAAACACGACGTAATCAGGCTGCTCTTTAATGGCTTTTTCCATATCAAATGGTTGCAAGCCAGCTTCACCATATTTACCTTTGGTATAAAAGTCACCTTGCATCACATAGTATTCACGATCTACTTTTGGCAAGCCAGCTTTAGGTTCTACCAAAATCAAGCCATACATGCCGTTGCCAATATGCATGCCCACTGGAGCGGTTGCACAGTGGTAAACATATAAGCCTGGATTAAGTGCTTTAAAGCTGAATTTAGAGGTGTGACCAGGCGCTGTGAATGAAGATGCTGCACCGCCACCAGGGCCAGTCACTGCATGTAAGTCAATATTGTGAGGCATTTTAGAATCTGGACTATTAGATAAGTTAAACTCAATCTCATCACCTTCACGAACGCGCATAAACTGACCAGGCACTTGCCCACCAAACGTCCAGAACATATAGTCCACACCATCTGCCATACGCATGATTTTTTCTTGTGTTTCCATATTTATTACCATTTTTGCAGGGTAATTACGGGTAATTGGAGGTGGCACATTAGGTGCGTGCGTCAAAACGGCTTGAATAACAGGCAATTGACCAGTAACGCTAGACTCTTTTTTTGCACTGTTTGATGCTGATTGTTCGCTAACTTGAGCGCATGAAACAAGTGCTAATGCCGCACTTATCATAGTCACGATTACTTTGGTCTTGAAATTAAACATGATTATCTCCCTTTGACGATAAATAGGTGTGGCATCTTTTAATGCCTGCGACCATTTGTCGCACCTTGGAGAAATAATAACTGCTACTTAAATCAATTAACTTGATTAGCATCAAGATATAAAAAATATAAACAACTAAAGCTTTAAGTTAGAGTATTTTTCTTTTGTTGCTGCGCATACTCAACTGCAAACTCATATAAATCAATAAGATCTTCAACGCCGACGTCAACTACACCATCAATATGTGCAAGCGCGTATTTAAAATCTTCTTCAGTTAATTCTGAATATGGGTCGTGATCAGATTTTGCAAACTGTTCATGATGTAAA
Source organism: Burkholderiales bacterium (assembly GCA_038327905.1). Taxonomy (GTDB): domain Bacteria; phylum Pseudomonadota; class Gammaproteobacteria; order Burkholderiales; family Methylophilaceae; genus Methylotenera. The sequence continues at coordinate 34,416 of JBBQLN010000026.1, forward strand.
TGGTGTGTGTGATTGGTTGGATAGTGTCTTTTTAAAATATAACCGTTAATAATGATAGCTAGCGACACCATAGCACCCGCATTAATCACAACGACTTCATAACAAAATTGCCAACCCATCGCATGAACTTCTGCGCCACCTAACACCGCAATCATTGCCGTTGCTGCGCTTGGCGGATGCAAACACTGTAAGCAGTGCATAGCAAATATTGATAAAGATACCGCTACCGCAGTTGCTAGTGCAGGGCTACCTATATATTGAGCACAAGCTACACCTATGACGGACGAAATAAAGTGCCCGCCAATGACTGGCCACGGTTGGGACATTGGGCTATGCGGCACAACAAATAGCAGAAAAGTAGATGCGCCCATTGAAGCTAAGACAAGCATTGATAATTTAGCGCTAAATGACGCGTAATGAACAACAATCACAAGAGTGAATATGGCAACAAATGCAGCTAAAGAAGTTAAAAAAATTTCTCGAAAAGATACATAGAACGACTGATGTTTGGCTATAAATTTAAAGATAGAGCTAAAAGAATTCATAACAATGGGTAATTATTAATTATAAGAAAAAGTGCTGGGTAGTTCAGCGGACAATAACAAGATGCGAATAATACGTTGTTTATGTCAACGCATAACAATGTATTAGCAAATTTTTACTGCGTCATTTGGGCGTATAGCAAGGGTAATTCTTTAGGTAAATCTTCTGGTTTTCGTATCACGACAAATCCGCCTACACCAAACAAATGTGGTAGATACTCGTTCGCCTCGTTATCAATAGTCACACAGAATGGCCGTAAGCCTTGTTGGCGCGCCTCGTGTAGCGCCACACGAGTGTCTTCAATGCCGTAACGCCCTTCATAGCGGTCTAAATCATTTGGTTTGCCATCTGTGAGCAATAAAAGCAAACGTTGACGCTGAGGTTGTGCAGCAAGTAAAACACTGGCTTGCCGAATAGCGGCGCCCATGCGCGTGTAGTAGCCTGGTTTAATGGCTTGAATACGTCCTCGTGCAAGACCATCATAGCGATCATCAAAACTCTTTAGTCGATTAAAACGTACATTGCCTCGCTTGAGTGAAGAAAATCCATACATAGCAAAACGGTCACCCGTCGCAGAAAGTGCTTCAGAGAAAAGAAATAAACTATCTCGTATCACGTCAATCACGCGCGCATGGTCTGACGCATAAGCATCGGTTGATAGAGATAAGTCTGCCAGTAATAAGCAGGCTAAATCGCGTTGCTGATTGACTTGAGCACGATACATGCCGCTGCTGTCAGAATGCGAGCCACTTAGTAAATCGGCCTCTTGTCGCACCCATGCATCTAGGTCAATCTCTTCGCCATCTTGCTGTCCTTTGAGCCACGTTCTAGTCGGCGCTAATGCTTGAAATTGACTACGTAAACGTCTTGCAGTACTACGTAATTGTGCTGGCAATTCGCAGGGCTGCGCTTGCGGCGATACAAATTCTTGTAGGCGGCAATAATCTGGATGCATGATTTGTTTTTTATAATCCCACTCTGGTAACGAAATACCCTCCCCCAGCGGCGTGTCATCTTCACCTGCAGGTGGCAAATCTAGGTCAAAACGCAGTTTAGCAACCGTTGTTTCACCATCACGCGCAACGGTCATGCTATCCATATCCTCGGCGGCAAGCGCTGCTTTTTCAATATCATCTTCTTCATCTTGCGGACGATTTACATTGATATATTCAGTCCATGAAAATAGGCTCTCTGCACGAAACATCATGAGAAAACCATCTTTACCATCAGGCATGTCAGTGCGTTCAGCCGCATGTTTGCGGCGACTTTTAGCAATATTTTTATCGTCAGTTTTCTCTCGTTCTGGCGCACCATCACTGGTGCTGACTTTATTGCTAGCACTCACTGGCGGGCTTGGATGCATCCATAGAACTACGGGTTGATATGGTTTTTTTGAAGGTGGTAAAGTGTGAACGCTGCCTGGTTGCTGGAGAGCTTGACGAATAGCTAACTCTTGCGCGGCTTCTTCAACTGGCAGTTTTTCTGGAACTATACGTAAAGGCAGTAGTGCTGCCACAAGCCTATGGTATCGAGCAGCCAAACCAGGAAAGCGTTCCAATGTTAGCAGCGTTGCCGTTTGATTGCGTACAATCCAAGGTAGACTTTCATCAACATCTGCCGCTGAAAGTGCTACTAACCACAAATACAAATCGCGATTAAGGCTACGTTCCGTGAATATATCTATTTTCTCTGGTAAACGTAAGGTTTCATTATCGCGCCAAGATAACTCAACTCGCTCACCAGTGCTTGCAAGCCTATCGCGCCAACCACGACGTGCGCCATGACGGGTCGATGCTGTCGCAGAGAGATTTAAGCCCGCATCACCGCCTAATGCTCGAAAGAAAATAGCTGCGGTTTTGCCAATTTCAGTCAAACTAACAGCAGCCTCAGCATGCTGCTTATCGGCAACACGCGTGACCAGTTTATGCCAGAGCTCACCGACATATTCTTCCATGTTAGCGTTTGCCTAAATGAAGATGCTTAATCATACTAAGTTTATAAGCCAAAGGTCGCATCAATCACTTCACGCAACGCCACCGCTGTTTCTGGGTCATCCGTCAGCGTCTCAACCAAGGCTGCGCGGCAAGCCAATGTTGGCTCGCAACCATCTTTAATTAGTGTGGCGGCATATACCAGCAAGCGCGTACTGGCGACTTCTTCCAAATCATGATCACGCAACGCACGGAATGCATTGGCAATAGACACAAGGCGCTTTGCCAGCATTTCATCGATGCCTGTCTCACCTATAAGAATGGCCTCTTCACGTGCTGGAGAAGGGAAGTCAAAAGCAAGTGAAATGAAACGCTGCCTTGTCGATGGTTTCATACCTTTGAGAAAGTTTTGATAACCTGGGTTGTAGGAAACGACCAGCATGAAAGAAGGCGGAGCGGCCAATATTTCACCAGTACGATCTATCGGCAATATACGCCTATCATCAGCTAACGGATGTAACACAACGGTTGTGTCTTTACGCGCTTCTACCACTTCGTCTAAATAACAAATGCCACCCTCACGCACTGCGCGTGTTAACGGGCCATCACTCCACACCGTTTGACCATCCACGATGAGGTGGCGACCAACTAAATCAGCCGCAGTAAGGTCGTCATGACATGCTACGGTATGAAGTGGTAATCCGAGTTTAGCGGCCATATGCGCAACGAAACGCGTTTTACCACATCCAGTAGGCCCCTTAATGAGCAAAGGCAAATTGTTGCGCCATGCACGTTCAAAAAGCTCGATTTCACTGCCATGCGATTGGTAAAAGGGTATGTTTTCCATAAATTTCCAATATTACTTTTAAGTTAATACAACTGTATTCGTTGAAATTGTATTTATCTAAGGCTCATTAAATAGGCCACTGCGATTAAACCACCAACGATGATGAAATATCCAAACATAATGGCGCGCCATAAGAACTTAGTCCTGCGCAAAGCCATAAAATAATTGGCTACCAACTGACTTTTTATCATGGTGATTGCTAGTAGCGTCAGCATGACGCCTTTACCAGATAACCCTGCTTCACCTAAGCTAAATGTTATAGCTGTCAACACAACCAGCGCTAGCCAAATGATTGTTGAGAATAGTGCTTTATCGATATTCATAATAGCCCTAACGTATGATGTAAATTAGTGGAAATAATATAATCCATAGAAAATCTACCATGTGCCAAAACGATGCACCCGTCTCAACACCGACGTAGTCTTGGGCACTATATCCACCACGTCTAGCCTTCATAATGATTACAGAGAGTATGACCATACCCATCAACACGTGCATAAAATGAAAAAATGTCAGCGACAAGTAAAACATATAAAAATTGTTAGTACTCATAGTGATACCCGCGTCAAATTTGGCATTAAATTCGACCATTTTAATAACGATAAATATACCACCAAGTACAATTGCGCCTGTCAACCAACGCGCGCATTGCTTGTTCATCCCTTGCTTAACAGCAGAAACACCTCGCACTACAAAATAACTACTAGTAATCAGTACCAGCGTATTGATTGCGCCAGAAGTTCGACTTAATGTTAGCTGCGAAGCATTAAACAGCTCTACATACTTTGCGCGAGCAAAGGCATAGGCTACAAACATCACACCAAAAGCCAACATCTCAGCAAAGATAAAAATCCAGATTGCAAAATCACCCGGTAGGTCTTCTTGAAGAGAAATTTCATTAGCTTGTTTCAAACTATTCCAATACTAAACTTCTATAAATTGACTTTTATAAAGATGTATTAATTATACACTTTTTAAAAAGTTGCGCTATTAATGTAAATATAAATATCAGATTTGTATAAAAAAAGAGGAGACTAATCTCCTCTTTTTAAGATAACACTAACTGCTGACTATTTATTCAAAAGCGTGGCTATCGCCTTTAACAAAGAAGCTACCAATGTAAAGCAATAGGCCTATTAGGAACACTACACCCGCACCTTCACGCGCCCAGTAAAAGATTGATATTTGATCTTGTACTGCCATGAAACCCATTGGTGTCGGTGACAAGCGTTGCAACCATACTTGCACAATACCAGCACCTGTAAGGAACAAGGCAATAAAGAACATAGCAACTGTCATTAACCAAAATGACCACATTTCCATTATTTGCGCTCTTTCTGGGTTAGCTGCACGTCCACGCAAGATAGGCATTGCGTAAGAAATCATGGTGAGCACCACTAAGGCATACGCACCAAAGAAAGCCAAATGTCCATGAGCTGCAGTTAACTGCGTACCATGTGTGTAATAGTTAATTGGCGCCAATGTATGTAAGAAGCCCCACAAACCAGCACCAAGAAACGCCATGACACTGGTACCCAAAGCCCAAAGTACGGCGGCTTTGTTTGGATGTTCACGACGGCGTTTATTCACCATGTTGAATGCAAATATAGTCATCATTAAAAATGGAATAGGCTCTAATGCTGAGAAGATAGAACCCCACCATTGCCAATAAGCCGGCGCGCCAATCCAGAAGTAATGGTGACCTGTACCAATAATGCCCGTAACCAGCGTCATTGTAATAATGACATATAACCATTTTTCAACTACCTCACGGTCAACACCTGTTACTTTGATTAACACGAAAGCTAGCATTGCGCCTAAAATCAACTCCCATACGCCTTCTACCCAAAGATGCACTACCCACCACCAGTAATATTTATCTTTTACTAGGTTGACGGGGTCGTAGAACGAAAAGAGAAAGAACACAGCCAAACCGAGCATACCTAATGATAAGACTAAGCTAATAGCCGTTTTGCGACCTCTAAGCACTGTCATGACGATATTAAATAGCCAAGATAAAGCCACTATCACAATACCCACTTTGGTTGGCAATGGTTGCTCTAGAAACTCGCGCCCCATTGTATTGAGCAGGTCGTTACCAGTCCATTTTGCAAGCGATGCATAAGGTACTAGCAAATAACCAAGTATTGTGAGCACACCAGCCGTTAAGAATATCCAAAATGTGATGATAGCGAGTTTAGGACTGTACAACTCAACTTCAGATTCTTCTGGAATCAAGTAATACGATGCACCCATAAAACCAAACAGCAACCATACAATTAACAAGTTTGTATGCACCATCCGAGCAACGTTAAAAGGAATGGCAGGAAAAAGAAAATCCCCAACCACGTATTGCAACCCCATAATTAAGCCAAAAAGAATCTGGCCTAGAAACAGAGCAATTGCAGCGATAAAATAAGGCTTCGCTACTGCCTGAGACGTGTATTTCATTTGATTAAACTCCTAAGATAATGACTGATTAGCCTTCAATGTTTGGTGGCCATTTTTCAGTGTTAATTCCTGAAGCGTATTTAAGAAACGCGATGACATCATCAATGTCAGCATCACTAAGATTGAATTGTGGCATCTGGCGGCGTCCAGGCACGCCTGTTGGCTGGCCTTTAATCCATGCTTTAATAAAATCAGGTCCGCGACGGATATAAACATTGCCTAGTTCAGGCGCAAAGTACGCACCTTCACCCAACAAAGTATGGCAGCCGATACAATTATTGGTCTCCCACAGTTTTTTGCCATGTGCTACGGCTGGCGTAATGTTTTGGCTATTGTCTCGTGCAGGTAATGCTTTCGTAGTATCGAAAGTAAGCGCAAGAAATAAAAGGAAGAAAAACGCTCCTCCACCGTAAAAAACATTTCGCGCCATGGACTTAGTGAAAGTTGCGCTCATAACATTGCTCCTTTTATTACAGAGTTAATAAAAATACCAGTTGAACAATAGCATTTGGTTATCAATTATTTCTTGACCAGAATCAAGTTTTGAAAGCTGACCAATTTAGTACACAATACGTTTTATAAAAAAACATAAAGGGACTAACAATGGATAAACTAGGTATTGCTCAAAAGCTGTATAAATTATACATGTTTTCAGAACTTCAACCAAATCAAATTGAATTGTTAGCAAATGGCACTAGAGTTGTTACTGTAGCTAAAGGAGAAACTTTGTTTAACCGTGGCGATCGGGCGCATGGTTTTTACCTATTACTTGAAGGCCAAATAAAGCTAGGCATCATTTCACCACAAGGCGATGAAAAAGTAATTGGCCTCATTCAGCCAGGAGAAAGCTTTGGTGAGGCAGTTTTATTTCTCGAGCAATCATTTCCGATATACGCACAGGCAACTTTAGATTCCAAAGTATTACTTATTACCAGAGACGCAGTTTTTGACATCCTCGATAACGATGTCACTGTAGTTAGACGCATGCTGGCTGGCATATCTGCGCGCAACCGCCAATTAGTAAATGATATAGAGTCCATTTCATTGCAAAACAGCACGCAACGGCTTATTGGTTATTTATTACAGATTAGCTCTGACTCGCCTAATCCAGAGAGAGTGCAGTTTCCAGCAAACAAGCTGACTATTGCATCAATGCTAAACATTACGCCAGAAACACTTTCACGCGTCATGCTAAGGCTTAATAATGCTGGGCTGATTGAAGTGAATGGTAAAGAAATTGTTATTACCAATGTTGCGGGCTTACGCAACTTTGAGTGAAACAGTAAAGTTTAAATTTATTTTTTTCTTAATGGATCAAGCAATGAGGACAAGCCATTATGGTCAATTTCTTGCATTAACGCTAATAAACGGCCCAGCTCAGTTTTGGGAAAACCCTCTCGTGCAAACCAATTTAAATATTGACCAGGCAAGTCTGCAATTAAGCGGCCTTTATACTTACCATAAGGCATGCTCATGGTAACTAAGCGTTGTAAATCTTCTGGGTTCATATTCACTTTATATTGGCTTTTTCACATTATAAACCAAGCATGTTAGCCAAGCTTTCAATCCGTTTTACATTAATAAGTGTTTTGTAGCATAATTGTTCATAAGTGCAGAACAACTTCTGCCACAGGAGTCTGAAGTATGATAATTGCTAAACCAACACTATTACCAACATATCTTTTATTAGGCTTACTGCTCTCAGCGCCAGCACTGGCTAAGGACGTAGCGTTGGAGCAAGCCAGCGTTACAGCCGCTCGTCAGGATTACGATAATGCAAAAACCGCTTATGACGATTTTAGCTATAAGGTGAATCTGCAAGAAAGTCGTATTAAAGAAGAGCAGGCGCGCTTAAAAGACCTGCAAGATGAACAAGTTGCAGCCGAAAAAAAACTCACCAATACAAAGGCTGTATTAGAGAAGAAGCAAGAAATACTCGACCGCGCATGGAACAGTAGCAAATAGCACCATAGTAATCACGCACTAATCATTGGCTTATTACAGTGAAAGCTAGCATTAGCAATCTGCAATTTAGATTTCAAGGCAAAATCCCTCTTTATTCTCACAATTGAATTGCAATCACCTCGTTTATATTTGAGCCTGTACGAATATTAATGGGGTTTAAATGGCACGTCCTGAAAAGATTCGCCTGGGTGAGATTCTAGTTCAGCAAAATTTAATTAGCGCTGATGATTTAGATAAATCACTTGAAGAGCAAAAACGCACTGGTCGCAAGCTAGGTCGCATTTTTGTGGATAAAGGCTACGTGACAGAAACACAGATTTCTGAAGCGTTGGCACGTCAGTTAAAAGTGCCATTTATCGATTTACAACAGTTCAGCACCAAAGCTGAAGTCATCAACAAACTTCCTGAAGCGCAAGCACGCCGTTTACGCTGTGCAGTGCTTGCCGACAAAGGTAATAGCTACTTGGTCGGCATGGTAGACCCTACCGATTTATTCGCTTATGACGAATTAGTGCGCTTATTACATCGAGATATTGAGCTGGCTGTTATTCAAGAAAGTGCCCTACTCCAACTGATTGACCGTAGTTACCGTCGTACTGACGAGATTTTAAACTTAGCATTAGAGTTAGGACAAGACCTTGGCGATACCGCCATTGATTTTGCAGCGATGGGCATGGGCGGTAGCGCCGAAGAAGCACCAGTCGTTAAGCTATTACAAACCATTTTTGAAGATGCCGTACAAGTACGCGCATCGGATATTCATATTGAGCCTCAAGAACATAAACTGCAGATTCGCTTTCGCATTGATGGCGTAATGCACTTACAAACTGAGGCTGATTTAAAAATTGCCTCAGCATTAGCATTACGTCTAAAGCTTATGTCTGGCTTAGATATTTCAGAAAAACGCTTGCCGCAAGATGGCCGATTTGCCATTAAAGTGAAGCATCAAGCAGTTGATATACGTATTTCTACTATGCCAAC